>CAMCBW010000004.1 GCA_945873105.1 Tangfeifania diversioriginum
GGATGCTGCTTTCAAATGCTCAGAAACAAAAAATTGATCTGCGTTAATTTTTTGAGCTGTTGCACTCAACAGGGTATTGCAACAAAAGATAATTACCAGGAAAATTAGCCTCATAGTTTTGCCTTTGTAAGAGACGGTTTAAATTTATAACACAGAGAATATCTAACTATCTATCGAAAACAGAGAGCAGATAGAAATTTCTGCTATTTTGAATTTTCTTTAGAGAAACCCCGGATTTTCACAGAGTTGGAAAATCGCAAGCGATTTTCTCTCTGTGTACCTCATTTTTTCTCTTGTAAATTTTGCACAATGTGACAACTTCAAAGCTATAATCAGTTTCATCAAGGAGTCATAAATACTCTGTGTAATAATTTTAAGCAGAATTAAGGGAGAGGTTATTTACCCGTCAGCCAATCCTTAAATTGAGTACTCTTCTCACGGCTGATTACTATTTTTTCGGGAGTCTTCAGTTGAAGATGAATCACAAGTCTGTTGTTAAAATACACTTCAGCACTGGCAACAAATTTCTTCTGAATGATAAACTGCCGGTTAGCCCGGAAAAACAGATCCCATGGCAGCCGGTTTTCGATTTCCTCCAGGGATTCACCCAATACAAATTCCCGCTTTTCCGTCATCGCAAAGACAGTTTGGTTGCTGGTATAAAAACAGATTACCGACGCTGCAGGAACAGGAATCATTTGGTCTTTCAGGTAAGCGATAAATACTGGAGCAGCCTTCGTTGGTTGTTTTAACTGACAGATAATTTGATTTAGATGAGAAAGTTGATCCCTGGAATAGACAGATTTGGATCTTGCAAACTTGACAAGTGCACTTTGCACCTCCTCTTTCTGGATAGGTTTTAATAGGTAATCCACTCCGTTGAGTTTAAAAGCCCGAAGGGCGAATTCGTCGTACGCAGTAGTGAAAATAATGGGCAATTCGGTTTGAAGGGATTCGAAAATTTCGAAGGAGAGACCATCAGAAAGCTGAATGTCTGAGAAAATTAGGTCAATGTCAGAACTGTTGTGTTGCCGAAACCAGTTTAATGCATCGTAAACCGATTCAAGTTCAGCAACGATGTTCACCTCCGGATCAACTTCCTCAATGATCTTCTTGAGTTTTCGGAGGGCAATTCCCTCATCTTCAATCAATATTATCTTCATTTCACGAATGAATCAATGGAACACTTACACAAAAAGCATCAGCAGTTTGCACTATCAATATTGGTTTGCCTGACAAGATTTCACTCCTTCTATTCAGGTTTTTCAGTCCAAGTCCGGTAGAACTTTCGCTTTTCTGCGGTTGGTGGTTGTTGGATATTTTTAGATACCCATCTTCTGTGGTAATATCAACAGTCACCGGGAACTGATGGTTCATTCGATTGTGCTTGATCACATTTTCGATCAGCAATTGGGTACACAACGACGGCACCATTTCGCCGTTGGATTCGATTACCTTAATATTGATCTTCAGTTTCTCTTCAAATCTAACCTGCAGCAAAAAAGCATAATCACGGGCAAACTTGAGCTCCTCCTTCAGGCTGACCTTGCTGGTTTCCTGCATATTCAGGATATACCTGAAAACATGAGACAATTTATCGATGAATATCTCGCTTTTTCCGGGATTTTCCTGAATCAACCCGCTTAAGGTATTTAAAGTATTGAAGAAAAAATGGGGGCTGATCTGGTTCATCAGTACTGTCAGCTGATTGTTAAGATGCTGCGTCTGTAAATCCAAATTAACACTTTTCAGATATTGATTTTCCGACATTTTTACCAAAAATCGAACCGCAAAAACACTAACCAGCACGATAATAACATTCCTGGCGATTTCGTCCTTGAAGTAAAAAGGAATGGGGACATGGGAAGTTATTTTCCAGATCGGCAAGTGAATGGCAATGCTCAAACAGGTAAAGAAAATCAGAAATAGTCCATTCAGCAACCATTTTTTTAGACCGGGTAACTTTTGCCACTTGAGATTCAGCGAGATGCCGGCATAAAACATACCGGCAACAAGCGCATACAACAACGCAACATCCAACAATCGAAGGTAAAAACCCGGAAACCTGAATTCATCCAAAGCAAACAGGATTGGAACCAGCGACAACAACAATCCACCTGTGAGGGAAATGGGCAGGATGTATTTGTGGTCTATTGCGCTATTGGCAGGAATCATCTTCGGCTATTTTAGGTATTTGTCGAAAAAGGCGATCACCTTTGCCAAATTGGTTGTGGAAGAGAATTGCGATCCTCCATGACCTGCTCCGTCTATCAGTTCAAAAGAGACCTTGTTAGCTCCAAGGGTTGTTTTCAAAGCATTGTAGAAATTCTGGCTTTGGGTGTAGGGAATGTTGCGATCCAGACTTCCCACCTGGATGAAAAAAGCAGCATCATCGGAGGTAATATAGGTGGTTGGATTAGCCTTTGCCACCTGTGCGGGAATGGTCTGTACGGCGGCACCCATCAGTTTTGACTCGGGGGAAGTACTGCTGTTGGTGGTAATGGTAAACCCCAATGCGGCTGCTTCTGCATCCATGGTCAGAAAATTAATCGGACCAAACCAGTCTACACTAGCGATCACTTTGGAGGAATAGGTGGCATTGCCCAGAGAGGCACCTTCGAGTTCGGCAACACCGGAGGTAGTACCCAGCAGGGAGGCTAGATTGCCACCGGCCGATGCTCCCCATGAACCCATCTTTTCTGGATTCAGCTTGTACTTGGTAGCATTGGCCTTCAGAAATCTGACCGCTGCCTTGCAATCTTCAATCTGCGCAGGATATTTTGCTTCACCACTCAACCTGTAGTCGATACTTACTGCGGCATAACCCTGGGCAGTAAGTGCATTGCAATTGGCTGCTTCTCCGCTTTTGCTGCCCATCATGAAGGCACCGCCATGGATCACCACCACTACCGGGAAAGGACCTGATCCGGCTGGCAGATATATGTCCATCTGCTGTGCAGAGGAGGTAGTGGCATAGGCTACATTGGTGAAGGTAGTGGCTGTGCCACTGGCAGTGGATGTGGTCGTTGTGGAAGGGGTAGTTGTTGCAGTCGTCTCAGCTACTTCATCTTTTGTGCAAGCGCCAGTTAAAAGGGTGAAGGCAACTAATAAATTCAGTGTAATCATTTTCATTGTATTTACGGTTCTAAAATTTAACATGGTCCAAAACTAATTTGTTTGAATTTCCAGAACCGGAATTTGTTGTTGAGACGTTGATATTCGACTTTGAAACGTCGGAAGTAAGCTTTGAAACTGTTTGAATTTCCTACTGACTAAAACTGAATCTTAAAACAAGCAGCACTTTTCAATCCTATTTTCTCCGGACAAGTGATTACCAGGGCATCTTTCTCCTGCTGCCATTCGATTGGCTGAGAAGAGCCCAATAGGGTGATGTTTGCAATCTTCCTTTCCACAAAACTACTGTTACTTCCAAGGCTTTTGACATGGATCATCTCCTCCGGCATGGGAACCGTCATGCACCACACATAGAGGGAACCATCCTTTCCTTCGGTAAACCTGAAATCCTTCGTGGAGAATTTAAAATCGGCATGGGGCCGATCCAGCTTGCCACCCGGCATTCCTCTCAGTCGCTCCGGGGCATCCGGTCTCCTGGGATCCTTCACCATCTCCCCTTCGGCAAATACCTTCCAGGCCTTGCTGCCATAGATCCCCTCCCCGTTAATTTTCATCCAGGCGCCAATCTCTTTCAGCATCGCAGCACTCCCTTCGTCCATGCCTCCCTGTGGGGTAAGACTGACGCAGAGGGTCAGGTTGCCGCCACGTGAAACATCCTCCAGGAGTGTACGCACCACTGCGCCGGCATCGTAGACGAATCCCGGACGGTAAAACCAGTCTCCCACTGCCCGATCGGCCATCCAGGGTTGATCATTTTTGATCCCTTTCGGGAAAGATCCCTCAAAGGTGGTGGCTACCCCTCTTTGAGGCGGACTGAACTTGACAATGGCCAGTTTGTCAATCTTTCCATTGTTGCGGCTGGCAGCCTGGTTGTAAAAATGGGCCACCACCCGCTGGGCCGCATCACATTTGTAACCCGAACCACTGTGGTCGCCAGAAAAAGGTTGGGTGCTGTTGCCATCGGTGTAGATGAAATCGGGATCATAATTATCCACCACATCTTCGATGCGCATGGCCCACTGGGTGGCATACCATTTGGCATAATCCAGGTCATTGCCAAAGATCCCCCTTCTTCCGAAAGGGATATCTTCCAGGATATAAGCCTTCTCTTCAAAAGAGAGATGATCATAGATCATAGGTTTTCCATAGAGCCTTTGCGGATCCAACCCTTCCCACCATTTCCCCTTCCCGTCAGCCAGGGTAAGTTTAGCGGCATCATAGGGTACTCCAGTCTTGGGCCCTGCTTTGTCAGCCCCAAAGGCGCGCTGCCACCACCACCAGGTGTATTCGTGGTGAAAGGAGACGCCAAACCGCATACCCTTCTTTTGCAGCTCTTTCTTCCACAATGCAATAAAATCTTTTTTCGGCCCCACATTGACCGAGTTCCAGGGTTGGTATTTCGAATTCCAAAGATCATAATTGTCATGGTGAACCCCCACTACCAAAGCGTATTTGAAACCAGCATCGGAATATGCCTTAACCTGCTTTTCAGGATCCCAACCGGTAGGATTCCATTGGTGCAATACCTCCTTGTAACCAACCTCCGAGGGATGGCCAAAATTGACCAGGTGGTTCTTGTAGGCATCCGTCTCTTCGCGGTAGATATTTCGGGCATACCAGTCGCCGCTCATTCCGGAAGCCTGCGGTCCCCAGTGGATAAAGATGCCGAATTTGGCATCCCGCCACCAGTCAGGGGATTTTTCGTAATTGGCATTGATAGACTCCCAGGTCGGTTCTATTTTACCCGATGACATAGGGAAATCCATTTTTACCTCTGCTACCTTACCAGGATCAGCAATAAAACCAAGCTGTTGCGCCTCCTTCATGGGCATCGGAGGAAGTTGGTAGTTTTTGGCGGATTGGGAGAATCCCGGCAGAACAAAGGCCAGGATCGCAAGAAAGAGCAGGGAAATATTCTTCATGGTTGAGATAGTGTTTGGTTTAAAGGGTCGCGCAAAGCACGCAGAGAAACGCAAAGGAAGGGATATGGAAAATTCATACTGATCCGTTAATTGTCTGTTATTTAAACAACTACTTCGATCAAGGTTTGTACTCAGCACCCACTTCAGCCAGCCTTTTGACCACATTGTCATCCATCAGTCCATCCCGGTTGGGGGCACAGTTGAGCAAAAAATTGCAGTTTCGGTCTTCCAGGATGGCAAGGTGCCGGTTCACGATGTTATCGACCGACATCAGCCGCTCCTGCGGAAATTTCAGTTTCCAGAACCATTGACTCTGGATACAGGGACCCTGCTGGGCAGCATATTTGTTTTTAGGGGGTGCCCATTCATCGTTCCAAGGCTCTTCGTAATGGAAGAAATCGATAATTTTATAGACCGAATCCCTGGGCAATCCTCTCCTCAGCTGGTAATGATCCGTGATGAGAATTTCAGGCTGCAGCGATTTGATGTAGTCGTAAATCTCATCCTGGTCGGCCTGTACATACTGGGTACCACAGTTTCCCCAACCGTCAAAAGTAATGGTCCTGATTTTGCCGTAGTTGGTCAACAGCTCCTTCAGCTGTGCTTTGATCAGGACAATATCTTCGGGTGTAATATCCTTGTCTATACCCATTTGCCGGTCCCAGATCGAGAAATAGAAGTGCGGCTCCACCCCGCGGCTCCGGAAAGCATCACAGAACTCCTTTACCACGTCCCTGCCCTGGATGGCGCTGGAAGCCACATCGTAGGTAGTGGTCTGGCTGTCCCACAGACAGAAACCGTCGTGGTGCTTGGTGGTGAGTACGGCATATTTCATCTTCGCACTCTTGGCTGCATCTGCCCACTGGTTGCAGTCGAGTTTGGCGGGATTGAACGAAAGAGGATCCCTTCGAGGTTCTACCCACTCCTTCTCGTGGAAAGTTCCCATGTTGAAGTGGATGAACATTCCGAATTTTAGCTCATTGAACTCTTTTCTCAGCTTTTTCAAGGATTGGGCATTGATCTCCAACACCGAACAGATGGTTAGTACCACAACCAGCAACAATTTTACATTTTTCATACGATAATTATTAGTTTTTCAATGGATGTATGGAACTCGCAAATTGATTTGCATCGCCTTTTGTTGACTTAGTCCATGCTCGTTTCATAATCCTTAGGTTTTACATTTTTATAACCACCTTTTTCCCGTCGTACACCACCTTCAGATCTACCTTTTCCGTTACGGAGACACCGGTTCCCTTGTGCTCATTTACCAATACTATTCCAAACGTACGCTTCTGAAGCATACCCGGAAAATTGCCCTTCCGGTTTGAAATAGTCAATTGGCGGGACTGTTCGTTCCAGGAGAAATCGATGGTGGCATACTTGCCCTTTTCATAATTGTAGGTATCGTTTTCATCCTCGTAAAGGGTGAAGGAGCCATTGGCACCCGGATAGATTCGAAGTTCCAAAGGATCTGCCGGCTTTTCGGTGGCATACTGCACTATGGGCCCCATGGGCACAATTGATCCGGCCCTTACAAACAACGGAATGGTTTCGATGGGTGCTTCTGCCTCGATGGACTGGTTTCCTGGTAAGGTTTTACCCGTCCAAAAATCTACCCAGGTGGTTCCTGCCGGAAGGTAGACCTGGCGGGAGACTCCGGCCTTTGGATTGTTTCCGGGGTTGTTCCTGCTGGAAGTCACCGGATTGACCAAAAATGCCGGCCCAAACATGTATTGGTCGGGAATGGCATTGACGGCCGGATCCTCCCTGAAATCGAACTTGAGTGCCCTCATCTGGGTGTACCCTTCGTTGGTGACCCTCCACGCCAGTGAATAGTTGTAGGGCAACAGCCTGTAGCGCAAGTTGTCATACTTTAAAAGGATCTCTTTGGTGCTGGCATCCCAGTTGTTTGAAAAGAGTGCCCGCTCCCCTTTCCCATGAATCCGGAAGATCGGACTGAAGACGCCGAACTGAAACCAGCGTGTAAACAATTCGCGGTTGGAAGCTGTCGACCAATCGGCTGCACTCCAGTTGTAGTGGTATCCGCCGATGTCGGAAGTCCAGTAGGGAATTCCCGAGGCACAGGCGTTGATCCCTTGCGGCACCTGGCTCTTGTAGGCCCTCCAGGTGCAGGTGATGTCTGACGACCAGAGTGTTGCCGCATTGCGTTGCTGTCCGGCAAAGGCCTGCCTTACCAGGAAGAAGGCACGCTTGTTGGGCACATCTTTGCGCCAGTTGTCGTAAAGCCCCACCGTGTGCATCAGGGAGTAGGTGTTGAAGTAGTCGATTCCTTTCCCGGTGGCAAAGTTGGCCTGACGCCGCAGGTCGAGCAATGCCCCGTTGTCGGGTTCGCACTGGTCGACCCACCAGGCATCCCAGCCATGTGGGGCGATCAGGCTGTCGTTTGCCTGTTTCCAGTACATCTGCCGGGCTTTGGCGCTGTGCGCATCGTAATAGTTGTCGAAGGTATGGGTCATCACGTTGTCCCAAAGGATGGAGGTGAGGTTTCCGGCCTTCTCCATTTCGGCATAGTTGGGGGTTCCCTTCGCGAATACCGGCCAGATGGAGATCATGGCATGCAGGTTGGCCTTGTGCAACTCGTCGACCATGGCCTTTGGATTGGGGTACCGCTCCGGCCACATCAGATGGGAGCCAATCACATTGGGTTCCCAGTAGAACCAGTCCTGCACAATGCAATCGACCGGGATCTTGTTGTTCCGGTAGTTATCCTTGACACTCAATACTTCCGCCTGGCTTTTGTAGCGGTCCTGTGACTGAAAGAGTCCGAATGACCATTTGGGATACATCGGTGCCTTTCCTGTGGCTTCCCGGTAGGTAGCGATGATCTGATCGAACGATGGGCCGTAAAAGAAGTAGTAATCCACCATGTTCCCGCTCTCCGAAACATATTTGAACTTCGAATTTCCCGCCTCTGCGCCGTAAAAGCCGGAGGCTGAATAGTTGTCCCACAGTAGGCCGTATCCCTTGCTGGAGAGCAAAACCGGGATGGCACCCGTCATGTACTTGATGGCCATATCCTGGTTACGACCTTTGTAATTGATGGAGAGGGTGTCTTCCGGATGGCAACCCAGTCCATAGAGTGCCTCATCGGCAGGAGAGAGAAAACCGGTGGAACAGCGGTAGGTATTGATTCCCGCCACGGTAGCTGGCTCCATCCATTTTCCTTTGAGGCCATCCTCCGCCAGGAGAAGATTTCCATTCAGATCTAGGAATTTTACTGCATTGGTCAGTTTATCCACCACGATTTTGAGCCGGCTGGTGGTGATGACCACCAGGTCATTGATTTCCGATACCCTGAACTCCGGAATCGCGCTCCATTTTTTGTTGACCACCAAAGATGTTTTGGAGGGCCAGCTCGGCAGCGAGGTGTACTTGACCTCGACCAAATTGTCTTTGCATATTTTCAGACTCATGCCTCCCTGGTCCAATTCGAATATCACCACATTGGCTGCCTGCTTGAAGGAGCGTACCGCCGCATCTGCTCTGTTCACTCCAATACCCAGGACGATGAGCAACATCCATGCCATCACTGTGACCTTATAACCTTCATATACCTGCTTCATCTCACTTCCAATTATCAATTTTTAAAACATTTTCCAGCCGTTGCTTAATTGTTATTTTTATTTTTGCCTGGTTGCGAATCACTACAAATTGCTGTTTTTTAACCTCTTTTGGCTGAACAACAAGGTAATCTGAAAATTTCTTTAGGGAATTGACTTTTGTCCCATTGATCTCCAGCAGGAGGTCACCGCTTCTGAATCCAAGACGATAGGGTTCCGACCCCTCCTTTACTGCTCCCAGGGCCACACCACCTGCATCAAAACCTACCCCAAATGCAGAAAGCTCTTCCTCTGCAGGCTCCTTCAGCTCGATCTGCATCCAGGTATAAACCGGTTGATTCACCGGTGGAGAAGGCTTGTCCAATTGGATGGAGAATTTTGGCATTTCAGGTGTTTTGGCCATGGATTTCAGCAAAGGCTTTGTTACACCGAACCAGTCCATCGGAAAATTCCTGAAACCGGTTTTTAAGGCAGGTGAATTCTCGCTTACCCTGAAATCACCCCTGGATGGATTTACAAACAGCGGATCACCCTGGAGGGAATGGAGGTCACATCCGTTGAGGGCAAACTTGTTCATCACCTCCCTGGGGGCAGCATAGAAATTTTGGTCCAGCTCTTTCCCCCAGTGTCCCTCTTTGGGAATGGACCTGTCCATGATAGCTGGTTGGTAAGCCTTGAAAACGATGTTATTCTTGAAAATATCCCCACTGTTCGCATACCACACATGCGGGTGCAACCCGTTGTTGACGATGATGTTGTTGGTAGCGGTGCGGTAGTATCCTTCGCGCATCTTCAATCCACCATTCAATAGCAGATTGTTGGTTATCTGATAGTTGGTCGATCCGTCGTCCAGGTCAATGTCCCAGCCATGGTCGCAACGCCAACGGTTGTTGCGGAGGATGTTGGGACCGAGCATGTCCAGCATAGGCAATTCCGGTTCTTTTGTCACTTCCGGTATCGTTTCATTGATGTTGGGGGTCCAGAACCTGTCGCGGCCCCAGGAGTTGAAACTACCGTGATCGCCGGTCTCCAGGACAGTGTTGAAGATGTCGCAGTTTTCGATGACATGACCCCCAAAGGTCCCCTCGTTGATGTTGATCCCGGCACGGGGGACATCGTAGATGGAACAGTGGTTTACCCTGATTTTGTGCGACATGGAGATGTGAATGGGTGCCGTTTGCTTTTCGTCGCGGCCCGTCATGGTAAGGAGGCAATCCTCCACCAGGCAATCTTCCGGAAAGTTGTCTCCCTTTGGACCGGGTGTCCGGTCGATGGTGGCAAACTCCTGCTTGCCATACCTGAACAGCGGACTCCTTACCGAAGCGGGATCGCCTACGAAGGCAATGCCATTTGCCCCGCTGTGGTGAATGTAGCAGCCACGGATCGTGATTCTCCGGTTGTAGTTGTTGACAAATAGGGTATTGCCTCCAACCTGGTCAAATTCACAGTCGCTGATGCTGCAATCCTCCGCCCCATTGAAAACCACAGCTCCGCCCCTGTAGACCGTCCAGTCTGACCGCAGCAGCGGTTCCTTGTTGTCCATAAAAGTGCGGGCAGCGTGCCGGAAAACGAATCCCTGCAGGTGAACATTTTTGACCGGGCTTTCTTTGGTACCCGAAAATTCGATCAGGTGCCTCAACCTGACAATTTCTACCTTCGCAGTAGTCAAGTCGGCACCCTTTTCAGGAATGCAATAAAGCCGCTGTTCCCTGGTATTGAAAAACCACTCGCCGGGAGCATCCAGCTCTTCAAAGATGTTTTCCACCATACGGTAGACCTTGTGCATGGGCGACGGGCGGTTGTTCTGCCAACCACCCTCGTAATTCAAGGTTCCGTCGGCATTCTTCCCCTTGATGAGCCAGTGCATGTCGCCCCACAAGGCGGAGTGCATGGCGTGGATGTATCCAACCTCCGGGCTTTTCCAGCGGGCAATTCGGTCTGGAGTCAAAGGATCTGAAGATGGATCTTCCTTTGCCTTGTGGCTCAGTTCCCAGGTATCAAAGACATTCTTGCCCGGAATAGCATTGGGGAAACGGGCCATCCGCTGACGAGCTCCATTGATGTAAAGCTGGTCGATTTCCGGTTTACCGGATACCTCAGCCACAAAAACTCCGTTTTGAAACGGCTTCCATTTCAGTTTCAGGAGGCTTCCTCCGCTCAGGATGGCCTTCCCCTCCTCCGCTGCCGCATAAATAACGCTGCTCTTGTTATCCCCTGCCTCAAAACGGATGGTTTGCGGGAGGTAATAGGTCCCATTGGCAAATAGTACCTCAACAGCGCTGGCAGCGGGGACCCTGCGTGCCAACTCCTGTGCGCGGGAGAAGGAGGCCACCGGTTTTTCTTTCGTACCCGGATTTTGGTCGTTGCCGGACGGAGAGACAAAGATGGTTTGTGCATTAGCAGATACCATCAACAATAGAAACAAGAAGGAAAAGTATGACCTCATCTTCAAATTTTAAATGCATAAATTAAGCAAAGTTCCATCCGGCACAATTGAACTTTAGCGTCAATGTATTGAACAATTGCGACATGTGGCAATTTCAGGCTGATCCTTTTCCAATTATCTGGCATCTTTCGATGAGGTAGCATACATACCCACTGAGGCACCGACGAATCCTCCAGCTTTTTTGGTACTGAGGGAGGTAACATCGATCCCTTCGGCCAGTACGATCCGCTTCCTGCCTTTTTCTCCATAATAGAAACTGGCTTCTCCCTCCTTCACCTTCAGGTAAATTATCAGCTCTTTAGCTGCTTCCATGGAGGGTATTTCACTAACTTTCAACTCTTTCTCCACACCAGCCATCATTCCCATCAGTACCATGGCAGGCCTGCCATTCCGGATGGTCTTGCCTGCGACCAGGTAGTTCTTCTCATTCTGAAAGTAGGCCAATCCGGCCAATTCATTTCCGCTTTTGGGACCAAACTGCACACCTGATTCCGCCTCAAAGTTGAGGTGCTGCTGCCGGCGGCCCAGGAAGGCAGGGTTGACCAACTGATCCAGGCTGCGGGGCAATGCCTCCAGCGACATGTTTCCATCCTTCACCTCCCACCATTGTTCACGTGGCGTTCGCAGCATGTTCCATTTAAGGTCCAAATGAGGCTTGTCAAAGTCGTCCCGCCAGCTAAAATTGCCGGTAAGCAGATCGCCTCCCGTTGCCAGGTTTGGATGTGAAACAACCGGCATCACCGCCTTTCCTCTTTCCAGGATGACAGGAAAGTCCTCTTCCCACCTCACCGGCAGCAAAAAAGTTTCGCGGCCAGTGTGGTAATATTCATCACCATAGGGACGGCAACCCAAAAAAACTGACATCCACTCCCCTTTGGCTGTTTGAATTAAATCGGCGTGACCAGTACTGGTAACCTTGTTGTCCCGTACTTTTGGCAAATCCCGCTGGGTCAGGATCGGATTTTTCTTCCAGGCAACATAGGGACCACCCACTTTATCGCTTCTGAATATTACTTCACTGTGCCCCTCGCTGGTACCTCCCTCGGCAGCCATCAGATAGTACTTCCCGTTTATTTTGTAAAGATGTGGGCCCTCTACCCAGATCGGATGTTGCGTTGTATCGGCACCACCATCTGCAATGATCTTCCCTTTGCCGGAAATTTTATCGGTGGTGGTATTGTATTCGTGCAGCCAGATGGCCCTGTGACCATTCCATTTGGGCGCCCCTGCCGGGATTCCGCAGTGTACGATGTATGCTTTTCCATCCTCATCGAAAAAGAAGGAGGGATCCATCCCATTCAGTTCCGGTACCCTGATGGGCTCTCCCCAACCTTGGAAGGGATCAGTGGTCTTGACCACAAAATTCCCAATACCCCCGATGATGGTATTGATCAGGTAAAAATTCCGGTTGCTTGCATTGTACTCAATGGCAGGCGCATACACACCGGCAGATAACCCAAGTCCATCCAGCTTGAGCTGCGAAGGACGGTCGAGCACATGTCCGATTTGTTTCCAGTTGACCAGGTCCCTGCTGTGAAAGATTGGAATTCCGGGGTAATAGCTAAAAGAGGAGTTGACCAGGAAGTAATCATCTCCCCTGCGGCAGATGCTCGGATCGGGATAAAAACCGGCCAATATGGGATTCCTGTATTGGGTTTTCGGATCAATTTGCTGGGCGAAACAGGCATCATTGCCCTTGTATTCGAAATAGCTGAAGGTGGCTTTGTTGTTTTGGGCAAAAGCAAGATGCACAAAAACGGCAAGAAAGAAGGTGAGCTGTAACTTCATGGTAATTCAGTTTTTGGGTTTGGTCGTTTTTACCCGAAGAATGGTGAATGACCAGGGAGAAAATTCCCTTTCAATTCCCTCTTTTCCAACCTTGAATTGCCCCGTCTGAGGGACAACCACCTCCGGGTTGTAACGCGAGTTTTCTGCATTAAAATCACTGTGCGTTAAGAGGATGGAGGTTGCGGTCTGGCTGGCAAACAAGATTCCTTTGAAACGGAAAGCCGCTTTTTGGGGTTGGGCACTGGTATTGACCACTTTGAGGACAATTTCGTCTGTCTTTTTGTCGTATCCTGAAATACAGAAGAGATTTTTAACTGAATCAGCTGACTGTGTGTTCAATATAAAATCCGGCCGGTTCTCCGCCATCATCCGGTTCACCCAATAGGAGGTGCGGCCGAACACCGATTGATTGTCGAATCCGATCATATTTACAGGCCAGGCATTGTCGTTGACATGAAAAAAGAGTGGTGCGTAGGAACTCATGGTCACAATGTCGCTGTTCTTTTCCAGACCCATCAGGTAAACGGCTTCGGCCAGTGCTCCCTTCAGGTTTCCTTGTCCTACGCCCGATGTGCAGCCATATTCACCCACATAGATTTCGGGGCCTTTCCGGTCGGCCTTGTCGTATTGGTTGAAAGCCTTGATAAAGGAGTCCGGAGAACCGTATTTGTGATCGTCCTTGATTTCAACCACTCCACCGGGAATAGCGCCGTAGTTGCTGATAATTTTTACCTCCGGGTATTTGGCATGAATAGCATCGTAAAAAAGCTTGTAATTGGTCCGGTATACTTCACCACTGGCTTCGTTGCCTATTTCGATGTATTTCAATGGGAAAGCAGCCGGATGACCGTTTGCAGCACGCTTCGAACCCCATTCAGAATCGACCGGACCCAGTGCATATTCCAGGGCATCCAGCGCCTCCTTAACGTACAAATGAACCTCTTCCGGCTTGCAGTATTCGGCCTTTCGGTAATTATCGCTGAATCCAGGATTGCACACCCAGAGTGCATCGGCCTTCAAATCTTCACACATTTGAAGGTATTCGTGGTACCCAAGTCCATTGGTCGTGTAGTAACCCCACAGGTTCATGGTGCCTTTCCGTTGTGAGATATCGCCGATCGAATTTTTCCATTGAATCCGGTTGTCCAGGTTCATTCCCCCCACAATGGCTCCGCCGGGAAACCGGACGAAGGCAGGTTTCAGTCCGGCCAGTATTTGCATCATATCGTCACGTAATCCATTGGCACGGTTCCTATAGGTTTTCTGTGGAAAAAGAGAAACCACATCGAGCCACAAGGTATCAGGCTGATGGATTGTCAATGCCAAACGACCCAGGTTATCTGAAGTGTTTGGCACCAGCGAACATTCGTATTTTTGCCAGTTGCCACCAACCTGGGCCATTTTCTTCTCTGCATAAATCCGATTGCCGTTGGGACTTTCCAGGGATACTGTCACATCGAGTTTTTTATTTCCTGAACTCCGCGCAAAAAAGGAGAGGTTATAGGTCTCTCCCTGAATGAAATTCATTCCCCAAAAACCGGCATTGTATACACCGGACCGATTCCCTGATTTGGTTACAATCAAACGCATCGAAGCCGGATTTTTCCCATTGAGCGGATGATCCTGACGCAACCGGATATCGCCAATGGCTCCACCTTCCGAAAGAAACGACCAGCCGTGCAATTCGTTGCCGAAAATTTTGCGTTCCTGCCAGAGATCTTTTGTTCGAACCAGGTTTCCAGCCATCGACGACCCCAAAGGAATGGAGGTGACTTCGAAATCGCGGTTTTGAACCATCTCGGCATACAAGCCACCCTCTCCTGCATGGTTGATCTCTTCAAAAAATATCCCGTATAGATTCGGACTAACCGCAATGCCGGGTTGGCTGGCATCAATGGTATAAGTGCTCTGGGCATTAACACCGTTCGCAGCCAAAAGAAACAAAATGGCAACGATTCTGGAAATCCTGATTTTCTTCAACATCTGTCTGTAATTTTTACTTCACTTGATAATCCGGCTCCGGCCAGTTTTGATTGTTGGGGAGCTGTTTCCCCTTCTTTACCCCGTAATGATTTTTCTCATCGGTCAGGTGTTTGACCGGTTGAACGATCGCTTTGACAGGTGCGTCGGACGGTGCAAGAAGTACCACATCGCCTGCTGCCAGATTCACCTTAAACTCATTGTTGCCAAGGGAAGCTATTTCATACTGCTTTCCTTTCTTCGCTTGAAACGCGCTGGACCAGCCAGGGATCTTAACAATGCAGGTTTCACCTGCCAGACTCTTTATTTGCACCCACTCCGTTTTACCTTCAGATCGTGAAGCACTTACCAGGAAGCCGCCCTGCGCCCTCAGATCGTTGAAGGAGGCATTTTCCCACTTATCAGGAACGGCAGGAAATATCCTGATTTTATTGCCCCAGCTCTGCAGCAGCAACTCCATGATGGAGGCTGCCGCACTCAGCGGCGTCTCAATGACCGGGTTCTTTCCGCCCGACTCCACATAGAAGGTGTTGGAGAGCAACTGACTGATCCCTATACTTCCCGTTAGGAAATGGTGCAAAATAGACCCGGCATCGTTGCCCCTGCCCAGGGCAGCATAGAGCGAGGCTGCACCGGTATAGGAGTAACCTGCCAACCCCTTGCCATCGCCAATCTTGTGCCAGTGAACCACCGATTTGTCGACCAACGCCCTGTCTTCGGGCGAATCGGGATTAAGCTGAAACAAGGGATACAATCCCAGCAGGTGTGAGTAATGGCGGTGCGACATGTCCACCGCCTGGTCGCTACCGATGCGGATGCCGTTTTGATCCACCGGAAAGGGAACCAGGTTGGCGAGGGTCTGTTTCCACTTGGTCACTTCCGGACTATTCGCAGCATTTTGATCAATTGATTCAACCAGGGTACTTAACAGCCAGCGGTAGATGGCCAGGTTGTAGCTGGAATTGGCATAAAATGCGAAGCCTTTGTATTCAGGAGATTCCATCGGCAGCAGACCAATCTTACCGGAAGGATCCTTTTGCAGCATCTCCTCGTACAGTGCTGCAATCTTTCTGGCTTTGGGCACCCATTTCTCCTGAATGGACTTGCGGTCACCGGCATAGCGGAAGTGTAGCCAATAGTTGTGCATGGTCCAGGCGAGGTCTCCCAGTTTGGGACCTTTGAACCTGGTTAGCAGAGTTTCGTAGCAATCATCGATGAGGGTGATCAGGTTTTCTCCCATCTCCAGGTGGTTGCTTTCGTAGACCAGCCAATAGGTTAGTTGCACATTTAGGTTCCACCAGAGTCCGGGCCACTGGGTGACCCTGAAGTATGGGCCATTCAGGTCAACTGCCGGACCATCCGGCCGAGAGCAGGTGGCCATTTTGTACAACTGGATCCAGTAAAACGCCTCCATCTGAGCGTCGGGAATGGCCAGGAAGGATTTGCCGTAAAACTGGTGCCACCTATCACGGTGTTCTCTTTCGATCACCGCAACAGATTGATTGATGGCTCTGTTCAGATTCTTCACCGCGACCTCCTTAGAAATCCCGGAAACAGGAACTTCGTTGGCCGTCGTGAGGTAGAGTGTGGATTGATTTGCTTTAGTTCCCTTCTTTTCTGTCCAGGCTGTGGCATAATCTCCGCCTGCCATCAAGGTTTGGATACACAGGTTGATGCTCGCCTCCTTCATCAAAACCGGTTTCGGATTGGGAATGTATTCTTTGGACTCCTTGTTTTCGGGAAAGACAATCGCCCTGGGGGAGGAGGGATTTCCCGGCAGGAATTTCCAGCCGCAGGATACAACTTTGCCATTCTCCTTCTCGGTAGAGTTGACTTCAATGATTTGAACCATCTCCTGGTAAGGGGTAAAGGCCCTGAAGGAGACCTCCCCAAGACTGGTGACAATTTTTCCCCGGATCTCCGCATTCCACAGGTCGACCCGCAGGGTGCCGGAGATGATTTTACCGGTAGGAACCAGTACCAGTCGACCAAGGTCCAGCCTTGGAAAATCGTACATCACCCCTGCCCCGGGCGTACCTATCGAACTCTTTTTGTCGGGGGCCTTGCGGTGGTCGGTCACATCCTGCCGGCCGATGTGGAAATCGATCCGGTTCTCTTTCAGGGTGGCAAAAACCATCATGCCCAAATGGGCATTGCCGGTAAATGCCGCTTCGTTCCATTGCAGCGGCAGTTCTTCCCATACCAGGTCGTGTTGTGCGAGGAATTGCCGGTAATCAACTTTGTTGTGGAGAAAGCCCTCAGTCCCAGACTTTCCAATGGTACTGGCCACTCCAACAAAAGAAAAAAGCAAAAGCAATGTTGCCGTTACAAAATTCAGACAGGCTGGCAATGCACTCCGGTAGGGAATTGGATGATTTTTCATGACAATTTGATAAAATGTAAAACCTTATAAATAAAATAGTCAAGACTGTTTGGAATTTTCTTTGTGAAACCTTGGTGAATTTGAGGCCTAGTGGCTATTTTCTCTCCTGCCACAAAGACACTAAAGCACAAAGGATTTACAAAATATTCTGCATTAAATTTAGCTGCAATTGTAAATTATAAACTCCAATCATAGGGAATTAGATTCCATTGGCCTCCTTAAACTCCTTCAGCACAGCTCCTTCTTTTGGTTTGCAAAGCTCCTCCAACCGCTCAAACTGATCGTAGCTTTCACCCAAACTATCCTTTACCGCCGCTTTGAAATGGGCCGGAAAATCCCTTGTAAGGCCTATTCTGGTCACATCAATATCCTTAAATCCAATCTGGTAGGCCGGAGAGTTCTCTTTTAGCCGGAAATCCCCTTTCCCGATATCACGGAACATCGGATCTGCCACAATACTGTTTTTATCGGCGCCGCGAGTCCGGTAGTATTCAATGGCCGATTGCCCGCTGTCTTTCAGGTTTGCATCGAAATAGAGGTTTCGGTCAATGTTGCACTCCTCTATCTTCAGCTCGGTCAATTTGCCCTTTACGGTTCCCTGCCGGAAGAAGGTATTGTGGGAGGCAACCTTGTAAATAATGTTGTTTTGAATGTTACAGGAGGTATAGGGAGGCATTTTGTCTCGCGTGAAGACATCCATGATGCTGAAATAGCCGATGAACATGCGGTTGATTTTCCCGGCGCTATTCTCGTAAACAATGTCATGAATGTCGGCTATGATGTTGTTGTAGGCATGGTTTTCATAGTATTTCAGGTTGATGCCTCCCCCATTGCAGTTGTAGATCACATTCTCGGCAACCATCGTATTTTTCATAAAGGCGTCGGTGCGGATGGCCTGCTGCATCCCGTTGCCATTGAGGTGATGGATGTAGTTCCGCCGGATTTCGTTGCCATCACCCACATCGGAAAGGTAAATCGCATTCCCGTCAAAACATTTCTGCATCACCAGGAAGACCTCGTTGTCCTCCACCCTATTGTTGCGTGTGTGGTAATAGGGAGCAGATTTTGGCCACTGCTGGAAATAGACAAATGAGCTCCAGTCATAGTTGGTGGTATCCTCCTGGTAAAGGGCCTCTGCGGCAATCTCATCCCTTCTGAATGATCCTACCTGTTCGCGGTTTTCCCCTTTGAGCTGGAAAAACATGGGGCGTACCCCACTCAGCACGATGGCATCGTAGGGCAGGTGGTGCAATCTGTTGTTTTGGATGAGGTTCTCCCCACTCTGCGATACCATGATACCATTGGACTGGTAATAAAACTCCCCGCAATGGTGGATCTGGTTGTTCAGAATCCGGTTGGATTTGTTGACATTGAGCTTACCCGGACCATATCCGCACAACAGGATCCCTGTCCCACCCACATAGTCTATCAGGTTGTTTTTGATCACATTGCTCTGGGAATGCAGGTCCAGTCGCACGCCGGCGCTGCCGGAATTGGTAAGCCGGCAGTTGCTCAGTTCACAATACTCCGCGTCCCGAAATCTCACCATGGCATTGTCCTTGTTGTACTGGTCCCATTCATGCTGCAGCCCGGTATCCTCCTTGCCAACAACTTCCCGCTCGCCCCTGGTAAATGTCAATCCATCGAATGCAATGTTCCTGACAATCCCACCCGCCTGGTGGCCATCCACAAAAAAATACTGAGAAAGTGCCGGGAAGGTTACCGATTCAGGCTTTCCGCTTTTGGGCCAGTAATAAACCAGTTTTTCCCGGGTATTTACCACCCATTCACCCGGCGTATCGAGGTAGTCGATCACATTCTCCACCCTGCAGCTTCCGCCTTCCATGGCGTGCAGATGTTTGTCAATCTTCCCCATCGGGTAGGTTGCCGGAAGGACTGTTTGTGCTACCCCGTTCTTTTCATCCACCGAAGCGAGGGCGAGGTAATTGGTCACATACCCCACATTGGGCTGGACGAAGATCTCTATATCTTCCAGGTTGCTCCAGCTCTTTAAAACTGTACCCGGGAAAAAGAGGGAGTTTCGGTCGGCTTTGACCATTCCTTTCCAGTCGACACCCCCTCCATCCCCGCCGGTCATCGCCTTTGTGGGTTCAAAACCTTTGGAGCGGGCCCTGGTGAGCAGTTCACCCTTGTCGTACAAGGTATAGAAGCGTTGCTTCTCCTCCGGCAAAACTGGCATTGGCGCCACAAATACCTTTCCTTTGGCTACCGCCGGAAGGTTCTTCACATTTTTTGCCGGTTGCCATCCCGTGACTTCCACATCTGAAGAGAAAACCGGATTTTCGCCCGGAAAAGCCTTGTAAACAATCTTGTAGGCATCGTAATGGCCATCTGCCGGGGTAAAGGTCTCCGTGGCTGAAAGCCGGTATTCGCCTCCCCTGATTAATACATAGATATTCCGGTAGCTGCTTTTTTGAATCAACCGGACTGCCTCTTTGGCCCGTTTGACGGAGGCGAAGGGACCATCGGTTTTTGCAGGATTGGGTACGGCCAGTTTGCCGGTCCAGGTGTCATTTCCCAGGGTTGAAACATAAAAATCGGCAAAGGGTTCTGAAGTTTTTTGGGCCTTGGAAAGATTCCCGAAAATGCACATCAGTGCAGTGATTAACAAAAGTTTAACGTTCATCATTGTATTTTTTAATTAATTGTTTCCAAAACAACCGGTCCCAAAAGTCCGGCAGGTACCAACCCGTCATTGGCTTTCCAAAAGAGGCGCGCCGAAACATTGGTTTTGCGAATAGCGCCGGGTTGTTCATCGCCAACAAGCTGGTTCCACCATTGATTGACGATGCCGATCTCCAGTCTATTTTCACCATTTACCAGAAAATCAGAGACATCAACCCTGTAAGGATAGCACCAAAGCGTGTTTACCGTTCTGCCATTGAGCCTGATTTTTGCCAATGATTCCACCTTTCCCAGATTGAGGAACCAGCTACCTGGAAGTTTTTCGCTGAAAGTGAAACTGATGGCATAAGTAGCTGTCCCGCAGAAATATTTTACCTCCTTCTCATCGAAAGTGGTCCAGTCTGCCAACTTTTCAACGGTTCTTTGAAAGGCTGGATAAACGCTGCTTGAAAAAGTGATATCCCATTTTCCTGAAATGACCTTTTTCTCCGAATAAACCGGATAATTCTTCTTATTTGCAGCTTGATTCTCAATGCTATTTCTAAATATCACGAAACAAGAACCTGCCTCGGCGAACTCCATCGGGATAATGGTGCGTCCCTCCTTCACCACGAAGTTGTTTAGTTTTCTCCGCTCTCCGGTGAGTGGGTCCCACATTTCAGGCTGTTTATTTACCATGCGGAAAGATATTTCGGCCTTGCGCGGTTCATTTTTTTGGTTGGCTAGAAAATAGAAATCGGTGCCGGCCTCCTGTCGGTGGGTAAAAACAAAATCGGCCGGCATGATTACATCGGGAGTCAAATGAATAATCTGGAACAAACCGGCGAGTCCCTGACCAAAAAGCAGTTGCCCTTTGCCGTAACGGTGCTGCATCCTTGTGACCCCGTCGATATCTCCCCAAAGACGATCGGCCAAATCCCGTACCGAGTCATCGCATCCGGGAAAACCTTTCAAACTGGGTGATTGCAGGGGTTTTGGACCATAGACGATCAATCCTTCCTTAACGAATCCCTCCAGTTTTTGAAGTAATTCCGGACGCATCAGGGTACTGGAGGGTAGAATCAATACCCTGTACGATGCCCCGGAGGGGACTACCAGCCGGCCCTTCTCCACTTTTGCGAGATTGACCAGCACATCAAAATTGATAAAGTCGAGATCATAGCCCTGAGGCAGGGGATAAGGCAGAACAGGCTTATCGCAGGGTACCTCATCGCCGATGTAGAAAGCCAGGTCGGTTTGCCGCTGGCCCCTTTGCAAAGGTGCCGACACCCGTTTGATGTAATCAACATAGGTTTTGGCATCCTGAAACCAATTGTTGTTCCGGTTAAACTCCGAACCATACCAGGTGTTGATACCTGGTTTGTCATCGTTGGGTTGAAGCACAGAAACATGGAAGGTGAAGTGATTGATCCCTTGTGAAAAAGCCCAGTCACCCGCAATTTTCAAATCACGCGGAAGCATTTTGTACAAATTGTTGCTACCGGAAGTAAATGCCTCCACAGACACCAATTCTCTTCCATAAACATTTGCCACCGAAGAGGCTGCCCTGCAGGTAGAAAAGTGATCTCCTGGAGATTTGGTTACCCAAAATTCACCGGCAGGTACATCGGTGTATTTTCCCAGGTTAAAGAACTCGCCAGGAAAACCGTGACCGGCATAGGGCTCATGCCAAAGCGTCAAACCGTTTTCGTGGCTTCGTTCACTGATGGCACCAGAAAAATTTTCGGGTATTAAATCTGCCACCAACCTGCGCAAGTCCCACAAAAAACGATCCGACTGCCCGCGACTCTCCACAATGTGTCCCTTGAGCGCGGGTGTCCAGGGCATCGGATCATACCCATAGGCCGACTGGAATTTCCGGGCAAATCCATCGGTCCAGTTGGCCGAACCCTGTTCGTAGCTGTCCAGCACAATCCTGGTAAGGGTCTTCCGCTTTTCGGCCGGAACATGCTTTAGAATTTGACCAATGTAACTATCAAAACTTGACTGTATTGCCTCCTTGCTCAGCACATCTGCAGAAAAACCCCGCACTTCATCGGATGGAACCGGATGAATCTGGACTCCGGTCTGACTCATTCCTGAATGCTGTATGATCCAATCACCGGCAGGTACCTCCCAGGTGAGCAACCCGGTTTGATCCACCCGGGATCCGAGATTCAAGACCTCTTCCGTTTTGATCGCATATCCCTTTTCATTTGGAAGATCAGCTGCCTGACCACCCTTTTCATAGGCGGCCTTGTTTCCCAGCTGTTTTTCGGCATAGTTGTCAAGCCGTGCTGCGCCGCCCAGTCTGATTTCGGCAATTCGTCCTTTCTCCTCTTTTTTTGAGGCAGGAGCTCCGGAAGGTTGAACTATGACTGCTTCATCCTGGCTAAAAGTAATTCGGTATTTATCGGAGCTTACTGCAGGAAATGATTGTGAAACAGGCGCAAAAGGGAGAAATCCGGAGGCGATGATCCTCGTTTCGCCGCGGTTGATCCTGCGGGAAAAAACCTTCTTCCAATCACCTTCTGCCGTTTGATACTCCAACCTGCACCAGGCACTAAATGGGATATCAGCCGGAACAATTTCCAATGAGCGAACTGTCAACGATTCTTTCAGCATTAATTCGATGGAAACAGGCAATGAATACAACGTCGTTTTGGTGATTTCGTCTCCATCAAACATGGACTCTATGCCTTCAGTTTTGGGATTTGAAGTGATGACCGGTTGTTTCGAAGAGATCATCTCGCTGGAGCCTTTGGGTGCTGTGAATGCCTGAAATCCAACCTGTTGAAACTTGAAGGTCGATTTGTCAATTTCATATTGGAAAGAGAGGGACGACTGGGGTACACGCTCTTTTGATGCATAATCAGGCAGTTGCATGACCAACTTCTGAGGCCCCTTCACCCTGTATTCGTGCAGATCCAGGTAACGCATGGCTTGATCCGGTTTAATCCAAGTCCCGCCAGTTCCGCTCCATCCGGGTGAATTGAAGAGGTTAACCTCGATTCCCAGACGGGCAGCTTCCTCCATGGCAAAAGTCAGGCATTCCCACCACTCCTCGCTGAACATGGTCACTTTTCCAACCGGGGAATCCTTGTATCCGATTTGCGCAATGTTGACTCCGCCGATCCCGATTTTGGCCATTGCCTCCAGATCTTTGCGGATGCCTTCCCTTGAAATATTGTTGCTGACCCAGTACCAATAAACATGCGGCCTGGTGGCGACAGGTGGATTGGCAAAAACATGCTCCAGGGAAAGCGTATCACCGCTTTTCGCTTTGTTTTGCGCAAAAAGAGAGGGGATAAAACCCAGCGATAACAAGCTTATCAGCAGCAGATTTCTATTTTTCATTCGTTCAAAATTTGTTTTCTAAAGGTAGTCTGAAACTCCAGGTTGCCGAAACTATTATCCTTATCTTGGATGTTGTGTAACAACATTTACATTTCATTTAGAGACTGTTAAGACTTAATTTCTTAATCCCGTGAGGGATTATATGTGGGTAGTATACAATAGTAATGACGATTTCGTCCCGGATGGGACGAGATATCCTACGTTACAATTGGGTTTCTACCCACATTTTGTGCCTACGGCACTTTTTTCCCTTTTTTGATCTGTTTATTCATCCGAAACTATGCGAAAAAACTCAAAATCAGCCGGTATCCGTTTGCTGGTCCCACGATTGAAACAATAAACTCCCGTGGTCATCCCCATGAATCCCCAGTTGGGAGTTCCCTGATCGCTCAGGAAGGAGGCATCTTCCAACTCACCAGCCGGAAACCATTTTTTGTCGTCGTAGCTGTAGGAAAACGCGCGGTGCAACCTGTCAACCTTCATCCGAAGGTAAATCGTCGATTTTTTGATATCATTGACGACCTGTAGCACCGATTTCCTGCCATATTTGCGCTCCTCCAGTACCAACTGTAGTATTCCGTTCTCTCCCCGTTGCAGCCCAAGCCTTACGTAGGTCTTTGTATCATAATGTCCGGCAATCCCTGCCTGCTCTTGGGTCTGCGGATTAAAAGAGAGTTTGGTGGTTGCCGTAAAGCTGAGCCAGCGTTCGCGCTGAACAATCAGGTTACGGCCCAGGATGGTATCGATGTCAAAATCGCCCGAATAGATCCGCAGGTTGCCCTTTTTTTCCGTTAGGCTGAAATTTTCAAACACCGGATTTCTGCGGAAAATCCATTGAATTCCCAACTGATTGTCGGAAAATTCATCGCTCGATGGGTTGAATACCGGTGTCCATGGCAGATTTGGCCGGATATTGGCATCCAGCGGTCCCTTGCCCCCGTTGGCCACCGGCCAGCCATTTTCGTCCCAGGTAATTCGTTCCAGGGAGGTCTCTCTCCCGAGCTGACTGATCCCCATTTTACGGCCCCTGATCTCACCCGGAATTCGCCGTTGCGATAGCACCATTGTCCACCATTCTCCATTTTGCGTGTTGAAAATCTTGCCATGTCCCTGGTGAAAATTGATGGCATTCGGATCTCGCTGGGTGAGATAGGGGTTGTTGGGTGAATTTTCGAAAGGTCCATAGACCGATTTGGACCGGGCAACCAACATGTGGTGACCATTGAACAATCCACTCGAAGCAGCCATCACGAAATAGTACCAACCCTCTTTCCTCAGCATGTGCGGACCTTCCGGGGCTGCTTTTTTCCCTTCTGTTTCCAGCCAACGTGGTTCCTCTACCATTCTTGTACACTCCTTGTCCAGCTTCACTATCTTGGTGCCATTCCCGGTAGGGATGCCGGCTGCAAATAACATATAATGTTCGCCATCCTCGTCTACAAAATGGGAGGGATCACTCCCAAAATCAGTAATTTGTACCGGCTTGCTCCAGGGTCCGAGTATGTTTTTCGACTTCACCATGTAGTTGCCGCGCACATTGGTGCTACGGTCTTTGCTCAACTGTACCTTGCAGTAAAAAATATAAAATTCGCCGTTGTAATAAGAGATGTCGGGCGCCCAGATGCCCATGCCGTCGAAGAAATAGCTTAGGTCGAGTTCTTCGCTTTTCGAAAACAGGTGGCCAATCTGTTGCCAGTTGACCAGATCTTTGGAGTGCGAAATAACAATGGCCGGAAAATATTCAAAGGTGGAATTGACACAGTAATAATCATCTCCAACTCGAACCACGGAAGGGTCAGGAAAAAAACCGGTAATGACCGGATTGGTGAAGGCTTTTGGTGCAGGGCACTGGGCATTTACCCATCCGCACACCGTGAGGGTAATCAGCAGAAATCCAACTTTATTCATTCGTTACAACGCTTTAATGGTCAAATTTTTGATGCTTTTTTTCCTGACTGATGATCAAGTTACTGTTTTAAATATGGTCCACTTTTGTTCCAGTACACCTCCACATTTGAAATCCACCAGCTCTTGCCCTGGTCGTTGTTTCCCTGGAAAAAAAGATAGGTGCGCATGCCGTCGTCGAAAATATGGGGATGACCGGATTCGCTGGAGTTCCATTCACCCGGCAGGCCATTGGCCAGAATTGGCTTGTCAGACATCCGTTTCCAGTTGATTCCGTCTTTGCTTTCAGCCACACCGATCTGCTGGGGCCAATTGTTGTATCCACCGGCATAGAACATGTACAATTTTCCGTTTCTGTGAATGATGGATGCCGCTTCGATGCATTCACCCTCCCAGGGCAACTCAGGTTTTAGGATAGGGCCATTTGTTGAAATATGTCTCCACGCTTCCCGGTTAAAATTGGTATTGGCCGGAGCAGTCGCTACACCCTGCAACTGGATTTTGAATTTTGGGTCGCGGGTGGCATAGTAGAGAAAATACTGATCCTTGTAGAAAAAAACCTCCGCATCAATTGCCCTGCCGCAATTCCATCCGCCATCGGGCCGGAAGACAGGATTGGTCGGATTCCTCCTGAAATTGGAGACTCCGTCGTCCGAAATGGCATGACAAATGGCATCATTGATACCATTCCCATAGGTTTGGTAAAAAACATGCACCTTTCCGTCTATTACCAAAACCCCCGGCGCGCTAATTCCATTCTTTTCATACGCTTCGGAGATGCACATCATTCCTACATTCTTCCAATGGATCAGATCGTTGCTTTCCGTAATCTCAATCTCACGGGAGTCACTCCCGCGGATCGGCAAAACAGACGAATACATCAGGTACCTTCCACCAAACCAGATCACATGCGGATTCTTGGAATAGGGGATTCCGCGCCGGGTTGTATCGGCGTACATCATTCCTGTCTTTTGCGCAACCACCTGTTGCACAGAAAACAACAGCAATGCAGCGACAATTCGAAGCGTTATCTTAGCCATATTTTTACTTTTTCCCCCATATCAGTTTCCCCAACTTGATGATGCTGTCGCTGTTTGCCACATCAAATCCTGTCATTTTGCTATCCCACAAGCAAAATCCGGAAGTGTGGCGGGTAGTAAGTACGGCATATTTTACGCCAGCTTTTTGGAAGGTGGACATCAGGGCATCAAAATCCAGGTTGACCGGGTTAAAAATGGCAGGATCCGTGTTCTTCGAAAATTCCCGAACCAGGCAGCTATTGTCGTTAAAATGGACAAATGCCCCGAAACGAAGGCTTTCCCATTCAGCCAGGGCGGCAGTTTTTTGCGTAGCCGGAAGATGGGTTTTGACCTTTTTCTGTCCGAAGGAGACGAAAGCCAGCATCAAAACAGCCAATAAAATCAAAATGGAGTTTCTCATATGGTATGATTATTTTAGCATCAATTCAACATCACTACTCCTCGATTCGGGAGTAACCTTCAACGAAATCACCTTTCCCTGCTCCAAAACCCCTTCCACGGTAGTTTGATAAGGTGCATGCAATTTAAAGGAGACATCCCATTCTTTCGGCCAGGCCGGAAAGAGGTAGATTTTTTTGTCATTGGTTTGCATCAGCATCTCCTGAAGGCCAATCATTCCGCTGCCACCCCAGTTGTGGTCGGGAACCCAATCATGTCCCGGACCCCAGAAGGTTGGATATCTCCGTTGCGAATCCTGAAGTTTTTTAACAGTAATTGCAGCCGCTTCTTCTGTCAATCCCAGCCGCGCACAGAAGATGGCATCCTGGTGCCAGCTGATGTGGTTTTTTTGAATGGGCAGATCGGTGCCATATTTCCAGGTGTTGATGGCCACCTCCAGGTCGGGTTTTCCGATGCCATACATCCCGTAAGGATAAACCGGGTACAATTGCGGTATCTCCTGGTTGTTGATGCGAGACCAGGTCCATGCCGGTGAGATGGTTTTGTGTCCCTGCATCTCCCGGTAGGCGATGGATGGAACTCTTTTGAGCATCTCTTCCCAATGCTTGCGCTGTGGTTCGGAGAGGTACTTACCAGGAAGTTCAACCATCCTGGTAAGCACGGTGTGCAAGCCTGCAATGGTTGAGGTTGAATTGTAAGCCATTTTGTAGGTTTCGGCTCCGGTGCCTGGGTACAAAATCAGCTTCCCATCCCCGTCCAAAGCTTTGCGGCTGCGGGAAAGGGCCTCCTTTTGGTAGTGTTCATCGAAAAAGGTGAGGCAGCTTTCGATAAAGGGGATGTATTTCGAGATATCCTCCCCGGTATAGCGCTCCACATCCAGCATCATCAGGCAGAACTCCATCTGGGTATCCCACAGGTACTCCAGCCAGAAATTGTACTCTACTCCTTTTGGAAAATAATCCGGACGACTCCATCCATAGGAGGTGGCCAGTGGCAGACCAAACTGCTCCAGTTGCTCGGTGAACGATGCTCCTTTGTGGCCCCAATAAAATTCGGTGCGGATTTCGGCATTACGCTGCCCCCGCAGATAGAAATTGAGTTGCGAAGGCAACATATCGAAATCGCCGCTTTTGAACATCGGGAAATAGACCAGCCGCTGGTTTTGGGCAGTATGGGTGCCACCACCCCAGTTGCGGTGATCAGGGGTAAAGGGGAGGCTGGGGTCTACGTAGCCGGGATCAAAAGTGAAGAGTCCGCCATTGAATTTGGTGGGATATTTGCCGAATGCGTTGCACCCCAGCTGGTAGCGGAAAAGCTGGTAGTTGCGTCCCACCTGCCATGCGAGGGATGCGGCATCGGCTTTACCAGGAAAGATGGAGATGAAACTTCTGCTCCAGAAATCGTTCCACCATTGCAGGGTTTTCGCACTGGCTGTTTTTTGCGTGGCGGTAGCTTCAGTTTCAATTTTCACCAATCCCTTCTTCCAAGCGTCCGTGAAAGGTGCATTGTCGATGTGCAGAAAAACTTCCAAATGACTATTCTTAGTTGGCTTAGTGCTTTTCAGCTTCCATCCCTTAAAATCAGTATCGGCATATTTTCCGGAGGTAGTTCCTGCCGGCTTCATATTTTCGCCACGCATGGAACCGCCAAAGCTGAGGTTCTTCAAAGGATTCCAAAGCTGTTCCTTGACCGGATCGAGTCCCTGCTGGTGTACGGTGAAATCGAAAAGGGACTCCTCCCGGTTGCGGTGGTAAAAGAGGACCCTGTTCCCATCAAAACTGATCGAATCTTTTCGGATCACCGCCTTCACCGGGGCATCCCGAAAACCCAAACTGGCATTGGTCATCTTTGGATTGCTCCACTCCAGGTCATTGATTCGCCAATTCTCGTAGGTGGCTTCCAGGGTAACCGGCTGGTTGCATTTGGTTTCCACATGCACCACCGGCCGGAAAACATCCACCCAGATTTTAACCAGCGAACTTTGGCCCGCTTTGTTTCCTGAAATTTCAATCATCCCCTCCTTCAGTTTCAGTTCCTGCCTGAAATCACCACCCTCAAAAGGATTTGGAGTCAGTTTCAGCCTTATCCTTCCCAGTTTTGGAAATACATTGTTTTCATCAAAGGCACCACTACGGGAGAGGTAAAACAGGATTTCGCCCTTTTCGACCCAAACATTCAGGCCAATATCGCCACCCCCACAGGGCATCGATTCAGAAGAGTTTTGGCTTTGGGTAGTCCAGAGAATATTATACGATGCAAGACCAGGCAACTGGGCCAATGCTGCACCTGTTGCAAAGATGAATAACCCGAAAACCAACAAACAGATGAACTTTATAAATCGTATCATTTTGAAAAATTATGCGCGGTGTTTATGAACAATTTCAACATTTTCAACATTCCATTTTTCCACAATTATCTTTTGATTGGCCATGGTAATACACCATATTCTTTACCCCAATTGTTGTAATCCTTGAGCAGCTCTTGCTGCTTTGACCATTCGACCTTACTGAGGTCGTTCATTTCTGCTGGATCATCTTTCATGTAAAATAGTCCCCAGTCTTTTGCAAAACGCTTAACCAATTTCCAATCCTCCTTTCGGATTGCCTCATTTCCTTCGTGTTGAAAATAAAAAGCACGACTGGTTTTTTGTTCCCTTCCGGAAAGAATTGGCAGGAAACTCAGACCATCCAACGGATAAATTTTGTTTCCGGCATAAGATTTTGGATATTTCGCACCAGCCAGTTCCAGACAAACAGGCATGATGTCGTTGATATGGGCCGGTTCAGCCGTAATCAAACCAGGATTCTGAAGTCCTTTGGGCCAGGAAAAAATCATGGGGGTGAGTATGCCTCCTTCGTGGGTAAAACTTTTGTACAACCGATAAGGGGTGTTGCTGACATTGGCCCAGTTTTTCCCATAGGAAACAAAAGAGTCTGCACCGCCAATCTGAACTCCCTTCGACTTATTAACTTCCTCTGCACAAGCGCCGTTATCTGAGAGAAAAATAATGACCGTATTTTCGAAAATGCCCAAATCTTTCAGGCATTGGATCAAAAGACCCACGTTTTGGTCGAGGCATGCTATTTGAGCTGCATAAACTTCCATTTTCCGGGATTCTGTCTTTTTGTCTTCCACATCGGCCCATGCCGGAAAATCTCCCGGTGACAACGGGGTAACCTTAGAAATTACACCGAGTTCCAGTTGCCTTTGGTACCGCTGTTTCCGAATGGTTTCGTAACCTGCATCGTATTTCCCTTTGAACGGGACAATATCTGTTTCCTTTGCCTGGAGCGGATAATGCGGTGCGATAGGCGCCTGATACAAAAAGAAAGGTTTGTTCCCGGCAACTGCTTCCTTTATAAATCGGATGGCATACTCGTTGAATGCATCCGTCGAAAACCAGCCCGAATCCGGTTTTACTTCATTATCATTGAAATAAATGGGGCGATCTATAAATTTGGATGGGTGAAAATATATTCCCCCGCCCGCAGGAATGCCATAAAACCGTTCAAATCCACGTCGGATTGGCCAATTGTCGGGTTCATCTCCCACATGCCATTTCCCGGTCATAATGGTGCGGTAGCCATTCTCTTTCAACACTTCAGCGATGGTTACGGCATTTCGGCTTAATGTTCCGCGGTATTCGGGCACCTCTAATTTTGTGGTATTCATATTCCCCATCCCGGCGTGGGTTTGGTACAATCCGGTCAGGAGACTTGCCCGCGAAGGACAGCATCTGGCTGCGTTGTAAAAGTGCGTGAACAATACCCCGTTTTTGGCCAGCCCGTCAATGTTGGGGGTGGGAATTTCGCTTCCCATGCAACTCAAATCGGAATAACCCATGTCATCGGCAAGGATCACGATGATATTGGGTTTTTTGGCTTCTTTCCCTGCGACGGGTGAAGCATATCCCAGTATCATTGTGCCCATACAAGCCAATAAAAGTCTTTTCAAGTCCATACTTTGAAGAATTAAAAGTTTCCCTGTCCTAAAAGAGTTTGGTTTTCCAGAATCTTACAATTTCTTCATCCGTTGACTGATCACTCAGTCCAATCTTTTTCATACCTGCCTTGAAATAACTTGCCGAACTCTCCTTTGCTTTTTGAATGGTTTCCGGTTTTTCCGGAACCATGTTCTTTTCAAATTGCTTCAGGCTATCAACCAGGGTGTTGTACAATTCATTCCTGATTCCCCTGAATCGTTGATCCTCAGCCAAATCATTGATTTCCACCGGATCATTCACTAAATTGTATAGTTCAATCTCCGGTTTTTGCAAGGCCATGAACCGATCGAATGGCTGAGCAAGTTTCCCATGTTTGTGCAGATCATAATAGAGTGCATAGGCTGGGTAATCCATTTTTTTGTAGCCACTCATTTGCATCCATGGAACTTTGGGCATCCGGTTCCAGATTAATTTGTACCTGCCATCCGAAATGCTCCGGCTGTCATCCACTGCATCGCCCATCCGCTGACGAAAGCCAAAGATGTATTTGCGCTTCGCTGCATTTTCTCCCATGAACACATTTCCCTGCATGTACCCGGGTACCTGGATATTGGCCATTGCCATGGAGGTGGAAGAAACATCAATCAAGCTCACCAGTTGCTCATCCACCTTCCCTGGTTTTAATTTCCCCGGCCAGCGAACAATCAGCGGCACATTTAACCCACCCTCATACAAAAATTGTTTGTCCCGAAGATGCGGACGACCATTGTCCCCAAAGAGAATTACAATGGTGTTTTCGGCCAGACCATCTTCATCCAGCCGATCTAAAATTTCACCCACAATTTTATCGCATTGCTGAATACTTTCCAGGTACATCGCCCAATCGGCACGAAGCAAAGGATGATCAGGATAACAGGCAGGCATATGAACATGGTCAGGATTTACCGGATTGTCAGGATCGTGGACAAAAGGTCTGTGGGGGTTATAAATCTGTACCTGTGCAAAAAAGGGTTGTCCGGGTTTTCGTTGTGCCCAATCGGTGCCATCGTACAAATTCCCTGACTTGAAATTATAGTCTTCTTTTCCCGGTTTCGACCTGTCCAGGGCACTGCCATTCGTACAAAAATAGCCTGCCGCTTTGAAATATTCTGTAATTGGACGAATCCCCTTGGGGAGTTCGGTCATATCGATAGTCCTGTGATCCTGACAATTGATGCTTGGAGGATACATGCCTGTAATCAGCGACGAACGACTGGGAGAGCAAACTGGTGATGCTGCCTGTGCATTGGTAAACCGCACCCCCTGCGAAGCCAGGCGGTCGATATTGGGCGTTTTGACCTCTGCATTTCCATAGCAACCCAGTTCTACTCCAAGATCATCCGCAACGATCCAGAGAATGTTTGGGGATTGTTGGGCATTGGTAGAATAGGGTTCTGCAACCAAGATAAGCGATGTTACACTTAACACCATCTGCCATATTTTGAATTTGAGCTGTATCATCTTATGAGAAAATTGTTTTGTTCAATTAAATCCATCATAATGGTTTTCTATTTCATCATTTCCCCCCGAATCAAAATTTTCCCTAAATAGAAAACCGAACGGTTGTATTTTTCAGGATGTTGGGAAATATCCTCCTGCTGTTTATCCCCCAGTATTTTGGCCTTGTCAGGAATCTCACTGGAGATTTTCAGCATGACGGTATGGTTTCCGGGTTTGGTTTTGACGAAAGCACATTGTCCCCTGTACCGGTTGTTGCAATACCGGTTGAAACGGTTGATCACTTTTGGATCAGCAGGATCATTTCCTGCAACAAAATTGATCTGACTCCTCTCTTTCAGCGTCATGGAAACTCCGTCCAGCTCCAACTCCAATTGACCTGCTTCTGGCCCCCCGATGTCAAATATTCCCAACATCGTTCCATTGAACCTGAATCGGATCCAGGAACCCGGCTTTTCGGCCTTCATCACATGGGGAAACCAACCCGAAAACTGATTCAGGGATTCGATCTTCCCCGGATCAATCGCCTCCCAATCCGGACTGAAAGTCGCAAAAGACAGTGGGTCAACCATTTTTGCATCTTCCCAATTATCGGCTATCAACGGAGCTGTTACTGGGCGAACTACATCACCTGCATGACTTTTCATCTTTAACATCGCCCGGGCAATGGCTTCGGCATACAGATTGCCGCCTGCCTCCAACGGATGGGTTCCATCGGCGGAAAAGAGAATGGTGTCGCCCTTCATTGGATGGTCTGATTTCCAGATTAACTTTCCTTGCTTCTCCAAAATGGAAGCCTGAAGCCCCATATGTACGGAGGGAATGGCATAATGATCAGCGATTTTTTCCAATTTCAGGATATTCTCCGGAACTTTCCCCGCTGCATAACTTTTCGATTGACCCGCAGCAATGGTATAGATCAGGCAGATGTCCGTGCGGGGATTGTATTTCCAAATCTGACGGATGATACCCTCCATTCCGTCGGGGAAAGCTCCGTTTACCGCAAATTCAACAAAAATCAGGTCAGGATTGTATTTCAGCACCTGATCGTAAAGCCGGCAGGCTCCCAGGTCTGTTCCTGTTCCTGAAACTCCTGCATTGATGCCGGTAATTTTTATGCCCGGAAACATACTTTGGATAAACTTTGCCGACTGTAAACGGTACTGGTTATCTGCCCGGGTGATGCTTCCGCCCAGGTAACCTATCGTGACGGCTTTCCCATTACTCACTTTGCGGAAAAAATTTGGGAGACCATTCCTCACTTTAAATTCATCCGGATGGGAAAAATTATGCGTTTGAATAACCGGAGCAGCGTAACTCGCAGGGTCAAAGCACAAGGGACTGGCCCCTGCCTGACTCGAATTATGATCACCAGCATTTGCAGTAAGAAAAAATGACCAACACAACAACAATCCAAACAATCTGCACTTTTCAAACATTTCTCTCTCAATTAGCTTTTTTATATTACTGAATATCAGATCGTATTCATCGAACAAACAGGCTTTTTTTACATGCCTTTTTTTTCGATTTTGCTGATTAAAACACCTGCAATCCAAAAAGAGAAACTGGAACGTTTTCCAATTTACGATCAAAACGTACCGTCAGAGCCGATGTCTGAACGCCTTTTTCAAAACGAATTATATTGCGTGAGTGGTGATTATCAGTAGTTTCGTGGATGGTATTTCCCTGATCATCAACAATTTTGTAAGACTTAATACAAAATGGCATCTCATTTTCCGGATGACCCATCAGGCAGGATTCCATGGCATGATCAAAATCAGTGTCAAACCATAATACCACTGACTTGACCAATTGGGGAGAATCCCATTTCACTTGAAGTACCGGATGCTCGTCTGATAACGCTGAGACCCAGGCATTGGTTTTGCCACCCGCAGGCCTGTAAACAAAAGTTCTTAATTGTTCCGCTTCGAATGCTTTTAATCCGGGATTTACTTTCATTGCAAAATTCTTTCCGTCCGGCCTGCGGCCAGGTGCAAAAAACGGAATTTCCTCTATACCAAAATGTTCATCTGTTTTTTGATTTCCACGGTTAAAAAGGGACAATACACCAGTAACCCGGATATCAGACTGAGCGATAAAAACTTTATTGTTCGCATGGATCAAAACAAATCCATACTGGGGGTCGGTCAACGAAACATCAAAATCCAGCTCAATTTCAGAAGTACCAATAGCGAGGCTCTCTTCTTTTGTGGCCAGGCATGAATCAGGAGTGAAGTTGCCCAACCGCGTACTCACACAAAAACTGACTTTTATGGAGGTGGGCACATCTGCCTTAAATTTGAAGGTCAGTTTAGGAACTTTACCCGTCGCAAAAGGAAGCAACATGGCCGAATCCCTTACCAGGGATAACCACGTTCCATCGTGTGGAAGCTCGGAGAACTTAAAAGTTGAGCTGGAAACTATTCCGCCAAGATGAACCAGGTCATCTTCCTGTTTTGACAGTACAGCGGGAATATATTGACCTGTTTGAATCAAATCACGTTGAAGTTCCCCAATCCGATTTTTCCCAAGTATCTCCCGGGGGGAAATTTTGTTTTTTAAACAGAGCCGTACTGCCAGTGCTGCTGCCTGTCCACACAATGTACCGGTCGAAATAACCCTGGTGGAGCCAAACGCCGCATGCGAAACACTGATTAGCCTTCCCGCAAAAAAAAGGTTCGAAATATTTTGACTGAAGATAGAGCGGTAAGGTATGGTATAAACTCCTTTGCTATGGTATTGTGTGTAGCCGTGATAGCTGCTGTAGACCCCGTCCGACGGGTGAAGGTCGATGGCCCATCCGCCGTAGGCGATGGCATCCTCTAAATGGGTTTGATTGATTATATCTTGTTGGATCAAAGTATAATCACCAATAAACCGGCGGCTTTCACGTTTCCCCGGGATGGTGCTCACCCATTCTAAGGTGAGGTTATCAACATCTTCAAAAGTTCCAGAGTTTTTTATGTAATCCCAAACCCCGTAAACAACTTTCCAGAGTTCATTTTTAATCTGTTCTGAATCAAAAACACGGTCCAGTTCAGCACCCCATTCCAGCCACCAAAGTCGGCATCCGCTCGAGTCACGGTGAATGTCTCTGTAACGGGGGATATTTTTGGGAATATCTTTCAGTGCAAATGCCGGGGCGACATATTTTACCGGAACGCCGGCGTCCTTGCTGTAAAAATACATGGAATGGCCCAGCAATTTTCCGTAATCATCCGGCATGATAAATTTCTCCCCAAACACCTCAGATGTTTCTGCCCCAAGCCGGAATGCCGCACCTGCAAGAAATCCCAGGATACCATCTCCCGACGCATCACAAAAATAAGGTGCACTGATTTCGTAATGGGTTGCATTTTGACTGCAAAATGCCACAACTTTCGCTATTTGGCTGCGTTTGCCCATTTCAACCTGGTACACAGCTGTATTCAAGAGCAAAGTAATATTGGGTTCAGCCCAAACTTTCTCGATAAGCAGTACATCAAAGAAAACAGGGTTTCCCTCCTTGTTGCGGTACATATTTTCCACTAGAAGCTCTTCATGCACCCCGCCTTCGCGGGCCCACCGATTGTTGTTGTTCATGTGACTTGTGGCGCCAAGTATCCAAAGGCGTACTTCGCTCGATGCATTACCTCCCAGTACCGGACGGTCCTGAACAAGGACTACCTTCAATCCGGCCCTTGCTGCCGTGATTGCAGAGCAGGTTCCTGCGATACCTCCACCCACCACAACATAATCAACCTGGTGATCTACCACAGGCAGCACGGAATCAGGTATCTGACTACCAATTGACTGATTGCTTTCGGTCGCTGCTATCCCGGCAATTGGCAAGCCCAAGCCGGCAATTACTACGCCTGATGTCCTGAAAAATGTACGTCGTCCGGATGAGTGTTGATTCGATTTTTTCATAACTGTTTGTGTTAAATCATTCAATCTGATAACTGCTGCCGGTTATTTGGAATAGTCCACCAAAAACCATTTAAAAAAACTGGTGATCCGGTTTATTGACTAGTTGTTTCTTGCGCCTAATGCATTAAGGCAAACGAATAGTTTTGCTTCTTTCAGGTTGCAGACGGCCTGACTTATGAAAAATCCAAATTATCTGCTGTTTATTCTATTTCAACGGTATCTGCACATTGTAGGAATGCCCCAATGTTTTTTTATTTACGATAATACCCAATAAAGAGGTATCAATAACAATTAGTCCATCCTTCTTTATCAGATATGCCAATTGGCTATTTTTCAATTGCATTACCTGTGCTTCAACTCCTTTGTTGTTTAAAATAAATACTGGTTTATTTGAAGTGCAACCGAGAACAAACAGAAGGGTGATAATTTGTAACAGTTGTATTTTCATTTTTATCTTTTTCTATTGACGTTTTTTATATTTCGACTCTTTCGAAAAATCACGACATAATTTACCTAACACTATAATTGTGTCCTTCGACTATCTCAAATTCTATGTAATTTTTCTCTTTCTGATAATCTATTTTCTGTTTGGAGGTATTATCCCAAACCTCAGCTTTATTTAAATCAGTTTCTAAAACTTCAATTTCATATTTGTTTGAATATTGTAATGAGAAAAATTCTGCTTTTACTTTTTTATTGACAGCGTATACGCGAACTTTCAAATTCTGATCATCAGAATTTCTCAACAATAAAATTCCATCACCACCAGCAAAGCACGGTGTTTTATCTAAAGCTATTTCGTAATTAACCAATGTGCGAGGCCCCGTAAATTCTTCCTGTGTTTCCCAATCGAACCACTTTCCTTCAGGTAAATAAATGCCCATTTTACCACTTTTGTGATTTTTCAAGATTGGAGTCGCCAAAACTGATTTCCCAATCATCCACTGAAAATTTTCCAGTTCCATAACATTCTCATCATTTTGAAATGCGATACTCAGTGGAGTTAAGGTATATGGATAACCTGTTTCATACGATTTCATAGCTGCACTAAAAAGATACGGTACCAGGGAATAATGAAAATCGATAGCTTTTTTAAAAGCAGTTTGTTTTTCCCCGTCCCACTTATCAGGAAAAGCACCAACAGCCATTCCTGCAGTTAGAGAAAGTAGCCATGAATGCCGAATGGAAGCATCTATTTCGTTCAAATTATGCATATTATGAACTCCAGCAACATCGGAATAAACGTTGGGAGCTCCACATGCCGCATATTGCAAATAGTTTATTGGTGCTCGTTTCGACATATTTCCAACATTGGTATCGTTGATTCGAAGTAATGTGCCCGGAGCAGAAAACTCACCACACCTTGCCATTACCAAAGCTCCCTCGGAGGCAATCCTGGCAATTGGTTTGTTGAATATTGTCGTTTCTTCACCCAAATCCATCATGGTATCTTCTTTAATTCCATCAACTTTCCATTTTGCATAGTTTCCCTGAAACCACTCCGCAGCTCCATGTCTATTTCCATCAATTAAATAACAGGGTACAATAGGAAAAATTCTGGAAGTAATTTTTAATGGTTTTCCTTCTTCATCAGTCAATAGCAGATTTTTAGCCAAAGCTTCATCAGATAAATTATTCCCATAAAACGAACGCACTTTTAGATTTTTGTCTCGTTTTTCAGTTACCGGATAATATGGCCCGCCCGAAGGAACTAAATTGGTTCGCAAACCAATCATCCAGTATATATCGTTTTTGTGCATCCAGTCTCTAAACTCAACCGGCTTTGGAAATTTTGTTCCGAACTTTCCAAAGCTTGTGGTTGTTCCACCTTCATCCCAAAAACCGGAACCTGTTACTGCCCACCGAATTGGGTAACCTTCCTTATGGAACTTTGCCAAAATCTCTTTTACGGTTTCCTGATTTGTATTCCAGCCCAGGGCATCCCAAGACTCCCAGCCCAGTTCGAATAATCTCGATTTTGGTTTAATGTCTTCAAATCCTGCTTGGTTTCTAACATTTTTATAATTCGCATAGATTTCATTATTTGTTCCCACGAAGAAAAAGAAAGTCGATGCCCCTTCAATTGTTGTATTTAGTTGATAAGTATTTTCACTTAAAACCACACTCTTTTTTCCACGGTTAAAAAATACACCGGCAAACTGATTTTTGGGAAAAATTGTAAATGTACTCAACCAACGTTTTATGCCTCCATTATTTACAATATCGAATGTTTTTGCTTCTTCTTCAACTAAATTAAAACTCTCTCCAAATGCACCTGCATCGCCCAAACCATGAGCTACCGGCATTCCTCCCACTCGAAGCGAAACCTTATTCATTTTTCCGATTGAAGGAGTCACCATAAATTTTGTAATGCCATTTTTGAAAGTGATATCTACCATAGCTTTTTCTCCTTTTCTTGTTGTAGCCTTGAAAATTATTTTATTGGCTGATCTTGATTGAACTTCCGCACTAAAAACAGGGCTTTCGTTAATAAACAAACCTGATATAGTATCAATTGGAACAAGAATTTTTCCACTTTTATGAATGAAGCCAAAACTCAAATTCACTTTATCAATCTGCAATCTATAGTTACCATCTTTAAATTCAATATTTTCTCGATTATCGGATTGAAAGACAGAGCTGGAAGTAAGGAGTAAATACAGCAGGAATAGCTCTAAGTATTTGCCTGATGTGTACAGTTTGTTTAATGTAATAATTTTCATACCTAAATAGTTTATAATAAATGAGCTGATTAGAGCCCGATTGTTATCAATTTCAATAATTTGTGAACTAAAAAGAGAGCACTTGTCATTAAGGCAAACGCATGGTTAATGGAACAAATTATAGAACAGCTAAGAGTTATAAAATTTCATATACGTGTTCGAATCACACTCTTGGGTACTTAGCCGTTGAGGTCAGTTTCATAATCGGCTTAGATGTTGTTCTAAAACAACGGGTGCCAGAAAAAATCGACCTTTGTATGGATTCTTATTATCCAGCTTTTTTGATAGATGGGAGTTCTTTAACTCCACGGCATATCCCAGCGTTGAAAGTTCACTTTTTAGATATGCCTTTCGTTTGGCTTCTGTTCTGCTGATCAAATACTCGGCACCAAGTACTTTGTATTCACACTTATCGCTCAGAATATGGAAGACAGACTTCAGGATCGAATTTCCTACTGCTGTTAAGGCTCTTTTTTTTGCCTCGTCGTGCTGCCGACTTATGATATCTTGCGTGATAAAATGTGTTTTTTGTCCTTGTTGCCGCCCAGGCAATTTCTGTCAGTACTGATTTTACTTGCTTGTTTCCCTGAGTTGTTCGTCCGCTTTTTTTTTACCGGCACTCTCGCTGTTACCGGGAGCCATTCCTGCCCAAGAGGATAAATGATTTTCTGCTGGAAAAACACTCATATCCAAACCTATTTCGGCTACAAGGTCTTTAACACTCTTGGAACTAATTCCAGGAACCTTTTTGAGTAATTCCAACGCATTCTCGTAAGGCGACAAAACTGTTTTTATCCGTTGATTCAATTTCTCAATGGTTTGCAGTGTGGCGGCAATCTCTTGGCGGATAATTTGAAGCATACAAACATGGTGCTCTGTGATAAACCCCTGACATGCTTCATAGATTTCCTCCTTGCTTGCCTCCAGCATTTTGTGATAGACATCTTCTACATCCTGCATTGTTATTTCTTTGCCCTCGCAGAGTTTGTCTATCAGCTTTGTACCTACTACTCCACTTGTAGAACTCAACACGCTCGATAACTTGATATTGGCATCCTCCAAAATCCGGATAATCCGGTTTTTATTCGAGGCATTGCTTTGTATCAAAGTGGTCCGGTAACGTGTTAAATCGCGTAATTCCCGCTGCTCCTTGGCCGGTATGTAACTCGGTTTAAGTAGTCCTGCAAGCAACAACTTACAGAGCCAGGCGCTGTCTTGCTTGTCCGTTTTATGTCCTGGAACGTATTTCACCTGCGCCGCATTCACTATCCAAACGGTTAGTTCTGCAGGTTCCAATACATTGCAAACGGGTTTCCAGAATACACTCGTACTCTCCATTACTACATGCGTAACCCCATGCTCCATTAACCAATCTCTCAATTCTTTCAAAGAACTCGTGACGGTTCCAAACTCTCGAGTTTGTTTCTTGATTCCTTCGCCGTCGATGGTAGCAACAACTACCTTTTTGTGTACATCAAGTCCGCATCCACGCGACACGACTTGCTTAAATGATACCTGAGGTGATTCCATCGCATTCGCCTTGATTAGTCATGTGGCTTATGCCAGTACTAAATTACGAATCCTCAATAAAAGGTCACCTCTCGCACCCGCACCCAATTTTCATGCTCTCGGGTGTAAATAAATTGTCATATGGGTTTCATTTTATATGGTTTTATAATTCACAATAGTTTAGCTTTGTTTATATGGTAAACATTTATTGATAATTTTATTCATTTTCCATTTTGAACGATCTCCACCCAAATGCCATCTGACATTCGGATTGAGCATTCTCATGCGAAGGTAATTACTGCGATTTAAAACTGGTTTTCAAATCAAATCGTTAATTTGTTGATAGGCTTAAAAGCTTTACTGGCCCCAACAAACCGGATTCTTTTAATGGTGAATTGGCCTCATAGAACGGCATAGTTGTGTATGTGATTTTAGTTTTTGTTTCTGGTTGCTGATCGCCTATTAAGCGATTCACCCATAGGTTGGTCACTTTTACTTCAAGTGCGTTTTCACCTTGTTTCAGCGCCTCAGTTACATTCACCCGGAATGGTGTTTTCCACACTATTCCTAATGATTTGCCATTTATCACCACTTCTGCGAGGTTTTTAACTGAACCAAGATCAAGCCAAATTTGCGAACCTTCCTTAAACCAGTTGGCCGGTGCCTGAATGGTTTTTGTGTAACTTCCCGTTCCTGAAAAATATTTTACCCCAGGGTCGGTGTTTTCACTCCATGAAGTTAGCTGATCAAGGACAATCTGTGCAGGTGCTCCACGATGTGGTTGGAAGCTGACATTCCAAGCTCCATCAATAGAAGTCAATTGTGTTTCTAATGGTTGCACCAATTTCAGAGATGAAGATTTGGCCTTTTCACGAAAAACAACGAATACGGCATCGCTTGGTTTCAGGTTCAATTGTACAGTTGTACGCCCGTCTTTAATGTTATAGGATGCCTGTTTAATTTCGCCAGTTTCAGGGTCCCATATTTCGGCAATTTTACCCTCGACGCCGAAAGTTGCTTCCAGGTTTTCGGTATTAGTATTTCGGTTATTCACCCAATAGATATCGGTATCATCCAATTTCCGGTGAACGAACATAAGTTTTGTTGTATTCTGAGGTTTGGTATACTCAAAATCAGGCGTAACCTTTAAAGAAGAAAGTGCTTCAGCAATCGTCTTTCCTGAAAAGACTTTTCCTTTGCCAACATTATTTTCCCCATTTTCGTTTGCCCAAAGTTCATTGACTGTGGTCTTAAACTCATCCTGGTTATCGCTCAGAGTGGGTGTATCAATCGGTTTATCACCCACAACAATGGCTCCGGCTTTTACCATTGCGCTGATCTTCCGCAAGACAGGCAACGACATATATCTGGCATTCGTATCAAGAGCCAGTACTCGATAGTTCATTCCACTTGGAGTTATTATCTGTCCGGTTTTATTAACCGACAAGATATTTGTGATAATGTCGGCATTTACGAAGTCGTAATTATAGCCCGAAGGAACATCAGGTAATTTGACTCCAAAAAGACCAGTGATATTATTGTCCTCGCCATAGAAATAGGCAACGTCAGCGATGAATTTTCCTTGCTGAAGCATATACGAACTGCGGGCAAGGTAGGTCATCCATGGTTTTGCCTGTTCAGCCCAGGTCTCATGCCTGGTGAACCATTGACCATATGGCCCAAGGCCGAGACCGGGAATTTTATCGTTTACCGGCTGGTGTACCGAAGTATGGATCACAAAGCGGTTCAAGCCATTGGCAAGTTCCATATCGGCTGTTGGCTTCAATGTTTCCGGTGACCAGTCCCATGCTGTTCCAATCGCAGTCAGTGATTCGGCGGCAACCAGATTCTGCCCGTAAATATGAGCAACTGAGGCTGATTCGCGAACATCAGCTTTATAGCGAGTTGCAACTTCTGTTTCCCCGACAAATGGAGTCCACATGGCGCTCATCGGAACATCTGCCTGACTCTTCACTTCCATACCATCGGCAATAAAGGTGCGTCCACTTTCATGAGATTCAGTATAACGCCCCATGCCACGCTCATGAAGAAGGGTAGTCATTTGGTTACAATGATTTTTGGTTAAAAGGTCACTCAAAGTCCGGCGAAAATCCCAAAGGAACTTATCGCTTGCTGCGGCGCTTTCTACCACGTAGCCTGAAAGTACTGGAAGCCATGGAAACATATCGTATCCCCGCAGATTTTTAAAGTCTGTCATTAAATTGTCTGTCCAGTTCTGGGCGCCTACTTCCCAACTGTCAGTAATTATGTATTGAAGTCCTTTCTTTCCGATCATACCGCCGGTTGCATCTTCGTACTGATCAAGATAATTTGTAAGATATGCTTTAACATGGTCGGCATTGAGCTTATCTACTTCCAGTCCAGTAGCTTCAGGAGAAGCAGGATAGTTTTTTCTTCCCAGCAAGGAATAGCCCAGGCGCAGTACTACCCAATTGCCTGTTGGCGGAGTCCAGTCCAGTTTGCCATCTGCGCTCATTTTGGATGTCAGATCCACCAAACCAGCTTTCAGAATACTATTAGATACATCTGGAGAGGCCTTTTCATATAAATCAGCTGTTGCAGCAAATGCTGCTTTTTCTTCGAACCAGTTTACCCGGGCGCCTGTATAAAGAACAAGTTCTGCTATTTTGGTGCCGGTTTGTGCGGCTGGACCGCCTTTCCCTCCCAAGCCATTAGCGGCTAAAATGTTTGGAGGAGGAACAGCGTTTTGGAATGCGAAGCGAAAATATTTAGCTGTAACCGGGGCGAATGTAATCGTACTTTGTGCCGCCCGACTAAGAGGAATGACAAGAATAGTACGAAATGATTTTCCATCGTCACTTGCCTCTAAAAACCGGGTAGCCTTAGGCACACCCCTTGAATACATACCTAAAATACCACCACCTACAATAGAAAGAGACTGCACCGTTTCGGGTTTGGCAAATTCAAATTGTATCCAGGCATTTTGTCCTTCGGGAGCAGATGGCAGTAGTGTGGTCCTTTGCAAATCACCATCAGTGAGGGTGGCAAGATCAAATTTTCCGCCACTCGAAGTTACCTTAGGATTGAGTTCCGCCATGGAAAAATCGTTCTCAGGTACTGGAAAAGCAACAACTGAAATATCGGCATAAAACTCTGAAGTTGGATGAGTTTCTGATAACGCACTCATTCCATTGTTAAGTACTAAGTTTTGAAACTTGCCAATAGTTTTTGGCGGATTTGGAAGTATGCCAGTAAAGTGTTCACCACCTTTAAGCCTGATCTCGCTCCACACATACTTTTTCATGGCTTGTGCAGGCGTTACCCACGGGCCACCGCTTTCGCTCCATCCGGGCGATCCGGCAATGGCCATCTCAAGGCTTAACGAGTCGGCCAACTTCGTGGTGAAAAGAAATGCATCTTTCCACTCAGGTGTCATATAGACCAATCGCTTATTGACAATTTGAGGTGTATTAAGCGCAGCATCAAAATTCTGGAAGCCTCCAATACCAGACCGTTTCATCCATTGGAGGTCGGCTCTGATCCCTTCCTTTGTGATATTCCCGTTCATCCAATGCCACCATACACGAGGCTTGGCACTTTCAGGAGGTTTAATAAATCCGGATTCAAGATCAACTGATCTTTTTGTTGAAGAATCATTGCAAGCTTCGAAAACTGAACCTAACGGAAGCAACAGTGCGGCAAAAATCAAAGATCGTTTAACGTTATTGCTTATATTATTTTTCATAATTACTTTAGTTTTTAGTTGTGCTCAATAGTTCGTTAAATTTTAAGCGGCAATAGTGCCATAATTCAATAGTTCTTCGAGAATTTTTTGATTTTTTAGCGCGTTTGGATTGATAGCAAACATGCACATAAATCGTTCGAGCATTAAGGTGTTGTTATACTGCGTTTAGTAATCAGATATTGAGAATGGTTTGTCTTGGCTTTGTCTGGAATTTCCACGGAAATTTTCAAAACCACCGTATGGATACCCAGCTCTGTTTTGATAAATAAACATTGGCCTCTGTAGGGGTTGCTGCAATAAAGGTTAAAACGATTGATTGTCTTTGGGCCGGGTTTGGCTTGTACTGCAGCAAAAATGATGGAACTTTTTTCTTCCAGGTTCATGGCAACTCCATCCAGTTCCAGCTCAATCTGCCCGACTTAAGGCCCCCCGATATCAAAAAATCCCAGCATCGTTCCTTTGAACCGGAATTTGATCCATGAACCGGGCTTTTCAGCCTTCATCACATAGGGGAACCAACCGGAAAACTGATTCAGGGATTCAATCTTCCCCGGATCAATCGCCTCCCAATCCGGACTGAAGGTCGCAAAAGACAGATGGTCAACCATTTTTGCATCTTCCCAATTATCGGCAATCAGCGGAGCTATTAATGGATGAACAACATCTCCGGCTTGACTTTTCATTTTCAACATCGCCCGGGCAATGGCTTCTGTATACAGATTGCCGCCTGCCTCTAACGGATGGGTTCCATCTGCGAAAAAGAGAATGGCGTCGGCCTTCCCATTTTTCACTTTGCCGAAAAAATTTGGGAGACCATCCCGCACTTTGAATTCATCCGGATGAAAAAAATTATGCGGTTGAATAACCGGAGCAGCGTAGCTCGCCGGATCAAAAAACAAGGGACTGGCCCCTGCGTGACTGGAATTATGCTTACCCGCATTTGCAGAAAGAAAAAATGAACACCACAACAATAATCCAAACAATCTGCACTTTTCAAACATTTTCTCTCTTATTTAGCTTTTCTATATTACTCAATATCAGATCGTAATCATGGGACCATCAGGCAGGATTCCATCGAAATTTTCTTGTGTTAATCTCTTTCTAAAACTTCAATGCTCCCCATTTTATATCGTTTATGCCCATCGTTATCATTGTATGGAAGTTCAAAAACAGGTGTTCCGTCCGCTTTCCCAGCTGAAACATACAAATCATATTTACCCGGTTTTACAATCCTAAAAAAAGTATTTACAGGGTCTTTAAAAGAAGCAGCTAAAGTGAATTCAGTAGTATTCTTCAAAGGTATTTCTTTTTGTGAATCAGCTACTTGCAAATCTTTAAAATTCAAGCTTTTGGCAATTAATACCGATACAATTCCACCTTTTTCATCTTTCAGCGTCAAACAGGGATAACCACCCGGATAGCATGGGGCAACTCCGGCATTTGTCCAGGACTGGGTAATTTCAAAAGGTTCTCCGGGTTTAATTTTTTCTGGCCACGCGATGGATTTAAGTTGCAAGCGATATCCCAACCGCAAATTTATTCTATCAATGACATCACGATTCTCTTCCAACAATATTCTTGGCCACCAGTGGATTGACATATAACTGGCGTGATATTCTTCAACCGCCTTCAGCAACAAATCTTTACTCCATGCATTTCTTTTTACAGATGAACCATAATGTTCATGTTCAAGAATAACAGGCAACGCAGGCCAAAATAGCTGAGCCATTTCGCCATGATACCAGGAACGCGGAGGTGGCTGCACCAAAATGCTATCGTCCCTGATGGTTACCCCTTTTGAGAAGGCATAGTCTGTAATTGGAAAACGAACGCCCGGTTTGTCGTGTCCTGCAAAATCATCACTAATACAGAGCAATGTCTTTTTGAAATGTTTGCAGTAAAGGTCAATATGGCGTTTTGCAACCGAAAGGTCATATTCAATTTTGGTACTCAGGACAGTGTGCCCTTCTCCCCACAACCCAAAATGTCCAACATCTACAAAAGCAACGTCGGGATTTCCATCATACCGCGAAGCCATTTCTGACAAGAACCTATCCACTTTTTCAAGAAATATGGAATCATCGTATGCCGGTTCCCAAAATTTTCCTCCCCCGCCCCATTCATATCCTTTTGCTCCTGCTTTTGCCACCCATTCAGGCGTAGCCCAACGCATCCAGCTTTCGCTGGCGCTGATCCGGAAGGCCACTTTTTTACCCTTGTCTATCCAACGTTGGGCAGGAGTATCCAATATTTCCCAGTTAAACCGACCCTCTTCCTGTTCAATAAACGACCAGGGAAGTCGGAGATAAACAGTTGACAATCCTGGAAAATCATTCAATGTGTCAGAGGGCTCCAATTTTGAACCATAATTATCGATGATATTTGAATAGAAGTGCATGGTCCATCCCATATCCGGATTTACCAGTGCTTTTCCATTGTCCAACGGATTTAACTTAATGAATGAACCTTCGGGAGATGCATGCTGCGAAGGAAATATGCTTTGTCCGACAACCTCCTGGCTTCCTTTCACCAAAGCTATCCCTGCAACTCCCATTCCGGTGCTTATCATGAAATTTCGTCTTTTCATACTATAATAATTTGTTTTTTACTGTCCAAAAGCATCAAGATTCCAATTATCCCGCCAGGTAATTGAAAACTTATCCTCTTTTATTTCAATGGGCAACCAAATGTATCTTCCGGCGACCGGATTTTCAGGCCTCCAAATGTCGAACATGGCAATGTACGCGTCGCTGATACCCTGAACCGGAATGATGTAGGACGACTGTCCTCCGAATGTTTTTTCGATACCAACACTGTCAATTTTGTTGTAGCCATGACAAGGATTTCCGTGATAGGTCCATTCACCCAAGATGCTTTTGGAAGTGTAATAACGGGCGGCATTGGGTTTCCAGCCACTTGAACCTGAACCGAGCAAATGGTAAACCCCTTTTCTTTTGATCACCACGGGTGCTTCAGTGTGCAATTCTATTCCCTTGCAAATCTGGTAGTCACCTTCAGGATAATAATAGTCGCCATCCAACTTGCCAATGACAAATGCTTTGTCTGGTTTGCGAACAGTTAAATGGTACAGGTTGCCATCATCGTCCCTGAACATGGAAAAATCTCCGGATCCCTTTGGAGATCCGCCCCCATGGAACCTGTGATGATAGACGAATGGGCCGGCAGGCTTGTCTGAGACCGCAACTCCCACATTGCTGGTTTCGTAACCTATTCCCCTGAGGTAAAGCTTGAAGTAAGCTACAAATTGTTTGTTCTTTTCATTGTACACCACTTTGGGCCTTTCCAGGATGCAGCCATAAGCCAGATCGCTTTTTTCATCTTGATAATCCACACTCAAAACGATTCCTTCATCTTTCCAATTGAACAGATCTTCAGATGAATAGCAATGGATACCACCATCGGCAAACTGCGCTTCCGATTTGCCTGCCAGTTTGTGTTCACCATACCAATAGTATTTCCCTTCGAAGAAAATAACCCCGCCACCATGCGCGTTGATGGGATTACCGTTGGTGTCTGACCAGATTTGGGCAGGATGAAAATCAGTCTGCATCAGAAATGGTTTCTGAGTCTGACTATAGCATAAAATACTAACTAAAACATTGATTATTATGACATTGAATATCTTCATCTGAAAATGATTTGGTAAAAATTGGGTGAAGAACAATTTCTGCATGTTCGTTTATCTGTCAATAGTGAATTTTTTATTTTTTTCTCCAACAGTCATTTTGACTTCATAAAACCCGTTCCCTAAATCGACAAGTGTATTTTCCTTTGATTTCGGTATTCCTTTCCCGCACCAGATCACAATTGGGCCCGATTCGTACAATGTAACAGTCATTCTGTTACGTGAAGTTACAATTCCCTCATTTACGGCGCTGGAAAGATATTTATCAGAACGTCCGATAATGGCCCAGCCATCCTTGACAGGACTTACAATAAATAGTTTGTCTGAAAATCCATTCAGGTCAAATTCAAATTTCTTGTCTAGTTTGAGACCTTTTCTGTCATACCAGTCCCAGGCGACAAGGCCCCCTTCTGGTATCCGCCATTTTCCTGGAAATGGCTGAACCATATCCGCAGCATGGGTATAGTCTTCAGGTGAAATAAAACCTTTGACCGTTGCCTGGATCTCGACTTCACCTGTTGGTTTCGTCCAATAATCAAATTTAACATTGCTGTAGAGATTGTATACAACGATGGCCGCTGAACCATCCTGAAAAGGTGCTACCACTCTGTAGGGGGATTTCTCTTCCATTGGTTGCAACAGCAAAGATTCCGGCAGAGGCCCGCCAGGTGCAATAGGCCTTAAAAGCTCGCCGTCCTTATAGCACAAGGGCAATATGTATTCATTGACAAACCTGTCGGGATTATCAGACAAATAAACCGGCGCACCGCTCATAGCCTTTGAAACGGCCATCATACGCCCGCTGTAGGGGTCACTAGAATGAAACATATCATGATCCCCCCAGACAGTTTGACCCAACAAAGGAGTATTGTTATACGACTGCCAGAGATGATGCCTGCTTTTGGGAGCATCACCCACTTTATAGTCCATGCTGCTGCGGGTAATGGCACTGAACCTGGTATTGAAAATGCAGACTGGATTGTGCGCCATGCAGTTGATCAATCCATTCAGGTCCCTGTTGACTGCGCTCTCCATGGAATACAGGTTCATGGCTGAAGCAGCAACAGCATTATCAGTTCCGGAATACCACCAAAGGTCTCTCAACTGGTAATCAATCTTGGCAAAATCAAACCCCCACTTTTTCACCGAACCGATGAGTGCGTCATAGAATGCCTGGGATGATTTCGGATTATCCCTGGGTACAATTCCGGTTTGGTTCGAACTTACTACATCAACCAGTTTATTATCTGCAGATTGCACTTTGGCTGAACCAGTTTTAACGTTGGCATTAGCCGGAGTAACCTTCATCAAATGATTGTTTAATTTCCCGAAATCATTGTCAGGATGAAGGGTGTTCTGAAGGCCGTCGAAACTGTGCCATATACCCATCCATTTAATTTTATCCTCTTTTCTAAGATCCAGAAATGGTTTCCAACCTTTTGGAAATTTCTTGCTGTCAGGCACAAAACTTTTTAACCTGAAACCCTCCTCAATACCATTCTGATGACCATCATCCACGAGAATATAACGTACCGGAATGTCAGCGTTTTCTATTTTCCTTGTTACATCCACCAACAGGTCACTGCTAATCTCCTTTTTGTACTCCTCCCAACTGCACCAGCCCAGGTATTCGAAGCACTCATTGTACTTTTTCCGGTAACGCCAGTCTGTATTGCCATTTACCGGCTTTGAACGAATGGCCAGTTCCCAGACCTTCCTGCAGGCTGTATAAACATCATCTGATTTGCTCCAGGCTATCAGCGGAACATCGCCGGTTACCGGTTTTGTTCCAAGTGTTCCAAAGAATAGTTTCAAGGTGTGTTGGTCTGTAGCTTCCATCCAGGACATGGTTTGAGAACCAGAAACTGGCAACAATACCAGGTACCCACCAGTTTTCATTTCCAGAACAAGAAAGATTCCTCTAAAACTGTATTTTTCATCAATAATTTCATCAAAATTCTCATAAAGGATATTGGGTGCATATTGGTTTCCTCCTGCAGCCCAACTGTTTTTAGGTTGCCTGTCGCTAAAATAACAAGCTCTTTTAAAATCCCCGACAGCTAGTTCATAGGTATCCAGGATACCACCTGGATCGGGAATTCCGGTATAGTTCTCGAGTATCCTAATGCCGGAACTGCCAGGTTCGGAAAAACCGATTTTCTTGGTTACGGGCTTTTCATTCTCCTGCGGTTGGCTTAATGCAATGCCTGTAGAACCAATGAAAATTAAAAAAACGGTGAATTGTTTGAAAAACTGAAAAATCTTATTCATCTCCTGCTTTTTAGTTTTTACTTTTATTAAGGAACTTATACCCGGAAATATTTTCATAAAAATTCAGATAAGCAAGGCTTACATTCCAAACCGCATTGTAAACTGTCCATCCTTCTCCATGGCGTGGCAGTCCATTGGGATTGAACGGGTACATTTCTGATCCTGGAAGTGAACTAAGTGATCCTCTTACATTTTCCAGCCGTGCACACACATCATAGCGCGGATCGGGAAAGGGCCAGGCCTTTTCTATTCCTGTAAATCCAAGTTCCGGATGGTTGGCGCAGTGCGCATTCTGAGGATTCCGCCCACAAAAGTTATCGTAATGGGCATAGGCTAGCTCCACAAGGCGATTTTTCAGATTGCCATTATCAAGAACCATGGCTACCGACAAGGCACAAGCCGGGAAAGCAATAATATTTCCTGCTTCATTGTAACCTGGCAGTGTCCAGTTATCCTTATCGAACCTCCGAAAATCCCACATATTGCCTGAAAGGGAGACAACAGTCTCAGCCCAGTCAACCAACTTCTGTTTCAGTCCGGCAGGCGCCTTTCCAGGATAATTCATGAAAAAAAAGCTCAGACCCGTAACCAGCTTTTGCTCACTCATTCGTTGCCCTTTGGTGAAAGCAGGATTGCTCCATTCGGCATTTTCTATTATCCATTTTGTTTGATTTTGTGCTGCCTCAAGATATTTTTCCGGACTTTCCAGTTTCTCTCTTTGGACTACTTCATACATCAACAAATTTGGCAAAATGGAATGACCGGGACAATGGCGGCCTTTCGCATTCCCCACAGTAGTCTGAACCTCAAACAGACCCGACTCAGGCCACCATTTGAGTGTAGAATCAAGCACCATTTGGTAGAACTCTTTGTCAATGTATTGTTTGTATGCAGGATAGCCAAAAAGGAACCAGGCAAACTGCTCAATAGTCTGTCCATGGAGTTGTTCGCCCAACAAATCACCGGATGGATCCGCAGAAACCGGATCAAGCAGGTTCCATCCTGTACCAAATCGAATATTTTGGATAATATCAGGAATGTTTCTGGATTTTGGTTCAGGAAGTTTCGCATAATATGCTTTTGCTGTGGACAGGGCATCTTTGTCATTTGGTTCTTTGGTTGGCTTGAAATCCGGAGAAAAGAGATGCTCCTTCTCCTTAGCCCAGTTCAAAGTGACAGGCATTTTATTAAAAGACTCTGGATCTGATAGATAAACCAGCACCAAAGAAGGTACTTCATAGGTGTAATAGGTACCATCACGCCAGGCAGTTCCTCCGTATGCCGATGCATGAGAACCTACCAGACTACGGGCATCGTTAAAAAAATCGACGGCTGGCTGGTAGGCCATCTGCTGAATGGCATGTTCGCCGATCACAAAGGGGAAGGAATCACCAGACCTTAATCCATCCCCTTCCACAACAATAAAATACTCCTTTCCCATCAAACCAACAGGATTAAAACCAGTAAAATCACCCTTCCCGTTGTGCAGTTTTCCTTGATAAACGACTCTCTCAGAATCTTTTTCTTTAATGAGAAACGGAAGATTTGTTTTAGCTGTTGGAACAGTAAAACCCTTTGGCGCATTCAGATTGTAGGCCACCTGATTGACGCAAACCCAGTGTTTGTCAGTCTGAAAAGGTACCTCTGTGGTCAATTGAAGCCCAAAGGGCTGAGCTGGAACATCTTTTCCCCACACCTGGATTTCGAGAATTCCAAAGGTCGTAACACTCGATACCAACATCCGAATTTCATTGGAGGAAAGAGGTTCCTGTAATACAAAGGCGACTGTAGACGAAAAATTATTTTTAGATTCCGCTCCAGGGATACTTACCCAATTTCCTGATTTCTTGTATTGAAAAGAGAAGTCTCCCAATGGCAGAATTCCGGCATGGTCGAGAAATACATGCATCCCCCCAATTTTAAATTCAGCAGTTAAATCCATTTCAATCCAGTGTGATTTTCCCTTTGGATCGAACCTGACCGATCCTGTTGTCAGGCTGCCATCAGTTAATCTAGAAGGATTGCTTTCATTCCAACTTGTCGTAACCGGTTTTCCATGAGCCAGGTTTATATAAGATTGCGCAAAGCTGGTCTGAATGTTCAATAAAACGACCATCAGCAGGACTATCTTTTTCATACGTAATTAATTAACATTAGTAAATTATTGAATATCTGTTCGTACGAATGGAACTCGCAAATTGATTTACATCGCCTTTTGTTGACTTAGTCCATGCTCGTTTCATAATTAAATATTTAGCGAGACATTAGTGGTATCTGCACATTGTACGAATGCTCCAGTGTTTCATTAGCAGCGCAAAGCTAAGCCACCATCTTTCCATTTTCGAAAAATAGCTGCGGACGCTCCAAAGCCTTCAGTTTTTGGGTTTTCTCTCCAAATGCCATTTGAACTTCATAAAAATCTTTGTAATAGTTTAATACTGAATAAAGATATCATCCATTTAGCGCTATTTGAATATTATAGGACAAATCAGAATTTACATTATCCGGTTTTTCTTTCACTGCCAGAAAAAGTGCTTTAGGTTTTTCATCTTCAAAATAGAGTTGAGGCTGATCGAGCCGATGAACATTTTCGGTAACTGTTCCGTCTTCCCATTTTACATCGAAGGTTGAAACCATAAAATCGCGGGCCAATTCCCATTTAAGACCATCCAATGATTGAAAAAGTACAAGTGTGGGTTTACCTGTCCCGGAGAACAGACCACGATAATCTTTAACAATCGCATAAAACTGGTCGTTGGCAAACCAAATGACGTTGTCGTCAGTAGGAAAATGCGAACCGGGATGATCGAACGGGTTTACAGCTTCCTTTTCCCAGGGCCCGAGCGGATTGTCGGCAGTGGCAACACCCATCCTGACTTTGCCTCCGAAGGGCATCTTTCCTTCGCTAACCCCCTTGTATATCATAAAGTATTTGCCTTTTTTGTTTCGGGTTACCACAGGGCAATTGGCAATTAGATGATCCCACGAACCGGGCGAGACATCAATTATTGGTTTATCAAACCTTTTCCAGGGTCCGGCGGGATGATCTGCCACAGCAACACCGGTACGTTGGTGGTTGCGGTGGTCCCACCACTCGCCATTACCATAATTGCCCGTGTAATACAAATAATATTTCCCGTCGAATTCCAAAATCATGGGGTTATGTGTGTTGTCGGCATCCCAAAAACCTGGTCGACGATGCAGAACAGCATCTTGCATTTTATAAGGTCCCGTTGGTGAATCGGAAGTTGCATAAGCAATTTCGGAGTGGGTCACCCAGGCACTAAACCCTGCCTCCTTAGGCCATCGGGCAAACAAATGATGACAAATACCATCGGGGGTGCGAACCATATTTCCGCCCCAGATATTCCAGTCGGGCGAACTTAAAACCGAATGTTTTTTTACCGGTTGCAATAGCTTTCCAAGGTTGATTTCGGTGTAACCGGGCAAGTTAAATCCGGTTGCAAAAGCTACCGGAATTCCCAATGAAGCAAGCGTTGCTGTTCCTAAAAAATGGCGTCTTGTTAGCATTATTTGTATTTCTTTATTGGTATTTTCTTTTCAATCATTTCTTTTCCATAAAATAGCATTGGGACTACTTTAAAGGTATCTGCACATTGTACGAATGCCCTAAAGTTTCATTGACTGCACACAACAAGGCTACTATTTTACCGTTTTCAAAAAATAGCTGCGGACGTTCAAGTGCATGTAGTTTTTGTGTTGTACCATCTGCCCATGTGATATTCAATGCGGAAACCAACGGATGTTTGGCCAGTTTCCAATCCAAACCATCCAGGGAATAGAACAATACCAGGCTGCGGCCGGCATTGGTGAAAGCGCCTTTCATATCCTTGACAATGGCGTAATAGCAATTATCCTGGTACCATACAAACGGATCCTCCGCTGGAAAATCAACATTTTCGGCGGTAAAGATTGGCTTGTTTTGCTTCACAAAAGGACCTTCAGGTTTCTCTGCGATGGCAGTCAGATGGACAACAGGACCCCCGAAAGGCTGTGGTCGTTTCCTGGCCACTGCCTTGTAAACCATCAGGTAACGGCCATCCGGCATTTGGGTAACCGATGGATTGGCCATCATCTGTGCATCGTGGGCTGTTGTATCCGGAGAAATATCAATGATTGGCTGTGCGAACTGTTTCCATGGTCCGTTGGGGTCATCGGCAATGGCGACCCCGATGCGCTGGTTGTTGCGGTGTGTCATGTTGAGTTGCGGACTGGTGATTTTACCATCGCCAAAATTTCCGGCATAGTAGAGATAATACTTCCCATTGAAGAAATGCACCGTGGGATTGTGGGTGTACATCCCATCCCAGTATTTAGCCCCCCGGTGAGGCAAAGCAACATCCTTGAATTCGAAAGGTCCAAATGGAGAATCAGAAACCGCATGCGCAACCTCAGAACTGGTCACCCAGGCGGCCATGCCATATTTTCTCGGCCATCTGGAGTAAAAAAGATGGTATTTTTTGTCGATATGCGATTTCACCAGGGTTCCGCACCAAATGTAGGAGGTGTCGTTGATGAATTTGGCAGTTGTGGGGATGGGTTGTATCATGCTGCCAATATTTAAATCCTGAGCTTTGGTAGCAATAGTATCAAAGGACAAAAAAATGCAAAATATTATTGCCAGATCAAAATTATTTAAGTACTTCATTTTCATTTATTTTCTCGTATTTAAATACTACTTTTTTAAAAATTTCTGCTTTTGCCCAGTGTCGCTTCATAAAAGGTTTTTGGAGCATCGTTCTGAATGCCCTTATATATAGTCAGCTTTAACTGTCCTTCCTTGACTTTCGGTACAATCAGATAGTTTTGATTGGGAAGCGTATTAAAGACTACCACATTTTTCTCCAAAATCTTATGGCTGATTTGTTTATTCTTCTCTCCCAAACTCCTTACCAGGACTTCGGAATTTGGCCATGGATTGACAACCCTGCATTCGTTGCCTTTAAGACTTTCAATAAAGATTCCAGGAATAGTACCATCTTTTAACCTTACAGAGGATACCACAAAGGCCCCCCTTGCCAATAATTTAAAGCTTGTTGCCCAGCCATCCGGAATGGCAGGAAAAATCCTTATTTTCCCTTCGTTGCTTTGAAGCAGCATTTCGTTGACGGCAGCCCCGTAAATACTCTGGGGTTCCAGACCGCATTGGATAAATGGTTTGGCCGGCAGCAAATTCGGGTAGTGCGCCCTTTCGTCATACACATAATCGCGCTGAGTGGTGATATCCGGCTTTTTGACCGAATCCATGTAAAGAGAGAGGTTATACCAGTGGTCAATGTTGTAGAATAATCCCTGCGGAAAATGTTGAAGCCTGCGTATTCCGTTCTGCATCATCTTCAGTACATCGTTGCCCAAACCCAACCGTGCTGCTACAATCGGTTCAGGAGAAATGGCGTTTGCCGTAGGTAAATGATGGCGTACGATATTGAATTCGGCTTTGTATTCCCTTGAAGATGTCTGATCAATGCCAATAACGCCTGCCGGAAAAACAAGGGATGTATTTGGGCTCATGATGTTGAGCCACCTTCCGTGATCTTCCATTTTTGGAAAGATTGAACCATCCGGATACCAGGCAAGGTCAATCACTTCACCCAATTCTGGAACTGTACGGTAAGGAAGTGGCCACATGTGGTCAAGGATATACTGCCATTGTTTTACTTTATCCCTATCCGTACGAAGTATTCCGGCTGCCTTTATGCAGTTTGAAAAAGTCGCTATGATCATATTCCGGTCGGTAACCGGATTTTTTAGTTGATTGGTACGTGGTTGTTCATACGGCTGCGATGGGAAAATGAAAAATTCACTTTTCAGGCTGTCCCACTGAAGTTTTTGCACATAAAACTCTGCCGCCTTTTTCATGAAAGGATAAGCATTTTGAGCAAGAAAACTCTTGTCGCAGGTATATTGATAATACTCCCAAAACAAACCGGCAATCTGGCTGGCCGGAGTAAAATCGTTAAGCATATCAGCTCGTTCCCACACCGTCATACTTCCGAAGAAGTCATGCGGTTCGCTCCATAGTATGGAATTTTCTGCACCGCGCTTTTTGGCATGTTCTTCAGCCTGGGGCATCAGCCTGAAATAGGTGTTCAGGTAGGGAAGCATCAGTTCGCAATCGTTTTGGGCACAAAGGCCCCAATATTGCTGCTGGGTATTCCAGTGATGAGGCGTTACCCAGTTGCGCACATCATGGTTCCAGGTCCAAAGACCACCGTTGAATGCGACCGGAAATTTTCCCCTGGAGGAGCTTCCCATCAGGTAGCGCCGGAAATAATAGCTGTTTTCGATGTAGTCGTTCTCCAAATGGACGAAAGACTGGCTCCAGAAATCCCTCCACCACTTTTGATGAGCTTCCTTTTCCCTCTGTACCGTCAGCTTTTCGAAATCATTCAATAACTGAACGGCCGACCGGGTTGGGTCAGCCGACTCGCTAGAGGTAACCATGGACACGATCACTGTTAGATTATGATTGGGTTGTTTGCTTTTCGTTTCCAGTTCTAAACGGTTAGAACTGACTATTTCTTGCGAAGTTTCTTCACCCAGAATCCGGCAAGCCACCGAAAAATGAAGTCCCTGAAAAGCTTCTTCCAAAACCAGATCTTTTCCAAGAATTCTGGAATTTGCGTCTCCCAGGCCGCTCTTGGTATCTTTAGAGAAGTGACCGTACCATCCGGGGAAGGCCCTGCTGCCCCACCGTTCGAGCGAAACGCGCATTTTAGTTCCTTCTTTCAATTGATCAAAGCTGGAAGCCTTGATCTGAAAACACCACACATTTTTATTGGGAGTTACCCAGGTGTTGATCTGGCTTTCCATAAAGGGTGTTTTTGCTTTCAGTACCACCTCGGCATTTTTCAATGATAAACGGCCATCAAAATCATCCAGGTAGATCCATTCAAACCCGGGAGCGCCAAGGTCAATGTTCAGCCGTGCCCCTCCCCTCAAGGTCGCCAAAGATTCTTTAGTGGGTTGATCAAACAGGTCGGCTTTATTGATCTGTACTTCCACACCATTGTTGGTGTTCCAGACCATACCACCAAGATCACCGTTACCGACAGGAAACCCTTCAAAACCTTCGTAAGCAGGTGTTTTATAGACAATATCGTGTTTGGTTAAATAGGTTGATTCAACCACAAACAGCGGATTCTGTCCAAATGAGATTGCTGAAATCGGAATCAAAAGAAACAATAACATCAATTTTCGTAAAACCTCTTGTATCTTTTTCATTGTCATGTATTTATAAAAATTTCCTCTCTAGGCATCTTAGAAAGCAACCAATTATAAAGCTCCTTTCACCTCAAATACCGCCGCAAATTTGTTTGGTCTTTTCCCGGGAATATTTAATCTTAACTTGACGTTATCTTGCTTAAAACTGATTTCTTCTTTTCCCCCTAACATTGTTATTGAACTTATTTTATGTGGTTCCTGCGTTGATTTCAGTCCCAATGAAGACAGATCAATAGACCCTTCTACAGGATTTAACACAAAAATGTATAAAACATTCCCTTTTGTAGTATACCTTACTTCATCATGGCCAAAGGGTGGAGACTCTACCGTTCTTTCCGTGAAATTCTCCTCTACTGCCTGTTTTTTTTGACCATCAGCTATTGCTTCTCCTGCTAAAGTCACATCCATAGCCTTTAGCCGTGAATTTAGATTGTCACCATATTTTTTCCATGGTTTGCTGGCATAAATGGCTTTGCTGTTGAGGTTCACCCAGCTACCAATAGAGTCAAGTATCTCTTTATGTTTGGGCGGCACGGTGCCATCGGGAAAAAGTTCAACATTCAGCAACAGGTTACCATTCTTGCTAATGATGTCAGACATCATTTCAATCACGGTTCTGGCATTGTGCTTAAGCGGCTTGTCTTCTTTATAAAACCATTTGCTAAAAGTAATCGTACCCTGCCATGGATCTGGAAGGATGTCTTTAACCGAACCACGCTCGACATCTTTGACGATCGATGGCTCGTTTGGGATCTTGCCTGCTACAATTCCCTTTATTTTCCCATTCTTTTGCAGACTGTAGTTATAATAAGCCCGGCTTACCTCTTTCCCATCTTCTCCATAAGGGAATCCCTTGAAATCGAACCAAAGCATATCCACATCGTATTTTGTTGCCAACTCAATATGGCGAAGCACCCAGGTCTCTTTAACCTGCTTTAACCACTCCGGTGTTCTTTTATTGGGTGGCAGGCCATATAGAATTACAGGATCTAGCCCTTCCCACCATTTCCCTTTACCGTCTTCCTTGGTCATGTAAACATCATAGGGGACACCTTTTTTTGGTCCTGTTGCATCAGAACCAAATGCAGGGTTCCACCAATTTGGAAATGCCACATCATGCGCGCTAACACCAAAGGGAAGACCATATTTTTTTGCCGATATTTTAAACTCTCCGACAATGTCACGTTTAGGCCCCACATTAACTGAGTTCCATGGGTGATAGGTAGAGTTGAAATTGTCGAAATGATCGTGGTGGTTGGCCAGCACAACAAAATATTTTGCACCGAGTCCCTTGAAATACTTCATGAGTGCATCGGTATCCAGGTTTTGTGCTTTCCATTCGTTGATCACATCCTTAAAGCCAAATTCTGATGGATGGCCGTAAGTCTTGCAGTGATAGGGATAGGCATTTTCACCAAACCACTCAGCTCCAACGTCCTGCATGTACATGTGTTTTGCAACCCACCCACCGCCCAGCAGAGGAACTGACTGTGCACCCCAATGTGCCCAAATGCCAAATCGGGCTTCTGCAAACCATTTGGGAATTTCATACTGATCTCTTAATTCTTCCCAGGAAAGATCCCTCTTCTGTGAGAAAGAGCTACTTGCAATAATTGTGAAAATGAAAAGGAAAACAATCCTTAAAATTGATTTGCTGTAGAGACCTAATTTCATGAGTATATTTTTTTTAACTTCAGTATGGAATCGAAGATCGGCAAAGCCATTACCCATCCGCCAGCTGGCGGATTCGGTTGGTCCCGACATGTCGGTAAGGAATTTCCTTTTATGTTCTTTATTTTCACCCCTAAATCTCCTGAAGGGGACTTCCGGAAGGCTAGTTTAGCGTGCTGAATCATTGCCTTTGCCCGCTCAATAATGATGGGTTTTGCGTTACAAAACATCGAAACTTTATCACCAATGCTCATAATTGCTCGAATGTAAAAGCCCCTTCAGGGGTTTGGGGTGAAAAAATATCTGCCATTTCAGCAAGGTTCATTTGCTTTTTAATGTATTATTGCCAAATCCAATCCTTAATTGTTTTTGTGGACAATAGTTGCCTTCTTATCAAACCCCAGGTAACCGTAGGACACTACAGTCTTGGCACCATTTTCACCCTTCGGAAGCTGATATTTTGCTGTGAACAGTCCGGTATTGGAACCACTTTCAATCACTTCAAGTTTGAAGGCAGGACTTTTCCCATGGCGTATTTCCACCCAGCCTTTATCTGCTTTGTTCCAATCCTGGTTCAGGGCTGCCTTCAATTCAATGGTGATGGTCTGACCGGGTTTAGCTTGCATAATTTCGTTCTTATAATCTGCATCAAACAGCTTTACTTGCTGACTTCCAAGTGTACTGAATGTCATGGTCGCCTCCCACCCCCGGTTCGAAACGCACCAGCCTTCGGTTGCATAGGCATTTTTGCCAAAAAGCTGGCCGTCGTTTTCGCCGATAATTTTCTCCACCTGTTTGGCAATCGGAAACTGGCTGTCCAGAGGCGTGCCATCGAGGGTACCTCTTACCAGTCCAAGCTTGCCGTAGCCGTTAGGATGAGCCTGAGGCCAGCCCTCTTCCACACCTTCCCAGTAACCGCCAATTTTGACCCGGTCTTCGCTTTTGTTGCTTAAATGCGCACCGACAGGATTCACTCCAAAGACGAAATCGACCTGAGCCCAGGCCAGGTTACGCAATGCCTGGTCATTCAGAAGATACGCTACGGCAAACATAGAACCACCCAATGCCGGTGAGCCGCCAAGCTCTTTAGTCTTGTTATGCGCCCATTCTGTCTCGCTATGCATGCGGTATTTCCAGAAGTTGTGGGTTTTTTGCTTCATAAATAGAGCCCAGGCAGCCAATTTCTCTTTCGTGCCTTTTGGTGCTTTGTCGGGTGCCACCATCAGGAAGAAGGCGAGTGCCTGCGGGGTGATGTGCTCTGCATTGCGTATCCACCACATATGGCGCGGATTGTTAAAATCCCAGTTGGTGATGATATCCTGCGCACTCTCCTGTGCATATTTCAAAAATTTTTCTGGATTACCGTCCTTTTCATTTTTTTCGCATTGATACATGTTCAGGTTACTGAAGACGGACTGACCAAAAGCATTGCCCATCTCGCTAAACTCCTGAAATCCCTGATCCACCCATTTCACACTGTAGGTCCAGTACCGAACCATTTTGTCGCGGTCGTATTTTTCCCAGTTATCCAGGCAAACCTTCCGGTATTTCAGATATTTCTCCTTCGAAAGGTATGGTTTCAAAAATGAGTGATAGGCAGCGCAAACAGCAGCCAACTGATCGAGTGTGTTCCAGTAATCGTAATTCATGTGGGGCAGGCCCTCATAACCATGCGTATAGGAGCGATATCCGGTAGTACCGTTGTAAGCGACATATTTGTAAGCGAATTCAGCATGCCACAGGATCAGGTCAATGAGATCCGCTACATTTTTATCACCCAATTCGGTTTTCCAGTTGTCGTACAATGCCGGATTACTGGCATACTGGAGTACTTCAAAAACAGCCTCAAGCCCATAAGAACCACCATCCCGGGAGGGACCACCCCCATAGACTTTTGACATATCATATTTGTCCAGATCATCATAACCACGAACATCGGCAAAAAAGTCGTAGGCCAGTTTGGAGGATATTTTTTCTATAAGGTGATCTGCTATCCAGAATGGGACTGATTTGCCCCTTCCTTCCACTTCAACCACATATTCATCACCGGCAGTAATTGGATTCAGCTCTGTAAACCAACCCTCATTGTTCAGCATTTTTCCCTCAAAAACTATCTGAGAAGTTTTGGTGTCGACTATTTTAAATGGTGTATTATCAGGGGCGCCGAAACATACAAATCGCTTCGATTCTCCCAAATTATAACCAGCCTGATTGACAAATGGCAGATATTTTGCCTGAGGTGCTGCAGTTTGTCCCAAAAGCCTAACTGCAAAAAATAAAATCAAGATAGTAAAGCTTAGTCTCATTACTTTGAACATATTAAGTTATTTTTTATCTGAATAATCAGCGAAATTCTTGTTGTCAAAGCGGTACGATTTTCCTTTAAATGTAGGTATTTGAATAGTTTTACCACCACAATTAACTGCTAATTCATTACCCAACAGGGATTTCAAAGTGCAAGACTCCAGTTTCCCTCTTTTCCATTCTATATCCACAACAAATCCGCCCCTGGCCCTCAATCCTTTCACTTCCCCTTCAGTCCATGCATCGGGAAGTGCAGGCAGCAACTGCAGAATATAACCGTTTCCTTCCCTGATATGGCTTTGAAGAAGCATTTCAGCTATTCCTGCCGTATAGCCAAAATTGGCATCCATCTGGAAGGGTGGGTGGATATCAAACAAATTCTCCACAATGCTTTGACGAAACAATTGCCTGATCAGATCATATGACCGGTTTCCCAGCCCAAAACGGGCAAATAGATTAACTTTCCAGGCAGTACTCCATCCGACGTTGCTGATGTCTCCCCTTGCATTAAGTGAAACCAGAGCTGCTTTGGCCCAATCCGGAGTGGTTAGGAGACTGATCTGCCTTCCCGGATAAACCGCAAACAGGTGAGAATTGTGACGGTTGTGGTCATCTTGTCTATCCACATCCTCCATCCATTCCTGGAGCTGTCCCCATTTGCCAATTTGCGGACCAAGAAGACGCTTACGTATGTCAGAGAGTTTTTCGCGGTACCCCGAATCTGCTCCCAAGGTTTCTGATGCTTCAATGCAATTGCTGAAAAGATCAAAGACAATCTGCTGATCATAGCTGACTCCCGGATAAGGAGTGCGGTCTTGTTCTATATTCCCCGGGCCATGTTCTGGTGACCATCCATCGGGGGTCATCAACTTCCCATTTTTTTCAATCAAATGGTCTTCCCAGTACCCTGAAATATCTTTGATGAATGGATAAGCACGGTTTTTCAGAAACACCTTGTCACCGCCAAACGTATAATGCTCCCAGAAATGCCTGCTCAGCCAGGCACTGCCCGGACGATTAATTCCCCAGTTCGAAAAACCACCCATGCAGTTATTGGTACAGTAACAAATCCAGCCTTTTTTGGTCTGAAGCATCGGATCGGTAGATCTTTTCTGAACTGCCGCGAAATTTTCCATCCAGTCGAACAAGGGCATGTGGCATTCGGGCAAGGCGGTAGACTCTGCCGGCCAGTAGTTCATTTGAATGTTGATGTTGGTGGTGTACTGCGAGGTCCAGGCCGGTTTGTATTCGTTGTTCCAAATTCCCTGCAGGTTAGCCGGCAGACTCCCGGGACGGGATGAACTGATCAGCAGATAGCGTCCGTACTGAAAGAGTATTGCTTCGAGCGCAGGGTCTTTTGCCCCCAGTTTGTGGGCATTCAACCTTTCATTGGTTGGCAGATCCGGTGATTTTCCAAGATTGAGCTGAACACGACCAAATAATTCGCGGTAATCTGCCACATGGGATTTGCGAAGCGCAGCAAACCCTTTTTTCGCTGCTGCCGACATTCTTTGCTCCAGCTTTAAATGTGGGTTGACTCCCTGGAAATCCTTGCGGTGATCATTCAGGAAGGAGGTTCCGGCAACTAGTAAAATGGTAATATGGTCGGCTCCTGTTACTGAAATTCCGGAGGTATCTGCCACCAGGGTCCCGCCTGAATTGTGCACCAATAACTGAGATTCGTACTCCATGCTGTTTTCGGTCAGTTTACCACTTGCAATGATCTTGTTGTCATTCACTGACATGGATGCTTTGTGCGCATCAGTCAGGCGGATTTTTCCTGAAATCCTCCCTTTCTTATCAGCAGACAAGTACACTACCATTACCTTATCAGGATAACTGGCAAAGCTTTCACGCCGAAAATTAACACCATCGGAAGTGAAACTCACCTGATGAATTCCATCGGTCAGGTTGAGCTCCCGTTGGTAATTCCCGGCCTTTGGTGCTGGGAAATTGAGGAATACCTCGCCAAATGGCTGATAGAACCCTAGTTTCTGCATCGTACCGGTGACCAGGCTCTCCTCGTTGAACTGAATGTGCTCCTTTTCAATTCCACCGAAGATCATACCGCCCAGGCTGCCATTGCCAATGGGAAGCGCTTCCAGCCATTTGGTGGCGGGTTCATTGTAGTACAATTTCAGTTCGGGTTGACTCGATTGCCCAGAAACAGTGCCAAAAGAAGCCAGAAACAGGGAACAGATTAATAAAAATCTATTTATCATTCTATTTATGGCAATTTATTGATTATTTCATCTTTTAAATCCGACAGATAAATGGTATAAATATCCCTGGGAGAAGCATTGTGCTTTTTGCACAAATAAGCTGCAATCCCAACAACTTCACCCATTAGTCCGCCGGTCCGCATGACCCTGACGGAGCCCAAAGCCTGGTGCGTCACACTCACATCCCTTCCTGCCATAAACAGGTTATCGATGTTTCTGGAGTAGAGGATCCTGTAAGGCAATAAAAAGGGAATCTTGTACTTGGTATGCAGGTCGTAGGAAATAAACGGGTCTTCGGGATAGTAATTTTTAAAATCTTTGTGCGGTATATGTACATCCATGTCCCAACCCGTGGCCATCAGGCCATCATCGAAAACTGTGGAGCTTAGCAGATGTTGATCGTTCAGAATTAGATCTCCCAGTAATCTGCGGGATTCTCTTTTGCCCGATATGTAGGCCGACCAATCTAATTTGTGCTTTGGATAGGCATGGTCTACATTTTTGAGTGCATCCCAGGCACCATACATGGCCCTGAAATTCCAGTCCCTCACCCATTCGTTGTATTTAAAAGGATCCCTGAAAAACCCGCTCTCCCAGTACCAACCTCCCAGCGCCTTTTCCCCCTTGATGCCATAAGAACCGGGTATGGAGTCCCTTCCCGGGAAAGCTTTGGTGGTAAGATCCAAAGCCCATGGACATTTTGGAAAGGTTGTATCATTTCCAGTCAGTGAAATATTCCACAGGTTGCATTTCCCCATGATGGAGTCACTCATTTCATAGTCAGCCCCGGCAAGGTACCCAATCACTCCATCTCCGGTACAATCAACAAACAACGCACCGCTGATCAGATTTCTTTCTCCGGTTAGGATATTTTCTGCTACAACAGCGCTGATCTTTTTCTTTTTTACAATGACCTCATTCGCCCTGCAATTCAGGTACATATCGATATTTCGCTCATTGGCCAGCAAGGCAAGCTTGCGGTTGTCCTCATACAACTCGCCTTTGTTCTCATCCCCGTAATGCCCCCTTTTTTCCTGCTCCAGCTCCTTCACGATATTCCCCAATTTTGGGTAAGGCTCCACATTGATCGCCCCGTTCAACCAGACCCTGGTCTCTGAACTATTGTTGCCCCCCACTACCGGCCTGTCCTGGATCAATGCAACCTTTAATCCCTTTCGCGCAGCCATTAAGGAAGAGGTAATCCCCGGAATTCCTCCACCAACAACCACCAAATCATAATATCCGGAGTTCCTGGTTTTGCTGGTCCCCAGCAACTTTCGCCTGAAAAGGGTTAATTCTTTCCAATCGTTGGTGGGTTGGAATTCCAGCTTATCGCACAGCAAAACTGCATCACACCTGCCTTCAAAACCGGTTAAGTCCTGAAGTTCAAGCCTGACACTGCCATTTTCAATATCAACAATGCCGCCATCCTGCCAGGTCCATTCAGCATATTTGGTGCCAAATACCTCAGGCAAAGCTGTTCCATTGATGACAAGTTGGAATTTACCCGGCGCCCCAGTGGCTTTAAAAGGGGCCACCCAGTCTTTCGTTCTAACCCAAACCCTGTACTTTCCAGCTTTCTTTAAGGAAACTGTGGTAACAGCTTTTTCAACCTTCACCCCCAGACCATGCGCCAAAAGGAAGGGAGAGCCCATCTCATCCATGAATTGCTGGTCGACGACCCAGCCACCTTTCTGGTCAAAGCTTTCAGCTTCCACCAGAATTTGGGAAAACATCGGAAATGCATTTCCTGCCAGTAATACCAACAGGAAGACGAGGAATTTAATCTGTCTCATAAGTCATCAAATTAATTTTTCTATCCGAAACTCTTTCCATCCATTTCCAGACTTGCTTTCGTGCTTTGGAATCCACAAACAACCATCGATCCGTATGCGGATGAATTATCAATGCGTTGGGAATTTGTGGAAATATTTCCTTTACAGGAACGTCGACAAAGGTGAATTCTGCAAGTTTTTTAGATTCAGCGAGATACTGCTCAATCTCCCTGGTTCCTCCGTTCTGGCATATCAAAACAGGGCGTCCCTGCAAACGATTTAACCGTTGAACTGCTGCTTCACGGTAATTTGCCAGCGGGGAACCCCAGTCAGTTCCCTTCCATTCTCTGACGCCATCGTAGTGATCGTGCGTAACAAACCCACACCAGAGTTTGGCTACCTCATCATCAAAAAGACCCATGTAATTTACGGCAATGGCACCCCGGGAGAAGCCGCAAAGGAAAACCCGGGAAGAATCGCCACCAAACTCTTTGCAAATCCGTGGAACATTCTTTTTGGCATATTCCACGGTAGCACGCTGATCGCCCCACCAGGTAACCTCATTGTGCTGATGGTCTTCCGCTACAAAAGGCAAAACCACCCAGATGTATTTTCCTCCACTCAGGCCATATCCAAGGACAGCGCCTTCCACCTCTCCTGAAGATCCTGAAGTTGGAAACCGGTTTCCGGTGTACTCAACTACGACCGGCCAGGAACGTCCCTTATTCCGCCAATCTGGATCCCAGTCCGGAGGAAGGTACAAAATGTGATGAACACCGGTTCCTTCATATTCTGCCGGTACAACAGCCACCCGTTTCCCGGGAGATGCCAATCCATTCTCCAATGCGGGAAGCTGAAGATCCTTTTTGTCGGAATGGATCATGGCCAGCATACCTGAAAGCAACAAGAGAATGAAGAGTCGCAACATGATTTGATTATTTATTCTTTAAATGTACATAGCTGCCATTACAATGCGCTGTTACTTATTTTAACTGGTAAACTTTCACCCAATCCACCACCATGCTGGTACCATCAATCGCATCCGTGACAGCACCCGCCCAGGCGATGATCGCCTCACTCAGGTAGATCGGTGCCGGACTCTGGCAGATATCGTTTTTAATCCTTCGTAACACTTTCCCATCGAAGGAGTAGATCAGCGAATCCTTGCTCCACTCCAGGGCATAGGTATGAAATTCATTCGCGAGGTTTATCCCGCTTTTGGAGGCATCAAAAACCGCAAGATCCACCCATACGTTGTCCTTGAAATACTGAACCTTGTAATTGTCAATCACAGAATTCCAAGTACTTCCGCTCAGCCAGCCGCTTACAAACTGCAGGCAACCGATAATTTTGTCGTTGCTGAATTCAAACTCCAGCCATTTTTCCCCATTGACCTGCGACACCCAATGTTTGACAAGGCCTCCATCTGCGGCATTTACGGCCTCAAATCCCACGCCGTAAACGCCACTGGAGCTAATCTTTGTTTGTGGATCCCGGGCATAATTGACCAACCCCGCAACATCCTGGTCGGCAGTCGGTGACAGGACAGCCGGGTAACCCGCTGTACTGGGCTTGTAAATCCTGAACTCCTGGATGTGAAAATGGGCTCCGTACCCGGAAGTTAACCTGATACGCCTGGTGGTAACCGGCGTCTCCAGCTGAACGACCACATCCGGTTTTGCCGTATTGAAGTGAAAAGACTGGGAGGAGGAGGGATGGGATGATTTCCCGGTTACGGGATCCGTGGTTACATCGGTCCAGTTGTGCAGGTTGGTTGCCATTTCGGCGGGGTAATGTCCTTCGTTGATATCAATTTCGAACTTCTTTCCCACCGGAGGGGTATAACCGGTCGTCATGATCCAGAAGGAGTTGTTGGTACCGGTTGCCGCTGCATATTTGTACCTGCATTCGAAACGACCATACTGGAACTGCTTTTTCGTCCAGATGCTGGCGGAGGTCCACTCCTGCCCTCCCCTGTTCTCCTTTTTGTTCTTCAGGTAGAGCAGGCCATTTTCAACCACAGCATTCTCCCGCCAGCGGCTGCACAAAATATGGGTGCTGGGACCGTTCTGGGCGATCCAGCTGTCGTCCAGCCTGGCATCAGGATAATCGAAATCATCGCTCCAGACCAGCTGCCAACCTTTTGATGCAACAGGAACTTCAACCGGGCTGTTCTTTTGGGCACAGCTGTTCCCTCCAAGGAATAGTAAAACGAGGATGAAATACATTCTTGACAATTCCATAATTCTTTTTTATAAGTCGTTGAATCACAAATACAACAATTACAAACCAGCGCAACAACCTTCCTATCTGATGCATGTCAAACAGTCATCGATCATTCACCAAAAAAACTCATATCCCAACCATCCATCCAGGAAATGAGAAATTTATTCTCTTTGATAGTCACAGGAAGCCATATTGATCTGCTATCGTATGGATTTTCAGGTTTATTGATATCAAATAGGACAATGTAGGCCTCCCTCCTGCCGGCAACGGGCAGAATAAAAGTAGACTGACCTCCATACGTTTTCTCCTTTCCCAATCCATTGTCAGGATTTACTCCTTCACAGGGATTCCCCTGAAAGGTCCAGGGACCTGTTAATGATTTACTGGTGAAGTACCTGGCAGGATTCGGATCCCATCCTGTTGATCCCGAAGCTACCAGATGATAAACTCCATTGCGTTTGACAATGGCAGGAGCCTCTGTTTTTGCTGTCACCCCTTGACACAACTCGTAAGCTTTTTCCGGAAGAAGATAATCCTTCCGCATTTTACCAACTACAAATGCCTTATCAGGCTTCCTTACCGTAAGATGATAGAGATCTCCGTTCTCCTCCTGAAACATGGCATAATCTCCGGAACCATTGGGAGAATCAGCCCCCAAAAATTTATGGCTGTAGGAAAATGGTCCGGAAGGGCTATCAGACAAAGCAACACCTACATAGCCTGTCTCGCTTCCTTTTCCGGTCAGATAGAGCTTGAAGAATGCAACGAACTTTTTGGTTTTGGCATTGTAAACCACTTTGGGTCGGTCAAAATTGCATCCGAAAGCCAAATCGCTGCGCTGATCATCTTTTTCAATAGACAAAACCATTCCCTGATCGGTCCAGCTTAATAAGTCAGTTGAGGCATAGCAATGAATGCCTCCATCTGCAAATGTTTTCTCGGAAAGCCCTTCAATTTTGTGTGTGCCATACCAATAGTATATGCCACCATGGAACAGGATTCCACCACCATGGGCATTAATAGGATGACCATTTGCATCGTTCCAAACCTGTCCGGGATGAATTTGAGTTGCAGATTGCCTTTCTTGCGCAGTCAAAGTCCAAACTGAAATTAGCAGAACAACAGCCAGTATATTTCTCATTTGTCACATTAAATTGGCCACAATTGCAAAAAATTAATATTTGGTGAGCACTCCTACCTCTGAAGCAATGATTTTATTTTCAGTTGTGGTACTCTCAAACCGATACTCAAATTTCCGGGCATTGACAGGCAATTCTATGGTGTATTCATAGGGATAACCAATCTTTACTTTCTCTTTCCAGACTCCATCAATGGCGTAATGAAGTATTGTTTTTGTAAACCGGCTGTTATTGGCCTCATTCCAAACATAAACACTTTGCAAATCACCACCGAAGTTAAATAAAACGGCTCTGTCCTTTTCAAAATTAACAGAAGTATAATTCCTGATCCAACCAGGTGTATTATCTTCAAGCTTCGATTGAAATCTTGGTTGAACATCAACACCTTCAATGGCTATGGCGGTGACTCCCTGTGGCAAGATCCCCAATTTCACTTTCCCGTTTACCAATTGACTGTAACCAGCCTCCTTGTTGGCTTTCCAAAGTTTCACCCTGTATTTTTTTGCCGGATCAATAAATGCTTTTAGATGATCAAAAGTGACTTCGAAATTCTGGTTATTGTCAGACTGATTCGAAAATGCGATGTACAATTTGCCATTCCCATAGCCGGCCAAATAATTAATCTGAATATTCGACAATTTAACCAATCCTTTTGGCATATAAATATTTACACCTTTTTCATTGTAGAATTTACCAGGATGGGCGCCATAAATAAAGCTTCTGCAATAGGCATATCCTTCCGAATATTCAGTTGGAAAATCAATCTGTTGTTTTGAAACATAATACATATCAGAAACCAGATAATCAAAAAGCATGACCAGATGCGACCAGGGGTGATTGTAGTGCATGGATGTATGACCATTCAGCTCCTCTTGTGAGCGCCAGGCAAAATCAGCGCGTTCGAAAGCATCCGTCCTTCCGGCATTGATGTGATATCCGGGGAAGCTTTCATACCTGCCAACTACCGCATTACGGGCCATGTCGTGCAGGAATTTATCGCCTGTCAATGTCGCAATTCTTAGCATAAACGGTGCATGATGCGCCATAAAGATGGCACGATGTCCGCCGGCTGAAGTCCCCGAAGATTCCGGAGTAAGTCCGATCTCAGAAACTTTCCAGGCATCGACTTCTTTTTCAGGAAGTCTCATAAATTTAAATTTAGACGGATCGTCCCGGTATTTGGGAACAATACCACCTTTGTTAACAATAATCTTACCGCTTGGAATAACTGGGGTAACCCAACAAAATTGGGTATAGTATCTTGCTCCCTCCTGAGCGGCATCCAGGTATTTCTTTTCACCGGTTGTGTAATACAAGTCTAAAAGTTCCATCCACTGATTGGTGTAGGATGTCCAGAAAAACATTCCCAGACTTAGCTTATCCTTAAAATCTGTCTGCATTTTATTTACTCTCCCGGCCAGATACAGATCAGCATCTTTTTTTGCCAATTCGAGATAGCTTTTTTCATTGGTAGCATTGTACAGGAAGAGTGAATTTTGCCAACGGTCTTCATACGATGTGGCATCAAGGTTCAAACTGCGAACTGCACCGCTTTGATAGATTCGTTCTGCATCCTGCAAGAAGTAATCCAATCTGTTTTTTGAATAGGTATAAGTTGTAGAGAGGTCTGAAACAGGAACGCCGGGACCATTCAAATTACTTGATGTACCTTGTCCCTTTACCTTATCATTTGCAGAGAACAGGAACCTTTCTCTGGATAGACCATATTCGAGCATGGGACGTGCATAACGTTTGAAAATATTTTCATTATCGGTCAGGATGGCAACTTCGAGTGGATGTAATCCTGATATATTCTTCACTGCTCCCGGCACGTCGGTTGAGTAATTACAACCTCTGAGTGAATCAACAAACATGGCGTACGGACTCATGCAATAGTCCGTCATGTTGTCGATCGTTGTGTTTAGATTGCAGGTTGAATTGCTTCTATAATCTTTGAAATTACATAGATTTCTGGCCAACCACTCGTAAGAACTCAATAAATTTGTCTTCTGATGGTACAAAAAAAATGTAAAACTAAACCTGGTATTGGCTTCCATTTTAGAATCTTTGTTACCAAGTACCGGTGCAAACAGGATGGATTGTGCATTCCCTTCCTGGTTTCTGATCATCACTCCGAACTGAGAATTATTGGAAGTCGGTATCGGATCAAAGGGAATAAATTTTGGATCTCCAACGATTCCATTGGTAACACCTGCATGAGTTAGCAAAGCTGCGGGCACTGAGGTTCTAAACGATTCTGACAGAAAGGATTCATTGGGAAAGCGTTTCTCCTGCCACAAATGGGCCTGCCAAATTTCTTCACAATCGGCAATTTGGTATTGAGGTGCTCCTATGTAACCAACAGAATACCAAACATTTTTTTTCGGTGTTAATGAAAATTCAATTTTGGGCAGCCGCTCCTTTTTATCACTTAAACTCACCGTAGCCACCAAGGAGAAGAGATCATTTGGGGCAAATTCCCAACGAATTATATCAGGAGAAACCTGCACCGCATTGATTGCATTGATTTTGTGCGCTGAAGCAGACAAAAAATAGTTTGCAGTCCTGTCTTTTCCATAACTTCGATCAATTTCCGGATTATATCCATCTTCCACATGAATATCGGCATCCTTTTTGAAACTCTCCTTTTTGCCCCATGTTGGGACTTTATAATCCACACCCATATCTTCTCCGGCATCCATTTTATAGCCAAAATCCCCTTTCCTGAGTTGCTTCTCCGGATCTGCATCACTTACAAGAACATTAAAATCAGGTTTATAGGTAATTGAAGTTCCATCAGGAGCCAGGACAATAACATTATTGCCTTTCAGTGAAATTCTGTAGGCAGCTATGGATTGTGCACTCATTGTTATGGATAAAAAAAGCAGGCACAACAACAAGAAGAGAAATTCTCTTTGCACAGCCATTCTTGGTTTACTGATTATCATGATACTGATGAAATAAATGTTGTAAAAAAGGAAAGGCTGGCCACAAAGAACCAGCCTTTCGCACAACTTAATCTACGCTACTAAAACTATGCTCTACCAGCCCGGATTCTGCTTCAAGTCTGGATTCAGACTCAATTCAGTCTCAGGGATAGGCCATAAATAATCGCGGTTTTTGTTGAAATTGGTCAGAATCAATATACGGTAATCGGTGGATGGATGAGCCACATAAGATGCTGTGTTGTATACCGGATCACCATCGGTGTCGAAAGAGACCGCAGGATATACGTTGTATTCACCCAGGACTGGTCTTCCCAGGATAGGTCTGGTCAATACCACCTCTGCGCGTTTCCAGCGAAGAAGATCCGTGTAGCGCAGGTTCTCATTCCAAAGTTCAACCTTCCGTTCAGTACGAACAATCCTCCTCATTTCAGTCTGACTTGCTGCAGTTACAGCAGGCATCTTTACATCTGCACGTCCGCGAACCTGGTTGATAGCATCCAAACAATCGGCATCAATCTGATTCATTTCAATCTTTGCCTCTGCATAGGTCAGCAATACTTCTGCATAGCGAAGCAGCATAAATGGGGTCTCGCATTGCGTTAACTTACTAATATACTGGAAATCATAGTATTTACGCACCAGATAACCTGTAAAGGAAGTAAACTCTGTGGAGTTGTAGCTATCCAGATTCTTTACAGATGCGCCAGCAGCATTCAGTGTGTTGGGTTTATCTTTGCGTGTATCGTATACATAACCATTCCACATATCACCAGGTAGCACAAACGAATAACGCATACGCGGATCACGTTTGTCGTAGGGTTTGGTTTTGTCGTACAAGGGTGATTTGCTGATATCCAAACCATCTGTACACAGGTAGGAATCCAGCATATTTTGGGTTGGAACAACCACAGTATAACCACCGGATACTGAACGGGGACTCGTATGCTGCGGAAAAAGTGTTGCATTGTTGGCCGTAACCAGGTGTCCCTGTGTCAGTATTTGCTCTGTGTTGGCAGCACTTTTCAAGACTGCCTCAGTGAACAGGTTGGCATAGCTAGGCATCAAAGCGAATTTCTTGGAGTCAATCACTGTTTTGGCTGCAGCTGCTGCTACTGCCCAATCGTTGTTTTGAAGGGCTGCACGTGCTTTGTAAGACATGGCAGCTCCCCATGTTACCCGACCCAGAGTTTTAACAGTTGAAGTGGCAAGTAATTCAGCTGACTTATCAAAGTCGGCATAGATTTTCTTTAAAACTTCAGCTTTTGCCGTACGTGTTACAGACTTTGCATCAGTTACTGATGTAACCGGCTTATCCAGGTATACAACATCTCCATACAAATTGGTTAACCGCAGGTAATAGTAAGCCCGAAGGAAGTATACCTCACCCTGAAACTGTTTTACTTTGTCTGCAGCAATTTTATCCTTGTTTTCTTCAATCTTCTGCAGAATTAAGTTACAACGACCAATGCCCTGGTACATGTTGAGCCACATGGTACGGAAATAGCCATCCTTGAAGTCTAATACAGACATTAGCATGTTTTGTGCAAATCCTCCACCTCGTATAAATGTGACATCAGCCAGTGCATCCCAGCTATATTCATGATTCAGATAACCATTGTTACTTGAAATTAGAAATGAATAGCAAGCATTCACCCCACCCTGGATTTCTGTTTCATTGGTGTAGAATGTCTCAGCAGACGGGACATCCAACGGATAGCGTTCCAGCGCCTTGTCACATCCTGTAACCAGCAGGAACACCATCACGACCATATAAAGTATATTCTTCTTCATATTGTTTTCCTTTATTTCTTGTAATTAATTTACTAAAATTTAATTTCAACACCGAATGTATAAGTTGCGAGCAGTGGAACACTGTTCCCTATACTCTCAGGAGATTCAGGGTCCATGTCTATCGGCATTTTACTGACAGTAAATACGTTGTTTCCGTTGGCATAGAATCGTACACCGGCAATGCCAGCTTTTTTCACCAAACTGGCGGGTAAAGTGTATCCCACCTGCAGGTTTTTCAAGCGAAAATAGGCCGCATTGACCAACCAGAAAGAAGATGGCTGGAGATTGTTCGATTGCTGGTTAATGGACAACCGCGGATAGGCAGCATTCGGATTTGGATTGGCTTCAGACCAGTGATCAGCGTGCTGAATGAGTGCGGTCGATGCGTTTTGAAACGGATAGGCCGTCCAACCGGAAACATAGCCGTCACGTTTTCCAACACCCTGGAAGAACACGGTAAAATCAAAACCCTTGTATGCAGCGTATAATTCAAGGGAATAAGCATATCTTGGAATCGGATTGCCTAAAACAACACGGTCGGTGCCTGTCATTTTGTTATCCCCTGCATCCATGATGCCATCACCGTCGGTATCTACCGTCAATTGATCCTTGTAACGAATGTCCCCCCCCTGCAGTTTACCGTATTGTGCAATAGGATAGGCACGCGCTTCGGTAAATGAGCTGAATAATCCTTCATCCTGCAAACCATAAAGTGCGTCAATTGGCGAACCAACCATTTTGACATGAACTCCACTGACCTGGGGTGCCAAGCCGCCAAGATTGGTAATCTTATTCTGCACATCCGAGAAAATACCCGTTACCTTGTAATAGAATTTCCCAACAGTACGGTTGTGAGAGATGGTAAAATCATATCCCTTGTTTTCAACTGAACCTGCATTTTGCTTGGGAGAGTTGGCATAACCCATTACACCCGGAATGGCCATATTCAGCAGAATATCGTTAGTCTCCTTTTTGTACCAGTCAAAAGAGAGGTCAATCTTGCCTCCTAAAAATGAGAGGTCAGCACCAAAATCGATCATGCTGGTTGACTCCCATGTGATCTCGGTCATTGCATAGTTAACAGGGGCATAACCGGGATTCAGAACACCTCCAAAAACGGTATATTGGTTCGTAGCTACATTTAACGCGAACGGATAATTGGAGCCCAGTCCTGATTGATTTCCCAACTGACCCCAGGATGCACGCAACTTTCCACTGTTCAGCCACTTGACCTCCTTCATGAAATCCTCTGAGGTAAAGCGCCAGGCTCCTGAGAAAGAGGGGAAGAGTCCCCATTTGTAACCGTTGGCAAAACGGGAAGAACCATCATACCTGACGTTTCCTTCCAAAAGGTATTTACCTGCATAAGCATAGTTCAGACGGCCAAAGTAAGACTGCAAGGCCCACTGATCGGTATTGCCACCGTTGGTCATACCTGTTGGATCATAAGCATTCAACTCCTCAAACTGTTGGAAGTTATTAACCTGCCTGTATCCTCTCAAGGTATTGTAATTGTTCGTGAGGTGCTGGAAACCACCCAAAGCAGTGATATCGTGCTTGCCCAAGGAGGTCGTATAGGTAGCAAGCAGGTTGATGTCGTCTTCCCTGGTATTGTCTCTTTGTTCAGTCATATTTGCATAATTTGCCTGGAAGCCAGCAGGTCCCAAAATAGGCAGACCAGTCTTGTAATCATATACGTATGTCGTTTTGTTTACATTCTTGTACCTGGCAGTATTCATTTTCGGCGTATAGGAAAAGTTAAGCTCCATCCCTTTGAAAGGGGTAATTTTTGCATAAAGCTTGGCTATTGTTTCCTGATAATCTTCGTATCTCATGTCCAATTTATCGGAGATCCATTGCATGGCATGGGGTGCTCCGGCATAACTGGTTCCCCAGGTACCATTCGAATAACGTGTCTGGTAAATAGCAGGTTGCCTCATCAAATTCTCAATTTCTGTACCGGGCGCCGCATCGTTGATGTGGGTATAGCGGGTGGAGAGATCGAGACCAAATTCGAAATATTTGGAAACCGTATAGCTGTTGTTGGAACGCACCCCATAACGTTTGTAATCGGTGTTGGGAATATTGGCATCCTGCCAGGTGTAATTAATTGAAGTATTTGACCTGAACTTTTCATTGCCTACAGAGAATCCGATGTATTGCTGCGTCTGAACAGCGGTATTCTTGTACGTTTCCCGCATCATATCCGAATTGGGATAGGCATCCCGGTCCGTTGCATTTCTCGAGGCATCGATTTTTGCTGCTCCATAAATTGTACCACCAGGAACACCAGCGTCATTGCGCAAATCGTTGCCATTTGCCTCATCATACCAGGCCATATAATCCCATGCTGTGGCGTTTTGAGGGAGTACCAGTGGTGTTGTAAAACCTACAGAACCCTTGTATGTTACTGTCACCTTATCTGATTTACCACGTTTGGTGGTAATCAAAATTACCCCATTTGCCGCACGTGAACCATAAATAGCGGAGGAGGCTGCGTCCTTCAGAATGGACATGCTCTCGATGTCGTTGGGATCTACCGCATCAACGGAGGAAGCGACTCCGTCAATCAAAACGAGCGGATTGTTGTCGTTAATTGTCCCAATACCGCGGATTCGGATGGTGGTATTCTCCTTGCCGGGCTTACCGTTGTTCGAGGTAACTGTAACACCCGCCGCAACTCCCTGTAAAGCTTGGGAAGTCTGGAGGTTGTTTTTCTTGGCAAGTGTCTCACCCTTCACAGATTCGACCGCACCGGTGAGGTTGACCTTCTTCTGGGTACCGTAACCTACGGCTACAACCTCTTCAAGGCCAATGCTACTCAGTTTCAATTTGATGTCGATCCTGGTTTTTCCGGTTATGTTGACATCCTGCGCCTCAAAACCTATAAAGGTAATGTTCAGCATCCTGGCTGTCTCAGGAACCTGAAGTTTATAATTACCGTCCATGTCTGTGACGGTCCCGATGGTGGTTCCCTTTACCACAACATTGGCTCCCGGAACGGGATCATTGTTGTCATCTGTAACCTTACCGGTCACACTCTTTTGTTGTGCAAAAAGCACTGTAAAAGAGAGCATCAGAGAAAAAAGCAAAATGATTCTTTTCATAGTTTAAAAATTAAAATAATCAGCAATATCAATCCATGTAAATTTCAAATAGAGCAGCAGGAACCTGACTGTTTGGCTGTTCAAACTCCAGAAACAACCTCCTTGCCTCCAGGCCTTTGGCGGGATTCCATCGTACAATGGTCTGGTGGTTGTCATTTTTTTCAAAAAGAAGATTTCTCTGGTCATCCAGAATGCGGAAGTTCCTAACGCAAAAAGGCATAACATCTTCCGGATGCCCCATCTGAGATGACTCCATCGGATGATCAAAATCTGTATCAAAATGAAGGGTGATGGAAGTGATCTGTTGCACCTTCTCCCAGGTAAGGAGAATGGTTGAACAGACTTCCTGCCAATCAGCAACCCATGCATTGGGTTGGGTGCCTGGTCGTGTAAATCCATTTACCAGATTTTGTGCAGGAAAACAGTTCAGTGCCGGAGAAATGTTCATGGCCAGGTTTTCTCCTTTGGGCCTTCGTTCAGGGCACCAAAATTCGAAAGAATCAAATCCACTGCCTGCCGGTGGAAGCTGTTTGCCAAAATTGTTGACCGCCGGATTGGTCTTGTTGAACACAGAGACAATACCGGTAATGCGGTTCTGGCTGCATTGAAGGCTCAGCTGGGAATTGCTGCGGAAAATCAAAAACCCATATTGGTCCTCCTTCAGCGTTCCGATAAAATCAATCTTCACCATTTGTTTGCCGGCCCGAAGCGGAATTCGTTGTTTTTCAACAAGGGTATCAGGGGTATAATTGCCTAACTTTGAACTGATTTGCAACTCTGCATCGAGCAAAGTATCACAGGCAGCATCTACCATCACCTCAAAACTGTATTTTGTATTTTTCGCCAGCGGAAGCATTTGACCGGCAGCGAATTCCAGCTTCAGCCAGGATCCATTGAACGGTATCTGACCCAGGGAAAGACAGCTCGAAACATTGATCACCGCTTTACTGGCCAGATTCCCCCCGTTGTCAATCGGCAATCCCGGAATACTCTGTCCTTTGATATTGAGCCGCTGCTGAAGCAATTTAATCTTATCAGGATCCACAAAATCCCCTGGGAGCAATCCTGTCCGGATGCACATGGCAGCAGCAGTTCCTATCGCCTGACCACCAAGGCCTGCTGTTGCCATCACCCTGGTCGAACCAAATGCGACATGGCTCGCACTGATCAACCGACCGGCAATGAAAAGGTTGGTGATATCCTTGCTCAGGTAACAACGGTAGGGTATCTCGTAGATCCCCTTGGAATGGTATTGATTGCAACCGGGCAACTCCGAAAATACACCATCAGCAGGATGAAGATCTATCGCCCAACCACCATGCGCCACAGCATCCTGAAAATGAGTCTGGTTCACCAGGTCCTGCTGTTTCAGCATGTAGTGACCTTCAAACCTGCGGCTCTCCCGCTTCCCCGGAATGGTGCCAACCCACTCCAGTGTGAGGTTTTCTGATTCAGGAAAGTTACCCGAATTTTTAATGTAGTTCCAAACGCCATAGACCACACTCCACAATTCCCATTTGATCTCCTCAGTATCGTGAATGGTATCTCTTCTTCCGCCATATTCAAACCACCAGAAATTGCAACCCATCTGACCGGTCTTAATGTTCCTGAAACGTGGAATTTTGGTGATATCCTGAAGGGCATAGGAAGGCGCAACATATTTGATTGGACGACCCGTATCCTTGCTGTAGAAGTAGATGGTGTGACCCAGCAGTTCTCCGTAACCTTCCGAAGGGGTAAAACCTTCGGAGAACTCACTTTTCGCCTCGGCACCGATCCTGTAAGAGGCACCTGCCAAAAAGCCTACAATGCCATCACCCGAAGCATCACAAAAAAGCGGTGCCTTGAGCAGGTATTCCGTCGAATTCTGACTACAGAAAGCTGTCAGGCTGGAGATACTGGTGTCATCCCTCTTTTCAAGGTCAAAAACCATGGTATTGAGCAGGAGGGTAATGTTGGATTCGCTGACAACTTTTTCAAGTATAATGGTGTCAAAAATGACAGCATTCCCCTCTTTGTTACGGTAAAGGTTCTCCACCAGAATTTCATCAATAACTCCACCTTCGCGAGCCCATCGGTTATTGTTGCCCAAATGTGAAGTAGCTCCCAATATCCAAAGTCTCACCTCACTCGATCCATTACCTCCCAAAACAGGCCGGTCCTGGACAAGGATGACCTTTATTCCGTCCCGCGCTGCTGCAATGGCGGCACAAACTCCTGCCATTCCACCACCTGCAACAACCAGCTCTGAATTGAGTTCAACTAATTTATTGCCCCTTTTTATGGGAGATAATTCTTGCTTGATCATACAATAGGTAATATTATTTGAGCGCTTTGTATAAAATTCTGCCGCCAATCAGCAGCAAAATCATTGCGACACTTAAGACGTACATTTTACCGCTGGAGGCCATCAACCCCAGAAATCCGATAATCATTCCAGTGGCCAAAATCCCATAAGATACCATACGTAATCCCTGCTTGTTTTCCACAGATGATTCTACTGTACCAGCCTCCTCCGGAAGATCCTTTGCCACCTTCTCATCCCTGATCCTTGTGAAATTTGAATAATCGGTTTCAGCTTTCCGGTCAAGGCGCAGCCAGATCTCCAGAACGAGCACGATGATCGCAGGCACGCTGACACCAAGAATCATTTCATTGGCTCTGGAAAGGCTGAACTCCATCCCGGAGGGCAGCAGGAACTTCGCAGAAAGCGTGATCGCCAATGATGTTAGGGTAGTGAAAAGCACTGTTTTACCAGTCTGCTTTTTCGAAAATAATGACCAAATCAATGGCAAGTACATGGGGGCTCCGGTCAAGGCTGCCACACTCAGCACCACCTCTTTCGCACCACCCATGATGGGCACCAACATCGCAATACCGATGGTAATGAGCCCAAATACAAAAGTTGAAATTTTAGCGATCCGCATCAGCAGTCTTTCGGTGGATAGCGGATATCGTGCTTTAAAAAGATCGTTGGTAATTACTCCTGCCGATATATTAAGAACTCCCTGTACCGAGCTGTTGGTGGCAAAAACCAGACTGATCAGCATCAATCCAAGCATCCCTGCAGGCAACACCTCCTTACACATCATCAGGTAGGCACCTTCATCCTGCAGTCCACTCAATTCCGGATTCAAAGCCCTGTAAACCATGGGTGGAAGCATCCAAATTACAGGACTTATTAAATACAGCGCCCCAAACAACCAACCAACTTTACGTGCCTCCCCGGGAGACGAAACAGAGGTATACCGTTGCACAAAACCCCATTGCCCACTCAGGTAAAAGAAATTGTACAACCCAAACCCAACGAGAAAGCTCCATGAATATTCATGGTTCGTGAGATCAAAGAATCCTTCGGAAGGCAGGGAATTGAAAAACTGCTCAATCCCACCGACTCTCTCAAGCGAAAGCGGAACTACTATGATTGCAGCAGCAGTAAGTATCACAAACTGAAGAACATCCGTTACAACCACGGCCCAGAGTCCTCCAAGCGTGGTATAAACAATGACTATAAACCCCAACAATGCGATGGACAAATAGAGCGGCATTCCTGTCGAAACTTCCAGTATCCTGGAAACCGAATAAAGGTAGACACCAGTCATGAAAACCATGATTGACAAGTAGATGTAGGAGTACAACTTCTGTACCCCGACTCCCAACCGATCGGAGATGTATTCTGCGGCAGTAAGGGATTTCGTTTTTTGCCATTTGGGCGCGATCAAAAATCCCACCAGGAATCCCGCAATACTCATGGTCCACTGGATGGATATAGAGACCCATCCTGAAGAGTAGGCAATGGAACCCCAGACGACAAAAGTTCCGGCAGAGACAAACCCCATAAAAAGCGACAGACTATTGATCCACCATGGAACTGCGCCTCCTGCAGCAAAAAAACTCTTCATATCCTTGCCTGAACTTTTTGAGAAGGAGAGACCAATGGCAAAGATCAGAAGCGAAAACAGTATAATTACCAAATAATCGAGTGGGGTCATTCAGGAAGCATTTAAATTCAGTTAATTTTGGTATACAATGTTAATTCAGTGTTAATATATATTAAAGTAAAAGCAAATATATTTTTTCGGAAACGTTTTCGGAAACGTTTTTATTTTCGGAAACGTTTCCGAAAAGCAATAAAAATCCTACCTTTGTCTTTCAACCAGACGATTGTCAACCAAACATTTTAGGGATGAAGCACGTAACTATCAAGGATGTAGCCAGAGAATTGCAATGTTCTGTTTCTACCATTTCGAGGGCTTTCAACGACAAATATGATATTCGGAAGGAGACCAGAGACCTGATTCTTGCAAAAGCCAAGGAGATGGGCTATTCCCCCAACCCCATGGCAAAAAGCTTGCTGAAACAGTGTTCCAACCAGATTGGAGTGGTAGTTCCCGAGTTTATCAACTCTTTTTTCCCGGAGGTAATCATTGGTATCCAGGAGGTTTTTATCAAAAAAGGATACCAGGTGCTGATCATGCAATCCAATGAATCATTCGAAAGTGAATTGGAAAATGTGAAGGCCATGGAAAACAACATGGTGGACGGATTGATTCTTTCATTATCATTTGATACACAAAATGTAGAATATTACGAGAATCTGATTAAACAGGGTTTCCCGATAGTTCTGTTTAACAGGGTTTCCAACAAACTGAATACCCACAAAGTTGTCTTTGACGATTACAAATGGGCATTTTTCGCCACAGAACATCTTATCTATCAGGGCTATAAAAAGATTGTCCACTTTACAACCTCTCATTCACTCTCTTTCTCACAAAACAGGATCAAAGGTTTTGTGGATGCGCTTAAAAAACACAAATTGAAAATACTTGAAGGTTCAATTGTTGAAGCAGGACTCCTCATCAGTGATGGTGAACGGGAAATGGAAAAACTGATCGCTGCAAACAACTTGCCTGACGCCATTTTTTGCGTCAATGACATGTGCGCCATCGGAGCCATGAAAATGCTGAAGAAATACGGATACAAGATTCCCGGTGATGTCGCTTTGGTCGGTTTTACTGAAACCAAACTGGCCGAACTGATCGATCCACCCCTGACCAGCGTCGCCCAACCGACCCACGAAATCGGAAGAACGGCTGCACAGTTGCTGCTTGAGCAAATTGAGTCGAAAGGAATCTTTGTTCCCCAGACTGTCACCCTGAACGGACGCCTCAATGTTCGGGAATCCTCCATGAAACACACCAAAATATTGTAATTCTGTAGCCTGTATTGTTTTAAGCTCGCATTCCAATGACAAATCCCTACGCAACATTGATCAGCTACCTGAAATCAGGTGCGAAGGTACAGACCGGATCGTTGCTCCAGACCTGGGGTTCAGCACCCCAGATTCCCGGAGCGATGGCCATTTTCGAGAAAGAGCAGGTGTTGAGCGGCACCCTGGGGGGTGGTCTGCTCGAAGCACAGGCGCAAAAAATTGCAGCAGCTTCCGTGATGTCCCGGCAAAATTACCTGAAATCTATCGAATTCACTGCCGAAATCGCAGACCAGACGGGCGCCATCTGTGGTGGCAGTGCCCTCTTTTTCCTGGATGCTGAGCCCTCCAGGCATCTCCAGGTCTACCAGCAACTGCTCGACTCCACCACCAACCACCAATGCGGGGCACTCATAACCCTGATCGCAGAGGCTGCTAACCAAAGCTGTACCATCGACCGATACTGGATCCAATTCCAGGAGGGTCTCCCTGAAAACATTGCGATGCTGCTGAAGTCTGCTGAAGCAGACCTCTGGAAGATCATCCGCAGCAGAACTCCCTTTTACAAAGAGCTTCCCGGCAAATCGGCAGAAACAAAAACCATCCTTTTCATCGAGCCTATCCATCCCAATCCGCACCTTTTGCTGGTGGGAGCCGGTCACATCGGGAGGGCCTTGTGCAAAATTTGCAGCATGGTTGACTTCGAAATCACCGTACTGGACGACCGGCCTGAAATGACCATTCCTTCCGGATTCCCGGAGGCTTCCCGAATCATTTGTTCTTCCCTCCCCCAGGCATTTCAATCCATAAAGATTACACCCGACACCTACATTGTCATTGCCACCCAGGGGCACCGGACAGATATGGAGGCCCTGAGATGCTGCATCGGTTCCGATGCGGCCTATATTGGCGTAATCGGCAGCAAGCGGAAAATAGCCCTGATGAAACAAAAATTCATGGACGAGCGGTGGGCAACGCCAGAGGAATGGAACTTTGTTCATACCCCGGTTGGCATCGAGATCCATTCACGCTCTGTAAACGAAATTGCCATTAGCATTGTGGCTGAGTTGGTAAAGGAACGCTACGAAATCAACTTCCTGCGGAACAAAAAAAATGTAAGCTCGGTGGTACTGGCCGCAGGCAAAAGTACCCGAATGGGGCAACAAAAGCTTTTGATGCCCTACAAAGGCCACAGCATGGTGGATCATCTCCTGCAAAAAATCACCAATACGAACTCATTCAGTACGATCGTGGTAACTGGCAGCGATAGCACCCGGATTGAAAAGGAGCTGAAAAGTGCCAAGGCCATTTTTGTATACAACGAGCGATTTGAAGAGGGAATGCTAACCTCCGTTCAAAAAGGAATCGCTGCATTGGGTGCTGAATCAGCAGGATTTTTGATACTTTTGGGTGACCAGCCAATGGTAGCAGAAAAGGTGATCAACAGGCTGATTGCCCTTTTCCAGAAAACTCCCAAAGGGTTACTGGTGCCAACTTTTCTTGGAAAACGCGGACATCCTGTATTGATTGATACCAGGTACAGGGAGGAGATTGGCAAACTGTCCCAGGCAATCGGGCTCCGTGAACTATTTTTGAATCATCCGGAGGATGTTTTAGAAGTTGAAATTGAATCAGATGCGATATTGAAAGATATAGACACAATTGGGGATTACCGGCGGGAAACAGAAGAATAACTTGCAGGCTTTGAGCAATAAGTCGCGCAAGGAACGCAAGGTTAAGCAATAGAAAAGCAATATTCCCTGGTATCCACTTTGCGCTCTTTGCGTTCTTTGCGCGACAAGAAAATCTCATGACGGGACCTCAAGGATACACTGTAAAAAAAATATTTCTTTGTATCCACTTTGCGCTCTCTGCGTTCTTTGCGTGACAAGAATGGAATGCTGATTAATTGAACACATGCCAATTACACTGAAAAACCTTTAAGAAAGAACCCGATGAAGGAAAAAATAAAATTTACCCTGAATGGCAAGGCCATCGAATTTGAAACAGATACCCGACAGATTCTGCTCTCCGTTCTTCGTACAGAGCTCGGACTTACCGGAACAAAATTTGGTTGCGGAGTGGGATTCTGCGGAGCCTGCACCATCCTGGTGGATGGGGAGGCTCAACGATCCTGCGGTATGGCAGTTAGCGAGGTGGCAGGAAAGAAAGTTGTTACCATCGAAGGATTGGCAGACGGGGATAAACTCCATCCGGTGCAGAAGGCATTTCTTCACCACGAAGCACAGCAGTGCGGATTCTGCACACCTGGTCAGATTATGAACGCAGTGGCACTTTTAAAAGCAGACCCCAAACCCAGCCGCAAAAAGATTATCGAGGGGATGAACGGCAATCTATGCCGTTGCGGCGCCTACAACCGTATCATCGCAGCAATAGAAACCGCTTCAAAAGAGATCAACGGAGGAACCAAATTATGAACGCAGAAGAGATCAATGCAATCTATTTTGGAGATGTGGATCTCCCGCTCAATCCGGGCCGCCGCGAATTCATCAAAAAACTGGGTGCCGGACTGTTCATCATCTTTGCCGTTAAACCCTTTGGGTTGATGGCTGAAGAGGAGGAAGACAAGGTCAAGAGAGAGGATTTCAACCTCTACCTGCGTATCCGTGAAGATGGAAGGGTGGAGTGTTACACCGGAAAAATAGAGATGGGACAAGGCATCACCACTTCGCTGGCCCAGGCCCTTGCCGAGGAGCTGGAGGTCGAACTAAACAGCATAGACATGATCATGGGCGATACCGATTTGTGCCCCTACGATGCAGGCACCTGGGGTTCCATGACCACGCGCTTTTTCGATCCCATCCTGAGGGCTGCAGCCATTGAAGCCCGCATGGAACTGTTAAAGCTGGCGGCCACTGCATTGAAACTCCCCGAGGATCAATTGAAAGCCCAAAACGGATCCATCGTCAGCACCAGGGACAACTCCGTCAAAATCAGCTACGGTGCTCTCACCAAAGGCAAGAAACTGGTTAAAACCGTGAGAAGGGCACCCGTTTTTAAAAAACCGGCGGAACTCAAACAGGTAGGAAAGCAGGTAAATGCGACCAATGCCCTCCTGAAAGTGACTGGCAAAGCCAAATATTCAGGGGATATTCACCTACCGGGAATGCGCTATGCCACCATTGTCCGTCCCCCGGCACATGGTTGCAAGCTGCTGTCGGTCGACAAGTCCAGGGCCGAAGCCATGGAGGGAGTAAAGGTGATCATCATGGAAAACCTTGTAGCTGCCCTTCATACCAATCCCAATGTTGCAGCCAATGCCGCTGCCGCCATCCAAACAGAATGGAGCAAACCCGAAGTTTTAGCCAACGACAAAACCATCTTCAAATACCTGGTTGAACAGGGCAAAGAGACAAGGATTGTGGAAGAGAAAGGCAATCTTGATACGGGATTTGCGGAAGCTGACTTTGTCCTAGAAGCGGAATACCACGATGGTTACAAGGCCCATGCCCCGATCGAAACACATACGGCAACCGCCTGTTTCGAGGGAGACAAGCTCATCATCTGGGCATCCACACAAACCCCTTTCGGAACCAGAAAAGAGCTCTCCACCAAACTCAACCTGCCACTGGAGAAAGTCCAGGTGAAACCCATTCTCCTTGGGGGAGGGTTCGGGGGCAAGATCTACAACAACCAGGCCATTGAAGCAGCCATGCTGGCAAAGGAATCCGGGACTCCGGTGCAACTTGCCTGGACGCGGGCGGAAGAGTTCATGTACGACCAGTTCAGGCACGCAGCCGTGATGCAAATCAAGGCCGGAGTCAAAAAAAGCGGTAAGATCGTCGCCTGGAAATACAACATTTACTGTGCAGGAAACCGGGGAGTCAATGACTTTTATGGCATCCCGAACCTGCGTTCTGCCCTCTATGACAAAAAGGGAATCCATCCATTCGGCACGGGTGCCTGGAGGGCTCCCGGCAACAATACCACCACTTTTGCGCGCGAATCACACATCGATCTGCTGGCCGACAAAATCGGGATGGATCCGTTGACCTTCCGGCTGGTCAATGTCTCTGATTCAAAAATGGAGCGCACCTTGCGGCTGGCAGCCAAGACCTTCCAATATACCACAGCAAAACCCGGTAAAAACAGGGGTTGCGGCATTGCACTGGGCTTCGATGCAGGTACTTTTGTTGCCATTATCGCAGAAGTGGAGGTGAACCCCTCCACCGGCGTCGTAAAAGTTCTTCGGGTGGTCTGTGCCCAGGACATGGGGCAGGTGGTCAATCCGCATGGTGCCAGGGTCCAGACAGAAGGTGGGATCACCATGGGATTGGGCTACGCTTTGTACGAAGATGTTACTTTCAATTGGGGAGAAGTTACCGTCAAAAATTTCGACACCTACGAGATCACTACATTTTCGACCACTGCACCGGTCGAGGCGGTCTTCGTGGATGACATGAATGCGCCGCCGCAGGGAGGTGGCGAACCTGCCATCATCTGTGTGGGAGGGGCGATTGCCAATGCGGTATTCCATGCTTCCGGCGCCAGGGTCAACCAGATGCCGGTGACTGCAGAACGGATACTGGAAAAGTTGAAGCGATAAATCATCCCAGTGGTATTTTTAAAAACCAGCGTATCAAGTTATTATTTTGACTCCTTTGTGAACCTCAGATTCCCATTTCTTGTAAGCATCTTGTAACTCTTTCACCAGGTGGGGATGCTCTTCCGCTACATCGTTTTTCTCCTCCGCATCCAATGCTACGTTGTAAAGCTCAGCTTTGGCACCAGCTCTTGTGACAACCAGCTTCCATTCTCCTTTGCGGACTGCATACTGTTGACCATGTTGCCAAAATAGAGTCCTCGGAACCAAAGATTTTTGATACAGCAGGTGTTCAGCAATGCTTGTCCCATCAATCCTCTGGGTGACCTTACAACCAGCCAAATCCAGCAAAGTGGGGAACACATCCATGGTTAAAACGGTTTCATGGCTGGTCCAACCTGATGGAATTTGTCCCGGCCATTGGACGATAGCTGGCACCCTGTGACCACCTTCCCACACACTGCTTTTGAAACCCCTCAGGATTCCATTGCTGCCCCTGGAAACTGCGCCATTGTCCGAAAAAAAGAGCACCATCGTATTTTCATACAGTCCCAGCCTTTTCAGGGTACTGATTGCAGCACCAACCCCCTCATCCAGTATCTCAACCATATCTTTGTACATAGCTGAAACATCCTTTTCTGATCCACTGGCAGGGAAATCAATTCCATTCTTTGCTCCGGCGTACCGGTCTGCCTTTGAGCTTCTGTTCTGATAGGGAGAATGCGGAGCTTCATGTGCGATGTACAATAAAAAGGGCCTTTCTTGCGCTCTTTCAATAAAATCAACGGCATTCCGGGTGATCAGGTCAGTAGTATAACCTGATTCATTCTTAAGTTCATCAGCCTTCCACCAGTCAGCATTACCCTCCTGATCCACATGGGATTGATAGTCAACATTACCGCTAACGTAACCTATAAATTCATCAAATCCCTGGTGGATGGGGTTATATTTTGGATCATAACCCAAATGCCATTTCCCAAATATTCCGGTGGTATATCCCTCTTTTTTCAAAACCTCAGCAAAGGTAACCTCCGATAGTGCCAGACCAACATCCCGATGTTCCTTGGCTGTTATGACACCAGAAACACCCGTACGCTGTTGATATTTTCCCGTCAGCAGGGATGCTCTCGTCGGACTGCAGACCGCTCCATTTGAGTGGAAATCTAAAAACCGCACCCCTTCCCGGGCCATTTGATCCAGGTTGGGTGTCCTAATTTTTGTACTGCCATAACAGGAAATATCACCATATCCCAAGTCATCAGCCATTATGATGACAATATTGGGTAACCGTTTCCTGGCAATTTGATGAAGCGGCTTATCAGGTAGAAGAACGGAGCTATAGAGTTCCGGATGCTTTTCCCCTCTAAGAAACTGATTATCGTTAGACAACCCCAGATTAGTGGCCAGGCAATTTTCTGACACAGGCAACATGACCTGGCTTACACTTCGCACCGTATTTCCTCCGAGGACAAGCTGACAGTGCAGGTGGAGCAAAACTACCAGCAAACCAACAAAAAATAGCCTGCTGGCATTTCTTCTGCCCCTTTCCGGGGGGATGGGTGTTAATAGGGTAGGCATGGAATCTTGATTTTAGAATTAATTTCTCAATCCACCTGACAATCAATGATAAACAGCAATAAAAGCAGACAATGAATGATACAATCTAGCTAATTACCTCTTCAAAAGATTGATTGTAGGACTGGTTGTACAATGTTTTGAAATCCTTGCAGAATTTAGAGAAGGTATGTGAAGCCAGACTATGTTTACCCATCAGGGTCAACGCTTTGCATTTCAGAATCATGGCCTCTTCGTTGACAATATCGAAAATAAACAACGAATCTGCCAGATGGACCATAAACCCGGGATCCTCTTCAATCTTTTGCGTTTGTGCAAAGGCTGTCAGTTTATCAATGATGGCATTGGAAATGCTGTCTTTAAAATCATCCAGCCATTCGTAATGAACACTGGCCAGAAAAACTCCTTTTTGGGAAAGCTCTATCAGTCTGCAAATCTTTTCCTTGGAAACTACTTTTTTGGCATTGGTTATCTTGAGGCATTCATGGTAATCATTGAACAGTATTGTGTCATCAAAATCTATTTTCCAATAGGCAGTTTTATGGGAGAGATAACAGCTCTCAACCTCTGTCAAAATCTGTTTCAGCTTGGCAATGTTGACGGCCCGATTGTTGCTTGCGCTTCGTTCATCCTTGTCAAACCACAAAAGTTCAGTCAGGTTTTCGGAGGAAATTCCCTTGTCATTTTTGATAGAATGCAGCCAAATCAGTAAAAACAACTCTTTCAGCAAGGGACTAAACCTGTTGGTTATATCAATTCCCTCAGCGTTGAAAACCTGAAATCCCCCAAAGAAAAATACAGAATTCCTGAATTTTTCCTTTCCTTCCAATTCTGTCTCAAACTCCGAAATATCTATCCCGACTCTTTCATTTTGAGCAGTCGCAGGTGTCACGTTTGACTGAAGTTCCTTCCCCCTTTTCGACTTCCGGAAAATAAAGATACCAATGGCTGCAACCCCGAGAACAAAAAGAATATACCAGTACCGAAGTGAACTCTGGGGCGATTCCAAACTAATTATCTGTTCATTGGGTGGTGATGCTATCGTATAAAGATGGAATTCCGTATTGTTCTGATCATTCACCAGCAAGGTTGAAGCCACCAATTTCTGGCTTGAACTGCAGTCATAGAGGGAAGAAAATGACCTGACATCATGAAACAGGTAGGGAATTTTACCTGCAATCAACTTCATTTCTGGCCTTTGGAGGGACCCTTTTACCAGCTGAAGTTCTCCATCATATTTGATAACAGAGAAGGCAAGCGCATAGAATGTCCGGTTATTCCTGTTGATTACCATTGAATTTGAGAAACAGAGATCTTCGGAGGGAGGTACGAATTCATAGATCTCCTTAAACTTCTGATCTTTCAAGGAATATGCCAATAAATCATTGTAGTTTTGTGGATTTAATATCTGTTTACCAGAAACACTGCCATATCCTCCCAGGATAAAAACAGTATCATTGATACAGCCTGACGCAGCCAGATACCTTGGATTAAAGACATCCCCTTCAGGCTTAACAATTTCCCAGTTACCTGAATCCAAATTCAATTTTTGCACCAGATTTCTATATTCATGCTGGCCGTAGCCGCCAAAAATATATAGGGATTTATCGTGCGGCCAATAATACTGGTTGTGGTGAAGATAAATAGTAGCATAGGTATTCTTTGGATCTTGCTGCTTCCAGCTCCTGGTACCAAAATCAAATTCAGAAAGACTCTTTTGATCAATATCGTAAATGATAACTGTTTTTTTCTCAGAATTGTAAATTGCCTGCCTCCCAGCCAAAAGAATCTTTGCCCTGTTCTCATAAGTAATGATCTCACTGGCACCACTCCTGACGGAATAGATGATCATCTGATCTTCTCCAATAATATAGACCTTCTCATCCTGCTCGTTGAACGCAATTTCACAGTGCCCTTTTAAAGTTCCAGAATAGGCCTTTAGCCAGTTGGAGTGCTCTGGCTTTAACCAGACAGGATTCTTGACATTCGCTATCCAGTTTCGTACCTTATCCCTGGAAATGTTCCCCTCTGACTCATCAAGTGGCCATGAATAACTTAGTTTCCCCTTCTCATAAATACAAATATCCTTGATTTTCATGGAGGGTAAATCCGCAGTCTTGTAATGGCTGAAGTCATTCGTTCCAAACAGTATTTTAACCTCCCCGGTCATATTAACACCAACGTCTTCGGCCTGAAAGTCGTTGTCTGTTGAAAAGAGACTGACACGGTTGTTTTGCCCATCAATTTTCAGACGAAACTCAGTCCAGGCGGTGCAAAACTTTCCGGCATCTGCCTTTAAAGATATTTTTGTTTGTTTTTGACCGCAAACTACCTCTATTGAACTGGAATCGATATTCCTGTAGTTGAAAATCAGATCTACATTTTTACCGCTTTTATCAATAACCCTTACCAGGTAGCCAAAATACATCCTGGCATTTGGTCGCAACTGCATTTTGAAGACCAATTCAAAATTATTGGCAAGGGAGAGGTAACCTTTGGGGGAAAGGTCTATGCCGGTTCTCAGATCTTTTGAGAACTCCTGCCCGTTAAAACCCAGGCCATAGGATTGGGAATACACTACTTCGCCAAACAATAGGATTATCCCAATGAGTAAGGCAAATCCCTTAAGGATTCTATTCAAATGATTTCCCATTCTTCTCATCAGCGAGTTTGGTGCTTACTGGTTCATTACAAATTTAGCATAAATCACATCAATTGCTATACCTTTTCTCGCCACTCCACGCTTTGAACGAAACAAACCGAAGCAAAGCAAAAGGAAAGAATGCAAATCTAAAAATATAACAAAATAATTTCTCCTTAATAATCAGCACGTAAGCACAAAATCAGGCTTCATATTAATTCCATTAATGACATATTAATAGATTATTTAGGCCTTGCCGATACATTTGATTCAATAAACTAAATTCTAAAATATGCTTATGAGAAAAAGTATGCTATTGGTGATTTTGCTTGTTTTTTTGAGCATGCACCTCTCTGCCGGCTATTCGAAAGCGGAGACTCCAACCGGGAGTGCTGCGACGCAGCAGAAAAAAATTACCGGAACAGTAAAGGACAATGCCGGCAATCCTATTCCTGGGGCAACGGTACTGGTAAAAGGAACCACCAACGGCACCACTACGGATGCCAATGGGAACTACACTATTTCAAATGTATCCACGGGCAATGTGCTTGCGATTTCATTCGTCGGAATGAAAACCATGGAATTTAAGGTTGGAAACCAAAGCACCATTGAGGCCGTATTGACAGATGAATCAATAGGTCTTGATGAGGTTGTGGCTGTAGGTTATTCTACCCAAAGAAAAGCAACGATAACGGGGTCTGTAGCAACAGTCAAGAGTGAAGCTCTTGTTGCCACCAAGAATGAAAATGCGGTCAATATGTTAGCCGGTAAAATGCCGGGCGTTCGAGTTGTCCAAAAGAGTGCGGCACCGGGCGCTTACAATACCATTATTGACATCCGTGGTATGGGTACCCCGTTGTTTGTTGTGGATGGTGTGACCCGCGACCAGGCTTATTTCGCCCGGATGGATCCCCAGGAAATAGAGAGCGTCTCCGTACTAAAAGATGGTTCAGCAGCCATTTATGGTTTGCATGCTGCAAATGGGGTTATCCTGATCACAACCAAAAGTGGTACCGCGCAAGCAGGAAAAGTGGATATAACCTATAACGGAAGCTATTCCATGCAACAGTTCCTGAGTGTGCCACAAGGTGTAACTGCCCAGGATTATATGACCCTGCGCAACGAGTCAGTCTTTCAAAACTTCAACAGCAACTACCTGGTGCGCCAAAACCCCTATTTCACCGAGGCCCAAATGCAACCCTACATCGACGGAAAACCCTCTTACGACTGGATGAATGCCGTATTTAATAAAACAACGCCTCAGCACCAGCATAACCTCAGTATCGATGGAGGAAGCGAAAAACTGCGCTATTTCATGAGCCTTGGTTACGCCAATCAGCAAGGATCCTACGTGGGGGATGGTTATTACGACGATCGTTATAACTTCCGTTCGACTGTTGACGCCCAGATTACAGACCATTTGAAGGCAAAGGTTACGATAGGCGCCATCCTGGACGAATTACACCAGCCAACCGGAACCGGCTGGGCGACCTATAAGACAGCATGGTTGATGCGTCCGGATGCACCCATCTATGCCAACGACAACCCGGATTATCTGAACGGTGATGCCACCCTATTGTCTGGCGGGCAAAACATGGTTGCAGAAGTCAATGCAGACAAAGTTGGTTATACCATCAACAAAACACGCCGGCTAAACGGTTCACTGCAATTAACCTACGACATACCGGGTGTAAAAGGATTACAGGCAAAAGGGTCATACGACTATGCGACCAGCCTGCCAGATAATACAGTGTATAAAAACACCTACAATCTCTATGTATATAACACTGCCACTGATATTTACACGCCATCTCCCAAGAATGCGCCCGCCAGTATTACGCGAAGTGCCAATTTCGAAATTGATACAGATTTTCAGTTGGGATTGAATTATAACCGCAAGTTTGGCAACCACGACCTCAAAAGCTTTCTTATTTATGAACAAATGTACAGCAGCTATGACAGTTTTCAGGCTTACCGCGAGTTGTTGATTGCATCGGAGTACCTGTTTGCCGGTGAGGCCCTTAACCAGGCCGCCACGGGCGGAACCCCTTGGGACCGACTGACCAAATCTTTCATTGGTTCTGTCAACTATGATTTCAGCGGAAAATATCTCTTTGATTTTAAATTCCGGTACGATGGTTCTTCCAGGTTCCCGGAAGGTAGCCAATGGGGATTCTTCCCTTCCATCTCGGCAGGGTGGCGCATTACCGAGGAAAATTTCCTCAAAAACAAAGTTTCCTGGCTCAGTAATTTAAAACTGAGGGCTTCCTACGGGGAGATGGGCGATGACAGTTCTGCACGCAACTATCCTCCTTCTTTGGGCTTCAACATAGCGCCTGCTACCGGATCGAGTGCTGTTGGATGGCAATTCAACGATGTATTGAATGGCGGTGTAACCCCACAGGCTATTCCCAACCCGAACCTGACCTGGTACCATATCAAGATGTACAATATAGGATTGGATTTTGGCCTATTTCAAAACAAGCTGAGCGGGATTTTTGAAGTGTACAGACGCGATCGTACAGGGTTACTTGCCACCAGCGCTGCAGTTGTTCCCGGAACAGTGGGTGCCAGCATGCCACAGGAAAACCTTAACGCTGACCGCAATTTCGGATGGGAATTTTCTTTGGACTACCGCAACAACATCAACGATTTCAACTACTATATTAGCTCCCAAATATCCGCAACAAGGAGCATGCGTACCGAATGGCTCGAAACGGTTGCCAACAACCAGTACGACAATTGGCGCAACCGTACCAACGGCCGCTACAACAATATCTGGTGGGGCAACGAATCAGAACACATGTTTACAAGCATGGAGGAGATCCGGAACTATAACCGTCCTATGGGACAGGGTGCCACACCGGGCGACTGGATCCAAAATGACTGGAACGAGGATGGCGTTGTCAATGCCAGTGATGACCACCCGATCGCTACCTACGGACTTCCACTGTTCAACTATGGGATTAACATGGGAGGATCCTGGAAGGACTTTGACTTGGCCATGAATTGGATGGGAGCATTCGGGACTTACGTCGCATATGGTGAGCTGCTTAACCATGCTTTGCCTTTTAACGGACAAAATACGCTTTCCTACTTTATGGACAGATGGCATCCTACAGACCCCAATGCTGACTACTTTAGCCCCGCAACCCAATGGAATTCGGGGTATTGGCCCGTTACACTTCACAACGACCGTGCCGAGGGCAGCAACCTTGTCCAGGATGCCTCCTACTTGCGCCTTAAGACACTAGAACTGGGCTACACTTTACCCAAAAAATTATTGTCAAAAACAGGGATAAAGAATTTAAGGATTTATGTCAGTGGCTATAACCTCTTAACGTTTACCAAGCTAGAGCATTTAGACCCTGAACGTCAAGGTTCAACTCCGGAAAATACCAATAACTATGTAGATTACTATAGCTACCCAGTGAATCAAACCTTTACGCTTGGTGCAAGCATTAAATTCTAAAAAAATGAGAACCATGAAATTAAAACTTATCATATTTGCAGCGATTTTTGGGTTTGCCACATGGTCATGCCGTGACCTGGTGTTGGAACCCAAAGGAATTCTGGATGAGCCCGCACTATTCGGTACAAAAGATGGTGTCCAGAAGTATTTTATCCAGATTTATTTTAAACTTCCGATAGAAGATTTCATTTATTACGCAACAGGTGCTGGTAATACCAGTGGTTATAGGCCGGGCAACAACAACTCCTGGGAGGCATATAAAAATAGCCTGGGAAATATGAGCGGTGAAACTTTTGGGTGGAATGTAGCGATGACTGGTGGTGGTTGGGGTTACTGGCCTTACGACCAAATCCGCAATGTGAACGTTTTCATTAATAATTTCCCCAATTATAAGGACAAGTATGATGATGCTACCTATAACGCTTTGATGGGAGAAGCCCGTTTCCTCCGCGCTTTCCTCTACGAGGGGATGGCCAAACGTTACGGTGGTGTGCCGATTGTAAAGGAGGTGCAGGATCCGGTAAACGGTGACCCGGAGGAGTTGAAAGTACCACGAAATACAGAGTACGACACCTGGAAATTTATATATGATGACCTGCTATTTGCCATGACCAATATGCCGGCAACCAGTGTGGCCGGGCGCGCCAACAAATACGTGGCTGCCGCTTTAATGTCACGTTCCATGCTTTATGCAGGCAGGGTTGCCAAGTATACCCAATACCTGGGTCTTGGCACAGAAGCTGCAGTCCAGGGAGGTTTTGCAGGTATGGACCCTTCCAAGGCCAATGAATTTTTCCAGTATGCCTACGATGCAGGTAAGGTTACCGAACAAGGACCCTATGCATTGTACACCAAGAATTATCCGGATAAAGCAACCAATTTTGCCAACCTGTTTTTGGATAAATCCTCATCCGAGAACCTATTTACCAAAGGTTATGACGGGCAGGTTTTTGGCCATACGTATGATTGTCTGGCGAGCCCAAGCCCTGATTTCACCTCTTTTGGTCAGAATCAAATAGCTCCGGTACTGCAAATAATGCAGATGTATGACTTCCCGGCACTTACTGACGCACAAGGAAAACCCGTTCGCTTCACAAAGCGCAGCGACATAAAAAATGGGATGGAACCCCGTTTGCAGGGCACCTGTTTTTTTGATGGCGACGTGCTTCGTGGAGTTGCTTTCGATATCCAAAGAGGAATCTACAAATCTTTTACCGGGCCGGCATCAGATGCGCAATTTGGCAGCAACGCGGCTCCTGTAAACGCTACCACAAACCGTATCTTGGGTATCAAGGGTGCTAAATACAATGGCGTTCTTATCACCGGTAATCATGGGATGTTCACATCGGGCGTTGAAAACAATGCAATGATGGGTGCTTTTATGCGTAAATATATTGATGTAAGCAAACCTAAATCCCTGGTAAGTGTGAACAAGATGAACCAGTCCTGGATTGTTTTCCGCCTGGGTGAAATCTATTTGAATACAGCGGAAGCAGCATACGAACTAAGCAAAAGGACAGAAGCGCTGGATTATGTCGAAAAAATCCGCGTACGCGCCGGTTGCAAGGTAGCACGCCCTGCCCTTGATCAAACCATCAGCAACACCTACGGTTACCCAATCGAGGCAACCCTTCAGTTTATCCGCAATGAACGTCTGCGCGAACTTTACACGGAGAACCATTACTGGTGGGATCTCAAAACCTGGAGAATCGCTGACCAGGTGTTAAACCTGCGTTATGCCCATGCATTGACCTGCTATTATGTTTTCGCCGAAGGCAAGTATATTTACCTTGACGAGGTGAACCGGGAAAATCGCAGCATTACCGCTCCAAAGAATGCAGCGTATGAAAAGATTCCACAGGGAGAAATTAACAAGAACACCAACTTGTTGCCTCAGAATCCGCTTTATTAATTTATTTACCACTGATACAAAATAAATATGAAACGAACATGTTGCTTCCCAACACCCAAGAGGATGATAATAATTTCATCAACATGGAGTTCCATACTACCTTTAAAAAACAAATTATTATAGTATGAAAAATATATTTTATTTAATGATTGGAGCCGCCCTGTTGCTGGCATCCTGCCAGAAAATCGACAACTGGGACGAACCAGGCTCACGGTTATATGGAAATGTAATCGATACCTACACAGGGGCAAATTTGCTGATGGACAACAACGACTGGCAAATTCGCATCATAGACAGGAACTGGGAGAAAATGAACAATTCTGTGTCACAGTATCAATCCCTTGCAGTTATGAAAGATGGTGTCTACAATAATTCAAAACTCTTTCCGTCAACCTATGACATGCTTCCATACGATGGACCATTTTGGCCTGTTGATACGGTTAAGGGAGTCGTACTGGAAAAAGAGACACGGCAAGATTTCAAGGTAACCCCGTATCTTCAAGTTAAGGATTTGACTGCAACACTGGTTGGCACAGGTTTGACCCTTACCTGCACGGTGAAGGCTCCTCTATTAATGAACGGTACTGTGGCACTTCCGAATCTTTATGAAGTCAAGCCTTTCTTAAGCCTGACGACCTTTTGCGGAGCCTCAAATTATATTAACATTGCCGAGTACAACAATTTGAGAAAACAGATCAACAAAACTTGGGCCGCAGAAGTAGGCACTGCCGATAGCAAGGTTTATACCATGGGTCCTCTTCCTGTCAAATCGGGGTATACCTATTATGTACGGGTAGGAGCCAATGTAAACGCCTTAAGTCGCAGGTACAACTATTCGCCGATTGTAAAGGTGGTCGTACCATAATCAAGGCTGGTAGTAATTATTGAAAGTTTTATAAAATCTTTCCGAAACGCACTAACTCCTCAAAAAATGTTGTACCAGACTAAAGTTATGTTGAGTATAGTGAAAGAAGAAAGAAAATTAAACGATTCAATTTTGGCTACAGCGTTATGAAAATATCCCGCTGATCTGTATGTTCAGCGGGATATTTATTGTCAAGATTATCATTTTTATGCTGTTATTGCCTAAGTCGTTTGGCTCTGCCAATCTTCTATTCCGTTTAATCTTTGAGAAACAAATAAATAGCGAATATGAATAGGTCATTTTCCTTTATCCTCTTAATTAGCATCCTTTCCTTTTCTCTTTTCGGACAGAAGAAAGAAAAATCCAAATTAAGCTATCCTACCTACAAAGGGCTAGTTATGTGTGGATACCAGGGCTGGCACAATACACCAACGGATGGTTCGGAACGTGGCTGGACTCACCAGGGTAAAAATGGTATGTTTAAGCCCGGAAGCTGTAATATTGATTTGTGGCCGGATGTTTCAGAATACAAAATCACCTATAAAACCGATTTTAAACTGGCCGACAGTACCTATGCCTATGTATACAGTTCGGCAGATGAGTCAACAACCGACCTCCACTTTAGTTGGATGAAGAAATACGGAATAGATGGTGTTTTTATGCAGCGGTTTGTTGGCGAGATAAAAAGAGAAAAGGGGAAACTTCATTTCGACAAAGTACTCTCTCAAGCAATGAATGCTTCGAAAAAATATGAGAGGGCTATTGGCGTCATGTACGATCTGAGCGGAATGAGACCCGGTGATGAGCAGGTTCTCTTGAAGGATATGGACGAATTAACTGCCAAATATGATATTTTCTCATCAAAAGCATCTCCAACTTACCTTCATCACAATGGGAAACCACTTGTAACAGTATGGGGAGTTGGATTCAATGACAGAAGAGCATATGGGCTTAAAGAAGCTGAAATAATTATTAATACCCTAAAATCAAAGGGTTTCAGCGTAATGTTGGGTGTTCCTACTTACTGGAGGGAATTTGGAAACGATACAGAGAAAGATCCTAAACTTCATGAACTTATAAAGAAATGTGATATTGTTATGCCATGGTTTGTAGGCAGATACAATGAAACATCGTTTGAGGCATTTAAATCTCTGGTTCCAAAAGACATTGAGTGGTGTAAGACCAATGCAGTTGATTATGCGCCATTGGTTTTCCCGGGATTTTCGTGGCGAAATATGAAAGGTCCGAATACAACCCAAATTCCCCGCAACAAAGGATCATTCCTCTGGAAACAGGTAGTAAATGCAGTTGAAGCAGGTGCTGAAATGCTCTATGTGGCAATGTTTGATGAAATTGATGAAGGGACAGCAATATATAAAGTAACCAATAATCCTCCGGTTGGAGCAAGCGCCTTTGTTACCTACGAAGGGTTACCATCTGATTTTTACCTGAAACTTGTTGGTGAGGCCGGGAAATGGATCCATGGGAAAAAGGGTTATGGTGTTGATTTGCCACTTAAAACAAAATGAAATACCCACGAGAAAATTTTCACCCCAACCGAAAATGAATATCTGGGTATTCCATCAGACCATTAAAAAATACAATTATATTGATGAAATAAGTTTCAAAAAACATTCAAAATAAACTGACAATAAAATGAACCCATATCAAATCCTGATCACTGCAGGAATCTTTTCCTCCGTTATTTGCCTTCCTTTATTTACCGAAGGAAAGTCAAAAATCGGCATCAAGCCCAATGTGGTGATCATCTTGACGGATGACATGGGGTACGGTGATATCTCCTGCTACAATAAAAACCAGGTAAAAACCCCCAACATCGACCGCCTGGCCGCTGAAGGGGTTCGTTTCACCGATTTCTATGTGCCAACACCCTATTGTGCCCCTTCGAGGGCCACTCTGCTGACAGGCCGTTTCCCGCTTCGGCACGGCATGGTGCAAAATCCGGCCCCAGATGCCGGCATCAACAATCTTGGGATCAATGCCTCCGAAGTGACACTGGGTGAATTGTTTCAACAAGCCGGCTATCACACCAAGGGAATCGGCAAATGGCACCTGGGCCACAAACCGGAATATTTTCCGGTCAAGCATGGCTTCGACGAATACTACGGCATCCTCTATTCCAACGACATGCGGCCGGTACAGTTGATCGAAAACATGGATACGGTGGAATATCCCATAGATCAGCGGTTGCTGACGAAAAAGTATACAGCCAGGGCGCTTGATTTCATCGATCGAAACCGGAAATCTCCATTTTTTCTCTACCTGGCCCATGCTATGCCACACAAACCCCTCGCTGCCTCGGCCGATTTCTATGCGAAAGGAGATCACCAGGAACTCTACAACAGCGTAATTCGCGAATTGGACTGGTCGACGGGAGAGGTAATTTCCAAACTTAACAAACTGGGGATCCTTGAAAATACCATTGTCATCTTCATGTCGGACAATGGACCTTGGTATGGAGGTAGTACCGGCGGATTGAAAGGAATGAAAGCGAATAACTGGGAAGGTGGGGTTAGGGTTCCCTTCATCATCCGGTATCCGAAACAGTTTCCGCAAGGCAAAACGGTTTCAATACCCTGCTGGTCACCCGATATCCTTCCTACCATTGTGAAATTGACAGACATCGAAACGAATCCGTCCATAAAAATTGATGGGCAGGATATTTCTGGCATAATCAAAGGAGAATCAACCACCCATTCACCCATTTTTACCATGAAGGATACGGTGATAAGAACCATCCGCGATGGAAAATGGAAACTGTTCCTGACCAAACCCGATTATTACAAAGAAACTGACCTGAAAAACTGGACCGACAAGCGGGCCCCGGATGGTACCACCATTTTAGCCCCTGTGGAACAGGCAACTCCGGCCGACTATCCCGGGATTAAACCCACCAGGATAGAGGGAGAGCTGCTTTTGTTTGACCTTGAAAAGGATCCTACTGAAACGACCGACTTGTCGCGGGAATATCCAGTGATCAAGCAGGAGTTGCTGAGGAAACACCAGGAATTCCTTCATTCAATTCAAAAACCAAATTCAAAATCTATCCAATGAACCAGTTAAAATTCATCTTGCTGATTTTAGTGCTGCCACTCTGCAATACGCTTTTAGCCGGCAACAAACACAGCAAAACCACGATGTTCCCTGCCTACAAAGGGCTGGTCATGGCAGGTTACCAGGGATGGTTCCGATCCCCCAAAGAAGGGGTAATCTATCCTGATGAAAACAAGATTCGTATAGATATGTGGCCGGATCTATCCGAGTATGAAAAAACTTACCCTACCGGCCTTAAGCTGGCAGATGGCTCAACTGCCCGTTTCTTCAGTTCAGACGACAAAAGTACCATCGATCTTCATTTCAAGTGGATGAAACAGTACGGGGTGGATGGTGTTTTCATGCAACGGTTTTTCAATGCTGCCAAACCCCAGGCACGGCACAGCGGAGGGACCAATGTGCTTCGGAATGCCCTGCAGGCAGCCTCCAAACAGGAACGGGCCATTGGGGTAATGTACGACCTCTCAGGCCTGAAAGCCACCGGAGAGGATTGTTCAGTTTTAATGGATGACTGGAAATACCTGGTAGATTCCTTGCATGTCACCAACCAGACCGGGAAACAAACCTACGTATTTCACAACGGCAAACCCCTCGTCACCATCTGGGGCATCGGCTTTCCCGACAGGCCCTACAATATTCGCAACATCGGACTTGCCCGGTTGATCGATTTCCTGCAGAACGATCCGGAATACGGCGGTTGTTCTGTGATGCTGGGTGTTCCCACCTTCTGGCGCGACCTGAATGCCGACTGCAATCCTGATCCTTACCTGCACGAACTGATCATCCAGGCCGACCTGGTGTTGCCCTGGATGGTACAGCGCTTTTCACCACTCCTGCACAACGACATGGACCGTTACCGGGATGTGATACTTGCTGATATCCAATGGTGCAAGGAGAATGGTATTGCTTATGTCCCTTGCGTCTGTCCGGGATTTAGCTGGCACAACCTGAGCCGTTTATCTTTCCCTGATGACGTAAAACCCGTTGGCTCAATTCCCCGGCAGGGAGGCCGGTTCTACTGGCAACAGATTTACACAGCCATCAATGCCGGAGCCGAAATGCTTTATGTAGCCATGTTCGATGAAGTGAACGAAGGTACAGCCATCTTCAAATGCAGTGATAATCCGCCGGTTAGCGAGATAGCAAAGTTTGTCAATATGGACGGAAAGCCATCAGATCATTACCTGTGGCTGACCGGTTTGGGAGCGAAAATGTTGCGAAAAGAGATCCCGCTCAGTTTTCAAATGCCGGACCGGGGAAGCACAAATAAGTGACAACAATAAAGGGAAAGCACAACTGAAACCCTCATGCACTATAGTTCACAAAATAGCATGTAAATTGGTCTGAGGGTTCCATACGTACGTTCTGATGATCAACAAATTAATACTGTTATTTACGTGTGAAACAGCTAAAAATAATTGAACATGAAAAATTCCATCTTATTCATGGCAGCGATGGCCAGCTCTTTCATTGGCCATTCTGCCCAGAGTACAAAGATAGAAGGATCGAAATCAGACAAAAATGTGCTTTTCATTGTGGTGGATGATCTGACCACCACATTGGGTTGTTACGGCCATCCGGTAGTTAAAACGCCCCACATCGACCGGTTGGCCAACATGGGTATCCGCTACAACCATGCCTATTGCAATTATGCTGTCTGCGGGCCAAGCAGATCCTCTTTCCTGACAGGATTGAGGCCCGAGACAACCACTATTCTCGATAACAAAACACCCTTACAGTCGATACTGGGAGACCGGGTCACCTTACCCTATTTGTTTAAGCAAAATGGTTTTCACACCATGAGCCTGGGCAAAGTGTTTCATGGCACCAAAGAGCACAATGACCCAAAGGCCTGGGACGAAATTTACGGTTTCGGGCCAACAGAAATCGGTAAAACCGGTGAAAAACGCAACATGACCGGTGGAGTATTAAAATGGTGTGAATGGATGGCAGCAGAAGGAGACGATGAGGACCAGGCCGACGGACAAATAGCCCTTAAAGCAGTTGAATTTATCGCAGCAAAAAAAGACAAGCCATTTTTCCTTGCTGTTGGATTTCACAAGCCTCACGACCCATTTTTTGCCCCGAAAAAATATTTCGATATGTATCCGCCCGAAAGATGTAATCCTCCTGTATTACCACAAGGCTGGAAACCTCCCTATAAGCATACTTTGCCAAATGAAACTGCTGTTTTTGACCGCTTTACGGATCAGGACAAGCGTGAATTCCTCCGGTCGTATTATGCCTGCACCAGCTTTATGGATGCACAGGTGGGCAAACTACTGCAGGTACTGGAAGAAACCAATCAATTGGATAATACTTTGATCGTACTTTTTGGTGATCATGGGTATCATTTGGGAGAACACAACTGGTGGAATAAAGTGACAATTTTTGAAAAAGGGACAAGGGCCCCATTTATCATGGCCGGACAATCAGTCGGCAAAAAAGGAGTTGAATCAAATGCCATGTTCGAATATATTGATATTTATCCCACGCTGGCGGAACTTTTCAGACTCAAAAATACCCCTGAATACATTGAAGGCAAGAGTTTTGCCAATGTGGTGAAGGATCCGTCAAAACCTTTCCGGAGTTCAGTTCAGGCGGTTGTCACCCGCGGTGATATGCTTGGCCGGATGGTTAAAAATGAGAACTGGAGATACATTGAATGGGACAAGGGACAAAAAGGCATTGAATTGTACGATCAAATAAATGATCCGGTCGAATATAACAACCTTGCCAATAAACCGGAACATGCCAAGACAATTAAAAGAATGAAGAAACTCATGTATGCGGGAAATTAATTTTGAAAACTGAATAAAATATGATGAAGCATATCCATGTAAAAAAACGTTTTGCCCTGATTAGTTTGCTTTTCATTTGTTCGGTTTGTTTCACACCGGCTGCTGTCGGACAAACCAGCATGAAAAAAGAGGCTGGTCAAACGTTGAAACTGATGACCTACAACCTGAAATATGCCAGTCCTGGCTTTGTGCCCTCCTGGGAAGTCAGGCGTGAAATGCAGGTAGCCCTTATTCGCAAGTATGCTCCTGATATCATCGGCACCCAGGAAGGTTTGAAAGAACAAATTGACTACCTGGCTGATCAGCTTCCCGAGTATGTTGTGATTGGAGAGGGAAGAAAAGGGGGCGATGATGATGAGCATATGGCTATCTTCTTTAAACGTGAAAAATTCCGTCTGCGGGAGACGCAGAGTTTTCAGCTTTCTGAGACTCCGGAAATAATAGGCAGCGGCCCTGAAGTTAATCCGCGAATGGTTACATGGGCTCGTATGGCATTGATTAACAGGGCAAAAGAGGGTGAAAAAAGTGCATATCCGCAGGATTACAGGGGGCACTGGGATAATAACCTGGAGTTCTACATTTTCAATACCCATTATTTTAATGGCCCCAATGCCGGATTGTCAAGACTCAATGCATCAAAATTGATTCTTAAAAGGATCAATGCCCTCAGCCGGTTCGGAGAATGGAGCCCTGAACGTCCGCTGTTTCTGATGGGAGATTTTAATTGCCGTCCGGGCAGTGCACCCTATAAGGTACTTGTTGGCGGGAAGGATTCAGAAGATCCTGACCTGCTTAAAAATTCGTTTGAAGACGCTGGCAAAATTGACTGGATCCTGTACAAAGGGGCTGTGAAAGTGCTGAAGTACGAAGTAGTCGATTTCAATGTGAATGGCGCTTATCCATCAGATCACAAGCCAATATATGTCGAGTTCGAAGTGATTGACAAATGATCCGGGCAATTTAGCAATTGCCAGGCAAGAAGCCACTTAAAGATTGCATTAAATGAGAAGGATGTTTACAAAGGAATTTATGAAACGAACATGATGTTTCCCAACACCCAAGAGAATGATAATAATTTCGTCAACATGGAGTTCCATACTGCCTTTAAAAACAAATTATTATAGTATGAAAAGAGCAATCATCAGCCTGGCAATGATTTTTATTATTGCAGGGAGTGCATTGGCACAAAAGAAAAGTCCAGCTGCACCCTGGTTTTTTATCCAGATTACAGACCCGCAGTTTGGCATGTTTGACAGCAATGCAAGTTTTGAGAAGGAAACTGCTTTATATGAAAAGGCTGTTGCTAAAATAAATAATCTTAATCCTGATTTTGTGGTAATTACGGGTGATTTTGTTCATGATCCGAAATCTGTTTCCCAGATTACAGAATTCAAACGGATCACTGCAAAGATAAATCCCAAAATTCCAATTTATTATTCGCCTGGTAATCATGATCTTGGACAAAATCCTGATGAGGCAAGCATAAAAAAGTATAAAATAAACTTTGGAGAAGATAAATTTTCATTCGCACACAAGGGCTCCTCGTTCATTGGATTTAACTCCAGCCTGATCAAAGCCAGGTTGGATAAGCCCGAACAGGATCAATACAACTGGCTTGTAAAAAAACTTAAAAAAAGCCGGGATGCGGCGCATATTATCCTGTTTTGCCACTATCCTTTTTTTAACAAAACGGTGGATGAACCCACGGCTTACTCAAACATTGACCTGGAATTCCGCGAAAAGTACCTTAACTTATTTAAAGACAATAAGGTGGATGCATTGTTTTCAGGTCATTATCACAACAACAAGCTGCTGAATTATGGTCCAATGCAATTGGTAACCACAAGTGCGTTAGGGAAGCCACTTGGCGAAGCCCCCTCAGGACTGCGAATTGTAAAGATTTATGCTGACAAAATTGAACACCAGTATTTTGGGTTGGAAGAGCTTCCTGGTTTCGTTACATACTAATACAAACATGAATAATTATGAAGGCAAACTTATTTTTAGCACTTATCTTATTATTTGGACTTAACCAGGTAAGCGCCTCAGAATCAACAAGTATCCAGAAATTTGACGTCAAGCCGGGAAACCCGGCTGCCTTAAACAGAACCAACCTGCAAAAGGCCATTGATTGGGCATCTGCCAATGGCTCTGCCTTATATGTAGAACCATCTGAGACACCCTATGCCATTGCCGGCGGTATTATCCTGAAAAAGAATGTTTCATTGATTGGCGTGCATGGTCCGACTCCCCGTGGAACGGCGCATCCAGGCAAAAAACAGCCCGTTGGCAGTGTGTTCGCAATTACAGATAAAGAAAATGTTTTTATTACCGTAGAATCCGGGACACAAATAAAAGGTATTCAATTTTGGTATCCAGAGCAGAGCATCAAAGATCCGGCAGCCATTGTCCCATACCCGGCAACCATCCAGGTTTCTAAAACAGGCAGGGCCCAGGGAGTTTTTCTTTCATGTCTCACCTTCTACGGCGAATACCTGGCCTTCGATTTTAATGCCAGTCGTGAAAATCCATGCGAGTTGATGACCTTTGAGCACTGTTACGGCTATCCGCTCAGTGGCGAATTTATCCGGATGGATTACTGCTACGATGTGCCGCGGATTTTGCATTGTCACGTAAATCCTGCCTCACAGCGCTTTATCGGAGGTCAATTCAGCCGGGCAGTCGTGGATGCGGTGATAGCTAAAAAAACATTCGCTTACACCATCAACCACACCGATAATGCCCAAATCATTGATCTTTTTACGTTTGGAACTTATGGTGGAATCTTGCTGGATGCCGAATCATACGGGCAACTGACCAACTTTAACTTTGATTGCGTGGCGGTTGGTATTTTAAAACGTGGCAGTAACACGAAAAACCGGAACTGGCAGATTGCACAAGGTTCAATTATCGCCAATACAGGAGAAAAGGTGGAAAATATTCATCCAATCATTATTGAAGGACAAGGGCATACATCCCTCAGCAATGTGGAGGCATTTTCGGGTGGAAACGGTGCTTTGACCACAGTGCCTGAAAACCAGTCATGGGATTTTATCCTGGTCAGGGGCGACAAAAAGCTGACAGTTTCAATTTTTGGCAGCCGGATGAGGAATTATCTTTCCGACAAACCAATCACCATAGAAAACAAACATGCTGTTATTCAGGCTGTTGCATGCTTCGACAAGGAGGAAAGATTATACAATCAGATTTTTGAAGGAACGGTTAAATAGGATTTACGGATCAGGCCAGGCAGGTTATGAAAAGCAAAAATTTTGCGTCTCTGGTGTACTTTGCCTGACATAAAATGTATCTGAACAATAAATTATCTATCAGTGTGAAAAGGTATATATTCTTAATTGGACTTCTGGTAATTGTATCATTCCAGGGCATTGCACAAAAAAGCAGTTTGCTGGTTTTGGGTGATTTGCATTATGATTTGCTGGATGATCACGATATGACCTGGCTGGCGGCCAAACCGGATGACCTGAGGCAGGTTACCAAAGAATACACTGTTTATACCGGGAAAAACTGGAACGATTTCATGGAGATCCTGAGACAGAAAGTTCTTTCTGCCCAACCTGCTGTCAAAGCGGTTATTCAACTGGGAGACTTGTCTGAAGGATTGGCGGGATCCGTAGAGAAGGCTGATCAAATGGCAGCGAATACCATGAAAGCTGTGGAGGCCGCCAACATGGCTATCCCCTGGATCCTTGCAAAAGGGAACCATGATATTACCGGGCCGGGGGCAGTGGAAGCATTTCAAAAATTCTATGTGCCAATGATCCGGAAGCAAACCAATAATCCGGAAATCAAAAATGCCAGTTATTCCTATATCTCGGGGGATGTGCAGATTACATGCCTTGACCCCTGGGATAAGAATACGGATATGGTTTCTTTTCTGGATAAAGAACTTTCGGCGTCGAAAGCAAAGTTCAAGTTTGTGGCAGTGCATGAACCTGTGATTCCTGTTACCGAGCGTTGCTGGCATACATTGAGACAAAAACCGGAACAACGTGTGAAGCTGCTCGAAGTTATAGCACGTCATAAGGCAGTTGTACTTTGCGGCCACCTGCACCGATATTCGGTGGTAAGAAGAAATACGCCATCCGGTCCAATTGTGCAGGTGATGGTTAACAGTGTGGTCAAGGACAGAGACTATATGAAACCGGAAAGGGTAATAACAGAATATGGTCCCTCGCTCGCTAAAAACTTACCCGAATGGCAGCCGGAAACCATGGAGGCAAGGGAAAAAATCCTGGCAGAAGAAGCAAAATATGTCACTTTTTACAAACAAACCGATCTTCCGAGTTATGGGATCATAAAAACCGATGCAGAAAAAGGAACCATCGAGCTGGAATATTATGCTGCCTTCGGCAAGGAGCCTTATGACAGGATCAACCTTTCAGACCTCCTTAATCAGTTGAAAGATAATTAATTGGCATGTTATGAACTATTATAATGTAAGTTAGCGATGAATCAACATTTCAAAATAATCAACACCCTTGTCATTTTGTTTTTTGTGGGTCATGCAATGTCATCTTTGGCGGGCGGCAAGAAAAAAGAGAAATCATTTACCTATGAAAATCCTATAATTAGTAAGGATATTCCTGCTATTCGTGACCCTCAGATCATTCCGTATGATGGGGCATATTTTCTTATTGGTAGCTCACCTCCGTTTTGGGGATCAAAAAATGGAGATAATCCTTCGCCTGGTGTGAAAATGTGGCGTTCGACAGATCTTCTTCACTGGGAATTTCACAAAATATTAATCGACAGTAATGATGTGCCCGACGGGGCATGGTATCGTGAAAAATTCTGGGCGCCAGAGATTCATAAAAAGGGGAATAAGTACTACCTGACCTTTAATTGTCAGGATTATCAAGGTAAAACTATTTATAATGGGATGAATGTTGGCGTGGCTGTTTCAGACAAAGTTGACGGACCCTATGAGATTGTTACCAAAGATAAACCCCTTTGGGAAAATGCCAATGATGCCAGTCTTCTGACCGATGATGACGGGCGTACTTATCTCTTTGTTTCGGACATCTGGGGTTGCGAAGTTGATCTGAAAAAAATGCAACTCGTAGGGGAAAAAAAACAATTGATTAAGCGGGAACCGGGTAAATGGGATGCCGGAATAATCGAAGGTCCAATGGCATTCAAACACAATGGCACTTACTATTTGTTGTATTCATCCAATACAAGAGGATACGAAATCGGATATGCAATGGCAAAAAGTCCTTTAGGGCCTTATATTAAAGGGAAAAACAATCCTTTCTACGGAGCTCAGAATAAAAACAATCCAAACTTTTCCGGCGACCCCCAAAGTCCGTATTTGGGTTGTGGACACAATACAATTTTTAAAGGGCCCGATGGTCGCGAATGGATTTGTTGTCATGTTGAGCTACCTTATGATGATAAGAATCCCACACATCAATACAAAGATTTCTTCCCCAATGGAACAAAAGAAGCGAAACTGAAAGGGCCATATCGTGTAGAGTTTCTTGGAATAGATCCATTTTGGATTGATTCAAACGGAGATTTATACAGTAATCAGCCGAGTTATACGAGGCAGACGGTTACATGGTAGCGTTTACAAAATAAATAATTTACGTGTTCAGGGATGGGTGCTATCCACTTAACATATTAAATGACAATAAATTATGACATATAAGTCGAAGCGGTCATCTTATGGTATTCAATTTTTTAAACTATTATTTGTCTGTTTCCTGTTTGGTAATGGGATGGATTTGGTTGCGCAAACAAACGGAAAACCAGTTTATCTGAATACTGATGAGCCAATCGAAAAGCGTGTAAATGATCTGATTTCAAGGCTTACCCTGGAAGAAAAGGCTCAGCTCCTCAACCACAAGGCACCTGATCTTGAACGGTTTGATATTAAATCAGATAAATGGAACCAATGCCTTCATGGTGTTTGGTGGAACAAACCAACAACAATGTTCCCCATTTCTACAGCAATGGGTGCGACCTGGGATCCAGCGTTAATCAACGAAATGGCCTCTGTAATCTCTGATGAAGCCCGGGCAATTTATAATGGCTGGCACAACGATTCGAATTTTGATGGGGATAAGAAGGGCCTGATCTACCGTTCCCCGGTTGTCAATGTGAGCAGAAATCCTTATTGGGGCCGCATCAATGAGACATACAGCGAAGATCCTTATTTGACTGGACGTATAGGAGTCGCCTATGTAAAGGGGCTTCAGGGAAATGATTCCAAATACCTTAAACTGGTGGCAACGTTAAAGCACTACGCCGTCAACAATGTTGAACTGGACAGATTAAAATTAAATGCGATAGTAAGTGAAAGGATGCTTTTTGAATATTGGTTGCCTCATTTTCGCGACTGTATTATTGAAGGCCAGGCTCAATCGGTTATGGCATCCTACAATGCTATCAACGGGACCCCGAACAATATCAATCAGTTTCTGCTAACAGATGTGCTCAAGAAGCAATGGGGTTTTCAGGGATTTGTCGTTTCGGATCTTGGCGGGGTAAAATCGATGGTACAAGGTCATGAAAAGGGGAAAATGACCTATGAAGATGCCGTTGCCAAATCATTAATTGCCGGTTGTGATTTTTCTGATAAAGAATATATGGAGTATATACCCAAAGCAGTAAGAATGGGGATACTTCCGGTTGAGCGCCTGGATAATGCTGTATATCGGGTCATGCGGGACCGCTTTATTTTAGGTGAATTTGACCCTTCAGAGATGGTTCCTTTCAGTAAGATTCCCTTAAGCGTAATTTGCAGTCCGGAGCACCGTCAGCTATCACTAAAGGTTGCCCAAAAATCAATCGTCCTGTTAAAAAACGAGAACAATTTTCTTCCGCTTGATAAGGATAAGCTTAAAACCATTGCAGTTATCGGACCTCATGCAAATATCTTCACGGTAGGGGGATATAGCGGAATTGCCCTTAATCCGGTCACTCCGTTGCAAGGAATCAGGAATCGTGCAGCAAAGGGAACTGAAGTATTATTTTCTGTTGGGGCCGAAATGCCTCTTGAACATGGCAAGAAAGATCCGGCGCCTGCTCCTTTTAATCGGGAAGAGGAACTTAAAAAAGCAATAGAGATTGCTAAAAAAGCGGACGTGGTAATACTTTATATAGGGACCACCCTTGGTACTGAAGCTGAAGGGCTTGATCGAAAAACACTTGGATTGCCCGGAAACCAGGAAGATCTTGTGAAAGCTATAATGGCAGTTAATTCCAAAACTGTTGTGGTTGAAATGAATGCCGGACCACTAGCGGTTCCCTGGATTAAGGAAAATGTTCCTGCAATTGTTGAAGCATGGTGGGGCGGAGAAGAAGGGGGCAATGCCACTGCTGACATTATTTTTGGGAACGTAAATCCCGGGGGAAAGATGCCTTTGACAGTATATGCTTCTGATAATCAGGTGCCTTCAAAGGATGAATATGACATCTCCAAAGGATATACCTACATGTACCTTAAAGGGGAACCTTTATTCGCTTTTGGACATGGGTTGAGTTATACCCGTTTCAAATTCTCAAATTTGAAAATATCATCTAAAAAGATAAATACAGACGGGAATGTTCTGGTCGAAATTGATATTAAAAATGTAGGGAAAAGCGATGGTGACGAAGTTGTTCAGCTGTATATCCATGATGTAAAATGCAGTGAAATACGACCGGTGAAAGAACTGCGGGGATTTGAAAGAGTATCCTTAAAAGCAGAAGAATTAAAGACTGTTTCGTTTAAAATTCCGGCAGAAAAACTGGCCTTTTATGATGAAGGAACACACCAATTCCTTGTGGAACCTGGCACTTTTGAGGTATTAATCGGTAGTTCGTCAGATGATATTCGACTTAAAGATAAAATTAGCGTAGTCAGAAAATAATTCAACTGAAAATGCATTATGAAAGTGTCACACTATAAATATTATTGTTTTATCCTTATTGGGCTTCTGAATTTTACGCCGCTAATGAGTTTTGCACAAAACAGGACAGGCTATTCCAATCCTGTCATTAAGGGAGATTTCCCGGATCCCTCCATTATTCGTGTTGGTAATATGTTTTATGCCGCAGGGACAAGCTGTGATTTTGGACCCAATTATCCCTTATATGAATCGACAGATTTGGTTAACTGGAAGCACATAGGAGCTGTTTTCAAGGAACAGCCAAAATGGACCTCTGATGATTTCTGGGCCCCGGAGCTTTTTTATAATGATGGCACATTCTATGTTTACTATACAGCCAAACGAAAGGACAATAGAATCGCATGTATTGGAGTAGCTACTACCAATGATATTCACAAGGGTTTTACTGATCATGGCATAATAGTAGAATGGGGAGAAGAAGCAATTGATTCATACGTGTTTAAGGATGATGACGGGAAATTGTATATTATATGGAAAGCCTTTGGATTAACCAAGGGACGAAAAGTAGAACTCCTGGCCTCCGAACTGAATAAGGATGGCCTGAGTATGGTCGGAGAACCTTTTACACTAACAGATCATACAAAGGGATGGATCGGGGCAGGAGATGAAGGTCAATGTATGATCAAGTTTGAAGGCTTTTACTATTTGTTTTATTCGATAGGTGGTTGCTGCGATAACCGCTGTAATTACCGGGTTATGGTGGCTCGTTCAAGGAATCTAAAATCGGGATGGGAGCAATATGGTGAGAATCCAATCCTCGAGGGGGGAGAAATTTGGAAATGTTCCGGTCATGGCACGTTGGTTGAAACACCCGATAAACGCTGCTTCTATTTGTACCATGCTTATAATGGAGTCGATTTCGAGTTTATCGGCAGACAAGGGATGCTCGACGAAGTGGTTTGGAACAAACAAACTGGCTGGCCCTACTTCAAAAACGGTAAAAATCCTTCTGTAACGGCGGAAACTCCTTTTAAGAATACAGTGCAAAAGAAGGAATCTGTCTGGATTGACGATTTTTCCTCAGTAAGCTCCCAATTCTTTTGGGAATGGGACATTAATCTTCCAAAACCCGCTGTTAATATTGAAAATGGGCAAATGGCTATTACAAAAAGCAACAGCGGAATCTCTTTTTTGGGGTTGAGGCCTCAGTCCGGCGATTATCAACTGATGACCAAAGTAATTCCAACCGCCGGATTCAGTGGGGTAGGTGTGTACAGCAATCAGCAAAACTTTATTGCTTTTGTTGTCAGTGAGTCAGAACTGGTACTTTATAAAATCAATAAAGGGGAAAAAGAGATTTTGTCAAAGGTGAACCTCATGAAAAATAAATCGATGTTTTTAAAATATGAAGCCATTGATGGTCGCTATTTCAGGTTTTTCTGGTCAGAGGATGGGGTCAAATGGATACCTGCAAAAGCAAGCGAAAATGACCGGGTTGACGGAACTTTTGTTGCACAATGGGGATTCTCACCTCGTGTGGGATTTATAATGGACGGAAGTGAGTGTGGTACTTCCAAATATTCGGAGTTGAAAGTTCAGTATTAAAAGGAAATTATAATGATAAACAAATTGGGGAAAATTACTGCATTACTGCTTTTTACAAGTTTATTTAATCTTGTTTATGGTCAGGGTGTGCAGTTCAAGAGGGATATGGCGCCTGCCGAATCCTTTTTAAAACCCCAGGAAAAACCTTTTAGGGATGAAATCTGCATAAATGGATACTGGGAATTCCAACCGGTGAAAGTACCTGGCGATTGGAAAAAAGATACCGGAGTGCCACCGGAGCTTTCTTTACCTGCAGTCAACAAATGGGAAAAAGTCTTTGTAAAGATTCCTTCTCCCTGGAATGTTAATGCTATCGGACACGATAAAACCGGACAGGGGATGGATTCACGAACCTATCCAGGATATCCTGAAAGCTGGAATGGTGTTAAAATGGGCTGGTTACGCAAAAAAGTCAACATTCCTGTCTCCTGGAAAGGGAAAAGCGTTTCTCTTCGGTTACAAGCCGTGGCGGGTGACTGTCGCATCATTCTTAACAACAAAGAGGTTACCCGGCAATTTGATAATGCCTTACCTGCTGAGTATGATATTACTTCCTCCATCTTGTGGGGAGAAGAGAATGAAATACTATTGGGGATACGTGATGCAAAATTGAGTAACGAAAAAGGGAAATATGGATCAATAACCTATCCATCAGGTAGTTTTTGGTTAATGGATGCAATAGGTGTCTGGCAGGACGTATTTCTTTTGGCAAAACCCAATATTAATATCACGGATATTTTCTTTCAACCGTCACTTAAAGAAGATCTCTTATATGCTGATGTTGAATTAGTTAATAAGTCCGATCAAAAACAGGAGGTTCAAATTCAACTCCCTGTTTATGAATGGAAAAATAAGACTGACCTTTCAGTAAGCAATGTGCTGCTTGCACCTGAAATTTCGTGGATACTCGGTGAAGAGACACTGAGATTTCCCTCCCAAAATGTTGTACTGGAGCCGGGGCAAAAAAAGACAGTCAAGTTAAAAACGGAAGTAAAGGGAAGGTTAAAGAGATGGGAAGTATGGAGCCGCGGTAAACCTAACCTTTATGCCGGAATTGCTGAACTTGTTTCAGGGAAAACTGTAATCGATAAAAGTTACCAACGATTTGGCTGGAGAGAAGTTAAACTGGAAAATGGGGATTTTATTTTGAATGGGAAGCGGTTGGAACTATTGCATGAAGGATGGCATTTTACAGGCATTCCTGCCATGACAAGGCGTTATGCCTGGGCTTGGTACTCCCTTTCAAAGGATGCTCACGTCAATTTGGTCAGGCCTCATGCTATGCCTTACCCCGGATTCTTCTACGATATGGCAGACGAAATGGGGATGTTGCTGATGGATGAAAGTGGAATATTTGGCAGTCATTGTAATTTCAATTACGAATCAGAAGAGTTTTGGAAAAGAAACAAAAAGCATATCGAAAGTTTGGTGCTCCGCGATCGAAATCACCCTGCTGTAATGGGTTGGAGCGTTTCCAATGAGATTCGCTGCGTGTTAAGCTGGCAGGCAAAGAATGATCCGGATTTTCAACAAAAGATCTACGATAAGATATTTGACCTCACTAAGATAGCCCGGAGCCTGGATCCAACCAGAGATTGGGTGCAAAGTGATGGTGATAAGGATTTGGATGGCAGGCTAAATGTTTTTACCATTCATACCGGCGAAAAAGTAAAGGATACGGTCCCACCAAATAAAGTGTGGGGGGTAACCGAAGGGGGAAGCTCCTATTATGGGAAGGCCGGCTATTACGAAAAATTTGTGGGTGACAGGGCATACCGCAGTTTTAGCGATCGAATGGATGGATTGGCTATTGAAGACTATAACCTTGTGAAGACATTGAGAAATGAAGGTGCCGATATAAGTAACGTTTGGAATTTGGTTTGGCATGGACTAAAACCATTGCCCCTCGGATTAAAAAATGAAGATGAAAAAGTTTTGAAGTTGACTGATGGTGTTTTCTTTGGACCTTATGTTGAAGGAAAACCAGGTATTCAACCTGAACGCATTGCTCCATTCTCATTGACGGTGAATCCTGGATATGATCCTTCACTTCCATTGTATAATCCCTATCCGCTCTTTACTGCCATGCAGTCGGCGATGAACCCTGACGGGCCTAAGCCATGCAAATGGGATCGCACCGATAAGCAAATTTCATTGCCAAAAGCTCCTGAAATTAGCCATCCGATTGATCAGGTTTCATTTATCGGAGATAAGAATGGGCGTATCTATTCAAACCTGAAATCAATAGGCATTCCTTTTTCCGAATCAGACAAACCCGTCTGGTTCCTTATCATAGATCCTAATTCTGTGGATGTAAGATCGGTCAATGAAACCCAAAAGACTGCCAATAATGTGGTGGCGAATGGTGGTATCGTTCTTTTGGTAGGAATAAGTGAAGCAAATGAAGCGGTTGCTAATCAAATATTACCAGTCAAATTGAACTGTATAGCAGATAAGGCATCTTCTTTAATTCCAAATGTGAATGATCCGAGAGCCGCATCCATTTCATATAAAGAACTCTATTTTGCTGAGAATTCAGTCAATAAAATTATATGTAATTACTCTCTTGCGGGTGATTTTACTGAAATGGGAAATTCGCTGTTTTTCCGGAACAATACCGAGTGGTTGCGGTGGTTAAGCGGTGGCGAATATTCAAAAACCATCAGTGTATATCGTTCAGAGCTTGATAACAAACAAACCCCTGTTTTCGTCGAGTTCAAAAAAGGCGGTGGCAGATATATGGCATCAACCATTGAACTCGATAATATTAGCTCAGCGCATATCGATATGTATAGTAAGTTGTTCAAAAACATAGGCCTTAAACTGAATAAAAGTGAGGAATTAACAGTTTCGGCTTTCAACGGGAATGTGTTGGTACGCGCGTTATCGTTGGGCCGTTTTGGAAGTAATGATTTGACCCAGGCAATGTCAACCAAATTTATTCAGGAAGGAATGGTAATCCCGAAAAATAACGACAGCCGTGGTGATCAGCAATGGAAAATGGCAGTAAACAACGATGACCGGTTTATTTTCAAGAATTTACAACAAAGTGGTCCGGAGAATGTTTTTGCCTGCTATTTTAGTTTTTGGGTCTTTTGTCCGATTGACCTTAGTGATCTTTTAAATTCGGGTCCCGACTTGCCTCAAATAAACCTGCAACTTTTCATTTCAGATATCGGGAGAATGTATCTCAATGGGAAATTACTTCAACCAATAAATTCAGAACCTGTTGATTACCGCACGAAGCTGACTTACTCAAAAGTCCCGTTTAATCAGGGATGGAATCATTTTCTTATTAAAGTGGCAACCGATTCATTTCATCAGCCTGATCAGGGGACTCTTGCTGTGAATATGGATTGCTCAGATAAAAATTTTCTCGGGCGACTTGAAACAGCTATACAAAAACCGGAATAAATATTTTGCTTAATTCATATGAAAAGTCTCATATATTCTAATCTATTGCTGTTGGGAGCTTTAAGTTCACAGAGTATAACTTCTTTCTCCCAAAAATCGACTCATCCTGACGTGATCATCCTTTTTGGGGATCAGCATAATGCCAGTGTATCAACTAAAGATTTGCCTCTTGTGCTTGCTCATCTTCGTGAGATTATAAAAGGTTTTTGGTGTGCAGGATTGGCAAAAGAAAAAGAGCATCTCCAAAATACAAGTTTTTTAAAAATTGCAAATAAATAGCGTATATGAAATATTTATTGTCAGGTTTCATTGCTTCATCGTTACTCATGGTAACATATATGAAGGCAGAAAGTAAAATTGCCAAACCCAATATAATCATCGTTTTATCTGATGATCAGGGGTACGGTGACTTTTCCTGTCATGGAAATCCAGTATTGAAGACCCCGGCATTGGACAAATTTTACTCGGAAAGTATACGCTTTGGTAATTTTCATGTTGCCCCTGTATGTTCCCCAACGAGGGGCCAGTTATTGACAGGCCTTGATGCAATGCATAATAAAGCATGCATGGTGCCTTCCGGCCGGAACATTATGCGTCGGGACATCACCACCATGCCTGAGGTTTTCCGGCAGAATGGTTACCAGACCGGTATTTTCGGGAAGTGGCATTTGGGTGATCATTACCCCGATCGTCCGATGGATCGCGGTTTTCAAAAGTGTATCTGGTTTAAAGGCTGGGGACTTCCTTCAGAAATTGAATATGATAATGACTATTACAACACACGCTATTTAGACAGTATTGAGACCAGGTTCTCAGGTAAATACTGTACAAATCTATGGTTTGATGAAGCCAAAAAATGGATGGGTGAGATGGTAGATCAGAAGAAGCCTTTCTTTACTTACCTGGCACTCAATACTCCTCACGGACCTTTTGACTCGCCGGCTGATGACCGGGAATTTTATCTAAAACAAGGCCTTGACCAGAATACCGCATCCTTCTTTGGTATGATCCGGAATATTGACCAAAATATGGAGCAATTGGATAACTGGCTCGAAAAGAAAAATATAAAGGATAATACGCTCATTATTTTCATGAATGACAATGGAGGCACAGGTGGTGTCCGTGTTTTTAATGGAGGGATGAAAGGAGCCAAAGGAAGTAATGACGAAGGCGGACATCGCGCTGTTTGTTTTATCCGGTATCCTGGAGGTCATTTCGGAAAACCACGTACGGTTGATTATCCATCTGAAATTCAGGATCTTCTTCCAACATTTGTTGATTTGTTTGGTCTGAAGACCAATGCAAAATTTGATGGAGAAAGCCTGAAACCAATGCTAACCCAGGAAAACAAAAAATTCAGCGACCGGATGTTTGTGGTTCAATACGGAGGAAGGATAAAACCGCAAAAATATTATAGTTGTGTAGTATGGGATTCCTGGCGTTTGGTGGAAAATACAGGGCTTTTTGATTTGAGCAATGATCCTGGGCAGAAAGTGAATGTCGCTGACAAATATCCTGAGATACTTCACAAAATGCAGGATCACTACGAAAACTGGTGGAAATCGGTCGCTCCCGGGGTGGAGGAGGTTATTCCCTTGTTCGTCGGTTCTGACAAAGAAAATCCGATTATGCTGACTTCAAACAACTGGATTGGTGTTGACGTTGACAATCGTACTGTGGTTGCAAATGCAGCCGGCACACCCCGGGGAGGACCTATTCACATCGAAGTCCAGGAAAGCGGGAAATACAAAATTGAGATAAGCCGCTGGCCATTCCATTTGAACCGAAAATTAAATATCGCCGGTCCTGAAAAAAATTATGCAGGGAATATTCTTCCGGTTGGCAAAGCCCTGCCGATAGAATCTGGTTGCTTTTCATTGAATAATTCAGACCCTATGGTCGTTCGTAGTTCAACTGATGCGACAAACCTGAACTTTGAAATAGAGCTGATGAAAGGTCATAACAGCATTCAGTCCTGGTTCCGTGATGCAAGCGGGAATGACCTTTGTGGGGCCTATTATGTGAGATTGCAACAACTGTTTTGATTTTGAAAATAGTTTTGATTCTGGAATGTGGTAAGCTCTCAATGTGGGTAAACTTCTTCAGACGAAACTAACAAGAGAATGTCTTCTAAAACAAACAAGTGGTTAATCTGATTTATGACTTTTTTGATAAAATATTCTGGTTATGAAGTATAGTTCAAAGACAAATTTTCTTCCCGGCATTCAATCCGGACTTATCGCAATAAGTTTCTTACTGCTGAATAACAGCCTGGCAGCAATAGAGCAGAAGAAACCCAACCTGTTGTTTATTATGACCGACCAACAACGGTTTGATGCCCTAAGTCTTGCCGGGAATAAAGTATTGAAGACGCCTAACCTCGACAGGCTGGCAAAGCAGGGAGCCTGGTTTCGGAATGCCTACACGCAGTGTGCGGTATGCGCTCCAACCCGTGCCTCCATTCTGACAGGATGTACCATCGAAAACCATGGGATTCTTACCAATGCATTGGCGACCTCCGGAAAGGAAGCCGGACTAATGGCTATGCCAACTTTCGATGAATTGCTGAGTAATCATGGATATCATTGTGAATATTATGGTAAATGGCACAGTCCGGAATTCCATGCTGAAGTATATAAGAATCCGGTATTAAAAACAATTAGTGGACGTTCGGTATTTGCTCCGGGAGGAATTGACAGGCTTTATTCTGATTATCTGGATCCGGTATTTCCTAAAGAAACCCTTAAGCCGGGAGAATTATACGACACTTACACCAAAAGGCCCTACCTCATGAATCCACTGGACAAGCGCTATGGCATGACCGATGCGCAGGTTCAGCAGTCAAATATTGTTTATTCCCAGCCCGATCTTCATGGCGTATTGGCGACCCCGGCCGAACATTCATTTACAGCTTTCCAGGCAAAGCAGACCATCGAGGCACTCGAGAGGAACAGAAACAACACTTTCAGCATCACCTGCTCGTTCCATTATCCCCATGCGCCTATGCTTCCGGTAAAACCCTATTCTGATATGTATTCCTTTAAGGACATGACGGTGCCGGCAAGTATCGCAGATCCAATGCAGAATTCGCCTTACCGGACGCAAAACGGCCGGCTCAATAATCCGGAATATGCCGATCCGGAGAAAATTAAATACATGATTGCTGATTATTATGCATTGGTAACCGAAATTGATGACTGGGTTGGAAAGATCCTGGATAAACTTGCTGTACTCGGACTGGAAAATAATACCCTGGTTATTTTCACCAGCGATCACGGCGAAATGCTGGGAGCACATGGGATGCGCGAGAAAAATATATTCTACGAAGAATCGGCACATATTCCGCTGATGATCAGGTTCCCCGGAAAAATTAAGCCTGCAACAACTGTGGAGGATTACCTGTCAAACATGAATTTGTTTGCTACCATCTTCGATTATTTACAACTGCCCGAATATCCTTCTGATAGCAAAAGTCTGCGCGGAATGATTGAAGCCACCGACCAAAACATGGGCAAATATGTAGTTACAGAATGGTTGTACAATGAAGACAAGCAACCAGCCTACATGGTTTTGAAGGATAACTGGAAGCTGTTTATCCCCTATTCTGCAGAATCAAATGTGATCAATGCCCTGTATGATTTGAAGGAAGATCCGCACGAAATGTACAATCTAATTGGCAATAATCCCGAACGAAAAAAATACGAGGCCAAAGCAACGGAATTGCGGGAAGATATACTTACCTGGTTGAAGGAACATAAATCCAGTCATTATGAAGGGGTAAAATCCCGCGATCTGATGAAGGCTGATTTAAGTACCGGAAGCAACCAAATTCCTTTTAAACAGTTTCGAATATTTCCCAATCCTACGACCGGACAAGTGACACTGGATAGCTATACCTCGCAAATTCATGGGATTGCTATCTACAATCTGAATGGTCAAAAAATTTACTCCAACAATCGACCATTTATTGGAATGCAAACCATTGACTTGCCCTCTAAGTCAGGCTTATGTCTGATTCAATTGACAGGTGAATATCCATTTTTGGCACAAAAAATAATGGTGCAATAACGAAGTACCAACTAAATGACCACAATCTTATATGAAATTGCAGAAAATTATAGGATATGAATCCATGAAAATCAAGACTTGTTTGCTAATGATGTTAGTATGCTTCGCCAAGGGATTGGATGCGGCAACTCCTGTTGCATCGCTGTTAATGTCGGACCCTGCCGTATCCAACAAACTGACTCATTTCACAGTAACAGATCCAACCAACGAGCCCTATACCATTCAAACCACGAAAGATGGGGTCCAATGCCGCCAAATACCGGAAAAAAAATATGGCTATTTCAATGTGGACGATGCAACCATCCCATCTACAGCGAACAATCTGCTCTTTTTCATCACTTTCTTTGACGAGGGAACCAGTAGTATCAGTTTGCAATACAATGCCAACGACGGGAACAATTACAAGCCGGCCTCCTTTCCCAGGACTGGAACCAACACCTGGATTACTGTAACTGTTGCCATTGCCAACGCCTCCTTCAGGAATGCCCAAAACAACAAATGCGATTTTCGCATCAGCGGCAGTGGGAACATCTATCTGAAAGAAATTGCGATTGCTTTGGGAACATTGAATCCGGAAAGTGAGCCGGTCCCCAGTGTTGCAGCAAGTGCCTATTCAGAGTTTACTGGAAAATCAGTAGCCGGATACCAGGTTTGGTTTGCGGCTGGAAATGCAACCTCAGGCTGGGTTCATTGGAGTGGAAATACACCTCCGGCAGCCAACAAGACACATGTGGAGGTTTATCCGGATGTTTCAGAATACCCCGAAACAGAATTGGTTCAAACCGCTTTGGCCAATTTGGGGAACGGCAGTGCCTCCAAACTTTTTACCTCCTCAAACAAATCGGTGATCGACAAACATTTCCAATGGATGAAAGAGTATGGGATTGATGGTGCGGCTATTCAGCGATTCATCGGGAATATTGGTGGTGCCATTACCAGTTCGCCTGGCGCTGCACCGCTCAAAATTAAGCAGGCAGCAGAGGCCACCGGCCGGATCTTTTACATCTGTTACGACATCTCTTCCACCGGAATGGAAGCCACCTGGGATGATGTCATCAAGTTCGACTGGGTGTACAATGTGGAGCAAAACAATCAATTAACCAAATCACCGGCCTATGCCAAAGTCGGCAATAAACCAGTCGTACAAGTCTGGGGTCCGGGTTTTACCGACAAGCACCCAGGAACCGCGGCAGAGACCATTGCCTTAATCAAGTTTCTGAAATCCAGAGGGTGCTTTGTGATTGGCGGCACTCCATCACGTTGGCGAACAAATGACCGGGATGCAAAAGGCCCGTCTCAGCCACTTCCGGCCGATCAGGAAAGCTTTGAAAAAGTATACGTAGAGTACGATATGATTTCGCCCTGGATGCCCGGACGTTTCAAAACCAATGCCGAGGCCGATGATTTTTTAACCATTTTGTCAGCCGACAAGGCCTATTGCGATGCACGCAGTATCAAATACCTTCCGGTTATTTTTCCGGGATTCGCCTGGTCGCAATGGAATTCAGGCATTCCAAACCATACTCCGCGAAATGCGGGAGAATTTATGTGGCGCCAGGCTACTAACATCAAAAGTCTGGGCGTAAACTCCATGTACTTTGCCATGTTCGATGAGTACGATGAGGGAACCGCCATCATGAAGGCAGCCACCGATTGGAGCATGATCCCAACCGACCAATATTTCCTCACTACCAGTGCCGATGGGATTTGGTGCTCCTCCGATTTCCAGCTAAGGTTGGCGGGAGCCGCCATCGAAATGCTAAAAGGCACAAGACCTGCCACAGCCACCGTCCCTATCCCCTATTCCAATGGACCGCTCTTCTACCGCAACAGTTTCGAGAAACGGACGACTGCATACAATTACGTGAATGGCGTGGCTCAAAATAACGGCACATTCAACATCGATCCCTGTTTTTACAATCCTGCGTTGTTGACAAATTCAAATGTAGTTAATACGGTTTGCGAGATACAGACCACCAATCCAAGAAGCGGCCTTTATTCCGTCAGAACATCGGGAAGTGTTAACAGCAATGCAGCGGCAACTTATGTATTCAAAACCGCGGCGGTCAAAATCGCCGTCAAACCAAACCTGAAACTCTCTTTCTGGAAGAAAACAGAGAACGAACTGGGTCGTTATCTCTACGTCGATCTGATCACCAAAAACGGAAAAACCCTCCGCGACAATGGATACAGGGATCAAAATGGCAAGTACATCCTCCAGTCAGCAGGACTTGGGACCACAGCTGCAGGCTGGGAACAGTTTAGCTGTCAGTTTGGAAACGGAACCCTGGCGGGCGATACCATCACCGGAATTGTCATCGCATACGATCATCCAGGTTCAGGCACATTTTCTGCCTATTTTGATGACTTCCTGGTAGAAGAGGGACAAGAGATCCCAACTGCCATACCATCTCCGATTGGTAACGATGAAAAGTTTACAGTTTATCCAAATCCCTCCAATGGCCAGTTCAATTTGAAAGTAAACCAACCAGGGGAATATCAGTTGGCAGTACATGACTCTTTCGGCAAACTGTTGATGAACAGAAAATCAGTCCAGACTTTCGAAAAGATAGACCTGACCGGCTATTCAGCAGGAATTTATATACTAAGCATCATTTCCGACAGGAATAATTATGTACAAAAACTTGTCAAGCAATAAGATAAATGTGAATATGATAAAAAAAGCAGGGAAAACGATTGCATTGGCTTTATTGTTATTGTCGGCTGGCAGCCTTCATGCAAAAGTAAAGCTGCCCTCCATTTTGGGAGACAATATGGTTTTACAGCAAAAAACGGAGGTAAAACTATGGGGTTGGGCCGGTGAAAATTCCAAGGTTAAAGTCTATACCTCATGGAATAAGCAAACCAGTGTCACAACTTCGGATAGCAAAGGCAACTGGTTGCTTCAGGTAAATACGGCTGGTGCTGGCGGACCATACGAAATAGTCATTTCGGATGGAGAGGAGGTTGCACTTAAAAATATACTCATTGGGGAAGTCTGGTTTTGTTCAGGACAATCAAACATGGAGATGCCCATGAAAGGATTTGATCGTCAGCCGTTAAAGGGCGCAAACAATGTGATTGCGAAAGCGAAGCCAAATGTCCCCATCAGAATGTTTACCACGGATTCCAGAGAGGGGAACTGGGTAAGACAATTCAACAAAAAGCCTCAGGTTGATTGTCAGGGGCAATGGCTCGAAAACTCCCCTGAAAATGTTGCAAATATTAGTGCTGCAGCCTATTATTTTGCCAGGTATATACAAGATGTGCTGGATATTCCTGTCGGCATCATCGTTTCATCGTCGGGAGGTTCAATGGTGGAATCCTGGATGAGCAGGGACGCGATAGAGCCTTTTAAGGAAATAAATCTTTCCATTCTGGATGATACCGCCAAAATAAAAAATCCCAATTCGACTCCTTGTGTATTGTACCATGCGAAAATAGCTCCATTGACCAACTTCTCCATCAAAGGGTTTTTGTGGTACCAGGGCGAAAGTAACCGAAAAAATGCTGATTTATATGCCAAACTAATGCCGGCATTTGTCAGCGCTCTGCGCACCAAATGGGCCATCGGCGATTTCCCCTTCTATTTTGTCCAGATAGCTCCCTTTAATTATGAAGGAGCTGAAGGTACGTCGGCAGCGCATTTGCGTGAGATCCAACTTCAAAATATGAAGGAAATTCCAAATTCAGGAATGGTAGTTACCATGGATATCGGTCATCCAGTGTTTATTCATCCTGTAGACAAGGAAACCGTAGGGGAAAGACTTGCATTGTGGGCATTGGGGGCAACTTATGGCCGGAAAGGATTTGTTTATGCCGCCCCGGTTTATCACTCAATGGAGAAGAAAGGTCAAAAGATCTACCTCAACTTTGAACATGCGGAACATGGCATTTGTCCGATGTGGACAGATTTGAAGGGATTTGAAATTGCCGGTCCCGACAGCCTCTTCCATGCTGCAAAAGCAGAAATTGAAACTTCCACCACCCGCTTGGCCGTCTCAAGTGACAAAGTCAAGGATCCCATTGCCGTAAGATATGCTTACAAGAACTATATTGAGCCCAGTATTTTTGGTCTTTCCGGAATACCGGTTGCTCCATTTCGAACTGACAATTGGTAAAATTGAATATTAATCAGCCTTTCTGAAAAGTAAAAAATATGATAACACTTAACCCTCATAACATGCAAAATCTCCGCAACATCCTTCCGGCAATAGCCATATCCCTATGCTCTGTTGTCACCGCATCCGGTCAGGAAGACTATACCAGATATGTCGATCCAACCATCGGGAATGTCTCCCAGCTGCTGGTCCCCACTTATCCAACCTTCAGCCTTCCAAACCAGATGGTTCGGATGTTCCCCATCAAGCCTGATTTCATTGCAGATCAGGTTACCGCCTGGCCATTCCAGGTAGAGACGCACAGAACAGCCGGAATCCTGCGGATGAAGGTCTCCCTTGGTGAGATTACCCCTGAAACCTGGAGAAAGAAGATGACCATCGACCATGACCTCGAAGTGGTGCGTCCCTGGCACTATTCAACCTACCTGATCGATGATGACATCACTGTGAGCTTCACCCCTGCCAAAAAATGCGCCATCTACAAGATTGACTTTCCAGCGTCAGCGAAGAAAAACATCCTTGTTGAAGGAACCAACGCCATGAAAAGCGAATCCCTTGGTGGAAATGCCTTTTCGATGGTAGAGCAGTACACCTACACGACACGTGGGACATCGCCCGAAACGCGCACTATGTCAGCCTTTTGCTATGGAGAAGTGACCGATGTTAACGGGAAACCACTGACAGAGCTTCGGATCAATCCTTCGAAGGGTCGCTTGTCCATTACCCTAACCGGGAATGCCTCCCGGTCGGCATTGGTCAAATATGCCATCTCCTACATCAGCACCGATCAGGCAAAAAAGAATTTCAAGGCCGAAGTAGCCAATACTGGTTTTGAAAATACCGTTGCCAATGGCAAAAAAGCCTGGGACAAGGTGATCAACCAAATCGAAGTGTCGGGCGGCACCGAAGCGCAGAAAAGATCCTTCTATACTTCCCTGTACCGGACTTACGAACGGATGATCGACATCAACGAGGATGGTCAGTATTACAGCGGATACGATGGAAAAATCCACCAAAGCAACCGTCCTTTTTTCGTTGACGACTGGATCTGGGACACCTATTTGGCCAAACACCCCCTCAACGCCATTTTAGATCCTGTCATGCAAAGCGACATCCTCAACTCTTACGTGCAGATGTACCAGCAGAGCGGATGGATGCCCACCTTCCCCGAAACACTAGGCAATCACATGTGCATGAACAGCTACCACTCTGCCTCCCTCTTCATCGATGCCTACCGGAAAGGCATCGCAGGATTTGACATGAGTCAAGCCTATGAAGGGATCAAAAAGAACCTGGACCAGGCTACCATGCTACCCTGGCGGCAAGGTACCCCGAAGGTCAAACTCGATGATTTTTACCACGAAAAGGGTTATCTGCCGGCCCTTAGACCTGGCGAAAAAGAGACAGAACCGATGGTCGACAGTTTCGAAAAAAGGCAATCGGTGGCAGTAACACTCGGCATGAGTTTCGATGCCTGGAGTCTGGCCCAATTGGCCAAAGAGCTGGGTAAACAGAACGATTACACAAAATACGCTGTCGCAGCCAACAACTACAAAAAATTGTGGCATCCAGAAATGAGGCTCTTCATGCCCAAAGACGACAAGGGAAACTGGATCATGATCAACCCAAAACTGGATGGATGCCCTGGTTTCCGCGATTACTACGACGAAAACAATGGCTGGACCTATGCCTGGCAGGTGCAACAGGATATAGATGGACTGATTAACCTGCTTGGGGGCAAAAAAGGGGCGGAGGAACGTTTGGATCAGCTGTTCAGGGAACCGCTCGATGTTCCGAAATACAAATACCTGAGCGATGCACCGGATGCAACCGGTCAGGTAGGTCAGTACATCATGGGCAACGAGCCATCCTTCCACATTCCCTATCTCTACAACTATTTCGGCGCTCCCTGGAAAGCCCAGAAGCGCATCCGCTTCCTGCTGGATGTCTGGTTCAAGGACAACATCTTCGGCATTCCGGGCGATGAAGACGGTGGCGGCATGTCGGCCTTTGTGGTTTTCTCTGCCATGGGATTCTATCCTGTAACACCCGGACTACCCCTCTATACCATCGGCAGTCCCCTGTTTGAGAAATCTACCATTCACCTTCCTGGTAAGAAGCAGTTTACCATCATTGCCAAGGGTTCAAGCAAAGAGAACAAATACATCCAGAATGCCAAATTCAATGGAAAAACAATTGATTCCCCCTTCTTTACCCACAAGGAGCTGATGGACGGCGGAACACTTGAACTGACCATGGGAAATAAACCAAACAAGGAGTGGGGAAAGAATGCGGTGCCGCCAATCAAGTAAATTATATTTCAAAATATTTTCACGACATCAAGGAAATAATCTGATGAACGCTTACTTACAAAAATCAATAGCCTTGTCAATGCCTGCAATGCTATTCACTGTAGGGGCGATCGGCCAGTCGGACCCGCAAAAAAAACAAATTGACAAAAAACCCAATATCGTAATCATCCTGGCGGATGACCAGGGTAATGCAGATGTTGGTTTTCAAAGATCTCCCTCCACCTTTGCAACACCCTCCATCGATAAAATAGCCGCAAACGGGGTGGTTTTCACCCAAGGATATGCCAGCGCCTATGTTTGTGCCCCAACACGGGCAGGGTTGCTGACAGGTAGGTACCAGCAGCGGTTTGGTTTCTATACGGCCAACGATTCCAGGGCCGGGATGCCACTGAATGAGATTACGCTGGCAGATCTGTTGCAAAAAGAGGGTTATCGTACCGGAGTTTTCGGGAAATGGCATTTAGGACTTCAAAAAGAATATCATCCGCTGAACCGCGGGTTCCAGGACTTTTATGGATTTCTCGGACATGGTGGACATGATTATTACAACTTCACCTGTAGCGAAGAAAAAAATTACGAATGTATCCTTAGGAATTTTAGCCCTGTAAGCGACGAAGGCTATCTGACAGATATACTGGCCAAAGAAGCTTGTTCATTTATCAAAACAAATTCAGCAAAGAAAAATCCGTTCTTTTTGTACCTCCCCTTCAACGCAGTTCATGCCCCCTTGCAGGCTCCGGAAGAGGACATTAAGCGATTTAATACCGGAAACAGGGACCGGGATATCCAAATGGCGATGATTTACCGTATGGATATTGCAGTAGGAGAAGTAATCAAGACGCTAAAAGCGACAGGGGTCTATGAAAATACCATCCTATTCTATTTTTCTGACAACGGTGGTTCCAAAGCTACATCGGCCAACAACCTGCCACTGAGAGACTTTAAACAAAGTGTTTATGAAGGAGGTCTGAGAGTGCCATTTGTCATGAGCTGGCCAGGAAAAATTAAGCCATCCGTTTGCAAGGAACCAGTTATTTCGCTGGATATCATGCCCACAATTTGTGCGGTTCTGGATATCAAACTACCAGGCGACCGGATCTACGATGGGAAAAATATGCTTCCGGTCATTGAAGGAAAATTAAAGCAACCGTTGCACCAGGAGCTTTTTTGGGATGGATCAGAAAACAGATGGGCTGTACGGCAGGGAAAATGGAAACTGGTTTTTGACAAAAAGGCGAAGCTTGAATTGTATGACCTTGAGAAAGATATAAGCGAAAGCAATGATCTGGCCATGGCCTATCCTGAAAAGGTAAGTGAACTGGAAGGGAAATACAAAACCTGGAGGGGTGATATGAAATCGCCTATGGGCGATTTGAAAAACAAGGCCAACAACAAGAACAAGCAAAAGAAATAAAGTGATGCATTCATTTCATAAAGTATTGTTCGTATCCATGCTGTGCACTGCCGGTACTGCAAACAGCCAGGACAAAAACACCCCGAATATCCTGCTAATCATGACAGATCAGCAGGCCTGGAATGCCGTTGGCTATTCGGGAAACAAAATGATCAAAACGCCAAATCTGGACAGATTGGCCAGCGAAGGTGTTAATTTTAGTCAGGCTGTTACCCCCTGCCCGGTTTGCGTTCCTGCCCGCACCTCCATTTTAACCGGACGATTAACAGAAACAACTACGATTCGGGAGAACAATGATGTAAAAACAGGAGAATGTTATTATCCCACTTTCGATGAAATTCTCGCAAAAAGAGGTTATACCAGCGAAGTTTATGGAAAATTCCATTCGCCGGAACACATGGCAAGAGTTTACAGGAATCCTCCGGTAAAGGGGATGACCGGCACCGACCCGATCGTACATTGGGAACCCATCTATGTGAAATATATCAGGGAGAACTTTCCAAAAAGGCCATTAAAGCCTGGTGAATTATACGAAACTACTTTCTATGGAGGCACAGTTCCTTACAAACTTGATCCGACCGACCGATACTATAAATATTTGCCAACAGGAATAATCCCGGAAGATGAACTAAAACGAAAATTAAGTCAGGCGGATATTCATGGGGTGCTTGATTTGCCTGCGGACTATACAATTACTGCCATGCAAGGCAAACAGACAATTGCAGCTTTGGAACGTCTGAAAAATGAACAATTTATATTGACTTGCTCCTTTCACTGTCCGCATGTGCCAATTACTCCTTCAGAACCTTACGCTTCGATGTACAAGGCAGCAGATATGTTGACACCCTCCTCCATCGATGACCTCAGGGAAAACTCGCCTTACAATCCGGGCAAAATTGAATCTCCTTACAACGAAAAAGATAAAGTGCAGTACATGACTGCAAACTACTATGCATTTGTAAGCGAAATTGATGATTGGGTTGGGAAAATCCTGAACAAGCTGGATGAGTTAAAATTGGCTGATAACACCTTGGTAATTTTTGTTTCTGACCATGGTGAAATGCTGGGGGCTCACGGGATGCGCGGCAAATTCAATTTCTATGAAGAGTCTGTGCGGGTGCCATTTTTATTCCGTTTACCGGGGAAAATAAAAGCGGGTCAAATTGTTTCAACACCGGTTTCCATTCTCAATATTTTTCCGACAATTCTCAATTATGCCGGCATGAAAACAATCCCAACCGATGGATATTCCTTGAAAGGTGTGATGGAAGGAACCGAATCGCCAAAATATGATTTTGCCGTGTCGGAATGGGATTGGAAAAACGGCAATGTCCCTTCCATCATGATCCGGACCGACCAATGGAAATTGATGACTACTCACCGAAAAGAAGGTAAAAATGTAGAGGCGCTTTTCGATTTGAAAAATGATCCGTTTGAAATGAATAACCTTCTGGGAAACAACCCGGAACGAGTTAAATACAAGGAAACCACAGAAGAGTTGCGCTCGAAATTGGTGGGATATTTAAAAGAGGTAAACTACCCGATAGTCAAAGGAATTGAAGAAAGAATTTTAATCCGTGAATAAGTCCAAAAATAGAAAAAATGAAGAATCAAAATCGTAAAAATAAAAGTGGAAGCATTGCCAGCATTGGATTGTTTCTTTTGTCATTTGCATTTTTTAATCTGTCAGCAAGTAGTCAGGATACTAAAAAGAAGCAGACACAAGTAAAGACGCAGATAGTTCTGTTCGATGGTTCATCAACCGATGCATGGAAAGACATCATATCGGATAAATTTCCCGAACATGGCTGGGTAGTGAAAGATGGTATTTTGACTGTCCTGCCAAAGACAGAACAACAGGAGGGTGGCCACGATATTGTAACAAATGGACAATATGCGAATTTCGAACTTGAACTCGAAGTCAGGTTAAGTGAAGGGGCAAACAGCGGAGTGAAATACATGGTAGTAGATTCTTATGCCGGCAAATCAGGGCAATATCTAGGACTTGAATATCAGTTGATTGACAACGAAAAGCATCCGGATGCACTTCTTGGGAGCAATGGGAATCGTAAAATGGCAACTTTGTATGATATATTTCCTGTTCCCGAAAAGATTAAAATCAATCCTCCCGGAACATGGAACAAAGTTAAAATTCTGGTTAAAAGTAATCAGGTAGAACATTGGTTGAATGATCAAAAAGTCCTCGAATTCGATCGGAATTCTGATCAATTCAAGGAACTTGTCGGGTTAAGTAAATACAATACACTGGAAAATTTTGGCAGACAAAAAGAAGGGCATATCCTCTTGCAAGGACATGGCAATGAGGTTTCGTTTCGCAATATTAAGCTAACAACCTTCTAGACATGAAACAAATAAATCAATTTCTCTTGATCCCAGGCATGATTTTCATCGTGGGACAGACCGGAAATATTTTACAGGCAAAAGAGGCAGGAGGAGAAAAAAGCAACAAATCAGGGAAACAACCCAATGTGATCTTTTTCGCCACAGATGATCTTAATGACTGGATAGCTCCCTTGGGCTACAACCAGGCTAAAACACCGAATATGGATCGTTTGGCAAAACAAGGAGTGGTTTTTACTTATGCCCATTCTCCCGGTGTTTTCTGTGCACCGTCCAGAGCAGCTATTATGACCGGCTTAAATGCATCAACCACCGGTTGTTATGGAGAAGATCCATTCCTATACGATCATCCCAATCTGGTTACTTTACAAATGGCTTTTAAACAAGGGGGGTACAATACTTATGGTGCCGGTAAAATCTATCATCACCGGGGTGGATTTCTTGATTTAAGAGGCTGGGATCAGTACTTCTCGCGCAGTCAGGAGGAAAAAGAGATGGGATGGGAAATGAATAGTTATTACATGGCTGATGCTCCGCGTCCCAATCCATTTCCCTACAGTCCTTATTACACCAAAACCAACCGGGAAGCTGGGTTATCTGCCTTGCACCTTGAATGGGGCCCAATAGCGAATGAAAAGGAAGATAAAATGGTCGATGCCATACGTACGAATTGGGCTTGTAGCATCCTTCAGCAAAAGCATGACAAACCATTCTTCCTTGCCCTGGGATTGTATTCCCCCCACTATCCAAATTATGCTCCCCAAAAATATTTTGACTTGTATAACCGCGATTCAATCCAGCTTCCTCCTTATAAGGCTGATGATTTAGAAGATCTTCCGGAAAAAATCCGCAAAAATATGACAAACAGGTCGAAACAACACAAGGAACTGGAAGAATTAGGTGTGCTAAAGGATGCAGTCCACGGTTACCTTGCCTCCATTTCATTCGCTGATGCCATGCTTGGACGCGTTCTGGATGCCATGGATGCAAGTCCTGACAAAGCCAATACGATCATTGTTTTTTGGAGTGACCAGGGATTTCACCATGGAGAAAAAATGCACTGGGGCAAACATACACTCTGGCAACGTACATCGCATGTCCCGTTTATCTGGGCAGGGAAAGGGATTCCTAAAAATAAAAAAGTAAATACATCGGTTAGTCTGATCGATATGTACCCCACTTTTGTTGATCTCTGCGATCTTCCAAAGACCAAAAACCTTGAAGGTGTTTCACTGGCATCAGCATTGAAAAACCCATCCAATACGATCGATCGAAATGTTTTTCTTCCGAGTAATGAAAAGGGAAGCTATACGGTAATAAATACAAATTGGCGGTATATCCGGTACATCGATGGAGGTGAAGAGTTGTACAATGTGAAGGAAGATCCCAACGAATGGTACAATTTGGCCACGGATGAGAAATACAGACCAATCATGCTGAATATGCAAAAATCGGCGCCAAAAGTATTTGCACCTGAAGTTACCTCAAAAAATGAGTTGAAACTGGTCATTGAAGGGGATTCGTTTCATTGGGAAAAAAAAGTCAAAAGGCAGAATTAGAAGGGGTAATGAATACCTAAATGGATAACAGCATGAAATACCCACGAGAAAATTGTCACACCAACCGAAAATGAATAAGTGGGTATTCCATCAGACCTTTAAAAAACAAATTTTATACTGATGAAATGCCCATGAGAATATGTTCACACCAACCGAATATGATTATGTGGGCATTAGCTTCGCTGATCTTCGATTCCATTTGGCCTTTAAAAGACAAAATATAAACAAATGAATCTAATTAAAAAAATTGCGGCTATTGGCCTGGTATTCTTTTTTTCATATCAAACATCTTTTGCGCAGAAAGATTTCACAAAATACATCGACCCTACCATCGGTAATGTGGCACAATTTCTGGTTCCTACCTATCCTACCATGCATCTGCCCAATCAAATGATCAGGATGTTTCCGGTCAAGCAGGATTATATTTCAGATCAGTTGACAGCCTTTCCCTTACAGGTAGTTTCCCATCGGGCTGCGGGGATTCTTCCAATGAAAGTGACCTTGGGTGAGATTACCAACGCTTCCTGGAAGCAAAAAATGAACATTGACCATGATTTGGAAGTTGTCCACCCATGGTTGTATTCAACTTTTCTCATTGACGACAACATCCGGGTCAGCTTTACTCCCGGCAGTAAATGTGCCATCTACAAGATCGAATTCCCTGCCTCTGTAAAGAAGAACATCCTGATCCAGGGCAGTCCGGAGATGAGCGGAAAGATCAGTGAGGGGGCCATCTTTTCTTTCGAAGAAAAAATAAAATATACCACAAAAGGGGTTAACCCAGTTACAAGGGAATTAACAGCCTTTGTCTACTGTCTTTTGGCAGATAGCAACAACAAACCTATTAAGGGTGCAGTATTTAGTTTAGAAAATAGCAGATTTTCGGTGACCATGGATCAAAATGGTCCTTCTGTGGTTTATCTAAAGTATGCCGTTTCCTACATCGATCCGGAGCAGGCTAAAATCAATTTCAAAAAGGAGCTGGACATTGACAATTTTGACAATCTGGTATCTGCAGGTAAAATGAAATGGAAGAAAGAGGTCGGACAAATTGAGGTAGAAGGGGGAACGGAAGCACAAAAAAGGAGCTTCTATACTTCATTGTATCGCACCTCCGAACGCATGATAGATATCAATGAAGGGGGTAAATATTACAGTGCATACGATGGGAAAATACATGAAAGCAACCGGCCATTTTATGTTGACGACTGGATCTGGGATACTTTCAGAGCCCAGCATCCGCTGCGGACGATTCTTCACCCACAATTGGAAAATGACATTTTGAATTCCTATACTTTGATGTACGAGCAAAGCGGATGGATGCCAACATTTCCGCAATTGCACGGCAATCATATGTGCATGAATGCCTACCACTCTTCTGCCATATTTATTGATGGTTACAGAAAAGGTCTGCGGAATTACAATGTTGAAAAAGCCTACGAAGGCATTAAGAAGAATCTGACAGAGGGCACCTTCATTCCCTGGCGCCAGGGAACACCGAAGCAGAAAATTGATGATTTCTACCTTCAAAATGGTTATTTCCCGGCGCTTCGTCCCGGACAGAAAGAGAACGAACCAATGGTAGACAGCTTCGAGAAAAGGCAAGCTGTTGCTGTCACATTGGGCATAAGCTACGATGACTGGACGCTTGCGGAATTGGCCAAGGAGCTTAAAAAAGAGAATGACTACAAGCTATTTGCGGCAAGGGGAAAAAACTATGCAAACCTTTGGAATACTGAAATGAGGCTATTTATGCCAAAAGACGATAAAGGAGATTGGATCAATATCAATCCAAAACTGGATGGAGGCCCTGGATACCGTGAATATTACGACGAAAACAATGGATGGACCTATGCATGGGAGGTTCAGCATGACATTGCCGGTTTGATCACACTGCTTGGAGGCAAGAAAAAGGCAGAAGAGCGGTTGGATCAACTCTTCAGGGAACCATTGGATTCCAAGAAAAACCTATTTTACGTGGATGGAGCAAATTCCACCGGATTGGTTGGCCAATTCTCGATGGGAAACGAACCTTCCTTTCATATCCCCTATTTGTACAACTATTTTGGAGCACCCTGGAAAACCCAACAGCGGATTCGATTCCTTTTGGATGTTTGGTTCAAAGACAATATTTTCGGCATTCCGGGTGATGAAGATGGGGGCGGTATGACTGCTTTTGTGGTATTTTCTTCCATGGGACTTTATCCGGTTACCCCTGGCCTTCCATTCTATACCATTACAAGCCCCCTGTTTGAAAAAACAACCATCCATCTGACCAACGGGAAAAAATTTACCGTGCTGGCCAGAGGTGCCAGTAAAACGAAAAAATACATTCAAAAAGCACTTATAAATGGAGTCGACATTGATTCCCCTTATATTACCCACGAACAGATCATGGCCGGAGCCAAACTTGAACTGGTTCTTTCAGACATGCCAAACAAGGAGTGGGGAAAGAATGCGATTCCACCCATGAAGTAAAGAAATAAGAAACAATATTCATCAAATTACGCTCAGAAAATGACTCGTCAAGATCTAAAAAGCTATTACTTTTTGCTAAAATGCAGTCTATTGTTGCTGATATTTGCCGGAACAGGCGCTTATACACAGGCACAAAAACTAACCCGGTTCGTTGATCCGATGATAGGCTCAGGAGGACATGGCCATGTGTTTGTCGGCGCAAGTGTCCCTTTTGGCGCAGTTCAGCTCGGTCCCAACAATATTTACAAAGGTTGGGACTGGTGTTCCGGTTACCATTATTCCGACAGCCTGATCATTGGCTTCTCCCATTTGCACCTGAGCGGAACCGGGATAGGTGATCTGGCAGATGTACTGATCATGCCGGTTACCGGCGAAGTGAGAACAGACAAAGGGAGGCAGGAATTTCCGCACAACGGGTATTTGACAACATTTTCCCACAAAAATGAAATTGCCAAACCCGGATACTACTCCGTTAAAATGGACAACGGCGTGGCAGTTGAGCTTACCGCTTCGGAACGGGTCGGCTTTCACCGTTATCGCTTCCCAAAAGGGAAAGAGGCGCATCTCATCATCGACCTCAAGGAGGGAATTAACGATAAAATTACAGATACCTACCTGGAACAAACCGATGAATATACCATAAAAGGATACCGTTTTTCGTCCGGTTGGGCCAAGAAACAGCAGCTATTTTTTGCGCTCCGTTCGTCGAAACCAATGAAAAAGCTGCTCATCCTAAACGAAGGAAAACCACTTACAGGGAAAATGGGCAAAGGCACTTCGGTCAAAGGAGTAATTGGCTTTGATCCGGGAGAATTTGTGCAGCTGAAGGTGGGTATTTCGCCGGTCAGTGCAGACAATGCACTTGCAAACATTGAAGCTGAGATCGCAGAATGGGATTTTCAGTCGGTTGCGAATCAGGCAGATGCAAAATGGGACAAAGTGCTTTCCCGAATTAAAATTCAAACCAAGAACGAAGCAGACAAACGGATCTTCTATACTGCCCTGTTTCATTCCATGATTCACCCTTCCCTTTTCAACGATCACAACGGTGATTATCAGGGCACTGACAATAAGATCTACGCCAAGTCTAACTTTAATAATTATTCAATATTTTCAACCTGGGATACCTACCGGGCAGAACACTCACTCTTTACATTGATTGCCCCAGACCTGGTCGATGATTTTGTCAATAGTATGTTGGCCATAAATGACCAACAGGGTCATTTACCTATTTGGCACCTGAATGGCAATGAAACGGGAACAATGCCCGGAATCAGCAGTTTGCAGGTTATCGCAGAAGCCTACCTGAAAGGATTCACCGGTTTTGATGCAGAGAGAGCCTATCGGGCCATCAGAAAAACGGCCATGTCCGATCTGCGTGGCCTCAATTTTCTAAGGGAAATGAAACCCATTCCTTCGGATAGCAATGTATACCGGCCGGTAGCCCAGGCCATGGAGTTGTCCATTTCTGATGGAAGCATTGCTTTGATGGCAAAGGCTCTTGGGAAAAATGAAGATTATCTCTATTTCAGCAAACGGGCCAAAAACTACCATCTATTTTACGATCGGTCAGTCGGATTTTTTCGCAGTGCCATGAGCGACGGGAGCAAGAATCCGGTGTTTGATCCGTTTAAATCCACCAAGCCTTGGTCAAAGGATTATGCCGAAGGCAATGCCTGGCAATATTTGTGGCTGGCTCCTCAGGATGTTTCAGGACTGATCAGTTTACTGGGAGGGAAAGAGGCATTCAATGCAAAATTGGACAGCTTTTTCACCATTACCTCCAAAGACACTTCGGAAGTACTGGTTGATCTTACCGGGCTAATTGGTCAATATGCACACGGCAACGAACCCAGCCACCACATTGCCTACCTGTACGCCTATTCCGGCCAGCAATGGAAAACGGCAGAGAAGGTCCGGTACATCATGAAGGAATTTTACCATGATGATCCGGATGGCGTAATAGGGAATGAAGATTGCGGCCAGATGTCGGCCTGGTTCATCTTCTCTTCGATTGGCTTTTATCCTGTATTCCCGGCCTCAGAGGAGTATGTGCTGGGAAGTCCTTTGTTTGACAAGGCTACGATTCGCCTGCCCGAAGGAAAAAGTTTTACGGTGGAAGTAAAAAACAACAGTCCCGAAAACATTTATATCCAGCAGGTTGTGTTGAATGGCCAAATACAATCAAAAAACACCATCCATCACCGGGATATTGTAAAAGGAGGGGTTCTGAAAATAGTGATGGGAAAGCTTCCCAACAAGAACCTGGGTTCATCCATTGAAAAAGATCACTGATAAATTCAGACGGTAAAAGACAACCAGTATAAATATTCTAAACTACAGATTATGAGGTATTTTAAAAAAATACTGTTTTCAATCTTGATTGTAATCGTTTTTGGTATTTGCTCCTACCCACAAAGCAAACATTCAACTTTTACGAAATACCCAACCTACAAAGGCCTGGTGATGGCAGGCTACCAGGGCTGGTTCAATTGTGAGGGAGATGGTGCCGGAAGAGGCTGGACACACTACAATAAAAAGGGGGTGTTTGAAGATGGTAGTTGCACCATTGACTTCTGGCCTGAAATGGATGAGTACAAGGTAAAATACAAAACACCCTTTAAATTCATCGACGGAGCTCCGGCTTATGTTTTCAGCTCTTACGATGAAAGCACGGTTGACCTGCATTTTAAATGGATGAAGGAGTATGGCATCGACGGAGCTTTCGTACAGCGCTTCTTCTCGGTACTTACCAGCAAAGAGAGATTGAAGCACAATGACAAGGTGCTTGCCTCAGCCATCAAGGCAGCCAGCAAATATGGCATTGCCATCTGCCTGATGTATGACATTGGCAGTATGGACGATAGCCAATACAAATTGATTCAGGAAGACTGGAAGCACCTTGTCGATGATCTAAAGCTTACCAACCAGGGCGACAAAACTACCTACCTCTTCCACAACAACAAACCTTTGGTCGCCTTTTGGGGAATCAGCGCCGGCACCAGGGAATCCGGCCACATCCCCGAAATCTTTGACATTATCGACTTCTTCAAAAATGACCCTGTTTACGGAGGTTGTTCCATCCATTTGGGTATACCTTCACGCTGGAGAACCCTTGGATCTGATACAAAGGGTGATCCAAGATTGCATGAAGTGATCAAACAGGCAGATGTTGTTCATCCATGGTTGGTTGGTCGCTACAACGAAGCCAACTATGAGGCCTACAGGAAGGAGCAGATTGTGGAAGATGTCAAATGGTGCAGGGAGATGGGGAAATCCTATGCCCCGACCATTTTTCCCGGTTTTTCATGGTACAACATGAAAGAGAATGAAATTTCGGACAAAATCCCCAGGAACAAAGGTGAATTCTATTGGAAACAGCTGGCCGGGGCCATGGAAAGTGGCGCAGAGATGCTTTATGTGGCCATGTTCGATGAAATTGATGAAGGGACTGCCATCATGAAATGCGCCCAAACAGTTCCTGTTGGGAAAAGCATCTTCGTACCCTATGAAAAGGGAATTCGATCGGATCATTACCTCTGGCTGACCGGTATGGCTGGTAAAATGCTGCGTGGAGAGATTCCCCTTTCAAAAAGTATGCCTGTCAGGGGAAAATAGTTGGACGTAAACACGCTAAAATTATTTGAAATGTCTGTTTTAAAATTCATATCAGTCAATAAGTTTACAGGCAATTATTTGCCATTTATCCTGTTTGCCTTGTTGGCCTTACCATGGGATACATTGGCTGTTGACAAAACGTTCATTCATCTTAAAAAGAACAATGTTAAAATTGTTCTTGCTGACAATGAAGCTGCTCCGATTAAGATGGCGTTAGAAGCACTGCTGAAGGACTTCCAAAAGGTAATGGACACTACTCCGATGGTTGTCAATGCGATCGATAACAACCTAACTTTTACCCAAATAATTGTCATTAACCGGAGTTCTGAATTACTTAAAATACCAGTCAACAGCAAAAATCCGGATGGATTTGAGTCGCACCGGGTCTATGCGGATCTTTCAGCCAATAAAATATATCTCGAAGGATTCGATCTCCGGGGAACCATCTTTGCCATCTACACCTTTTCCGAAAAAATACTTGGTGTGCCACCGCTCCATGCCTGGAGTTCCTGGATCCCCGTTAAAAAAGAGCAGATATTGGTGCCTTCAGATCTTGATTTATACTTCCATTCACCCCAGGTCAGATTCCGTGCACTTTTACCTGGAGACCAGGATTTCTTCAATCCGTGGAGAAAATACTCAAAGGAAAATGAAAATATTTGGCTGGAGACGGCCCTTCGACTGAAGCTAAATACCGTTGAAACCTATTCAACCATATTACCAAATTATAAATTGACTGATTACGCCTACCTGATCAATCGCTATGGTTTGGTCATAACCTCTCATCACACCAGCGGCCTTAATACCTCCTTTGGAACCTGGGACGACTACTGGCAAAAAGTCAGAAAACGGGAGGCTCCCAAATTGTTGCTTACCAACGAATCGGCCATCAAAGAATTCTTCAGGTACAACGCTGAAACGGTCAAAAGGAGCGGCATTGAAAATCTCTGGACAATTGCTTTCCGGGGAAAGGTAGATCAACCATTTTGGAGCGTTTTTGAAGATGCACCTAATAATGATAAAGAGAGGGCTGAAGTAATTAACAAAATGCTTCAGATTCAACTTGATATCATTAAAGAAGTTACGGGAAATGCTTCTCCTTATGCACGTATCACTTTTTACGATGAAATTGCCTCATTGATGGCGGTTGGCCACTTAAAGCCGCCAGAGGGTGAGAACATGATTTGGACTTATGTTGCAGCCCGGCGCGATCCTTATCCTTTTGACGATCTGGTCAACTTCAATCCGAAAAAACCCGTCAAAATGGGTTATTACATGAATTTTGGTTTCGCTTCTACGGGTGCCCATGTGGCACCTGCCGAAGGCCCCTGGAAAATGGAATTCAATTACCGTTACATCAACAACAAATCACCGCTCTATTTTTCGGTGGTGAACGTTGGAAACATCCGGGAATTTGTGTTGGAACTATCTGCCAATGCAAAAATGTTATGGGATTACGATACTTACGACACTGACAAATTTATGCTGGATTATTGTACGCAGTATTACGGAGCCAAATATGCAAAGCAGGTGGCGCAATTATACAAGGATTTTTACAACGCTTATTGGCAGCCAACGGCAACCGAATTTGAAGGAATGGAACGCCAGTTTACCTTTCAGGATTTAAGATATGCGAGAGCCTTTGATCATATTTATGATCTATTTTACTCTGCCAAAGAAGAGATAAATATGAATCCATTGCACAAGATAGGTTATGAAAGTGTTCCGGGCCGTACATTCCGCATTGATTTAGCATACAATAAAAGTAATAACCAGGTTGATGCCTTGTTATATGGAATGAATTTGGCCATTCCGAAGTTTGAATCTGTTGCTGCACGAAGCACCGAATTGATGTTCCAATTGGATGCGGATAAACAAACTTTCTTTAACGACAACCTTCGGATATATAGTTATTACATGACCTATTTAAGTAAAACACTGTACCACTTTGTGGATGCCTATAAGAATCAGGCAAAACCGGATGCGCTGATTAAAAACCTTGAATTGGCTCAAACGAATGCAATTCAGGCTAAAAAGTATCTATACGAAGGACAGCACGGCATTTTTTCAACCTGGTATTCCAACGCTGAGCCTCTGACTAGAACGTTTCAGCTCGATTCTTTGATAGAAAAGATAAATGTACTAAAACAACATGCTTCTAAAGCCAGATAGACCATTCACATTTACAACTCATTAAAATAGGCGCTCAATACAAAACAAAGTTAAAGAAACCAAGAATAAAACACTAAAATCAATACTATGTCAACAAGAAGAAGTTTTATTGAAAAAGTTGCAGCCAGCTCGGCAGCCCTCGCCATTGGAGGCGCAACCACAGGAATGTCAGCAAAAAGTTATGGCAACATCATTGGGGCAAACGATCGCATCCACGTGGCAATGATCGGAGTAAACAGTCGCGGCAAAAGTATGTCGGCAACTTTTGCCGGTCAGAAAAATACAAATGTTGCTTGCATTTGTGATGTGGACGAGAGAGCAATTCCAAAGGCCATCAAGGCAGCCATGGAGATCAACCCTGAAATTACCCCTAAATCTGAAAAAGATTGCCGGAAAGTATTGGAAGACAAAACGATTGATGCCATTTACATTGCCACTCCCGACCACTGGCATGCCCCGCTCACCATTATGGGCTGTCAAGCCGGGAAGCATGTTTACGTTGAAAAACCACTAAGCCATAATCCGCACGAAGGTGAACTTGCTGTTGCAGCCGCACGAAAATACGACCGTGTGGTTCAGATGGGAGCTCAGCGCCGCTCGGCGCCAGTTCTTACCCAGGGAATCGAGCAATTACACAAAGGGATCATCGGCCGGGTTTACATGGCTAAAACCTGGTATACGAATGCTCGCAAATCAACTTTCCTTACACCCGGTACTGTCCCTTCCTGGCTCGATTATGATCTCTGGCAAGGACCTGCACCCCGCATGCCCTACAAAGAGGGCTTGATTCATTACAACTGGCACTGGTTTTGGCACTGGGGAACTGCCGAAACTTTAAACAATGGCACGCATGAAGTTGACGTGGCACGTTGGGGACTTGGAGTGGACTTCCCAACCCGTGTTACTTCTGCTGGTGGGCGTTATCATTTCAAAGACGACTGGGAAACTCCCGACACACAAGTAGTTGCGATGGATTTTCCGGGTCGTATTTCGCTGGTTTGGGAATGCCGAAGCTCCAACGGCCGGAAAATAGAGGGTGCCGACCGCGGAATTATTTTTTATGGCGAAAACGGAAGTCTGGATACTGGTGATGATGCCTACAAAGTTTACGATCTTAATGGGAAGCTGGTCAAAGAGGTGAAATCGGAAGCAGCTGAATCCAGCGGTTTACAAGGAAGAAATCTGGCCAGTCCAAACCTGATCATGGATAGTCTGCATGTTGCCGACTTCCTCGATGCAATCAGGAAGAACCGCCGTCCGAACTGCGACGTGGAAACAGGATATAAAAGTGTACTTGCCATGCAGTTGGGAAATATTTCCTGGCGCGTTGGCCGAGACCTCAATATTGACCCGAAAAACGGACACATTATCAACGATAAGGAGGCACAAAAATTGTGGAGCCGAACCTATGAAAAAGGTTGGGAACCAAAATTGTAGTATACCAAGAATTCACAAAACATTTATTTAATGAATAATATTCATTCAATTAGAATTACTGCAACCGGATTGTTCATTTTGGCCCTTAACATTGGCACAGCACTAGCTGATAATCAGCATTCCAGCCGAACAAATAAAAAGCCCAATGTAATCCTCCTCTTTGCAGATCAGCACAGCAAAGCCGTAATGGGATTTGAAGGTCATCCGGATGTATTGACCCCAAATCTGGATAAATTGGCGGGGCAGTCGGTGGTATTCGACCGTGCCTATTGCACGGTGGGGATTTGTGCGCCTTCCAGATCGTCACTCATGTCGGGAATTTATCCCCGGACATTGGGGTTGCTTTCCAACAGCGAGCGAACTTCTGTCATGGAGGAGGTTGTACCTCTGGCCAAGGTTTTTCAACAAAACAACTACCGGACCTTTGCCTTTGGGAAGAGGCATACGCATGGCGCAGTGGATGCCGGCTGGGATGTTCAGCAAAGCCATTTGTGCAACGAGACCCCTGGAAACAGCTACACCGAATGGGTGGAGAAGAATGGCTATGCCAAAGAATTTGCCAGTGACTGGTCCGCTGAGTTCGGAAAAGGATCCCCTTGCTCCACCATGGCCAACGAGAAAATTCCGACAGCAGATCTGGGCACAAGGATTTCAGCCTTGCCCGAAAGCATGACCATGGAAGCCTTTACGACCCAGCTTACCGTTCAGAAGATCAGGGAGCAGGCCAAAAGCGATCAGCCATTTTTTTGCTGGGCCACATTTTACCGCCCACATCAGCCCTACACCCCACTGAAAAAGTACATGGATCTGTACGATGTTTCGGCTTGGGGCGAAGGCCGTAAGCATGGCAGTTCCATCCGCAAACCAGCCTCCCTTTACGAGCCAAAGGAGCACATCCCACCCATGATGCAATCGATCCGCGAGGGCGGCAACAAAGTGTGGAATGTCAACAAAGCATATGCCAACGAGCAAATCTGGCGAAATTACGTCGGTGCCTACTATGCCCTGGTCTCTGAAATAGATCATTGCGTCGGAGAAATCCTGCATGCATTGGATGAAACTGGTATATCAGAAGAAACGATCGTAATTTACACCTCCGATCATGGCGATTTCGTGGGCAATCATGGGATGGTGGAAAAAGCCGCGGCCGGTCAGAATGTCTATGAGGATATCCTGAACATCCCCTTGATCATCCGGTACCCCGGAAACAGGCAACAAGGCAAAAGGAACGCAGAGCTGGTGAGTCTGGTGGATATTTATCCTACATTGGTTGAGCTGCTTGGCTTAAAGATGCCTGCCTTGAAATATCCACTGCAGGGATTGTCGATGGCTGAAACACTTACAAAGGGAAAGAAGATGAAACGGGAATACTTCGTCTCAGAAAGCTGGTCGCAGGCCTCAGTAATTACCAAAGATTACAAATTGGGAATCATGCTGGATCCGACAGACCATGCCCGAAAATTTGATTTCAGGTCATTTGGCGATCAATTTTTCGTTCGAAAATCAGATTCTCTGGAGATCAAGAATGAAATAGGGAACAAAGCATTCAACGCTGAAATTGGTATGCTGAGAAATTATTATCTGAATTTCGCATCAAAAATACCGGATATCGGAAAAAAAGAGGTCACAAAGAATGTAAGAAAGAATTAGAGCTACAATAGATTGTTTTTCCAGAATTTCTTCGCGGTTCTCTGCGAAAAACTTTGCGGCACTCTGCGGTTAAACAACCATCGTTTTTGTGTAGTCATTCTATAACTTAACAATATTGCCTGCATTGGACGAAGTGGACATCAATAATTTGCATTCTACCAAAATATTATACCTCCAGGATGTAGATTTTCAAAAATTAAACAGTTTTGGAATTTGACAGGGAAATTCATCTTACTCTTTTCATGGTAATAGGATTATTAATACTTTTAAACGATAAATTCAATCCAGCTAACAATGAAAGTCATAAAAGTTAGTGAGATTATCAGAAAGTTGATTTTCGAGCAGCAATAAACTATGGCAAATGAAATAATTGTAAGAATTGGCAGTACAGCAAATAATTATGCTGCCGGTCGCTCAAAACCGCGCAAGCAACAGATCCTTAAAATCGAAAAAGCACTTCACAAATTGGGCGAAGAGCTTTGTACAATTTCATTTTAATTGATTTTCATGTCATGATTGATCGTCTTAAGATTGCACTTTCCTTTGGAATTGGAATTGTTTTAGTCAATACTGGTTTGGCGATCCAAAAACCTGTAGCAAATACACGACCCAACATCCTCCTGGTACTCACCGACGATGCCGGGATCGGGGATTTTGGATGCAACGGCAACCCACTGGTCAAGACCCCGAACCTCGACAAACTGGCGGCACGGAGTACCCGTTTTACCAATTTCCACGTTTCGCCGGTTTGCGCCCCTACCCGCTCCAGCATCATGACGGGGAAGTATGCCGAAACAACCGGTGTCTATGATACCTACAACGGGGGAGCCACCATGGCCACCGAAGAGGTTACCATCGCGGAATTGTTGCGCGAAAATGGTTACCAAACCGGCATTTTCGGGAAATGGCACCTGGGCGACAACTTCCCATTCAGGCCAATGGACCAGGGATTTACCGAATCATTTGTGTTCAGGGGTGGCGGAATCGGTCAGCCTGGTGATTTCGACAATTACTTTGCCGGCGACAGCGCCTATTTCAATCCGGTGATCTACCGGAACGAGCAGCGCGTCAAAACAAAGGGCTATTGCTCTGATGTTTTTACAGAAGAAGCTATCAGTTTTGTCCGCAAAAACAAAGGCAAACCATTCTTTGCCTACCTCGCCTTCAATGCCCCGCATACCCCGCTTCAGGTTCCAACAGCCTACAGCGACAAATACAAAAACCTGACATCCCTGGACTTCAAAAAAGGGGGAATACTGCCCACCCCGGCCATGACAGAGAAGGATATGGAGGATGCCAGGAAGGTGTATGGCATGATGACCAACATCGATGACAATGTTGGCAGACTGCTGAAGGAGCTGGAAAACCAAAATCTGCTGCAAAATACCATTGTAGTGTTTATGTCGGACAACGGGCCGCAGCAAAACCGCTACCGGATGGGATTGCGGGGAAAGAAGGGACAAGTTTACATGGGTGGGATCAAGTCGCCCTGTTGGATCAGCTTGCCCGGAATATTACCCGAGAACCGGGAATTTGGCCAAATGACCGCTCACATCGACCTTTTGCCCACCCTGCTTGATTTGTGCGGAATCAGCCTCCCGGACAAACAGGCCATAGATGGGAGCAGCATGCTGCCGTTGCTCAAAAAGGATGACACTGCGTTCAAAAACCGGACACTGTTTTTTGAATGGGGACGAGGATTTCCCATTCCTTACCAGAATTTTGCCGCCATGAACAGCCATTATAAACTGGTGGCCAATACCAACCACCAGGAGGGATTGGAAGGGTTTGAACTATTTGACATGGAAACGGATGCGGCCGAATCAAGGAATATCCTGAAGGAGAACGGAACCATTGCTGCAAACTTAAGGAAGGAGATGCAAACCTGGTACCTGAAAACTGCCAGCCATCCAAACAACCGGAAGTTACATGCGGCAATTGTCGGTACAAAATTCGAAAACCCAGTGGTCCTGAACCGGAATGATGCCAAAGGAGCCCTGGGCATCTGGAACCAGGAAGAGATCTTCGGATACTGGGATATCGCGGTAGCGGAAGCAGGGACCTATTCAATAAGTGCTAAGTTCATCAGTGAATTAAAGGAGACTGGAACGCTCTTCGTGAGATTGTATCCCTTTCAGTATGCAACTTCGTCGGCAGGAAAGACGGATCAGATTTCCCTTAAAAATGCCTATCTTAATCCCGGCAATTACCGCCTGGAAATCTATTTCCAGACCAAAAGCGGCAAAAGCATCTTCCCATTGTACACCAGCATTGAAAAAACTGACACAAAACCATAAAACAACAAAACGCAGACCCATGGCACCAAAAATTTTGACTTTCATCCTGTTATCCTTTTTTGTTGTTACCAGTACCGGTATAGCGCTTGCCAAAGAGAAAAAAGCAAACCAAACCATTGTGGGCATCAAAGGCGAAAAATTCCGGATCAACGGCAAGCCTACCTACAAGGGGCGCAACTGGCAAGGCCAATCCATTGAGGGATTGCTTATGAACTCCCGCATGGTACAGGGAATCTTCGACGACACCAATCCGGCCACTGCCGGTCAGTGGGTCTATCCGGATACGAAAAAATGGGACGCCGACCGCAATACCAACGAATTCATCCAGGCGATGGACGAGTGGTATGCCAAAGGTTTGCTGGCATTTACCCTCAACCTGCAAGGCGGCAGTCCGGTTGGGTATGGCAACAATGGCTGGATCAATACGGCCATCGACGCCAAAGGGAAACTAAAGGCAGACTACATGGCCCGGCTGGAAAAAATATTGGATCGTGCCAACGAAAAAGGGATGGTGGTGATACTGGGTATCTTCTATTTCGGACAAGACCAGGTGCTGGAAGACGAAGCAGCCGTCATCAAAGGGGTAGACAACACCATCGACTGGCTTTTTTCAAAGAATTACCGCAACATTTTGATCGAAATCAACAACGAAGCAAATGTCAAATACGACCATGCCATTCTGCAACCGGAAAGGGTGCATGAACTGATCCTTCGTGTCAAAGCCAGGGAGAAAAATGGTTACAGGTTCCTGGCGGGAACGAGCTATGGAGGCGGAACTATCCCAAAGGAAAATGTGGTACGATCTTCTGACTTTCTGCTGATCCATGGCAATGGCGTGAAAGATCCGGCCAGGATCACCGATATGGTCAGTAAATCCAGGGCTGTACCCGGATACCAACCGATGCCGATCCTCTTCAACGAGGACGACCATTTCAATTTCGACCAGCCCTCCAACAATTTTGTGGAAGCAGTCAAGGCCTATTCCTCCTGGGGCTACTTTGACTACCGGATGAAAGAGGAAGTGTTCAACGATGGTTACCAGTCTGTACCGGTCAACTGGGGGATCAGTTCACCCCGCAAAAAAGCATTTTTTGACAAACTGGAAGAGATTACGGGAGGACTGAAGTAAAGTTCAGAGATGGAGGCACCCATCTTCAGCCCATTATCTCAGCAAAACAACCATCAGGTCGTTCACATTGGTCCCGGTAGGGCCTGTCACTACCAGATCGCCACTCGCTTTCAGGGCATGAAAGGAATCGTTGTTGGCAAGACAGCCCTCCGGATCTATGGAATTGGCACGCATTCTGGCGATGGATTGGCCATCCACCATTCCACCGGCAGCCTCTGTGGGGCCATCCGTCCCGTCTGAGCCTGCTGAAAATATGACCACCTCCTCCATCCCTTCGATCCCCAAAGCGGCAGCCAGGGCTAACTCCTGATTCCTCCCGCCTTTCCCATTGCCGGTCAAACGCACAACGGTCTCGCCTCCGGCAATAATGGCAGAGGGTGGCATCGGACTGGTTGTACCATTTCCTCTTATTTCCTTTGCCTTTGAAGCCAGTAATCGCCCCATCTCTTTCGCCTCATAGTCAATAGAGGTCGACAGAATCAAAGGGGTATACCCCAAATGTTTGGCACTCATGGCAGCAGCTTCACACAAGGCAGTCACACTCCCGGTTACAACGGTTTCACAATTGGCTACCATTTTAGGGGTCTCTTTTCCGAGGGCCTCTGCCAGGTAATCTCCGATCCGGATATGGTATTTCTGCAGGATCCGGAAGGCGTCTGCCGAGCTAGTGCTGTCCGGATAGGCAGGTCCGGAAGCTATGGCATCCAGCTTGTCGCCTACCACATCCGACAATACAATGGAAAATATTTTTGCGCCCCCGCATTGCTGGGCAAATCGTCCGCCTTTCACTGCGGACAAGTGTTTCCGGATGGTATTGATTTCGAGGATGTCAGCCCCACAACTCAACAGTTCATTGGTAATTCCCATCACATCTTCCAGGGATACTCCCTCCAGTGGCTTCTCAAAGAGGGCGGAACCACCGCCGGAAATCAGTAAGATCACCTGGTCATCCGGGGTTAAACCGGCAACCAGCTCCAGCACTTTGGTGGCACCCAAAACAGATTGCTCATCAGGTATCGGATGACCGGCCTCTATGATTTCGCACCGATCCAAAGACCCCTTGGAGTGGCCGTATTTGGTCACCACTACTCCACCCCTAATATGGGAACCAAGGATTTCGCCGGCAGCCTTTGCCATATTCCAGGCAGCCTTGCCGATGGCCACCAGCACTACCTCCTGATTGATTTTATGCTCCCTCAGGGCGGTTTTGACAGCGGCTCCGGGCAAGACAGCCCGGATACTTTCATCCAGGATGGTACCAGCATCCAATCTGATTGTTCTCAACATAACAAATTAATTATTAATGCGATTCTAAGATATACCATAACTGGCTAGTCCAAAATTTCTTTCTTTATGGATTACTATTCCTATTTGGTTCTTCATTGAATAAGACCCTCGAATAACTATCAATTTTAACAATTTTATCCTAAAATTCATCTTTAAATTCTGCATTATAAACAGGAGATTGTAACTTTTCGATGAAAATCATGCTTGCAGTGGTAACCTAATTTTTAATACTTTTACAAAACAACAGGAGGAAGAACTACCTCTTTAAGTAATACAGCATGTTTTTAGAAGTAACTCAAGCCAATTATATCAATGATTTTAAAATATCATTGGTGTTCAACAATGGTGCTGAAATGACTGTAGATTTGGAAAATGAATTGAACGTTAGTGTTTTTAATCCACTAAAAGACAAAAGCAAATTCAAGAAGTTTTCTATTGTCTTCAATACCATTGAATGGGAAAACGGTGCTGATTTTGCACCCGAATATCTATACGAGTTAGCAATTGCCCAACATCAAATTGCCAGTGAGCCGACCAGAGAATACGGAACATAACTATGGAATTACAGGTTATTCAAAATAAAATATACGAAATACGGGGACAACGTGTAATGCTAGATTTTGATTTGGCAGAACTCTACGGCACTGAAACAAAAAGGCTCAAAGAGGCTGTCCGTCGAAATATGGAACGATTTGAAGGAAACGATTTTATGTTTCAATTGACTAAGGATGAAATTGAAATACTTTCAAGGACGCAATTTGCGACCTTGAACAAAACTAGAGGTTACAATATTAAATACCCCCCTTTTGCTTTCACAGAGCTTGGCGTATCAATGCTCAGTAGCGTGTTGAATTCAAAAACTGCAATCGAAATCAACAGAGGGATTATGCGCATTTTTGTTACAATACGTCAAACGTTGGTCGCAAATCCCATTACTGGTTTGTCTGAACTTCAAACGGAGATGAAACAACTAAAAGAATATATCGAAGAAGTATTTACTGATTATAATGACATTAACGAAGATACCCGTTTGCAAATTGAGCTTATCAACCAATCCCTGGCTGAACTGCATATCGACAAAAAGCAAAATTCAAAACCAAAGAATAAAATAGGATATTTGGCTAATAAAAATGACAACGAATAAGAAGAATAAATAGAGATATACAACTGTAACTTAAAATATTAAAATAGCATTTTGCTATTGTTCATCCCCCAGAAACCTGAAAAATCTCTTTTAGCGAATACAGTACCAGATCCAATCAGCGAACACTAATGTCACGGCGCGGCCTTTTGATTTATTAACAATTATTTCAGGGTAACCAAACAACCCATTTTCGTATTAATGTATTGGAAGTGACCTTCAGCCACCTCTCTTAACAAAGACTACATGCAATTATTGCTGACCCTTAGAGACTGTTTAAATTTATAACACAGAGAATATCTAACTATTTATTGAGAACAAAGCGCAAATAGAAATTTCTGCTATTTTGAATTTTCATTAGAGAAACCCAGGAGATCACAGAGTTGGAAAATCGCAAGCGATTTTCTCTCTG
>CAMCBW010000005.1 GCA_945873105.1 Tangfeifania diversioriginum
ATTTTGAATTTTCATTAGAGAAACCCAGGAGATCACAGAGTTGGAAAATCGCAAGCGATTTTCTCTCTGTGACCTCATTTTTTCTCTTGAAAATTTTTCACAAAGCAACAATTTCAAAGCTATAATAAGTTTCATCAAGGAGTCATAAATACTCTGTGTAATATTTTTAAACAGCTTCTTATACTACCTACTTATGGTTTCAGAATTGCTACCAACGGATTTAGATGGCTACTTATGCTTTCAGAATTGTCACTTATGGATTTAGATGGCTACTTATGCTTTCAGAATTGCCACTTACGGGTTCAGAATTGCTACCTATGTCTTTCGATGGCTGGTTACGGCTTTAGAATTGATACCTAACCTTCTAGAATTATTACCTAACAGTTCCGCACTATTACCTATTGCTTTCGATGGCAATCTAATGCTTCCGAACCATTACCTATCACTTTATAATTATTACCTAACACCTTAGAACCATTGCCTAAAGCATTGGAACGGATCCCTAAAATTTCCGAATCATTACCTAATGTTTCAGAATGGTATCCTTCTGCTTTCGATGGTTAATTACGGTTTTAGAATTGTTATCTAACACTTAGAATTGGCACCTAACGGTTCAGAATTGTTACCTGCTACTTCAAAATTATCCCGGAGGGATAACATGTTTATAGAAAATGGACCAACCAGGCAGCTATGCGACCCCAGCCGGGGTCGAACAATACTCCATCAAACATTTTCTACAAATATCTGACCTCTCCGAGGTCAATACAGACTTTTTAGTTGGAATTATTCTGATGATTTCTCAAATTCCCCCTTGAATTTATTTGCATTCGTTCCCTCGCCTAAGTTTTGAATTTTTAAAACTTTACTCAAAAACTCCCCTTTCTCTTTCGAAATGAAATCAAAAACCAACCATTCCGGTCAAAATCCAACAAAATACGGAAGTGACTCTAAAACTTTGATTATCTAAGAATTAATGACATAATTCACATTCACGGGAGAATATCCGAATAAAAAAACCATTACTTTTGGATGTTGTTTTATTCAAATAAATCATCTAAAATTTACATCATGAATGCCGGAATCGATAAGTTTATGGAGGAGCTGAAAGCCCGTACTCCGGGTGAAAATGAGTTTCACCAGGCAGTAAGAGAGGTTATTGAAACAGTTTGGGAGGTATACGATGCCAATCCGCGGTACAAGCAAGCCAAAATATTGGAGCGCATGGTGGAGCCCGAGCGGACCATCATGTTCCGAGTTCCATGGATGAACGACCTTGGAGAGGTTGAGATCAACAGGGGATACCGTGTTGAGTTCAACAGCACTTTGGGACCTTACAAGGGTGGCCTGCGTTTCCACAAAAGTGTCAACCTGAGTATTCTGAAATTTCTCGGTTTTGAGCAAACCTTCAAGAATAGCCTGACTACTCTTCCCATGGGAGGCGGGAAAGGTGGTTCAGATTTCAGTGCCAAAGGTCGAAGCGACAACGAAATCATGCGTTTCTGCCAATCCTTTATGACCGAGCTCTTCCGTCACATTGGTCCAAATACAGACGTTCCGGCCGGTGATATAGGTGTTGGTGGTCGTGAAATTGGCTACCTTTTCGGGCAGTACAAACGCATTCGAAATGAATTCACCGGAGTTTTGACAGGCAAAGGACTGGGTTGGGGAGGATCCCTCATCCGTCCGGAGGCTACCGGATTCGGTGCAGTCTATTTTGTGCAGCACATGCTGAAGGAGATGGGAAAAGAGTTGACAGGAAAAACCATTTCTGTTTCAGGATTTGGCAATGTGGCCTGGGGTGCCATCAAGAAAATTGATGAATTGGGAGGTAAAGTAGTTACTATTTCAGGACCAGATGGATACATTTACGACCCGGCTGGAATCTCCGGAGATAAAATTGACTATCTGCTGGATCTTCGCGCTACCAACAACGACGTTGTAGCTCCTTATGCCGAAGAATATGGCTGTCATTTCTTCCCCAATGCCAAACCATGGGAACAGAAGGTGGACATTGCCCTACCTTGTGCCACCGAAAACGAATTGAACGAGGAGGATGCCAAAATGCTGGTAGCCAACGGATGTTTCCTGATAGGGGAGGTTTCCAACATGGGATGCACCGCAGGGGCTGTCAACTATTTCCTTGACAACAAGATTCACTATGCTCCGGGCAAGGCAGTAAATGCAGGCGGGGTGGCCGTTTCCGGACTGGAAATGTCGCAAAACAGCATGCGGTACAACTGGACCAAGGAGGAGGTAGATGAAAGATTGCACCTCATCATGCACGACATTCACGAAACTTGTCAGAAATTTGGTCGGGACGGGAGTTACATCAACTACGTCAAAGGAGCCAATGTTGGCGGATTTGTGAAGGTGGCGGATGCGATGCTGGCACAGGGGCTGGTATAATTAAGAAAGAAGGAGTTGCTGTCGCAACTCCTTCTTTCTTATTATACATATAACATTCGCTTAACCTAACTGACAATCAGCTTGCTTAAATTTGTGGGAAATTTGGAATTATGTTTGTTGACAGCCATTCGCATATCTACTCAGCCGATTTCAGTCTGGACCGTGATGAGGTGATAACCCGTGCCCTTGAGGCGGGTGTCGAACGCATTGTACTTCCGAACATAGACAGCTCCTCCATCAAACCATTGATGGATTTAACCGACACCATCCCCGGACTATTTTTCCCGCTGGTAGGATTGCATCCAACCTCTGTCAAGGAAGATTTTCGCAAGGAGCTTCAGATACTTGAATACTGGCTTGGAAAGCGAAAGTTTTACGGGATAGGTGAAATCGGGATTGATCTCTTCTGGGACAAATCCTTTCTGGAAGAGCAGACAGAGGCATTCAACACCCAGCTGATCTGGGCAAAAAATCGAAATTTCCCGGTAGTTATTCATGTCAGGGAATCCTTCAACGAAGTGATGGAGCAACTGAGAAAGGTGCATACGCCAGAATTAAAAGGGGTCTTCCACAGTTTTACAGGTACGCTTGAACAAGCTGAGCAGGTTATAGAATTGGGATTTAAAATTGGTATTAACGGCATCATTACCTTCAAAAATTCTGATCTTGGGGAGACCATTCAAAAAATAGATCCGCGCCATTTGCTAATCGAGACCGACTCTCCGTGGCTTGCCCCGGTTCCGCACAGAGGCAGACGCAATGAATGTTCCTATGTTGTGACAATAGCTGAAAAAATAGCGCAGCTTCATAACACCTCCCTCTCCAGCATTGCCGACATCACTTCGAAGAACGCGAAGGAGCTTTTTGGGTTCTGAGAAAAGGGATAAGCAAGAAGCCGGGCCAAGGAACAACCCCAATTCCAGGCATCCAATCTTCAATTTGTAAAACCTTATTTTTTATAATTTAACCTTAGTAGAAACAACAGAGCAAAGTTAAGCCCAACCTTATTATCTTATTTGGGAATGCAACTTTCATAATTGATTCCTCCCGCCCGATCCCTTGATTCAAGTTCTAATAAGTATTTGTTCGCGGGCGATTGCTGTAACTTCCTGGTTTTTCTACTAAGGTTAAATTATAAAAAATAAGGTATATCTCATCAAAATCCTGCAATATAGTTCCTATCATCTTTCGTACCCATCCTCTTACTTAACGACTTTTCCCTACCTTTGTAAATATCTTTCTTATATATAAAAACAGATGTCGATCAACGAAAAAGCCTCCATACTCATTATCTACACCGGTGGAACCATCGGAATGCGGGAGGATCCCATAACCAAATCATTGGTTCCCATGAAATTTGGGATGTTGCTCGACGAAATTCCCGAACTTAGCAAACTGGGATATGCCATCTCCTCCATCACCTTTAATCCACCCATAGACTCCTCGAACATCACTCCTGCCATCTGGGCACAGTTGGCACGTACCATCCAGAAAAATTACACCAAATACGACGGATTTGTAATCCTGCATGGAACTGATACCATGTCCTATACCGCTTCTGCACTCAGCTACATGTTTGAAAATCTTGACAAGGCAGTTGTCATGACTGGTTCACAATTGCCCATAGGCGTTCTGCGGACAGATGGAAAAGAGAACATCATTACCTCTGTTCAGATTGCGGCGGCAAAAAAAGAGGGAAGGTCAGTTGTTCCGGAGGTTTGTATCTATTTTGACTCCCAGCTTTTTCGTGGTAACCGTACCACCAAAAAAGATTCTGCCCAGTTCAGTGCATTTGCCTCTTACAACTATCCCGCTTTGGCTAGGGCAGGCGTAGACATTGTCTACAATTTTGAAAGAATAAACTATCCAAAGAACAATGGGGTGCTGAAGATCAATACTGCCATTGATGACCGTGTGATCATCCTAAAAATTTTTCCGGGTCTCAATCGTCATTATTTTGAGAATATTCTACAGATGGCTGATTTGAGAGGAGTTGTACTAGAATCTTATGGCTCAGGCAACATGCCCACCACCGGTTGGTTGCTTGCTGCCATCAAAAAAGCTGCCAGAAGTGGATTAATCCTGTTGAACGTCTCCCAATGTCCGGGAGGCAAGGTAGTGATGGGTCATTATGAGACCAGCATAGCGCTGCAAAAGGCGGGTGTCATCAGCGGAGCAGATAGTACTGTCGAGGCGGCAGTAACCAAACTCATGTTTCTGCTTGGTCAAAATCTTTCGTCTGAAGAGACCAAATATTACCTGAGCAACAATTTAAAGGGAGAGATCGGAGTTTAGGCAAAAAAAAGGGACTTTAACAATCCCTTCCTTTTCTCTTATTCGCTTTTGACAAGTTTAAGATACAACTCATCCAATTGAGCCTGAGCAATGGGAGAGGGAGAATCATTCATGACATCCCTGCCTGAATTATTTTTCGGAAAGGCAATGACATCGCGAATGGAATCAAGCCCGGCAAACATCGAGACCAACCGGTCGAAACCGAAGGCAATTCCCGCATGAGGAGGTGCTCCGAACTTGAAGGCATTCATCAGGAAACCAAACTGATCTTCTGCGGCCTCCTTCGTAAAGCCCAGAATTTTGAACATCTTTGCCTGCAAGGCACTGTCAAATATTCGGACTGATCCCCCGCCAATCTCTACACCATTGATGACCAGGTCATAGGCATTTGCCCTTACCTTACCAGGATCTGTATCAAGTAAACCGATGTCTTCAGGCTTCGGTGAGGTAAATGGATGGTGCATGGCGAAGAACCGCTGTGTTTCCTCGTTCCATTCCAACAATGGGAAATCAACGACCCAGAGAGGCTTGAAATTTTCTTTGTCCATGAATCCGCACTGACGTCCCATTTCAAGTCGGAGTGAGGAGATTACTGGTAGCGTTTTTTCCCTGGATCCAAACATTATCAGCAACAAATCACCAGACTGAGCCCCAAAACGATCTGCCCATGCCATCAGTTCATCCGGTGAATAAAATTTATCTACCGAAGATTTAACGGACCCATCAGGGTTAACCTTGGCATAGACCAGTCCGGTTCCGCCAATTTGTGGTTTTTTGATGTACTCCGTCAATGCATCCAGTTGTTTGCGGGTATACTCCCCGCAACCAGTCGCGCAGATACCGCCGATGTATTCAGCTTCTTCAAATAATTTAAACTCCTTGCCTTTTACCAGGTCGGTTAATTCGTGGATAACCATTCCGAACCTAAGGTCCGGTTTATCGTTGCCATACCTTTCAAAGGCTTCCGCAAAAGTCATCCTTGGGAAATCAACAATGTCGATCCCTTTGAGTTCTTTAAAAAGGTGTTTGGTCAAACCTTCAAACATGTTCAACACATCCTCCTGGTGCACATAGGACATCTCGCAGTCGATCTGGGTGAATTCCGGCTGACGGTCGGCCCTCAAATCTTCATCCCTGAAACACTTTACAATCTGGTAGTATCTGTCGAAACCCGCGACCATCAGCAACTGCTTAAAAAGCTGCGGAGATTGGGGCAAAGCATAAAACTGGTTGGGGTTCATCCTGGAAGGCACAACAAAATCCCTGGCACCTTCAGGTGTTGATTTGATCATTACGGGTGTTTCCGTCTCAATGAAATTTTTACTGTCCAGGTAGTTTCTTACCACATGGGCCATTTTTGCCCTCAACTCAAGATTCTTTCTAACGGTTTCCCTGCGCAGGTCGAGGTAACGGTATTTCATCCGCAGCTCGTCTCCCCCATCGGTATCATCCATGATCGTAAAAGGAGGAGTCACGGCTTCATTGAGGATATTCAACTCTGTTATATGCAATTCAACTTCCCCGGTAGGGATTTTGGCATTTTTACTGGAACGCTCCCTGACAATTCCGCGTGCCTGAACTACAAATTCACGACCCAAAGTGGAGGCAATATTTTTGACAGCATCTGTGGTGTGGTCATCAACAACCAGTTGTGTAATTCCATAACGATCCCTCAGATCGATAAAGGTCATACCACCCAAATTTCTGACAGTTTGCACCCATCCGGCAAGAAGTACCTCCTGCCCGGAATTTTCCATGCGTATTTCGCCGCAAGTATGATTTCTGTACATTTGTAATCTATTTATTTTTCAGTTCGCTAAAATACAAAACAAAAAGATGATTCATCCTTACGACGACGAATATTTCATGAAAAGGGCACTGGCAGAGGCAGAACAAGCTTTTCGGGAGGGAGAAATCCCGGTAGGTGCCGTAGTCGTTTGTCAGAATAAGATCATCGCGCGGGCATACAACCAGACTCAGACCCTCAATGATGTAACCGCACATGCTGAAATGCTTGCAATTACCGCTGCAACCAGCTGGCTTGGAGGAAAATACCTTAAAGATTGTACCCTCTATATTACCCTGGAGCCATGTGTGATGTGTGCCGGGGCCCTCGGCTGGAGCCAAATATCCAGGATCGTTTGGGGTGCTTCTGATCCCAGGAGAGGTTTCAGAAAATTTGCCCCGGAGGCTCTTCATCCCAAAACAGAGTTGGCAGAGGGAGTTTTGGGCCAGGAAAGTGAGTCACTGCTGAAGCTTTTCTTCGAAGCCAGGCGCGGTTGATGGGCTCTTCACTTTTTGTCCCATTTTTTCTTTTTTTATCAAAAAACACCGTAACTTGTAGTAAACATTCAGATGGGTTCGACTGGTATAATGATCCTTTGCTACTCCCGCTAGAATTATCTTCCTAACTGAAACATCGCATCATTTTGATGACGGGAACATTGACCTGATCTGAACAGGAACTTCCACGATCATTTTTTTAACCATGGCTGCAGAAATAATATTTCATGCAACAGGAAGCTTTGTTTCTAAAATTCAGCAATCATGTCCAGACTTACCTTGCTTCAAATTCCAATTTGTCTGTGCTTAAAGCTATTTCCAGGGACGAATCTCCATGCAATGTCCTTGGGTGACTCCTACTTCTTCGCAAGTCTGGCATGCAATGCAGACCCACTGACCATTGTAGTTCAACCCATGGATCAAGCGGATTGCAAGGGCAACAAGGCTACATTTTCTGTTGTTGCTACAGGTGGCTTGGGCCCGATTCATTTTTTGTGGAAAAGAAAAAGACTGGCAGACAGCACCTTTGCAGAATTTGGGGCCAAGGATTCAACAAAACTGCCAGTTTACAACATCGGAACCGGCATTGAAGCGCCTGATGGAACCCTTTATCAGGTTACTGTTTCAGATCAACTTGGAGCAGTGGTATCCAACATAGCCCGACTCACTGTCAATGCTATAGTCGGAATTGCCCCGGTTGGGGTAGCTACCTATACCTTGAACCAGGGGGATAATATCTGGTTCAAAGTACTTACTTCCGGGAACACCCCTTCGGCCTATCAATGGATTAAAAAACAGGGAATCGGAATATGGCGGGATCTTGCAGATAATTCGATCATATCTGGCAGCCAGGGAGAACAATTAAATTTTAACCATCTATCACTTCCAGACTCAGGTCTGTACAAACTGAGGGTGACATTTCCAACCATCAGCAACAATTACTGCACCGAAACTTCGACCATTACCAGGAAAATAAATGTACTTCCGGTGGTAGATATTTTGCCTCCCCTCTTTGTCAACCTTGCGGATGAAGTCAGATTGTTGTGTCCGACAAATCTCGAAATGGCCTACTGGGATAATGTACTGGAAAACATTGTTCCGGAAGGAAAGTCGTTTTACTATTTTGCCAAAAACAATCCCCTGCTTAATCTTTCAACCACCTGTTTCTCTGACAATGTTACACCATCTGCAGATCTCCTGCTCCACTGGGGTATTTACACCATGGACAATTTGAGGACACCAATCATGGATCTATCCGGGACCATTCTGGACAACCGGACTGGACAGATTTCCAATCATCCTGAAGACTTTGAATTGATTCGCCAAACTGCAGACAATCCCTCCTTCCAGGTTACCTATTGGTTGGAGGATTTGGCGGGTAACCTGACCCCGGATAGCTTGAGGCACAGGCTATACCTATCGATTATCAACCGTCCAGAAATAATCAGCAGTTTTTAATCCTGTCATTTCCGTTTGGGAAGCTACAAAGAATGAAAAAATTCAAAAAGTACAACCAGCAATAAACATTGAAGCCATCATAAATAATCGTTTCACAATTAAATCCACCAATCATGAAAAATTTAGCAAAACCAAAAAGAATCAAACTCCAGGGGATACACCTTAAAGGGCTTTTACTGGGTATCATCATCACATTAACAGGGATACAACTTTTCGGTCAGACCATTCCCCGTCTGCCTGCTTGCTCAGACACCCCATTGCATCCCATGGCAGGCAAACCCTACACTTATGCCATAACGGTTCCTGCGCCCTACACAACTCCCCAAAGCTATGACTGGTTCGTCACTGACAATCCTGGATTTATTGCCGGTTCCGTGCTGGTCACTTCCGGGATCATACCCAACAGCAAAGAGTACATTGATGCTGGAAGTGGTTACCACGACCCGGCCACGGCCACCAATTCCATCTCCATCAAATGGACTGGGAAGGCTGTTCTCAACGCAAAGACAAAACCCTATTTCCTGGTTATTCATTACAAAGGTACCAATGGAACACTTTGTGAAGCGATGAACCTGAAAGCCTACAAGATTGAACCTTACAATGCCTTCACACTTGATCTGACCAACATGGGGGAATCTGCCGACCTTGGATTGAATGGCTCCAACATGGCAGTAGATCACAAATTGTGTGCGAAAGACATTTTATCGGTTAGTTACGATGGAACCAAGATGATTTACGACTATGGAGTCAATGAACTTATATTCAAAGTAGTAGCTGCAAATTTTACTGGAGGATGGAAGCCAACTGTTAGAATTTCGGGCCTCTCAGGAACACAGACAATTGGATCGGTTGAATGGTCTGCGACCACCACTTTTGCCGGCACCAATCTTTTTACAAACAATGCAGGTGACTGGACGCCTGCCAATAAAATAGCTGCCCCGGCAGACAATTTGACGGAAGATGGAGAGGTGATATACCTAAAAGTAGCCATTAAGAACAATGACCATGAAGGGATCACGGATACCACAGTGACACTTTCCCTCAATGGAATCACGGATGATGGAGATGAAGATATTCATTATGCCGATTGTCTGGCAGATGGTTTCACCAATGATGTAGCCAGACAAATTATTTTGGCCCGTCCGGTGATTACCAGCAATACGGGTACACCTGTAAACTCTTTTCTGCCCTAAGTAGTCGTTGGGCAACCTGCCCAACGATTGGCAGCTTCTCCTCCAGGTGCTGGATAAGGTTGACCATTCAAGAAGCAATGTAAGAGATTGATTCAAAATACATTCATGCTTAACAAATTCCTTCTTGCGTGCACAGGTCTTTCATTCTTGCAAACGTTCGTGTGGGCTGAACTCTGCATTGCACAAGCGGGAAGAACCTTTTCGGTTGGGGAAACCGGCCTGTTTAATATTAGACCAGTACCTGGAGACTATTACCAATGGAGTGTTTCTGAACATCTTGACAAGAGCGCTGGCAATGAAATGGATAAAGTAATCTTCCTGGGTACAAAATACGAACCGGAAGTCAGACTCAAGTGGGACAAGTCAGGCATCTATTTCCTGACAGTAATGGCGTTTAACCTGCAAGGCTGCTCGAATAGAAAAATTTTCCCGGTTGTTGTGCTCGAGAACCATTCTCCCCATGCCTTTGATGATTATTTATCTGTCAACTGGCTAAACAGCATCCGCATGAATTTGTTGAACAATGATTATGATGCCGGGAAAGATTTAGATACCAATAGTTTAAAAATAATTTCCCAACCGGCATTCGGGGAAATACTGACTGTGCAAAATGGATCAATAGTTTACCGACCCATTCGCAATATGGCTGGAAAAGATCGCTTCTACTACAAGGTATGTGATCGTTGCAACCAGTGCGATACGGCGATGGTCACCATCACTGTGAAAGATCCGCCTTTGTTCCTGCCACAAGGTATTTCACCAAACGGGGACGGGATCAATGACCTGTTTGTCATCAGTGGATTGCAGGCTTATCCCAACTCTTCCCTGACAATTTTCAGCCGGGATGGAATTATCATCTTTCACAGCCAAGACTATCGCAACGATTGGAATGGAACCCAATCCGACCATCCCTTTCAAATTGTTCCGTCCGGAACCTATTATTACCTGCTCCAACCTGGCGGTTCATCCAGGGTGATCAAGGGATTCATACACCTGATCAAATAAAAGGAACCATCAATGGGACAGATAGACAAATCCTTTGATATACCGGTTGGTACCGCCCAGATGCAGCACATAGTAATAAGTACCAACTGGCAGGGTTATTCCATCCGACAAGGATGAATTAAGTGCATGACCATCCCAATCATTGTTGTAATCATCTGACTTATAAATTAACTGTCCGGCACGGGTATAAATCATTAAACTTGTGTTTGGATAGGCTTCAAGGCCCCTTATCACAAATGTATCATTGTGACCATCGCCATTGACAGAAATAGCTTCAGGGATCCATACCGGGCCATCGTAAATATCGATGGTTACTTTGGCTGTATCGCAAAGATTGACTGAGTCGCAAATCTGGTACACAAATTGATCCACAAAAGCCTTGTTTCTATTAGGAATGTAGATGACAACACCCTCATTGGTAATTTGAGTGTTTCCATACATTGGTTTCCTCAGGATGGAAAGTGTTCGTTTGTCAATGTCATTTCTTGAGTCATAGTCATTGTTCAAAACATTGATACGGATGGAATCCATCCAGGAAGACCTGACATAATCAGCATTTGCTACAAGCTCATTCGGTTCAAATGGATAATTGAAGACCTTTGAGGATTTGCATCCAAACTGATCGGTTACTTCCAGTGAGTAGATTCCCTTTCCCCTTATTAATACTTTTGATTTACTTGCATCGCTGACTATCTCACCTTTGGTGGCAGTCCAATGGTATTTCAGCCCTTTTCCCGTTGATGCCGTTCCATCAATCAGCATGGATCCATCCTTGTTCGGGTTATCAGGATAGATAATACCCACCATTGGAGGAGCACCAAAAGAGACGGTTACTGTGTCTTTTGATGATAATCCGGCACCGTTGGTGACTGTTAAACGGATTCTAATTTTCAATGGCAAAACTCCCTTGTACGCTGGTGAAATTGTCAGACTTGTCCTGCTGGATGTGTAAGACGACAAAACTCCGCCAGGATCAAGAAGATCCCATTGAAAAGTTAGCCGATCCCCTACAGATTTTGAGGCATCCAGCAGGTAGGAGCTACAGACTCCAACAATGGTATCGCGGCCGGCGACTGCTGAGAAAGGTGGTGAAACAACCTTTACATAACCTGCTTTTAAATTTTTACACCCGCTCATGTTAAATACAGTTACGGTATAGAAATACTCTCCCTGTTTCTTCCAAATAACCGGCAAAACCGGTTGGTTGTTGCTTACAGTGTATTCAGCCTCAGTCTGGCTAACCAGATCTGTTGGCAACAAGGTTGATTTGTTGTAGATGCGCCAGGCATAGGTTTCTCCCGGATGTGGGACTACTGCCAGACTTCTTTGCTGCCCTGCAGAAACGACAATGCCTACCTGTGCTGCGGATTTTTCCACAACGAACAGTGCAGGCAAGATGGCAAGCACAACAAGTCTGAACCTGGAGCTAAGTTTCATTAAATTTACCTATAACGTATCCTTTTGAATACTTTACATCCAACTCCCAACCAAATACCTGCAGTTATTCGATGCTGCAAGGATTTGAAATTGACCCTTATAGTCGGACATATGTATTTTACATAATTTTAATTTTTGCGCTGCAGGCTACCTGTGTATGAGGATAACGTGCATTCACATTCACTGACAGTTAGATAAGCTTTTGCCAAGGAAATATAGCTGGGGAAGACTTACATATAAATGGTTCATAGGGGACAGGGCAGATGTTTAAGAGGTGCTGAGGCACACCCATGAACCTCTTCCGGTCAATACATCGGAATGGCCATATGGCCTTATAGTTCCACCACTTAAGTTGGAATACAAAGTCTCCTCACTTCAAAAACTGAAGCAAAAACTTAAAAACTGGAAGCAGGGAAATTAAAAATTAGGGCAATGTTTGTGTTACAAAAGCACCGGTTGCAGGATCACTTGTAACTGTTGGACGCATCTTAAGTATTTGTTCTGCGATATCTTCGTAAGTTGTTGCAGGGGCTGCACAAGTAGCATTATCAATATCAGGCTCATTATTAACATCAATAGCTTCAACTGATACGGAGATCTTGTCGTCAGTTAAACCTTCATATAGACCATTCTTGACAGTTACCATCAGATAGATGGAAACCCCTTTACTCATGTCTGTAACGGCAGGATCAGCATTCACAGCAGTTCCGGCAAAACTTAAGGGGGTACCGGTGGTGGCACTTTGTTCAGCACCCAAAGCTGTTAAACCACTTGCAAGCGTCTTATCAATGGTCCATTCAACCAATGCTTTCTGGCCAGTTTTCAAACCTGTCAGTTTAAAAGAGGGTGTAAATGACCCTGTAAAATTGGCAGCTACTACCTCAAAATAGAGTTTATTGATACCATAATCAAATACCATCTTCTTTGAAGGCACATCATATTTTGCATCTGCTATATCTGCATAACACTGCTCGTCGGTAGTACCATAAGCCAAAGCAGATTTATCACTATTTTTAAGATTGAGGATATCAACAGTAAAGGCATTTTTAGGAATAATTTGAAATACTTTCATATTGTTTGAGCATGAAGGGGTTCCACTACCTTTGTATTCCAGAACCATAAAAAGCGGATTGGCTGAATCATCCACCCCCTTTAACCCAGCGGAAGTCCAGGTTACTTTCGCAGTAGACGGTGAAGTAGCAGCAGCACCTGATGTTCGGTAATTGGTAGCACCTGAAGAAATTGCAGTACCATCAGCCTGAATTTCTACAGCCGATCTAACACCGGCAGTAATAAAAGTGGTTGATTTGGTTGCATACCAGTAAGTAGTACCGCCGGCAGGATTGATGATTGCAGAGTAATCATAAGGCTTTCCTGCAATAGGATGCAATGGGTCATTGGTGCAGGAAACAGGTTGAGGTGCAGATCCGGTAACAGCAGTTTGTCCGAGCGCTGAAGTGACGGCCATTCCGGTCGTCAACAACAAAAGAATCAATTGTTTCATAAAATAAAAATTTAAGGGAGTAAAAAAATTAATAGACTGTGGTCTTACTGACCATTTTTCTGAACAAAAATCAATCAAAGCGTTTTTGTGTGTTGTTGTTTTCATGGCATAAAAATTTTGGGTTGGTATCAATGTAATCATTCAAAAAAGGGCGAAAGTATTGGGATAAAGCAGGCCTGGGGTGAATGGTAATGGCGACGGCCCGGTGAACAGATTCATTCCCGTTCTGATCAGTTAACCAGTAAGTAATGGTATGGATGACATCCTGAAAAGTGTTTCCATCACCGGGAAATAGGATATCATCTGGAAAAGCAGATGGTTGTCCGGTTCCCGTAATGGATGGAGTAGGGATTGAAGCAGAAAAGTCAATTTTCCAATGCAGAACCAGTTGACTGGCAGATGTACAGTTGTCAGCAAAGCTGGTTGGGTTGATATCCAATGCACCGTTTCCTTTTTTAAACAGGAAGTGATCCGGAGCAGGATTAATTTGCAGCAGGCTGGAAACTATAGAAGCAGAATAAAGATCGTCCACACAGAAATTGAAGTCTGCGGGTGCTGTCAGAGTTGGGAGTGCAGTGTCCGAAATATTGATAATCTGTGTACAGCTGCTCTTGTTACCGGCATAATCAAAGGCATTGTAGGTACGATTCACAACCAGGGGATTTGTTCCTGATTTGGTATCCTGGTAAGTGATGGATTGAATTGCACAATTGTCTGAAGCATTTCCACCTGCCAGTATGAGCTGAGCCAAGGTGATAGTTGACTCTAACGCAGAGAAGGGAATACTGGAAAGTGAAGTTTCATCGCACCCGGATATATTCTGAGTCGTTGGACAATTAATGACAGGGGCCTCCAAATCTTGGATAAGAACAGTTTTACTAACAGTTGAATCGCATCCGTTTACAGTATTGACAGATGTCAAAGTGATCAATCCATTTCCCGATGCTGCCCATTGGACAGCTATGGTATCTTTGGAAGCTGAACCGAAAATGGTACCACCCGTGACACTCCAGATATTGGAGATGTCGACAAGGGAAGATGTCCAATATTTTTCCTGCGTCCCTGGGCAGGCATTGCCCAAACCACTTATGGAGGATATTTGGGGGGTTGGAGATTGAAGAATCACTGCGGTGGTACTCCCAGTGACAGGGTCACACCCATATCCATCAACTACAGACAAGGTATAAACACCTGAATGGGCCACAGTCACATTTGGAATAACCGGATCCTTCAGGGCGGATACAAAACCGTTAGGACCGCTCCATGAATAAGTTACTGGATTTCTTCCCCCCGTAATATTGGCTTTCAGATACATGGTTTTTCCTGAACAGGCAGTAGCAGTGGGATTAACAGTGGGAGCGATGGAAAAAGGAATGGGTGCAAGCGTTCCAAAGGAGACATCATCCAATCCAAAATCATTGCCACCCAATGCTGTTTGAAGGTCTACAATTTGTATCACAGCTGTAGTAGCTGAGCCGGAATTCCAATTTCCATAAAATCTTTGCCAGTTGTAGGGTGGATTGTTGTTTGTTGCCCTTTCCGCGAGTGGCGCAGTTGTTCCTACCAAGGTTCCATTGACATTAAACTGTAGATTGGCATAGGGGGCAACATTGTTTAAACTGATCGCCCAGGCCGAAAAATAGTATTCAGTATTGGGAAGTATTGGAACTGTCTCCTGCCAAACTACAACTCCAGCAGATCCAATACCGTTGACAATCAAAAAATTACCTGAATTACTTGTATGATCCCGTCCCCAGAAGTTGGTGTGGTAAAAAGTTGGATCAGCTCCAACACTGTACAAACCTTCAGGAAACAAGCCGTTTGCAGCCGATGTATATCCATAGGCGTTGGTGAATCCTGTATTTCCTGCAGAGAAATCTCCATTGGTAACCAATTCGGTAGAGACAGGAAGAAATGCAGAACCAGTACAACCAAAAGCGTTGGTGGTAGTAACACCATAGGTGTCTGCGATATCGGTAAGTATTGGGTTGGTGGTCTCTCCTGTACTCCAGGTATAAGAGGTGCCGCCACTTGCCGTTAATCTGACATGGCCGGGGACTGCGCAATAATTTGGTTGAATCGCAACAACCGGTGTTGGATTTACAGTGATCGTTTCAGAATAAATGTTACTGCAACCTGTCGAAGGATCTTTATAAATAACCGTATAAGTTGTAGTCTCAATTGGATTTACGGTTGGTGGGCTGGCTAAATTTGAATTGAAACTTGCGGGATTGGAGCTCCAGGATATCACTGGCAGCGCTGCTGTGGAGGTCCCGGATATTGAAACATTGTCAATTGCCCAATAGCGGGCTCTGGATTCTGAATAATAAATAAATCTTACAAACAACTGAGGTTTATCGATATAGGCATTCAGGTTGATATTCTGATTGACAAATGAAGTGGAAGTTCCAACCGTAGCGGTATAACTAGCGACAGTCGTCCAGGCTGTTCCATTGGTTGAAACCTGCACTTTTGCAGATTCGTTGGTGGCGCTGTTGTAGCGGTAATAGTGCCAAAAACTCAGGCTCAGATCAGAATAACCCATGGTGTTGTAGGATTGTGACACCAGCCTTGTATCTGTTATGGTACCATTCTGAGCCCTACTTTCAGACAGGTAAAAGGAGGAGTTGTTGTTTGAATGAAAGATTAACCCATTTGTGGAGTAACCGTCATTGCGCTCTGTCCACTCAGCCAATAAAGGTGTTCCGTCAGTTGAAAAATTAGAGGTGGTAAAAACAGGTGATGGAAGTGATGGCGCTGCAGGAATATTGGAGGAGGAAGAAAGGGTAACGGCCCCACCTGCACAAACCGTATGAATGGATGCAGTTGCCGTGACAATAGGAGCCGTCGATATTGAGACTGCGCCCGAACTACTGGCATTGCAACCATTGGCATCTGTAATCGTCACATTGTAAATTCCGGCCGCAGCCATTGCAGGATTAACGACAACCGGAGACTGGATGTTGCTGATGAAGGAATTTGGGCCTGACCAGCTATAAGTATAGGGTGCAGTGCCTCCGGAAGGTGCGGCAGATAGCAGAATCGCAGAATTGTTACAAACCGGTGTGTTGGAAGTGACAAGAACTCCAAGGGAAGCTATCGGTTCTGAAATGGTTGCCGTAGCAGCCATAGTGGTTCCGGCATCCTCTGCACTGACAGAATAGGTTCCCGGACCAAGATTGCTGAAAAATCCCGAAGTATTGGTAACCGATCCCGGCAGCAAGGTATAGTTAATGGTACCTCCTGAAGAACCCGCTACAGTAGAAGATATGGTTCCGTTTGTTAGGCCGGTACAGGTAACATTTGTCACGGTCAGTGTCAGCGACAGATCATTCCCTGCATACAACTGAAAAGATGTGGTGGTAGAAAAGAAAAAAACAAATATGAGAGGGATCCGCAGGGTAACAAGGGGATTTACAACTCTTTTGGAAGCCTTGCTCCAAAAAAACTTGCATTTGCGGCTGAAGGTATCAAGCCCGTAAAATCTAAATATTTCCAAGGAGATCATGCAACATGACCTCCTGATTTCAAAACCTAACATAAGTGGTATATTTAAGGGAAATAACCAGCTACATCATTAATACCAAAATCCTAAAAATCGTAACCTAGGGGGAAAGGACAAATTTTGACCCACTTTAGTTAAACTATTAAAATTTAATGGATTAAAAAATTCAAATAAACTCTATTTATAACAATTCAAAATGAATTTTTCCTATTAACTAATCATAATGTTCTGTAAGTATTCTCAATTTAGCAATCTATCCTTCACCGTTGAAAGTAAAATTATGATAAATTACTAATTTGACAAGCTTCCATTAACACAATAATTATTGTTGGGGACGGATTATAACATGTTTTTAAATTACCATTATTTTGTTAAGTAATATTTTTATTTAAACTAGTTATAAACTATCATGAATCTCACTTTTTATGAAAAGTCGTTCTCGACATTACCCAATATTCCAAAATTCCTAAAATGTTCCTACGGGCATCGAATCGAAAATGCTGCATCCATTGCAATTTCTGAAACAGTAAGATTTTCTGCTATGCATCCGTCAAGTAAACGCGGTGTTATTTTGCTAAAGTATCCAGTATCCTTCAGTGAACAGTTACATTATTCTATAAATGGGTTGCATAATTCATAGCCACAGATCCTTGAAAATGCAATGATTGTTAGGGAAAGTTTCTCCGAACAATGCATTTCTGGTCCTGTCGAATCAAAATGTCTTTGGAAGATTTGTTTTTCAGTAAATGGATCTCCCATCAGAGTAGTGGTCAACAAAAATAATCCCCCCGAAAAAGAGACTTCTTCGGGGGGATTATTTTTGTTGGTTAAGGATGGAAAATTATTTTTTTGCTTGGTAGAGCTCCTCAATTTTAACAACTTTTACAGAGGTAGAATCCTTAAGCGTTTTAGAAATTAGTCCATAAGGAGCAACAACAATCTCCTCGCCCACTTTGATTCCATCCAAAATCTCTATCCTGCTAATGTCCTGGATACCGATCCTAACCTTCTTCTTCCAGACAAGATTGTTCTTTACCACAAATACGACCTCTTGCTGCTCGGGCTCCTTGGGAGTTGCTTCAATGGTCCCATTGTCTGCTGCGCCCTCCTGAACAACCTGATCTGCCGCTTTTTTGATGGTCCCGTCATCGCCTCGGGTAGTTACCGATTGAATTGGGACAGAAATAATGCCTTTGCGGGTATCTGTCTGGATCTCTACAGTTGCGGACATTCCAGGAAGAAACGGATACTTTACAGAGTCCTTCTTTATCAGATCCTGATAAGATTCTGTCAGCAACAAAATATTGACATTGAAATTGGTTACCTGATCGACAGAAGTACCGGTAACGTTGGCAGAGCTGGCGATTTCAGTAACAATACCCTTAAATTTTCTTTTAAGGTAGGCATCAATTTCGATAATGGCTGTATCATTTTTATGCACTTTAACTATATCGTTCTCGTTAACTTCCACCTTTACCTCCATGGTGGCCAAATCAGCCACCGTCATCAATTCTGTACCCGCAAACTGGTTTGTTCCCACCACTTTTTCTCCCTTTTCGACGTTCAACTTGGAAACAGTACCATCAATTGGAGAGAAGATCTTAGTCTTGGTTAGATTTTCTGCCGATTCGCGAACACTTGATTCAGCGCTCTTCACAGAATATCTTGCGGCTTGAACCTCCGAAATTGCCACTTTCCAGGATGCTTCAATGGTTTCAAACTCTGATTTTGGAATCGTCTTCTTTTCGAGCAACTGTTTGGCTCGCTGGTAATTCAACTCCTTTTCAATCAATTGAGCTTCGGCCTGCGCCAACCTTGCCTTTTGCGTATTGAGGGAGGCTTCAATTCTACTTAAATTTGACTGGTAAATATCTGGCTTTATGACCACCAATAGATCTCCCTTCTTCACTTTATCACCCTCCTTTACTGGAAGCTCAATGATTTCACCGGGTACTTCAGGACTGATCTTCACCTCTTGCTGAGGCTTCATCTTACCATTTGCAGTAATGACCTCGGTGATATCCCTAATCTCTACTTTCTCAGTAGCCACATTCAATGTCACATCCTTTCCAAACCACCCGCTCTTTTTTCCGACGAGAAGTAGTACTATTACCAGCACTCCAATGCCAATAATCCAGGGTAAAAAACGATTTTTCTTCTTCATCAGGTCTCAATTAACATTTTATATACTTGATCTGCTTCCCCAACTCCATGGGATGCCCAACTATTATGGGTCTTACTTTCAAAACATGAGGAAAGTATTGAAAGCGATCATAAAAATAGCATAATTTTGTCTTCAGATCACTTTCTTTTGTCAGCAATTCTCGAATTCATTTAAAAACATTCAGTTATGTACGGAAAGATAAAAGAGCACCTCAAAAATGAACTCCAATCCATCAAGGATGCCGGCCTTTATAAAAACGAACGCGTGATCGTATCACCCCAGGATGCCGTGATTCGTCTCTCCTCTGGTCAGGAAGTTTTAAATTTCTGTGCCAACAATTACCTTGGATTATCCAACCATCCTGAATTGATTCAGGCTGCCTCCGAAGCCCTTCATTCACATGGCTATGGAATGTCTTCGGTGCGTTTCATCTGTGGAACCACCGACCTTCATAAGATTTTGGAACAAAAGATTGCCGGGTTCTTTGGAACCGAGGATACCATCCTGTATGCCGCCTGCTTCGATGCCAATGGTGGAATTTTCGAGCCACTTTTCGGAGAGGAGGATGCCATCATCTCAGATTCCCTGAACCACGCTTCCATCATCGATGGAGTTCGCCTGAGCAAGGCAAAAAGATTCAGGTACAACAATGCTGACATGATAGATCTTGAAAAACAGCTTCAATTGGCAAAGGAAGCAAGATTCAGGGTGATTGTGACAGACGGCGTCTTTTCGATGGATGGCAATGTCGCACCTTTGGACCAAATACATTTACTTGCAAAAAAATACGATGCATTGGTAATGGTAGACGAATGTCACTCTGCAGGGGTGGTAGGGGATACCGGCCGGGGAGTGACCGAGCTTTTTAACATCCGGGGAGAAGTGGATATCATCACAGGAACATTGGGAAAAGCTTTTGGCGGCGCTTTGGGAGGCTTTACCACTGGTCGCAGGGAGATCATCGAACTGCTCAGACAGAGATCAAGGCCTTACCTCTTCTCCAACTCACTTCCCCCAGCGGTCGTAAATGCCGGAATCAAAATGTTTGACATGATGGCAAGAACCTCCGAACTCCAGGAAAAATTGCATCACAATACTGCCTATTTTATTGCTGAAATGACCGCTGCGGGATTTGATATCAAACCAAGCAAATCCGCTATTTGTGCCGTAATGCTATACGATGCAAAACTTTCTCAGGAATTTGCTGCCCAGCTATTAATTGAGGGAATATATGTCATTGGATTCTACTATCCTGTTGTAGCTCAGGGACAAGCCCGTATAAGGGTGCAGCTTTCCGCCGCCCACCAGCAGGATCATTTGGAGAAAGCGGTATCAGCTTTTAAAAAAGTTGGCAAATCACTGGGTTTGATCCACTGACAATTCTGACCGGTGCCGGATATTTCAGCTTTCTGTCCAACAGTTTGTATTCAAATAAAACTAATTTTGCCGTCAAAATCCTGTAAAGCATAGTAACTATCTTCACAGGAACGGGCTACCAATGGGGAATAAAAATCGATTTCACAATTTTTGTACGAAGCCTGGTGCCTTATAGGGAAGCTGTAAAATGTCTTCCATGTACCTTTCTGTCGGATGAATCAGTAAAAGGAAATATTTTTCAGTATCAAAAAGTTTACCCAATGCTGCTGATCCCTATATTAACGTTCACTATTAATTATTGATTGTAAGAAGTTGTTCCAGTTTTATTAATAAAGCATACATGAAAAAAAGTATAATTAGCTTAATGGCCTTCGTATTGATTCTCTCTCTTCCGGCAAAAGCAGATGAAGGTATGTGGTTACCATCACTGGTGGGAAAGCTGAACATTGACAAGATGCACGCCATGGGATTAAAGCTAAGCGCAGAACAGATATACAGCATCAACAATTCAAGTTTGAAAGATGCCGTTGTTGCTCTTGACAGAGGATCCTGCACCGCAGAAATTGTATCAAGGGATGGGCTATTGTTAACCAATCACCATTGTGGTTTTGGGGAGATTCAAAAGCACAGCTCTGTCGAACACGACTACCTGAAAGAGGGATTCTGGGCAAAGAACAAGGAAGAGGAGTTGCCCAATCCTGGTAAGAGTGTTACTTTTCTGGTTAGAATGGAAGATGTCACAGAACAGGTTCTCAAAGGCATTACCGATACCACTTCAGCAGCCTCCCGCCAGGGAAAAATCGCTACTGCCATTGCATCGATCGAAAAAGAGGCAAAGGGAAACAGCAAATACGAAACAAGGGTAAGACCACTTTTTGAATCAAATACCTATTACTTATTTGTCACAGAAACATTCAGGGATATAAGACTGGTAGGTACACCCCCTCAATCAGTAGGAAAATTTGGTGGAGAAGCCGACAACTGGATGTGGCCCCGCCACACAGGAGACTTCTCCATGTTCCGTATTTATTGTGCGCCGGATGGTTCTCCTGCTGATTTTGCCAAAGAGAATGTTCCCTTTCATCCCAAACATCATCTTCCAATCTCCCTGAAAGGAGTTCAAATGGATGATTATGCAATGATTCTGGGCTATCCCGGCAGGACCAACCGTTATCTTACCTCGTTTGGACTCAAAAATACGATGGATATTGTCAACAACATCCGCGTCAAAACCAGGTCAGCCAAATTGGATATCATCAAGGAGTACATGGCAAAAGGAGACAAAAACAGAATTCAGTATGCGTCGAAATTTGCAGTCAGTTCGAATTACTACAAGTATTCCATAGGTCAGAATATGGGCCTGACTTCATTAAAAGTTCTGGATAAAAAACAGGCCATCGAAAAGGAGTTTACAAATTGGGTAAACAGCGATCCTTCCAGAAAAATCAAATATGGAGAAGCACTTCCTAACATTGAAAAATCATTCCAGTCCCTAGATGATAAAGTCGCCTATGAGTATGCACTGGAAGCCCTGCTGGGAGGTGCCGAGATTTTCAGGTTCTCCTTTGGCATCAGCACCCTGTACGATGAATTGCAAAAAGGCACAGACAAGGAGAAGATCAAGGTTGCAGCAGAGAAGTTCAAAGATTCCCTGACTGAATTTTACAAGGATTATGATGCAGAAACTGACCAAAAAATCGCAGCCGAACTGACCAGGATGTATGCAGAAAATGTTGCAGCCAAATACCAGCCTACTTTTATAGAAGATGCTTCCAAAAAATACAAAGGTGATTATTCTGCCTTTATCAACCGGATATATAAGAAAAGCATATTCCCCGATCAGCAGCGTCTGGAGGCCTTTCTGAACAATCCTTCCAAAAAAGTTCTTGACAAGGATCCTGTATACTCGGCCATGTTATCCATGATGGAGGCGATTAAAGTCATCCGGGAAGATTATCGCAAAACGACAGCAGGTCTTGAAAACAGCAGGAAGCTTTTTGTTGCAGGCTTGAACGAAATGAACCATGACAAAAAAATATACCCTGATGCCAACTCTACCATGCGCTTGACTTATGGAAAAGTCGGAGACTATGATCCGAGGGATGGTGTTCATTACAGCTATTTTACAACATTGAAAGGCTATGCAGAAAAGGGAATAGCCGGGGATGCTGATTTTGACTATCCTGAGCGGTTACTAGAGATGTACAATGCCAGCGACTACGGTAGATATGCCGATAAGGACGGAACATTGCATACCTGCTTCACCACCAACAATGATATCACCGGAGGCAATTCGGGTAGCCCTGTTATGAACAGCGAAGGGGAGCTGATTGGAATTGCATTTGATGGCAATTGGGAAGCAATGAGTGGCGATATTGCCTATGAGGCAGATCTGCAAAAATGCATCAATGTGGATATCAGATTCGTTTTATGGGTGATTGACAAGTATGCCGGGGCTAAACACCTGGTAGATGAGATGACTATTGTTCAGTAGAGACGTTGCATGCAACGTCTCTGTAAGTCCTTTGTTGATTTTTTTTTATTTATTTGAATACTAACCATGGCTAAAGAACCGTCCCCAAAGATCACCATTTACACAGACGGTTCCTCCCTTGGAAATCCGGGTCCGGGAGGATTTGGAACATTGTTGTTACACGGGAATCTTCGTAAAGAGATATCTTCAGGCTTCCGGCTGACTACCAATAACCGAATGGAGTTGATGGCTGTTATTGTTGGATTGGAGGCATTAAAAATCCCCAAATGCGAAGTGACTGTGTACACTGATTCAAGGTATGTCGTAGATGCAGTAGAGAAAGGATGGCTCAACAACTGGATCCGTAACCGGTTCAAAGGGAAGAAAAATAGTGATCTATGGATGCGCTTTTACGAAATATATCAAAATCATTCTGTTAAGTTTGTATGGGTAAAAGGCCATGCCTCGATTCCCGGGAATGAGCGATGTGACCAGTTGGCCGTTACAGCAGCCAATGGGATCAATCTTTTCGAAGATGTCGGATACCCCTTGGGTGTTTCTACATTAAGCGACTAATTTTACTTTTTATTCATCTGGCACACAAAATGATGCGTTTCCTTTACAACATCAGCATGCATGTCTACCATTTTTTGATTTGGACAGTTTCATTCAGAAACCCCAAAGCAAGGAAATGGTTGTCGGGTAGGAAAGGCCTTTTTGAAAGAATTGGGCAGGAAGTTGTTCCTGGAAATCAACTGCTTTGGTTTCATGTCTCCTCCTTGGGGGAGTTTGAACAAGCAAGGCCCGTCATGGAAGAGGTAAAAAAATATGCCCCGCACTACAGGATTTTACTGACCTTCTTTTCTCCTTCAGGGTATGAATTAAGAAAAGATTATCAGTTTGCAGATTATGTATTTTATATTCCACTCGATACTCCAGGCAATGCAAGAAGGTTTCTGGATCTTGTGAAACCTGAAAAAGTGTTTTTTGTTAAATATGAGTTTTGGTTTAACTTCCTCTCAGAGCTCCATCAGCGTAAGATACCTACTTACCTCTTTTCGGCCCTTTTCCGGCCTGATCAATATTTCTTCAAACCTTGGGGAAAATGGTTCAGAAAAGTCTTACGGGTTTACACCCACATTTTCGTCCAAAATCAGAGTTCCTTCACAACACTGCAGAAATTCGGGTTCAACAATGTTTCCATTAGCGGGGATACACGGCTCGACAGGGTTGCACAAATCGCCCTGGCAGCAGCCAGATTACCCAAGCTGGAGACCTTTTGCATGGGACAAAAAGTTGTGGTGGCTGGAAGCACGTGGCCGGAAGATGAATTGCTTTTTCTGAATTATGTGAATGATTGCAAGCACAATGTAAAATTTGTTGTGGCACCCCATGAGGTCAATGAATCCTCCATCGAACGAATAACCTCCGCCCTGAAACGCCCGTATGTATTGTATTCTTCTGACTCTGCAACAGCAGATTTGGAAGAAGCCGAAGTAATGATCGTAGATGGATATGGTTATCTGGTCTCTGTTTACAAATATGCTAAAATTGCTTACATAGGTGGAGGATTTACCTCCGGAATTCATAGCATTCTTGAACCAGCTGTTTATGGAATGCCTGTCGTTTTCGGTCCCGATTATCACAAATTTCACGAAGCCATTGAACTAATCCGGCTCGGAGCTGCCCATGTCGTACTTAATTTTGACGAGCTGAAAAGCCTTTTTGAAAGCTACCTCACAGACCCCGATAGAGTGTCAGAGGAGAGCCGTTCTGCCTCACAATATGTTGAAAATAACCGTGGAGCAACAGAACAAATTGTCCGCTATTTCTTCGAAAAATAGTTATTACCTCCTCCTTCCTGCCAATCTATTATTTTCCAAAAAAAATTATAAAAAATATTTTTTTGTCAACTTTTTGATGCAAATAATATTTTAATATACTGAATATGTGTATATTAACACTATAAAGTTGATAACTTTATTTTCATTTCACCAAAATTGCTCTCCAAAAAAAGCACTTATTGTATATCTTTACTCCATAAAAATATGCTCTCTTCATCAAAATAATCTAACGAAAAGATCCTTTGTCATTCGACTTAACCGACAATCCTGCATGTCATGGAAAAAAACGATGTCTTTGCTATGAAAAAAAATAGTTCCCTAAAAAATTACTCCAACGAAGAGGCATTTGAAGCTTCACTGAAATATTTTCAGGGAGATGAACTGGCTGCCCGTGTCTGGGTAAATAAATATGCGCTCAAAGACTCCTACGGAAATCTCTTTGAGCTTACCCCCGACGACTTGCATCACCGCCTCTCTTCTGAAATAGCAAGGGTTGAAAAGAAGTATCCAAATCCTTTGGCAGAGAAAGAGCTATTCGAGCTATTCGAAGGATTCAAATACATTGTTCCCCAGGGTGGGCCAATGACCGGCATTGGAAATGATTTCCAGACTGGTTCACTCTCCAACTGCTTTGTGGTTGGCAACGGAGCCGACTCCTACGGTGGCATCATGATGGTAGATCAAGAGCAGGTACAGCTGATGAAAAGACGAGGTGGCGTAGGTCACGACCTTTCGCACATTCGTCCGAAAGGATCTCCGGTAAAAAATTCGGCACTCACCTCCACAGGAATTGTCCCCTTCATGGAGCGCTTTTCCAACTCCACCCGTGAGGTGGCACAGGATGGAAGACGTGGAGCCTTGATGCTGTCGGTATCTATCAAGCATCCTGATTCTGAGCAGTTCATTGATGCCAAGATGGATGAAGGGAAAGTTACCGGTGCCAATGTCTCCGTTAAAATTGATGACGAATTCATGAGGGCAGTCCGTAATTCGGCCATTTATCACCAAAAATACCCCATTAACAGCAGCGACCCCGTGTATACCAGGGAAACAGATGCTTCCAAACTCTGGCAAAAAATTGTATTCAATGCCTGGAAATCTGCTGAACCTGGAATCCTCTTTTGGGATACCGTCATCCGTGAATCAGTTCCGGATTGTTATGCTGACCTTGGTTATGGAACTGTTTCAACCAATCCTTGCGGTGAAATTCCGCTCTGTCCTTATGACAGTTGCCGTTTGATCGCCATCAATCTTTACTCCTACGTTGACCACCCGTTTACACCACAGGCAAAATTCAATTTTCCACTTTTCAGATCGCATGTAAGGCTTTCACAACGCATCATGGATGATATCATTGATCTCGAACTTGAAAAAATAGATGCGATCTATGATAAAATCCTTGCAGATCCAGAAGCGGATGAAATCAAAGAGGTCGAACTTAACCTGTGGGGAAAAATCAAGGAAAAAGCCATCAATGGCCGCAGAACAGGTATTGGGATCACCGCTGAAGGTGACATGCTGGCTGCTCTTGGTTTACAATATGGATCTGAAAATGCGATAGACTTCTCCGTAGAGGTTCACAAAATTGTTGCCATTGAGGCATACCGCGGATCTGTTCTCCTGGCCAAGGAGCGGGGAGCTTTCCCGATTTATGACTCGAAAAAGGAGATCAACAATCCCTACATCAAGCGTCTTGCGCTTGCAGATCCTGAACTATACGAAGAGATGGCCAAATACGGCAGGCGAAACATTGCGCTGCTCACCATTGCCCCTACAGGCACCACCAGTTTGATGACTCAAACGACCTCTGGAATTGAACCAGTGTTCATGCCTGTATACAAACGCAGGAGAAAGGTCAATCCAAATGACAAGGAGGCCAGGATTGACTTTGTTGATGAAATGGGTGATTCCTGGGAGGAGTACATGGTATTCCACCACAAGTTTAAACTCTGGATGGAGATCAACGGATACAAAACAAACAGGAAATACAGCAACGACGAGATCGACGAACTGGTCAACAAATCACCTTATGCCAAAGCAACCTCCAACGATATCGATTGGATGGCAAAGGTTAAAATGCAAGGTCAAATCCAAAAATGGGTCGACCATTCCATCTCGGTAACCATCAATTTGCCGGAGGAAGCCACCGAAGAGCTGGTTGGCAAACTCTTTTTCTCTGCCTGGGAAAGTGGTTGCAAAGGGGTTACCGTCTACCGGGAAGGTTCCAGATCTGGCGTATTGCTGTCGACAAAAGACAAAAAGAAAGAGGGAGTATTTCCAACAAAACGTCCGGAAATACTTGAAGCAGAAATAGTTCGATTCCAAAACAACAAAGAGAAATGGATTGCCTTTATCGGACTGATTGATGGAAAACCTTACGAGATATTTACCGGTTTGGCCGATGACGAAGATGGTATACTTCTGCCCCGCTCCGTAACAGAGGGTTGGATCATTAAGAACAGGGACGAGAATGATGTATCGCGTTATGATTTCCAATACCGGAACAACCGTGGCTACAAGACCACCATCGAAGGATTGTCCTTCAAATTCAATCCGATCTTTTGGAACTATGCAAAATTAATATCCAGCGTGCTGCGACACAGCATGCCAATCCAAAAAATTGTCGATCTGATTTCAAGTCTCCAGTTCGATGTCGAATCTATCAACACCTGGAAGAATGGAGTTGCAAGGGCTTTGAAGAAATATATACCGAATGGCACTACCTGCGAAGATGCCAAGTGTGAAGGGTGTGGATCTGACAATGTTGTTTACCAGGAAGGATGCCTGATCTGCAAGGATTGCGGCTCTTCCAAATGTGGTTGAGTGTTTTCATAAATAGATAATTATCTCTGGAGAGGGAGGATCGAAAGGTCTTCCCTTTTTTATTCCAGTTAACACAAAGTAATACTGGCTAGGAGCCGTTCATCCGGAATCTCTTGAAATTCCCAGTCAGAAGTCGTACCTAACTCCTGCAATGGGCACAATACCTATCAGCTTCTTGTCTGTCTCCACAATTGTTCCCTTTGCATAGGTAAAACTCCGTCTGTAGACATTGTGCCTGTTCAATACATTTTGTATGTCCAACGAAAAATTCAGTGCTGAATTTCTCTTGTTGATCCGGTAATTGACACCGAAATCCATCCTGTCAAAGAATGGAAGATGCGCTCCATATACCTGGTCAATATCATAGATCATTGTCTTCCTTGCCAGGCTTTGTGTATAATCTGGTGGTGTAAAACGGTATCCTCCCCTTGCTATATTTCTGAGGTTTAGACCCAATGTATTTTGTCGATAGGCACCCACCTTGAACTCTTTCCCTCCCACAAAATTGAAGACAAAATTCGAATTGTAATAGGTTGAATACCAATAGCTGTTGGAGGCTCTGTATTTGGAATCAAAAAGGGAAACAGTACCAAGCAGGTAATAATTGGCGGTGAAGGATTTGTCAATGGTCAGCTCAATTCCCAGATTGTCTGATATACCCTTGTTGTTGAGATCAATATCCGGCAGTCCTTCCGAGATATTGACCATCGAAAAGGTATTGTTACGGTATTCACTGATGGGAACATTGTACAAGTGCTGGTAGTAACCTTCCAAAGATAATCTCAAATCCCTTGAAAATGATTTGCGGTAACCAGCCACGAAATGGAATGCCTTGGTAGTCTTTAAATCACCATTCACGATTTCACGACCGACTTTCGGCATTTTCACCCGAAAGTAGTAGACAGGCAGTGGCTCTTGCCTGGAATAAAGTCCAGTACCAAAATTAAGGGACTGATTCCCGGGGAGTCTAATAAGCATCCCAAGCCGGGGTTCCAGCGTCATTTCACTGTTTACCCCTGTAAAAGTCGAATGAAGGGATGGAACCAATTCAAAAAAATCAACAGGCTTGTATTTCCATTGAAAATAGGCTTGCGTATAAAAACTCCTGCTCTGTTGATTGACAAGGGTATCCATTTTGCCTGTTGACTGCCTCCTCAGACTATACATATCGGCAAAGGTGGTATGGTATTCCATACCCAAGCGGAATGAATTATGAAGGTTAACTTTTCTGTTGACCATCACTGTACTTCTGAGTACTGGAGCCACAAAATGGTCTTCCCTACTGGTCATGTGGACAAAATTGGTATCCAGGTATCCCGATTGAGCCTGCTCATTGGATTTTGTAAAACCGACAATGGTTCGAATATAGGTTTTGCCATCCCTAAAATTCTTCAGATGCCTGAGTCCAAAAACAGACACAGCACCCGTCTCTAAAAAGTCATCGTTGTTGATTCCATTCGAAATTTCCTCTTCATTGGAGGTAGGCTCATTTCCTGCCTTACTTTTTCCGCCAACTGAAAAGAACTCCAGCTCACCCATCTTCTTTCCGCTGAAATTCATCTTGAAGGTCCAGTCAACAGAGTTGGGAATGATGCTTAGGTCTTGTATGCTTATAATGCCGTATTTCTGCAAAACATTGAAATTGGCATACCTGAAATTAAATAGAAAGGAGTTGCCGGTAGATTGACCAATGGGACCTTCAGCTGCAGCTTCGGCACCCACCACACTCAATTGAATACCAAATTCATGCTTTTCTGTATTTCCCTTCCTCAATCTTAAATCCATCACACCCGACAATGCATTCCCATATTCTGCCGGAAAAGCTCCGGTGTAGAAATCAAAATCGGCCAATACATTGGTAGATACCATGGAATATGCTCCACCATTGTTGCCAACTCCATTGGACAGATGGTTGGGATTTGGAATTTCGAGGCCTTCCAGTCTCCAGGACATTCCCCTCGGGGAATTCCCTCTCACCACTATTTCGTTGCTCTCATCGCTGTTGCCACTCGTCACACCAGCAAAATTGGCAACCATCCGTAATGGATCGTAATAACCTCCGGCAAACCTGGCCGCATCCTGACTCTGCAAGGTACGAATACTTGATCCGCTGGCAGGTGTGAGCCAGCTCTTCTTCCCCGCAGAAACCTCAATTTCAGCCGTTTGAAATACTTTTGCCTCCAGGGTTAACTCAAGTACCACCTCCTTCCCGGTACCTACCTGAATATTTTGCATGATCGATCCATATCCGATGTGGGAAACCAATAGATCCCATCTTCCCGATGTAAGTCTTGTCTTAAAATTTCCCTGGGAGTCGGTGAATGCAGTAACCTCTGATTTTTGGTCTGAAAAGTGTAAAATGACTTCCGGAATCGGTTGCCTCGACTCCTGATCCAACAGCCTCCCCTTAACAACTTGCAGATAGGTCTGAGCCTTAAGCGGGATAACCATGCATGACAACACCAAACAGAGGCAAAGCCACTGTAAAAAGAACTTTCCCGCACTGTAATGGGTGGCATTTGTCATGGTTTAGCTCCCTCTATTCAAGATAGGTATACCCGTAGAGGCCTGACCGATAATTGGATAAAAATTCCTTTCCCTCCTCCGCACTGATAATGCCGGATTTTACAGAGGAGGTTACCCACGTTTCGACCGTTCTTACCAACTTTTTAGGATTGTACTGAACATACTCCAAGACCTCAGCAACTGTTTCACCATCAATTACCTGATCGATTGAATAACCTTTTTCATCGACTGATACATGTACAGCATTGGTATCTCCGAACAGATTGTGAAGATCTCCGAGTATCTCCTGATAGGCCCCTACCAGGAAGACACCAATGTAATAGGGTTCTTTTGGTTTCAAGGAGTGTACCGGCAGGTAGTAAGATTGGTTGCGAACAGAGATAAAATTATCAATCTTACCATCCGAATCGCAGGTAATATCTTGCAAGGTAGCAGTCCTGTCGGGCCTTTCATCCAGACGATCCAAGGGTATGATCGGAAAGATCTGGTCTATAGCCCAGGAATCCGGCAGCGATTGGAAAAGAGAAAAATTACAGAAGTATTTGTCTGACAGCAGTTTGGGCAGCGACAAAAACTCCTCTGAAACATGTTTCAACCCATTTGTCATTTGGGAAGTCTCTTGTGCGATGGACCAGAACAACCGCTCAATTTTTGCCCTGGTGCTGATATCCAGCAAACCCAGGCTGAAACGATCGAGTGCTTCTTCCCGAATCTGTTGTGCATCGTGCCAGGTCTCCAACATTCTCGGCTGATTCAGGGTATCCCACAAGGAATAAAGCTCCCGCAGCAATTCATGGTCATCAGGACTTACCTCTTCATTCTCCTCCCATCGTTGGAGGGTAGTAGATTCGAGTACCTCGAAAACCAGGACTGAGTGGTGTGCGGTAAGGGATCTTCCAGACTCGGTAATAATATTTGGATGAGGGATGGCATTTTTTTCGCTAACGTCCACCAGCGTAGAAACTACATCATTCACATACTCCTGAATACTGTAGTTGACACTGCTTTCGCTGGAAGATCTGGTTCCGTCGTAATCAACCCCCAAACCACCACCTATATCAACAAAATCAATCTCAAAACCATTCTTGTGGAGTTGGACATAAAATTGTGAAGCTTCACGCATCGCCAGTTTAATGCGCCTGATTTTGTTCACCTGACTTCCGATGTGAAAATGGACAAGATGGAGACAATCTTTCATCTTATTCTTGTCCAGGTAGTCCAGTGCTTCCAGCAATTCACTCGAGGTTAATCCAAATTTACTGCCATCTCCGCCAGAATCCTCCCATTTCCCGCTTCCGGTGCTGGACAACTTGATGCGAATTCCCAAATTTGGTCTGATCTTAAACTGTTTGGCAATCTTAACAATCAATTTCATCTCGCTCAACTTCTCGATCACCAGGTAGATTCTTCGACCCATTTTCTGGGCCAGGAGTGCCAGCTCAATGTAGTCTTCATCCTTGTATCCGTTGCAAATGATCAGGGAATCGTTGTCAGTATTGATGGCGATCACTGCATGCAGCTCAGGTTTTGAGCCAGCTTCCAGACCTATGTTAAACTTCTTTCCATGGGTAACGATCTCCTCAACAACCGGCCTCATTTGGTTGACCTTGATCGGATAGATGATGTACCCCTGTGCATTGTATTTGTACTCTTCAGCGGCGATTTTAAAACAACTTGCCATCTTTTCGATCCTGCTATCCAGGATATCCGGAAAACGAAGCAGCACAGGAGTTGAAACATCCCTAAGCTGCAACTCTTCCACGAGATCCATCAAATCAACTTCCACCCCATTTTTCCTTGGAGTAACCACAACGTGGCCTTTCTCGTTAATGGAAAAGTAGTTAACGCCCCAACCGTTGATGTTGTAAAGCTCTGCAGAATCTTCAACACGCCATTTTCTCATTTCAATAACTTCTTTTTCTAATTATAACTTGCAAAGAGCGGAGTCATCCAGTCAAAATGAACCCCGGAATCCTGCCCATTTGGGATACAAAGGTACAAAATATGTTTTTTTATTTGTGTATTATATATCAGCGTGATAATGGGTATTCAGGAACATTGTCAGGCATCGGAATCAACGCATACCCCTGGTTCCGAAGCCGGGGTAAAAAGCCGGCATCCAAAATGCATTTTTGCATCTCAAGGGCATCCATCGAAAAGGAGGCTCCGGCTGCTGATACCACATTCTCCTCAATCATGATGGAACCAAGATCGTTGGCCCCAGCATGAAGTGCAAGCTGACCAGTCTCCTTCCCTACAGTCAGCCAGGAAGCCTGAATATTTTCGAAATTATTCAGCATGATCCTACTTAAAGCGATCATTCTGATATAGTCTATTGGAAGGGTATTTTTGAATGTTTTACGCTCTCCCAACAAGGTTCCTTCCGACATAAACGGCCAGGGGATGAAGGCTTTGAATCCGGGGCTTCCGACAGGCTTCTGCGATTGAAGCTCCCTTAGTTTCACGAGATGTTCCATCCGCTCCAGGGGTGTCTCGATGTGGCCAAACATCATGGTAGCTGAGGTTAGCATGTGCATTTGGTGAGCCTCTTTCATCACATCCAGCCACTCCTGGGCAGAGGCTTTCCCTGGTGAGATCTCCTTCCTGATCCGATCACACAAAATCTCAGCCCCGGCTCCCGGCAGACTATCCAGACCGGCTTCCACCAGTTTTTCCAGCACTTCCCGGTAGGAGATCCTTTCTTTTCGTGCAATGTGAACCACCTCAGGAGGACCGAGTGCGTGCAGTTTCACGTCAGGATATTTACGCTTAAGCTCACTAAACAGATCTGTATAGAATCTTAGTCCATAGCGCGGATGCATACCTCCCTGCAACAAAAGCTGGCTTCCCCCGAGATTTATCATTTGCTCTATCTTTTGCTGGTACTCTTCCAGGGTGGTGGTATAGGTTCCCTCCCCGTTGATTTTGCGGTGAAAATTACAGAAGGTACAGCCAGATATGCAAATGTTGGTAATGTTCACATTTCTGTCAATCATCCAGGTAACCTCTCTTCCTGGTTTGTGCTGTTGTCGCAAAGTATCAGCAACCAACATTAAAACGGAGGTAGAAGCCTCCATGAAAAGCAATAATCCCTCCTTTGCAGACAATGGTTCGAGCCGGAGAGCCCTTTGCAGCAATACATCAGACATCTTATCCACCTATGGGTTTACAAATAGGTACAGTAACTGTTAATTATTGGGTTAAAGGTAGTAATTTTGAGCAAATGCTTTTGAACAGGTGCCAGTCATTGGTTCATCCTTTATAACATCGCATCAGGAGTACAAAAAAGAAAAATAGTTGCAGTATACGTTTCAGGAGTGCTGCAACAGAAAAACCATAATTACCATACATTAGAAGGTCAATTGCCATGAAATTAACAAAAAACTGTTCGGAGTCGCTTCTCGTAAACCATATCCTTCTGTTAAAGGGGAGTGAGAACAATGCTCAATTGCCTTTGAGCAAGGATGAGCACCTTTACCTTAGCAACAGACTGAACATGGAGGAGCATCTGGTAGAGATTAACCGACTATCCAGCAAGTTATTGATTGCAATTATACCTACTCCAAAGAATGATAACCTCGCTTTGGAAGCCTGGCGAAGACAAGGCAATGAAATTGCCTTGTGGGCAAAAAAAGAGAAAATCGATACGCTGGGTGTCACTTCCATGCTGGAAAAACCGGAGTTATTGCTTGCATTTACCGAAGGAATAATACTAGGGAACTACCAGTTTTTGAAATACAATACGAAAGCCGCCAAAATAAAAAATACATTGAAGGAAATCAGCTTTTGTGGAGATTTTCCAAGCGAGCGGCAATTGCAGGAACTTTCTATTGTTACAGAAGCGGTCTTTTCAGCACGTGATCTGGTCAATGAACCTGTGATTAGCCTGAATGCTGAGAAATTGAGTCAGATTTTTAAACAGACAGGCGATACAAGTGGTTATCAGACAGTCATTCTGGGCGAGGAGCAGATTTTAGCGCTTGGAATGGGCGGATTGCTTGCAGTGAACAAGGGGAGCATCGATCCACCAACCTTCTCTGTTATGGAATGGAAACCGGAGCAGCCAATCAACAGTCGGCCATTGGTGCTGGTGGGTAAAGGGGTCGTATTTGATACCGGTGGTCTTAGCCTTAAACCGACAGCAAAATCGATGGACTACATGAAAAGTGACATGGCAGGGGCAGCAGCAGTGGCAGGGGCAATCCAGGTGGCAGCCCAAAAACAGCTTCCGCTTCATGTGATCGCACTTGTTCCTGCCACCGATAACCGCCCCGGGGGAAATGCCATCACACCGGGGGATGTCATCACAATCTCCAATGGTTCTACAGTGGAGGTACTCAATACGGATGCGGAGGGCAGGCTAATATTGGCCGATGCGCTCGTATATGCACAAAAATACAATCCATTACTGGTCATTGATCTGGCTACCTTAACCGGTTCTGCGGCGATGACACTGGGCATTCATGGGATTGCAGCCATGGAAAGTGAAAGCGGTGAATTTTTTGATTTGTTGAGGAAGGCAGGAGAAAAAGTCAATGAACGCCTGGTCGAACTCCCGCTTTGGGAAGAGTACGATGAGATGATCAAATCCAGCATTGCTGACATGAAGAATATTGGTGGCGGAGAGGCTGGTGCGATTACCGCAGGCAAATTTCTACAGCGATTCATCACCTATCCATGGATTCATCTCGACATTGCCGGTCCATCCTACCTGCATGCTACAGATCACTACCGTAGTGTCGGTGGCACAGCTACTGGGGTAAGGCTTTTGTCCGAATTTTTTGACGCCATTTTGCAGCAACAAACCCCCAACCCAAATTCGGTAGGCTAAACCAAGATTAATTGAATAAAAGTTTAAATTTGACAAATAATGGGAACGGATGAGAATCGTTCAAACCAACATCGTAATGTATGGAGCCACATAAACTAAGAATAGGAATAACCCATGGTGACATCAATGGGATTGGATATGAAGTAATTATTAAAACACTGTCAGACAGTAGATTATTGGAGTCATGTACACCAATAGTTTATGGCTCACCCAAAGTTGCAGCCTACCACAGGAAAGCACTGGATGTAGAACTGTTTACCTTCAACCAGATAGCCCATGCCCGTGATGCCAATGCCAAAAGGGTTAACATCATCAATTGTGTGGATGAAGAGATCCGTGTTGAATTGGGTAAATCAACTCCAGAAGCCGGAGAAGCTGCGCTATTGGCACTGCAGGCGGCCATTCGGGATTTGAAATCCGGGGATATTGATGCCGTGGTCACTGCCCCAATCAACAAGGAGAATATACAGTCAGATCAGTTCAAATTTCCGGGGCACACAGAGTTTTTTGCGAGTGAATTCGCCGCGAAAAATTACATGATGCTAATGGTCAGTGATCAATTGAAGGTCGGTGTCGTGACCGGGCATATTCCACTTCACCAAGTTCCCCAAGCCTTGACAAAGGAAAAAATCCTGTCCAACATAAGAATTCTTCACAAAACTGTACTGGAGGATTTCTCCATCCGTAAACCGCGCATTGCAGTTCTGGGTTTAAATCCCCATGCCGGAGATCATGGGGTAATTGGCACAGAAGATCAAAGCATTATCTACCCTGCTATCAAACAAGCCAACGATGAGGGGATCATTGCCCTTGGTCCTTTCCCTGCAGATGGATTTTTCGGTTCAGGTGATTACAAGAAATTTGATGCCATATTGGCCATGTACCACGACCAGGGTCTGATACCCTTTAAGGTGCTTGCCTTTGAATCCGGGGTCAACTTTACTGCTGGATTGCCTATCGTCAGAACCTCACCGGGACATGGGACCGCCTATGATATTGCCGGAACCGGAGTGGCAGCTGAAGATTCCTTCCGAAATGCCATATACCTGGCAATTGACGTCACCGAATCAAGGAAAATTTACAGGTCACTCTCCAAAAATCCTTTGAAACACCATGAAATAGACAGGACTGGAGGGGAATAAACATCTTTAATAACAGTTGATCATGTTCGAATTCATAAAAGGATCTGTAATAAGTCTGACTCCTGCCGGGATCGTTGTTGAAGCAAATGATTTTGGTTATCTGATCCATATATCACTTACAACCTATACCCGGCTCCATGGAATGGAAAAGGTAAAGTTGTTCCTTCATCAGGTTATTCGTGAAGATGCGCACATCTTGTATGGTTTTTTTGATCAGGCTGAGCGTGAACTTTTCAGGATGCTGATCTCTGTAAATGGAATTGGGGCCAACACTGCCATCATGATGCTCTCATCCCACAAACCGGAAGAACTGCAAAACGCTATTCTTGTTGAGAATGTGGGACTGTTGAAGGGTATTAAAGGGATTGGGATCAAGACAGCTCAACGTGTCATCATCGACCTGAAGGATAAAATCGGGAAAATTCCTGCCGGTGATCTTCTTTTTCGGTCGATTGAAAACCCTGTTCGCGACGAGGCGGTTTCAGCTTTGGAAATGCTTGGCTTCAATAAAAAAGCAGTCGAAAAACTGATAGACCAGGTGCTGGCCGAACAGCCGGCAATTACTGTTGAAAACCTGATCAAGTTGGCGTTAAAGAGTTTTTGACCAAATTGAAAAAAGTAATCTTCAAAATCTTCATTGCAACATTGCTCTCGGCATGTTTTGCACTTTTTTGGCGCAGCAACGCATCCATAGGATCTGCGAATGCTGTGCTAGGGAGGTTTGATGCCTTATTTTCAAATGCAGGAGAATCCCTAGCAGCCGATACCACTGACACAAGCCTTGATCCGAAAAAGAAAGAAAGTCCATTCTCCCAATTGCACGGCAAGGACAGCACAGCCTTTTTGTTGAAAAAACCCTCCAACATTACAACAGAAATAACCTACGATCCGCTAACCGGGCAATACCTCATTACGGAAAAGGCCGGATCCATTGAAACCCGGCTTCCGGGATCACTCAGTTTGCATGAATATTTGCAAAGCGATCTGAAAGAGTACATTGACAGTTACTGGAGAAAAAAAATGTCACAGCAATCACTCGACCGTCGCTCCCAGATTATTCCCCAGTTTCAGATTGGAGGAGAGGCCTTCAACAAAGTGTTTGGAAGTAGTGTTGTAAATATCCGGCCTCAGGGGTATGTTGAAATGTCCATCGGACTAAAGAGCAACAAAATTGAAAATCCCGCCATCCCAACCAAAATGCAGCGCAATACAACTTTTGATTTTAAACAGAAAATCAATGTGAGTCTTGATGGGGAGATCGGTGACCGCCTGAAGATGAGATTCAATTACAATACAGATGCCACCTTCGATTTTGAGAATAAAATAAAACTGAACTACACCGGAGATGAAGATGAAATAGTAAGAAATGTGGAAGCAGGAAATGTTTCCATGCCACTTACAGGTACCCTAATCCGTGGTGGAACCAACCTTTTCGGGGTAAAAACAGACCTTCAGTTCGGTAAGCTTTCAGTTTCAACGCTCTTTTCTCAACAGAAAGGGGAGACCAAGGTCATCAATACAGAAGGAGGAGCCGAAAGAACCAAATTTGAGATCAATGCTACCAATTACGAGGCCAACCGAAACTTCTTTCTAGGTCACCATTTCTACATCACCTACGATCAGGCCCTTTCAGAAATACCCATCCTCAAAACCTCTGTCACCCTCAACAAAGTTGAAGTTTGGGTCACCAATAAATCCAGCCACTTCCAGGAATCCCGCAACATACTGGCCCTGCTCGATCTTGGTGAATCCGGATCATACAGGCAAAATCAGACGATTCCCGAGTTCGGCGACACCCCGGGGCTGATTTACCCCTTCAACCAGCTCCCGCACAACAACATCAATGGGATATACAAAGAGTTGACCAGCAACTACTCCAACATCCGGGACATTGCCAAACTTAACGAAACCCTCAAACCACTTTCCCAGCGGGATTTTATTGCCGGGCGGGATTACGAGAAGATTGAAAATGCCAGGAGGCTTGATTCGACGGAATACTCACTCAACAAGCAGTTGGGATATATCTCCCTGAACATGGCGTTGAATTCGGATGAAATTCTTGCCATCGCTTACCAATATACCGCCAACGGAGAGACCTTCCAGGTGGGAGAATTCTCGACGGATGGAATAGATGCTCCCAATACACTGGTTCTTAAGATGCTAAAAGGCACCAATTTGAATCCCAAGTTCAAAAACTGGAACCTAATGATGAAGAACATATACAACATTCGTGCCCAGGGACTTTCCAACGACGGATTCAAACTCGATGTTCTCTACCGAAATGATGCTTCAGGAACTGATTTGAACTACCTGCCGGATGGTCCGCTCAAGGAGAAGAACCTACTGAATGTGATGAATCTCGACAACCTCAACAATCAACTGGATCCATACCCGGATGGTATTTTTGATTTTGTAGAACGCATTACCGTAGATGCTCAAAAAGGAAGGATTATCTTTCCGGTTGTTCAACCATTTGGATCAAATCTTGAGAAAAAATTGAACGGAGATGCTGCTGCCATAAAGCGATATGTCTATTCCTCCCTCTACAACAATACAAAAACCGTTGCAGAACAGGATGCTGAAAAGAACAAATACCACATGGAGGGAAGTTTCAAAGGATTGTCCAATTCAGAAATATCCCTGGATGCCCTCAACATCACGAGAGGATCGGTTAAGGTAATGGCCGGAGGCAGGCAGCTTCAGGAAGATGTCGATTTCATTGTAGACTACACGCAGGGGAGGGTTAAAGTGATCAATCAGGGGCTCCTTGAATCGGGAACACCCATATCCATTACCACTGAGAGCCAGGATCTTTTCAGCATGCAGCGAAAAACAATGCTGGGAACCCACCTGAATTACCAGATCAGCGAAAATTTCAACATCGGTTCTACGGTCATGTACCTGTTGGAAAAGCCATTGACCCAAAAAGTCAGCTACGGGGAGGATCCGATTTCAAATACCATGGTTGGCTTCAATGGCTCGTACAGTGCCTCTGCCCCCTTTGTTACCAAGATGGTGAATGCGCTTCCGTTTTTAAAAACCTCGGAAGAATCAAAAATAGCAGTAGAAATGGAGTGGGCCAGACTCTTCCCCGGACACTCCAAAGCCATCTCCAAAGAGGGAGCTGTCTACCTGGATGACTTCGAAGGCACTGTCACCCCAATCAACCTGAAATCATTTATTGGCTGGTCACTTGCGAGTACTCCCCAGGGGAATGAGCAGTTTCCGGAAGGAGATCTTATCAATGACCTCGCCTATGGTTACAATAGGGCCTTGCTCTCCTGGTATGTGATTGATCCATTTATGCAAAGAAATACCGCCCCCTCCTACCTGATCCAGGAGGAGTTGCTGGATGACCACCGTGTGAGGGAGGTATTCCAGGCAGAGATATTCCCAAACAAGCAAAATCCAATCGGACAACCTACCAACATTCCGACCCTGGACCTTGCCTTCTATCCAACCGAAAGAGGCCCCTATAACTTCGAAACTGCTCCGACAGCCCTTTCTTCGGGTATCACCAAAGATGGAAATCTTGCCAATCCTGCGAGCCGCTGGGGCGGGATCATGAGAAAAATAGAAACAAGTGATTTCGAAGCCACCAATGTAGAGTACATCGAATTCTGGATGATGGATCCTTTTGCCGAAGATGAAACCGGAGCAGAAAACCCAGGAGGAAACCTGGTATTTCACCTTGGAACTGTATCAGAGGATATACTCCGGGACGGCCGAAAATCCTTCGAACATGGTTTGCCTACAACCGATGACTTCACCAGTCTGGATGTCACAACCTGGGGTAGGGTATCCAAACAGCAATCGCTGGTCAAAGCTTTTGACAATTCCTCCTCCTCCCGAAGCTACCAGGACATAGGCATGGATGGTCTTAACACGAATGACGAAAAAGACTTTTACAAGCAGTTTTTGGGATCTCTTTTACCTTTGGTTAGTACGGAAGCCCTTGCCCGGGCTGAAGAGGATCCATCGAGTGACAATTTTCACTACTTCAGGGGAAGTGATTATGACAAGGAGAAAAAGAACCTGCTTGAACGCTACAAATATTTCAGCAACATGGATGGCAACTCGCCTACAACCGATCAATCAACAGAGAGTTACCCTACTGCAGCCACCTCCATTCCTGATGTTGAGGATATCAACGATGACAATACCCTCAACGAAAGTGAAGCCTATTTTCAGTACAATCTCCGGATTGACAAAAACAATATGACACTGGGAAAAAATTACATCACGGACATTAAAAAATCTGAAGTAACCCTCAAAAGCGGTAAAAAATCAGAGATATCCTGGTACCAATTCAAAGTACCCATCACTGAACCCGCCAAAACTTATGGAACCATCAACGATTTCAGATCCATTCGTTTCATGAGGATGTTGATGAATGGATGGCAAAAACCTGTTGTTTTGCGCTTTGCAACACTCGATTTGGTACGCTCAAACTGGAGAAGATACGACAAGAGCTTGAATGCAGATGGAACAGCCTCCTCCCCCAATACCCAATTTGATCTCTCTGCCATTAATATCGAAGAGAACAGCAACCGTAAACCTGTAAACTATGTGCTTCCTCCGGGGGTAGATAGGGTAATTGACCCGGCAAACGCTCAACTGCGTGAACTTAATGAGCAATCCCTCGTCCTGAGGGTTGCTGACATTGAACCGGGAGAAGCCAAAGCAGCCTACAAATCCACTGCAGTAGACCTTAGACGGTATAAAAACCTGAAACTGGAAGTACATGCCGAAAAATTGGAGGGTGAGCCCTTGAGAGACAACGAACTCTCTGTTTTTGTGCGCATAGGATCAGATTTTCAGTACAACTACTACGAGTATGAAGTGCCACTCAAACTTACGCCCCCTGGATATTACGACAACGACAAGGAGAGCGACAGGTACATCGTTTGGCCTTCTGAAAACAGGGTTTATATCCCACTGGATCTGTTGATTAAATTAAAATTGGAACGCAATGCTGAAATGCATTCCAATGGATCAAATGTCACCATGGGAGCTATTTATGAGCAGATCCATCAAGGAGTCAACAGCAACCAAAACAGGCTCAAAATCAAAGGTAATCCTGACCTGTCGGAAGTATCGGTCATGATGATTGGTGTTGGTAACCGGAAAGGGCATACCTCCGGAAGCCGTTCTGCCCTGGTTTGGGTAAATGAACTAAGACTTACCAATTTTGAAGAAAAGGGCGGATGGGCGGCCATTGGAAGGGTCTCCGGAAATTTGGCAGATTTAGGTACCTACTCCTTTGCTGGCAGGGTGATGACCTCCGGGTTTGGTGACATTGACTCCAAAATGGCTACAAGATCGGTGGAGGATGCCCGCGAATATGACATCTCAACCAACCTCGAATTGGGGAAATTTTTCAAACCAGAATCAGGGGTTAAGATTCCGATGTACATGAGTTTCTCGAAATCCATTGCAACTCCGGAGTATTCACCTGTAGACAAGGATGTTAAACTATCGGATGCCTTGGAAAATGCGGCCACAAAGGCGGAAAGGGATTCCATCAAAAAGAGTTCGGTCGAGTTCAATGCGCGAAAAAGCATCAATTTTACCAATGTTCAAATCGACAAACCCAACAAAACAGGAGAACCCCGGTTTTATGATCTCTCCAACCTCTCTTTTTCCTATTCCTACAACCAATTTGAGCATGGAGATGTCAACACGCTCATCGAGAAAAACCAAAACTCCCGTACCCTCCTTAACTACAACTTTAATGCCAGGCCCAAATCAATAGATCCATTTAAAAATGTCTCCTTCCTAAAATCAAAATCACTTGCACTCATCAGGGATTTCAACTTTAGCTATGCCCCTGCCCAGCTCTCTTTCCGTTCCGATATGAACAATATACAAAGTGAGCTTCAATACCGAAATATCACCAATCCCGATTTCATCCTCCCCATTTCTCACCAAAAAGATTTCACCTGGAACCGATACTTTGATTTCAGATTTGATCTGACCAGGGGTTTAAAACTTGACTTTACCGCGGTAAATACATCAAGAATTGGCGACCCCGTAGCCCTTGGCAGTCAGAACCAGACGACTTACCAAGCCAGAAAGGATACCATTTTCAGGTCGATCCTGGAAGGCGGAAGAAATACCCACTACCACCATACCTGGAATGCCACCTATACCATTCCCATCAATAAAATACCGTTGATGGAATGGACATCCGCATCCGTCGTCTATCAGTCAGGTTATGACTGGAACCTGGCTCCTGTTACAAGTGCAGCCTATGAATTGGGCAATACCATCAGCAACATGAATACCATCCAGTTCAATGGTCAGCTTGACTTCTTGCAACTGTACAACAAAGTGCCATTCCTGCGTAAGGTGAATCAAAAATACGGGGAGTTCAGCAAAGGAAGAAGAGAAAGCCAGGAAAACAATCGACTAAGATATACCCAGGGGCAGAATCCTGCGAATGCCCAAAAATACCAGGAACAAAATCTCAAACTAAAGAAGAATGCCCCCTATTCGCTTTTCCACAAGCTGGGAACTGCGACTGTACAGGTTAAAATCACGGATAAAAGTGGAAAGCCCGTTGCTGGTCAAGTAAAGATTGTCAATGACAACAGGATCATATTTACCCCATTGGCGGATTGTGATGGCGCCACTGTCGAAATTACCACCAAAAAGGAGAAGAATGCGGCGGAAGGATTGCATCTTGGTGAGCTTACAGCCAGGTTGCTGATGATGGTGCACAATTTTACCTTCTCCTATTCAGAAAATGGTGGAACCTCCCTGTCCGGCTACATGCCCGGAACCAGTTTCTTTGGACTCAACAACTATTCGGATGGAAACGGTTCTTCCATGGCTCCGGGACTGCCTTTCGTATTGGGCTTACAAGATGAAAACTTTGGCTTCGAAGCAGCCAACAAAAACTGGATCACTACCGATACCATCCTGAACAAACCCTACCTGATGAGTCACAATACACGGCTCAACCTTCGTGCAAAAATCATCCCTTTCCCGGACTTGAAAATTGAAATGAGGGCGAACAGGATCTTTGCCAAAAACAGCTCCGACTTCTTTATCTACAACCCCACCAACGGATGGGGAGCCTACAACAACTCCTTTAGCGGAAATTTCAGTATGTCGGTTATTTCCATCGGTACCTCCTTTGAAAAACTTGGAAAAGCTGTGGTACAGAATTCATCCGGATGGAACAATTTCCAGCAAAACAGGGAGATCATTGCCAAAAGACTCGATGGACAGCGAATTGCCAATCCGGATTACAACTACCAGCCTGGTGCGATTGATCCGAATACCAACTTCCCGGTAGGCTATGGACCTACTTCGCAGGAGGTCTTAATCCCCTCCTTCTTTGCTGCCTATACCGGTAAAAGTGCCAACAAGGTGGAATTGACCCCTTTCCCTTCTGCCAAATTTATGCTCCCCAACTGGAGATTGCAATATTCAGGTGCAGTAAGTAAAATCGAAGGATTAAAGAGTATCATGAAGTCGATGAACATCATGCATGACTACCAATCGACCTATAACGTTGGCTCCTATCTTTCCAACATGAAATACGAAAATGCCAGCGACGGATTTGGTTACATCATGGATGCCCAAAAGAACTTCCTGCCGGCCCGTGATATCATGGCAATCAACATCAATGAAACATTCAACCCGCTTTTTGATATAGACATAACCTGGCTCAACAACCTGACTACCAGAATAGAATACAGAAAATCCCGAAATATCACCATGAGCCTTACCAACAACCAGGCGACCGAAATGTACAACAATGAAGCCAGTCTTGGCATGGGATACCGCTTCGAGAATATGAAGGTATTCCTCCAAACAAAAAAATCCTCGAAGACCCTGAACAATGACCTGAACATCAGGGCAGATATTACCTATGGGAAAAACAAAACCGTCCTGCGTAAACTGGTGGAGACCAATACGCAGCTTACAGCCGGACAGGATGCTTTGTCGTTCAAGTTCTCCGCCGACTACAACCTGAGCGAAATCTTCATCGTACGCCTCTTCTACGACCGGATCGTCAACAATCCATATATTTCAAATGCCTATCGGACCAAAAATTCAAACATTGGGGTGAGCTTTAGGTTTACGCTCTTGCCATGAAAAACGACTGAGGGACTAGGAGACTGAGGGACTAAGAGACTAGGAGACTGAGGGACTGGAGGACTGGAGGATAGGGAGACAGTCGGTTAAATGGTTTAGGAATTGTTTAGAAAGTAAACATTTCAAACATTTCAAACATTTCAAACATTTCAAACATTTCAAACATTTCAAACATTTCAAACATTTCAAACATTTCATGTTGTTTAGTTACGACAAACCCGGATTAATTGAGGCTGGTTGCGATGAGGCAGGCAGGGGTTGTCTTGCCGGACCTGTATTTGCTGCTGCTGTGATACTCCCACTAAATTTCTCCTCCGAAACCCTGAACGACTCCAAGCAACTATCTGAAAAACTTCGTTATCATCTCAGAGATCGCATCTTGAATGAAGCTGTAGCCTGGGCTGTTGGAATTTGTGACCAGCAGGAAATTGACGAGATCAATATCCTGAACGCTTCCATACTGGCCATGCACAAAGCATTAAGACAGTTGACTCAAAAGCCTCAGCACATACTGGTAGATGGAAACAGGTTTAAAAAGTATGATGATATCCCCCATACCTGTTTCGTGAAGGGTGATGGTCGCTACCTGTCGATTGCAGCCGCCTCCATCTTGGCCAAAACCTACCGGGATGATTACATGCTTAAAATCCATTCAGATTACCCGGAATATGGTTGGAACCGGAACAAAGGCTATCCTACTGAAATACACAGGAAAGCAATATCCAGACATGGGATTACCGATCACCACAGGAAAACCTTCAGATTGATGGATGACCAGCTGAAACTGGATCTGAAAATGGAATAGTACTTAGCATGGTTAATTCAATCAGAAAAAGTCGCGCAAAGCACGCAAGGTAGCGCAAAGAGAAAAACCAACTTTGCGTTACCTTGCGTGCTTTGCGCGAAAGGGTGATTTTCGTTAAATGTGCTTACAATGTAATCGGAATGCCTTTGTAAAAATCAAGAATCTTTGACCTGAAAATAAACTCATATTTGGCCCTGAGTAAATCAGAGGATGCTTTTACCAGGCTGGTCTTCGCAGTGTTGTAATCAACAGCGTTGACCATTCCCACATTGAATTTCTCTTCCGAATAGCGGAAGGCTTCCTTCATTGATACGACTGCCTTCTCGGTAGATTTGTAGCGGTTGAAGGAGGTAATGGCAGTAGTTTGGGCTGTTTCGATCTCTTGCCTCAATACCTTTTTGGTGCCTTCCAATTCAAGCTTCGTATTCATCATCTGAATTTCTGCGTTGCTTACCTGCAATTTGGTTTGAAACCGGTTGAAAATAGGAATGTTCATCTGTAATCCCAATCCTTTTCGTTGGTTGTTGCTCAATTGGTCGCCGAAAGAGATGCTGTTCTTGTTAATATCCTTGTACTGGTTGTTGTAGAGGTTGTAATAGTTGGCATAAAAAGTCAGGGTTGGGTAATAGACCCCCTTGGCCATCTTCAGTTGCATGGCTGTACTCTGGAAACGGAATTCGGCACCCCTTATTTCGGGCCGTTGTGTCAGGGCTGTCTGGTATACGTCTTTTGAGGAGGAGACAGTCAATTGCGCAGCAATTTCAGGCAATGCAGGTATTTCAACATCAAACTGCTCGTTGAAAGGCAGTTCAAGCATTTGTGCCAACCTAAGTTTACCCAACAAAAGTTGGTTTTTGGCATCAATCAGGTTCAATTCCTCCCTGGCTGCCTGAGCCTCTATCTCCATGAGTGCGCCGTTGGCCAAACTTCCTGCATTCACCTTCTCCTGTGATTGTTGAAGCTGTTGTTTGGTAATCCCCAATTGCTCTTCAGATACTTTCACGAGCTCCTTTGAAAAGAGTATTTCCAAAAAGGTGGAGGCAATGTTTAACGACAAATCATCTTTTGCCTTGGCCAAATCTTCGAAACTGGCCTTGAGGTCAAATTCTGTCTTCTTCACCGCATTGTTGATCTGATTACCCTGAAACACGGTCACCTGGGTTCCCAAACCAAAATCTGTCTGGGCTGAATTTACATTGGTGTAAGTATTCAAATAGGTCAGTGATCGGCCAAAATTGAGGTTTTGGGACAACTGCCCATTCAGGTTGGGCAACCTGGAATTCTTGCGCTCCTGAAGGTTGTTTTGCTGGTATTGTGTATTCAGCTGGCTCTGTTTGATCTGGATGTTGTTGTCGATGGCATAGTTGATGCATTTGTCCAGCGTCCACAACTCCTGTGCATGCAGCGAGGCAAATAGTGCCAGCAGCAAGAGGTAGGCCAGGGTAAAAATCGTTCGTATCATGGTAGGTTATATTTTATACTAAGTTACCGCTTTTCGCAATCAATTACTGATGATTTATTTCTTTTCTTCTGGCTTCTTCTTTGGATCAATCAGGTTGCCCTTGATTTTATCCTCCTTGGTGAGTCCTGAGACGATCTCAATATTGATACCATCTGACAATCCTGTTTTTACGAAGCGTTTTTCGTATTGATCCTTGGCCTTCTCTATCTCTACATAGGCAGTATCATGGGCAAATTTCAGGAGTCCTTCCGGTATTGTCAACACACTGTCCCTGCGGTCCAGTACAATGTTAGCATTGGCACTGTATCCAGAGCGGATGAACTGATCCTTCTTCAGCAATACATCAGCCTTGATTTCAAACTGGATAGCTCCATTCTCAATTTTCCCTTTCGGAGCAATGTATTTCAATACCGCATTGAATTTTTCGTTGTCGATTGCCCCAATGGTCAATTCGATGTTCATCCCTTCCTTGATCTTCCCAACTTCGGTCTCGTCAACTTTGCCCAGGAAAATCATGTCGTTCATGTCAGCAACAATGGCAATGGTGGTTCCTGCATTGAAAGTGTTGGCCTGGATCACCGAGAATCCCTCTTTGATGGGAACATCCAGTACCATCCCATCGATGGTTGAACGAATAAGGGTATTGGTCGTCTTGGCAGAGCTTTTCGTCACGCCTTTTCGGATCAGTTCAAGATTGTTTTCGGCAGATTCCACCTCTTCCCGGGAAGAGTTGTAGCCTAGTCGTGCCTTCTGGTACTCCTCTTTGGAGATCACCTTCTTTTCAAACAAGGTGGTCTGACGCTCATAGTCGATTTTGGCGTCCTCGTAGTTGAGCTGGGCCCTTTTAACACGAGACTCAGCATTGTTGAGGGTTACCATATCGGGAATGATGTTGATTTGAGCCATCACATCATCCTTGTGAACCATCTGCCCAGCTTCGAGGTAGACTTTCTCTATGATCCCTGAAACCTGTGGTTTGATCTCAATCTCTTTCCTAGGCTGTACAGTACCTGTGGCAACCGTTTTCTTGATGATATTGTTGACTGTTCCACTCTTGATTTCAAATTGATCGGGTTTTTTCTGTGATTTCTTGTACAAAAAAACCAGCGTCCCAACAAAGAGGATGGCTATTAAACTGAGTCCGAAAATTTTCAGAAATTTTTTCATGGCAACCTTTGATTTGTATGTTTGTCGATGTTTATTTTATTCTCTAACTACTTAAATTACTATCCTTTAATTACAATTTCTCAACTCTGTCTCTCACCCGATAAGCCCAGGAACCGGTTTCGTCTTCCCTTCTTCTCCGCTTCAACATTTCACCGTTTCCGGTTTCCATTTTTTCCGGGTATCTCCAAGGGCGACCACCCAGGGCTGCCCCTGCAGGCTCAAATCTCCTATCGCCCACGCTCCGTCACTCCTCCCGCAGCGCCTCTATCGGCTTGATCTGCAAGGCTCTTTTGGCAGGAATTGAACCCGCGAAGAGTCCGGCAAGAATAAGTACCATCAATGCGGTGACTGCGACAGATATGCTAACTTCCGGATGTTGAAAAAATACCTCATTCCCGGTTTTGGGTTGTCTTTCTATCACCTGGTTGACAAGTTCCAACAGGGCTACTCCAAGCGACAAACCGGTATAACCGGCAACCGTTGTAAGGGCAACACTTTCGAGCATAATCTGGGTAATGATGGTTCGGGGTGAAGCTCCGAGTGCACGTTGCACCCCAATCTCCTTGGTCCGCTCCTTCACGATTACCAGCATGATGTTGCTGACACCAATCACCCCGGCCATCAAAGTCCCGATACCTACGATCCAGGTCAGGATGCCAATACCGATAAACAAACCGTTCATCTGCTGGAACTCCTTTTCAATATTCACGCTGTTAAGGGCTTGAACATCAGTGGGGGCGATGGAGTGGCGCAACTTGATGATATTTTTGACCTTCTCCTCCACGACACTAACCGGTACACCCTTCTTGGCCGTAACCGCCAAAAAATGGACCATGTTACCCATGTTGTAGGTCTGCTGCATGGTAGTAAATGGCAGGAAGATCGATTCTTCCGCCCTTCCGTTGATATTGATCCTTGTTTCAGGGCGTACTATCCCAATTACCTGGTAATAAACACCGGAAATTTTCAGATACTCACCCAGTGGATTTTTATTTCCTTCAAACATCTGCTCAAAAACCTTCTCTCCGATTACACAGACTTTGCGCTTGTCGCGGATATCCATGTCGTTGATCCAGCGACCCTGCACAATGGTATAAGGATCAATCTTGATGTATTCGGGGTAATCCCCCTTTACATTGTAGGAACCTGTCTTTAATCCATAGATTGTATTGGGTCCGCCGTTCATTCTGGATCCAAAATTTTTGGGGGAGATGTATTCAACTTCCGGGACATTGTTGAGAACATAGGTAAGATCGTCGGAATCCATGTTCCATTGTCTGCCTCTTTTAAACCCCTTGTAGGGTTCTCCTGTCTGCTGTGACCACATGAAGCAGGAGTTGGTGGCGAATTTGGCAACACCCTCCACGATACCGTTTTTTAGTCCGTTACTGGCTCCGGCCATCACAATCAGCATGAAAATACCCCAGAATACTCCAAACGCTGTAAGGAGACTCCTGACCTTATTTTTTGCCAGTGCGTGCCAAATTTCATTCCATCTGTCGAGATCAAACATTTATAAGAAGGTATTATATTCTATGAAAATCGACTTCTCAATTATTAAATCTACTTTTCACCAACAGCGGCTTAAGCTGCCGTTGGAGCATTGATATGGTTATTCATCTCGCAATGCCTCAATAGGAGTCACACTTGCTGCCCTCTTGGAGGGTAAATAGCCTGCAAAAGCTCCGGAAAGAATGAGGATCAATGTGGCTGATACGGCTGTTTTAAAGTCCACGGTAGGATTCTTAAAAAAGACATTTTCTCCACCACCTCCGGCAGTAGCCTGCTCCAGTCCGAAATTGATCAACTCCATCAAGCCCACACCCATCACCAGTCCGATATAGCCGGCCACAGTGGTAATCAATACTGATTCCAACAGCACGAGGCTAATCACCGAAAATGGGGTGGCACCCAGTGCTTTCCGGATCCCTATCTCTTTGGTCCGTTCCTTAACCAGGATCAACATAATGTTGCTTACTCCCACAATTCCGGCAATCAAGGTACCTATGCCAATGATCCAGACAAACATATTGATGGCCTGAAAGATCTTCATGGTACGGATGTATTCAGTCAGCATATTGAATGAACCCATCGCCCGTTTGTCTTTTGGGTCAAAATCATGGCGAAGGGCCATGTCTTGTCGTACCTTTTCTGTAATTGCCTCCGCCTCTTCGGTCGTTTGAACCATTTTCGAAGTTACTGTGAAGGTATGCACCCTGTTACCGCCGTTAAAAATCCGCTGGGCAGTTGAGAAAGGAATGTAGGCAGCCCGGTTGTTTTCCTGGTTCCTCCTTTTGTCCATTGAAACCCCAATAACATTAAAAGGTACACCTCCAATTTTAAGATACTTTCCTATCGGATCCTCTTCCTTAAAAAGAGCCTTTCGAATCTCATCCCCGATCACTACAACCTTTCGAAACTCCTGCATATCCATATCATTGATAAACCTTCCCCTTTCAATATTGATATTCTCCATATCTTTCAAGGATGGATAGCAGGTACTCGTCTCAAAGGAGCCATACTCTTTTCCGTAGGCGTACAATATGTCGTTCGGGAGGTAATAACGTGAGGACACATTTTCAATATCCTTTGATTTTGTCGTCAAAAAGTCATAATCCTGGTTGTTGAATTTCACCTGGCGTCCCTCCTTGAGACCATTGTATGGGATGGAGGTCTCGCCGGTCCACATCCACATCACATTCACCGCGCTCTGAGCGAACTGCTCTTTCACACCGTTGGAAAGTCCGTTTCCCGAACCGAGCAACACCATGAGCATGAAGATTCCCCATGCAACAGAAAAACCTGTCAGAAAGGTCCTGAGCTTGTTCTTCTTGATGGTGCTAAAAATTTCCTGCCAGATATCTACGTCGAACATAATTTGGTATTATTCCTGTTTAACCCTGTCGCGGTACATCTGAAGTTCACCATTGGTAATCACCTCCCCGATAACACCATCCTTCAACCGGATAATTTTCCGGGTCAATGCGGCAATGTCATGTTCGTGGGTAACAATGATGACGGTAATTCCCTGGTCATTCACCTCCTTGAGAATATCCATTACCTCAAGCGAGGTCTGGGAGTCGAGTGCTCCGGTAGGTTCATCCGCAAGAATGATTTTAGGATTGGAAATTAGTGCACGTGCAATTGCAACACGTTGTTTCTGTCCACCCGACAGCTCACTCGGCAGGTGATGGGCCCAATCCTTGAGGCCAAGCCTGTCGAGGTACTCCATGGCTATGACATTTCGTTTCTTTCGGCTTACCTTCTGGTAGTAGAGGGGCAAAGCCACATTCTCCATGGCATTCTTGAAAGAGATCAAATTGAATGATTGGAAGATAAATCCGATCATTGCGTTTCGGGTGATGGCTGCCTGGGTTTCATTCAATCCCCAGATCCTTTTGCCACTCAGGTAGTAATTACCTTTGTCGTAATCATCCAGGACGCCGAGAATGTTCAGCAGGGTCGATTTCCCTGAACCGGAGGATCCCATAATGGAAACAAATTCACCCTCTTCAATTTCAAGGTTCAACCCTTTCAAAACATGAAGGCTGTTGGTCCCTGTAACGTATGATTTGTGAAGATCTTGAATGCTGATCATGATAAATTCTTATGTTTTTTACAAACTAACGTATGATAAGACGCGATGCAGGGCAAAACGTTACACATTGTTCCAATATTTTCGATTTTCAATTTTCGATTTTGGAATATATAAATAGCAAGATTGATAGATATTCTTTGAAGGGGCCTCTTTACTTCAGGAGTTCCATCAAGTACTTTAGGCACTCTAGTTCACTCTAGGCACTCTAGGCACTTTTCAGGGGATTCCAGCCCTGGGCAGTCAACGGAATCTCCTGAATGCCCCCCGCAGTAACCAGCATGCAACCCTCCTCTTTCGCTGTCATATGACCTAAGACCGTAATATCTGGATGGTTACGGACCTTTTCATGATCCATGAGCGAAATGGTAAACAGTAGTTCATAATCCTCACCCCCATTCAAGGCAGCCACCAGCGGATTGATGTGGATCTCCTCCGCCATCTTTTGCACCTGCGGATCGAAGGAAAGACGCTCCTCATACAACCTGCAACCAACACCTGATTCTTCACACAGATGCAATATTTCGGATGACAACCCATCAGAAATGTCAATCATGGCAGTCGGGTGTACCTTCAGTGCACTGAAAATTTCCCGCATATCAATTCTTGCCTCGGGTTTCAGCTGTCTGCCAAGGATATAATCGTACCCGGAAAGCTGAGGCTGAACAGTAGGGTTTTGCCGGAACAGTTCGTTCTCCCGTTCCAGCAATTGCAGTCCGAGATAGGCACCCCCAAGATCACCGGTAACACACAGCAAATCTGTAGGTTTTGCACCGTTACGGTAGACCAGCTCACCCGCCTCTGCTTCGCCAATGGCTGTAATGGAGATGGTAAGACCAGTCAGGGAGGAGGTCGTATCACCACCAACCAAATCAACCCCATACCTGTTACAGGCCAGATGAATGCCAGCATACAAATCATCAATGGCCTCCAGGGTAAATTTGGCGGAGATGGCCAGCGAAACCGTTATTTGCCGGGGGATGGCATTCATCGCACAAATATCGCTGATATTCACAGCCACAGCTTTGTAACCAAGATGTTTCAGTGGAACATACACCAAATTGAAGTGAACCCCTTCCGTTAACAAATCGGTGGTTACCACGACACGCTTTCCCGGAAAACTAAGCACCGCACAATCATCACCGACTCCCAACACAGTGCTTTCATTTTTAATTGTAGCTGCTGCTGTAATTCGCCTGATCAGACCAAATTCGCCCAATTCAGCCAGCTCCTTGCTTTTAACCCGCTCCTGTGTCATGTTTATTTGATATTTAATGGACAAAACATTTACAAAAGTAGCGCATTTTATATCTTTGCACCAATTTGTATCCAGTCTTATTAAAAATTCGTATACCTGAGAGACAAATCGAAAGTACGCAAAGATTGAAGTACTTATAGTTAGAAACAGTTAAATAGATTCGGACAAAAGTTAAAAGTCCCTAAGTAATTTAGGCACTTTAGACACTCTAGTTCACTTTAGGAACTTACTCAAATGGACAACCAAAATAAATTGTTGAACGAGGTTACCGAACGCGACTACCGCTTTGGTTTCGTCACCGATATCGAAACAGATATCATCCCGGTAGGGTTGAGCGAAGAAGTCGTGAGAATCATCTCGGCCAAGAAGGAAGAGCCGGATTTCATGCTCGAATTCAGGCTTAAGGCCTACCGAAAATGGCTGACAATGAAAATGCCGGACTGGGCTCAACTCAAGATTCCGGAAATTGATTACCAGGCAATCAGTTACTATGCCGCCCCCAGGAACCAGCCAAAATACGAGAGTCTCGATGAAGTTGATCCTGAGTTGCTAAGTACATTTGCGAAACTTGGCATACCGCTGGAAGAGCAAAAAATGCTTGCAGGTGTTGCGGTCGATGCAGTAATGGACAGTGTTTCAGTCAAAACAACCTTCAAGGAGAATCTTGCAGAACTGGGAATCATCTTCTGCTCCTTCAGCGAAGCTGTCAAACATCATCCCGACCTGGTGCAAAAATACCTGGGGATGGTGGTTCCGCCGAACGATAATTTTTTTGCGGCCCTGAATTGCGCAGTTTTCTCAGATGGTTCATTTGTATACATTCCGAAAGGAGTGCGGTGCCCCATGGAACTTTCGACCTATTTCAGGATCAATGCCAGGAATACCGGTCAGTTTGAACGAACCCTGATCATTGCCGATAATGACAGTTATGTCTCCTACCTTGAAGGTTGTACTGCCCCCATGCGGGATGAGAACCAGCTCCATGCTGCGGTCGTGGAGATTGTTGCCCTTGACCGTGCAGAGGTCAAGTATTCGACCGTTCAAAACTGGTATCCAGGCAACAAGGAGGGGGTTGGTGGAATTTACAACTTTGTGACAAAGAGAGGTTTGTGCAAGGGGGAGTCCTCCAAAATTTATTGGAATCAGGTTGAAACCGGTTCTGCCATTACCTGGAAATATCCCAGCTGCATCCTAATGGGGGATAATTCAGTAGCAGAATTCAACTCAGTTGCCCTTACCAATAACTACCAGCAGGCAGATACCGGAACAAAGATGATCCATTTGGGAAAAAACACCAAAAGCACCATTGTATCCAAAGGCATTTCCGCAGGTCACAGCTCCAACTCCTACCGGGGATTGGTGCGGGTTGCGGCCAAAGCTGAAAATTCAAGAAACTACTCTCAATGCGACTCCCTCTTGCTGGGAGAAAATTGCGGGGCACATACCTTTCCCTATCTGGAGGTTGGCAACCAAAATTCTGTTGTAGAACACGAAGCCACTACTTCCAAAATCGGGGAAGATCAAATATTTTATTGCAACCAGCGCGGGATCTCCACACAGGATGCCATCGGCATGATTGTGAACGGTTATGCCCGTGAAGTAATCAACAAACTACCGATGGAATTTGCCGTAGAAGCGCAAAAACTCCTCCAGATCAGTTTGGAGGGAAGTGTTGGATAATACGAAGAATTGAAACGGGAAACGGAGAAAGAGAAAAGAGGGGGAGAAGGGGAGACTGGGAGAGTAGGAGAGTGGATCTCCAAATTTTACTCTCCGCCTCGATATAACCCCAATAAATTAGTACTTATAAGTTATAATTATATTGAATATGCTTATTATTAAAGATTTACATGCCAGCGTAGAAGGAAAGGAAATCCTGCGCGGGATCAATTTGACCATTCATGCAGGCGAGGTGCATGCCATCATGGGACCCAATGGTTCCGGTAAAAGTACCCTTGCGAATGTGCTGGCGGGGAATACAAGTTTTGAAGTAACAAAAGGTGAAGTAACCTTCAACGGGAAGGATCTTCTCGCCATGTCGGCCGACGTGCGCGCCAAGGAGGGACTTTTTCTGAGCTTCCAATATCCGGTTGAAATACCTGGGGTGAGCATGATTAACTTCCTGAAAACCGCGGTGAATGAGTCACGAAAATACCATCAATTGAAAGAATTGTCCGCCGGCGACTTCCTGAAAGTGATGAGGGAGAAAAAAGAGATGGTTCAGATCGACTCTCAATTGACCAACCGTTCTGTTAACGAAGGATTTTCGGGCGGTGAAAAAAAGAAAAATGAGATCTTCCAGATGGCCATGCTGGAGCCCAAACTGGCCATCCTCGATGAAACTGACAGTGGCCTTGACATTGATGCACTGCGCATTGTGGCCAATGGAGTCAACCTTTTGAAAAAACCTGAAAATGCGACCATCGTGGTAACGCATTACCAGCGTTTGCTGGACTACATAGTTCCTGATTTCGTGCATGTGCTTTACAAAGGCCAAATCGTAAAATCAGCCGGCAAAGAACTGGTGCTGGAACTGGAAGAGAAGGGGTACGACTGGATCAAAAAAGAACTGGGAGAGTAAGAAAATGAACGAATCTACCAACTTCGAATCCGCTGAACAGCGGATACTCCGGCTATTTCTGGAAAACAAGGCTCTTCTGAACGAGGCAACACCTGGTTTTCTTTGCAATGACAGGGAGCAGGCGATGAACTCATTTCAGCGCATGGGAATTCCCGACCGGAAAGTCGAGAATTTCAAATATACCGACCTTACCAAGCTGTTTGCCCGGGAAAATTACAACAGGGCATTCCATCCAACCTCCTTCGATTTTGACATGCAGGAGGTCTTTACCTGTGACGTACCCGAATTCGATACACATCTCCTTTTTCATGTCAACGGATGGTTCTTCGGTCAAAATAGGACCGATCAATTCCCCCAGGGTACCATTGTCAAAAGTCTAAAGCAAGCACTGATAGAGGATACTGCCCTGGTGGAAAAATATTATGGCAAAATAGCTGCTGCCAACAGCGACCCGGTTGCAGCCCTCAATGGTGCCTTCGCTCAGGATGGCCTGTTTTTGTATATTCCGGATCACACAGTAATCGATAAACCAATTCAGATCATCAACCTCCTACGCAGTGAAGAGGATCTCTATGTCACCCAGCGAAACCTGGTTGTGGTCGGAAAAAATGCCCAGGTCAAACTGATGTTTTGTGACCATACCCTCGCCATACATAGCTACATTGCAAACTATCTTACTGAGGTTTTCCTCTCTCAAGATGCAGTGGCCGATATCTACGGAATACAAAACCAGCACAATGGTACAGCCTACCTGAACGGACTCTATATCCATCAGGAGTCGAACAGTCAATTGATTACCAATACCATCTCCCTTCATGGAGGGATTACCCGCAACCATCTTCACGTTGAACTGCAGGGGGAACATGCCAATGCATCCTTGTTTGGACTCACCTTAACCGACAAGGATCAGCACAGCGATTTCTTCACCTCCATCGAGCATGCCCAACCTTCCTGTCACAGCAACCAGATATTTAAAAATATCCAGGATGACAACTCTACAGGGGCCTTTACAGGAAGGATCCATGTGATGCCGGGCGCAAAAAAAACAGAGGCTTATCAGCGAAATAACAGTGTTTTAATGACCAAAGCTGCCAAAATGAACACCAAGCCCCAACTCGTCATCGACAACGATGATGTGAAGTGTTCGCATGGTGCTACCATTGGACAGGTAAACGAGGAGGCACTTTTCTACCTTCAAACCCGCGGAATCAATGAAGCAGAGGCAAGGCTAATGCTGATGTTCGCCTTCGCACATGAAGTTCTGGCCAATATTCGCGTGGAACAGCTTCGTCAAAATATAGACAGGCTGGTCAACAAGCGACTGAGGGGTGAAGTCTCCAGATGCCACGACTGCAAGCTGGAATGCATCCGGTAGGAATGAAAGAAGGGGAGACTCGGAGAGGGGGAGAGTGGCTGAATCTTTTAATCCAGTAGCATATTTCAATTTGTTGGAAGGGTTTAAAAAGTTTGAAGGGTTTTTAGGGTTAAACATTTCAAACATTTCAAACATTTCAAACATTTCAAACATTTCAAACATTTCAAACATTTCAAACATTTCAAACAACAATCAAAAATACTCGGGCGATGAGCTATGATTATCAGAATATTAGAAAGGATTTTCCCATTCTAGACCAACAGGTCAACAACCGCCCGTGGGTCTATTTTGACAATGCCGCCACAGCGCAACGCCCGCTGGCAGTGGTAGAGAAAATTCAGGAATTTTCTCTACGCACCAATTCAAACATCCACCGTGGCACCCATTTCCATGCCATCAAAACCACCGAGGCATTCGAAAATTCCCGGGATATTGTCAGGAATTTTCTCCATGCCAAAGAACGGGAAGAGGTCATTTTCACCCATGGAACTACCGAATCCATAAATTTAGTTGCAAGATCGTTCAGTGAGGCATTTCTAAGGGAAGGAGATGAAATTATCGTCACGGAGATGGAACACCATGCCAATATTGTCCCGTGGCAGATGGCCTGCGAACGGCATCGTGCCATCCTAAAAGTAATACCCTTCGCTGACAATGGGGAACTCCAAACAGATTTGCTGGAGACCCTGATTTCTGACCGGACAAGGATAATAGCCGTTGCACAGGTATCCAACACCCTTGGGACAGTCAATCCCGTCAAAGAGATCATCCGAATTGCACACCGTCATAATGTACCGGTTCTCGTAGACGGTGCACAAAGTGTACCACACATAACTGTTGATGTACAAGATCTTGATTGCGATTTCTTCGTCTTTTCCGGCCATAAGGTGTACGGTCCTACCGGGATAGGTGTACTCTATGGAAAACGTCGCTGGCTCGATGCCATGCCTCCATTCCTGGGCGGCGGTGAAATGATCGACCGTGTTACTTTCGAAAAGACTACCTACAACGAACTACCCCACAAATTCGAAGCCGGCACCCCCCACTATGTGGGTGCCATTGGGTTGGGCGCTGCCATCCAGTACCTCCAAAATATTGGTATAAAGGAAATTGGAGCCTACGAACACAGTTTATTGACCTTTGCAACCGACCGGTTGAAAGAACTGGGTAACCTGAGAATATTTGGCGAATCCCCCTCCAAGACCGGCGTAATCTGCTTCCAGCTGGACCAGATTCACCCTTTCGACCTGGGGACACTGCTCGATCAATTGGGTATCGCAGTACGCACCGGCAGACTTTGTGCCGATCCGGTGATGGACCATTATGGTGTAACTGCCATGACCCGAGCCTCTTTTGCCTGCTACAATACCACAGAAGAGATCGATTTGTTTATCAAAGCGCTCCTTCGCATCCGAACCATGTTTTAATCCCTATTTTTGCAAAAACATCCTCTATGACCATCGAAGAAGTACAGCAAGCCATTGTGGCAGATTTTTCAGTTTACGAAGACTGGATGGACAAATACACCTATCTGATTGAGCTGGGCAACGAACTCGAACCCATAGATGTATCCTACAAAGTCGATCAAAACCTCATCCGTGGCTGTCAGTCAAGGGTTTGGCTACAGCAGCATTTGGAGGGAGAGCGGATTATTTTTGAAGCTGAAAGCGATGCACTGATTGTCAAAGGATTGGTAGCGTTGCTCCTAAAAGTTTTTTCAGGCAGGACACCACAAGAAATACTCGACGCTGAACCCTACTTTATCGATGAAATAGGATTGAGACAACACCTCTCACCCACCCGTTCAAATGGACTGATGGCCATGGTCAAACAAATAAAACTCTTTGCATTGGCCTACCAACAAATTTCAAACCAAAAAAAACAGCATGGACAATAGAATTGACCTGATCATCGAAAACCTGAAGGAGGTATTCGATCCTGAAATACCAGTTAATATCTACGACCTCGGATTGATTTACAACGTAGATGTAGATGGAAGTACAGCAACAGTTTTAATGACACTTACTGCACCCGGTTGCCCGGCTGCCGATATGATCGTAGCAGATGTAGAGTACATGACCAAAAAGATTGAAGGAATTGAGGAGTGCAAAGTCGAAATTACCTTTGATCCTGCCTGGGACAAATCGATGATGTCGGAAGAGGCCAGGCTGGAGCTTGGTTTTATGTAGCTGTAAAAGTGATCCTAAAGGATTAGGGACTCAGGGACCAGGAGACTGAGAGCGTAATTCTAGCCATAAAGTGAGTCTGCAATATTTTGGGTAATTTAACAGCACCCTATTGCTAAAAATATGAGACCAATTCTCCGACTACTTGTGCCTTCTCTGCTGCTCTTCATGGCGATTGATGCAAAAGCTCAACCTGTCTCCCCCGAAATCAAACCCGATATTTCCTGCTCAAAATTTTATACCGATTCCCGCCCCTGGACCCGCTGGTGGTGGTTTGCCGCTGATATTCAGAAGAAAGATCTGGCAGATAACCTCATCTGGTTGAAGAACCATGGATTTGGGGGAGTTGAAATTGCCTGGGTCTATCCCCTTAACCGGATGAACAAGGATACCATCCATTACACTCCCCGCCAGAAATGGCTTAGTCCGGAGTGGTCTCAAATGGTCTGCTATGCGAAAAATTGTGCTGACAGTCTCGGCATGGGATGTGATTTCACTTTTGGTTCACTTTGGCCTTTCGGGGATACAGAGGTCCCTTTCGGGGAAGCAACCATGAACATGACCGATCCAAGCTGGAGACAGGTAATCGCTGCCTCCTGGGACTACCCCCAAAAGGGATATGTGATCGATCACCTCAACAAATCTGCCTTTGCAAACTATGCGAAAAGAACTGGAGATGCACTGAAACCAGCCCTTCAAGGAGCTCCTTCTGGACTGTTTTGTGATTCCTGGGAGGTGGAAACCAAATATTTGTCAACAAATGGGTTCATTGAAAAATTCGCAGAAAAATACGGCTATTCCATTCTACCCTACCGGGATAGTCTTTACAGCAAACAAAATCCTTATGCGGCAGTGCGTTACGATTACATGAAGTTGTTATCTGAACATGTGATAGATGGCTTTTACATACCCTTCACACAAAAGAGCCATGAACTTGGTGCCTATTCCAGGGCACAATGTTCCGGCGCTCCCTGCGACATTCTCTCTGCATACAGCAAAATAGACATTCCGGAAAGTGAAGCCTTGCTGTACGAACCCTCCTTTTCAAACATAGTTGCTTCTGCAGCATCCTTGTCGGGGAAGCGGGTTGTTACTTCCGAATCCTTCACCTGCCTCTACGGATGGCCACGCGATCACCACTCCGAAGAACAGAGTGCCGACTTGAAGCTGTTGGCGGATGCCTTGTTTGCCAATGGGGTGAACCACATCATCTGGCACGGGAAACCGCTTAACCCGGCAGGAGTTGATACCGTAAAATTTTATGCCTCTGTTCACCTTGGTGAAAACGGATCCCTGGCCGGAGACATTACCGCATTGAACAAATATTTGACGACAGTCTCTGCAGAACTGAAAAAAGGTCTCCCTGTTTCAGCTGTTGCGGTTTATCTGCCTACAGAAGATAGCTGGATTGCAGGAGAACTACCTCCCGAAAAGCAAATGATCTGGGCCTGGGGAGAATATGAACAGCGGTATACCTATTTGCCCAAAGAACTCAAGGCATGGCAACCCTCCTGGATCAATGGTGAATTTCTTCAAAAAGCCACATTCAGGGAGGGGAGGCTGAAAGTGGGGGATTTTTCTTTTTCTGCATTGTATCTGGATGTAAATTTCATAGAACAGTTAGCGCTAAAACGTATTGTAGAACTGGCAGAGACAGGCCTTCCGGTCTGCCTGAAAAGAATACCTGCCGAACCTGGACTTCATACTACCCCTGGCACATACATTAACCTGCTGAAGAAGCTAACCGGATTGAAAAATGTCAAGCGTGACTGGAATAAAATGGATAAAATTCCACCCCTGGTCACAGGTACTGAGAAGATGGATTTTTGGGGCCGGCATACAACTGAAGGGTTTACCCTCTTCTTTGCCAATCCCCGTTCAAAAGGGCTAACCTTCCCGCTAACTTACGGACAATCATTCAACACAGTGACCGATACCCTAAATGTTCAAATCTACTTTCAGGGAAAAGTTATTCCCTACACCCTGATTTTTAAACCCTACCAATCCCTCATACTTAAAGTCGGCAAAGATACCCGTACTTCTGAAATGGATATCAGCCTCATTCCCAAAACACCCGTCTATTCTCCAAGGATCAGCGTAGCACGGGAAAAATGGGAGATTGAACTTCCTAAAAAATAGCATCACAATATGATCAAACACCTCGCACATGTAACTTTACTGGTCGACGATTACGACAAGGCTATCGAATTTTTCCAGCATTCACTCTATTTTACCTTGCTGGAAGACACTGTCATCTCAGAGACCAAACGCTGGGTCCTGATGGCCCCCAGAGGTTCCAAGGAGTGCGCCATCCTGTTGGCGAAAGCTACCGATGACGAGCAAACAAGCAGAATTGGAAACCAGACCGGTGGCCGGGTATTCATGTTCCTCCATTCCGACAATCTTCAACGGGATTACCAAACTTTGCTCGACAACAAGGTCAGGATTGTGCAGCCTCCAAGAAAGGAGTCGTACGGCTCCGTCTTTGTCTTCAAGGATTTATACGGAAATCTGTGGGACATGATCGAACCTCCTTCCTTAAATCAAAAATCCTACGAATAGTCCAACAAATATTCAATTGACTCCTATTCGGCAATCATCCCGATGATTCTTTGATGAGTCAGTCAAAACCTCTTCCTAAGATTCAAAACATTACAAACTTCACCATGACTCCCTCCATTCTCAGCCAACACATCAGGACCAAAGCCCTTGAACTCGGATTTGATGCCTGCGGTATCTCCAGGGCCAAAAAGCTGGAGTCGGACCGCAACAAACTGAATGAATGGCTGAACAATGGCTTTCATGGCACCATGGGCTACATGGCCAACCATTTTGACAAGAGGGTAAATCCGGCGGAATTGGTCGAAGGGGCAAAATCGGTTGTATCGGTGCTCCTCAACTACCATACTGAACAGAAACAGGAAGATCCTGAAGCTCCTGTAATATCAGATTACGCCCTGGGAAAAGATTACCACCATGTGCTGAAAGGACGCCTGGCGAAACTGCTCCTTTTCATACAAACAGAATTATCTCCCTGCGAAGGAAGAGTATTTACCGACTCTGCTCCTCTTCTGGAAAAAGCGCTGGCCAGGGAGGCCGGGCTAGGCTGGATCGGAAAACACTCCCTGCTAATCCATCCCCGATTGGGAAGTTTTATTTTTATAGGGGAATTGGTGCTCAATCTTGAGCTGGAATACGACGAACCGTTCGGAAACAGCCTCTGTGGTTCCTGCACCCGTTGCATGGATAGCTGTCCAACCGGGGCCATCATCGCCCCCTCCACCCTAGATGCAACCAAATGCATCTCCTACCTGACCATCGAGACCCGGGAGGATATTCCTGAAAACTTGACCCCAAAGCTATCCAACAGATTGGTTGGCTGTGACATCTGCCAACAGGTATGCCCCTGGAACAGCAGGGCCATTCAACACCAGGTCGCAGAATTCAATCCAAAATCCGATCTACTCAGGATGAACAGTGATGCATGGAGAACCCTGGATAAACCAACTTACAAAAGACTCTTCAAAGGCACTGCAGTTGAACGGGCAGGGTACAACAGGATAAAAGCTACACTGGATATTCTATTCAGAATCAAATGATCTATCTTTGCCTTGGTTTTATTGATTGGGAATGTTCGGAGTCCTGCATTCCAAAATCTAAAATCCAAAATCCAAAATATCACTGCAATGCAAGAACAATCCTGGATCTCATTCGACGGCACAAAGATCTATGCTGTTCTGTGGCAACCGGCTGTTCCACCCAAGGCAGTGATCGCCTTTGTTCACGGACATGGAACCCACTGCCGCAGGTACGACGATTGGCTGAACGATTTTGTTCATGACGGGTGTGCTGCCATCACCTTCGATCTGCGTGGACACGGCCGTTCGGGAGGCAAACAGGGAACCATACACCGCTACAGGGAATACCTCGAAGACACGGCCCTTTTAATGCTCAAAGCCAGGGAACTATTTCCCGGATTACCCGTGATCCTGTATGGACACAGCATGGGTGCCACCATCGTTCTCTCCTATCTCGACTGGGCGAGGGAGCTTCCGGAAATGGCGATCCTCTCCTCAGCCTGGCTGGAACTGGTGCAACCTCCGGGCAACTTAAAGAGTCTGGCCATCTGGCTGGCTGACTCCCTGCTTCCCCAGGTTACCATCCGGACCGGACTCAAATCAAAGGATTTTGCGCCACCTCCAACCAATGAACCCCCGAAACCAAAGGACCCACTGATGCACAAAAGAATTTCTGCCCGGTGTTTCAGGGAGGTGCAGCGAGCCGGCAGCAAGATCGGAACCCACAGTTTGCCTTCAAGCATTCCATTGCTCTTTATGCACGGTACCCACGACAAGGTTTCTTCACCATCTGCATCCGAAAAGTTGGCCAAAAGCCTTCCGGGAAACGCTACCTACCGCGAATGGAAAGAGGGACCGCACACCCTGCATTCATGGGACCAAAGCCACAAGGTCACACGCTACACCCTAGATTGGATAAACAAAAGGTTATGACAAAATTTCGGACAGAGATCAGCCTATCGCAGGTAAATAAACAACTTTCCTACCGCAGGAACGCGCTGATGATTGGCTCCTGCTTTACGGAAAACATTGGGAATTATCTTCAGGAACACTATTTTCCCATAGTGACCAATCCGTGTGGGATTCTATACAACCCTTCGTCGATAGCCAAATCTATTGAGTTTATGCTAGACGGGAAACAGCTGGAACCAACAGATCTCTTCTTCGCAAATGGTTTATGGAACAATTTCCAATTCCACAGTCGCTTCTCCAATCCTGATCCTGAAACGGCGCTTTCAGGAATGAACTACTCCCTCTTGAATGCCACCAAGAAATTAGAAACTGCCTCCCACCTCTTCCTGACTTTTGGAACTTCCTGGGTTTACCGCGAAAGAGAGGGCAATACCATCGTTGGAAATTGCCACAAACTTCCCGCTAACCGTTTCATCCGTGAAAGGCTCTCAGTGGAAGAGATGGCTGAACAGTGGATTGAGCTGCTAAACCATCTCTTTTCCATTCATTCCGATCTTTCGGTCGTCTTCACCATCAGTCCGATCCGTCACCTCAAAGATGGCAGCTACCAGAACCAGGTAAGCAAATCAAGCCTTTTCCTGCTGGTAGACAGGTTGCTGGACTACTTTGGACCTGAAAAAACATCCTATTTCCCCTCCTATGAACTGGTCATGGACGAACTCCGGGATTATCGCTTCTATGCCACTGACATGTTGCATCTTAGTGAAATGGCGACGGCGTTTGTGCAGGAAAAATTTAACGAGCTTTATCTTGACCCCGAAAGCAAGGAGATCAATATCCTGGTAAGTAAAATAATTAAATCACTAAATCACAAGCCTTTCCACAACCAGGATCCCTCCTATCAAAAAATGCTTTCCAAATTGATGGAGGATGCACAAGCCCTCGCCTCCAAATATAGTGCCGTCAATCTTAACGATTTAATAATTGTTATCAATCAAAAAAAGGTCCTTTAACTTTTTTTTAATCATACCTTTGTCTATTTTAGCAAGCAACATAAAATTGCGCAAAAACCTTCCGTTATTCAATTATAAACGTTCGAAACTATGGGATACCTGAATTTTGATAAAGATAAACTGGTCAATTTATCCTATTCACTGGAACGCGAGACGTTGCGGACCAACCGCGGAGGTGCCTATTCTTCCTCAACCCTGGCTGGATGCAATACCCGAAAGTACCACGGTCTGCTGGTGGTCAGGCTCGATGAACTGGATGGTGGCAAGCATGTATTGCTCTCTTCGCTCGATGAGACTGTTATCCAGCACGAAGCTCAGTTCAATCTCGGGATCCACAAATTTCCCGGAGATTTCTACGAACCCAAAGGCCACAAATACATCAGGAATTTTGAGTTTGACACCATCCAAAAGCACACCTACAGGGTTGGAGGGGTGATCCTCACCAGAACGAGATTACTCGTAGAGCATGAGAATACGCTCCTGGTTAAATATACCCTCGAAGAGGCAAACAGCCCCACCAAGCTTCGTTTCAAGCCATTTATGGCTTTCAGGAATGTACATTCGCTCAGCAAGGCCAATCTTTATGCCAATTCAAAATATACGCCAGTGGCCAATGGCATCAAAATGAAACTCTATGAGGGGTATCCCGATTTTTACATGCAGCTTTCAAAAGCATGCGATTTTGTGCCGGTTCCGGATTGGTACAAAAACATAGAATACATGCGGGAGCAGGAGCGAGGCTATGAATTCCAGGAAGATCTCTTCGTTCCGGGCTATTTTGAGGTCTCCATCACCAAGGGGGAATCCATCTTCTTTGCCGCCTCCACGCAAGAGCAAAAACCTGCAACCTTTCTCAAACGTTACGAAAGTGAAAAGAAATTGCGCATCCCGAGAGACTCTTTCATCAACTGTTTGTTGAATTCCGGCAAACAATTTCTTTGGGAAAGAAAGGATGGGATTGACCTGATCGCCGGATATCCCTGGTATGAATCAATCACCAGGCAAACTTTGACGGCCATGCCGGGTATCTTCCTGGTCATTGGGGATGTAAAAAATTACGAGGCAGTACTGCAAACCAACCTCAAAAGGTTGCGCAATGGACTTTTGCCCAAATATGCCGGACAGGAGAGTCTTTACGATGCTGCAGATGCTCCCCTGCTCGTTTTCAATGCACTACAGAGACTTTTGAAATTCAGTCCGGCCAAGAATATCTGGAGCACCTACGGTTCCTCCCTGAAAGAGATTCTCACCAACTACCGTGAAGGTACCGATTTCAACATCCATATGCAGGAAAATGGGCTGATACATGCCAAAATGGAGGGGGTGGCCCTCACCTGGATGGACGATTACAAAGACGGAAGACCTGTCACACAAAGAGGTGGTTTGGCTGTAGAGATCAATGCGTTGTGGTACAATGCCGTTTGCTTTGCCCTGGAATTGGCTGAAGCTGCGGGCGACAAAACATTTGTCAAAGAGTGGAAAGAACTTCCTCCCCGTATTGCAGAATCATTTATCACCACCTTCTGGTGTGAAGAGTGCCTGCAACTGGCCGACTATGTCGATGGAGACTACACAGACTGGTCTGTCAGACCCAACATACTTTTGGCTGCAGCAATGGATTATTCTCCCCTGACGAGGACCCAAAAGAAATTGATTATCAGCGAAGTAAAAAACAGCCTGCTCACACCGGTGGGTATACGGACGCTCTCCCCGGAGGATGCCGCTTACCAGGGTTTTTCGAGTGAAAGAGCGGATGGTTTTTCAGAGATCGCCCACCAGGGTGTGGTCTATCCCTATCTGATCTATCCATTTGTGAAAACATACCTCGAAGTTCACAAAATGGGTGGCCTCTCCTTTGCCAAAAATTGCCTGGAAGGTTTTAAAAATGAAATGGCAGAGAATTGCATCGGAACCTTGTCTGAAGCCTACGATGGAAATCCGCCGCATACAGCAAGAGGCACCATTTCTCAGGCTTCCAATGTAGCCGGAGTGATTATGGCCAATGCGCTGGTAGAAAAATTTGAAGCAGAAAATAAAATTACAAGCTAACTTAACCAATGATATGAAGGTATTGATGTTTGGATGGGAATTCCCCCCTCATATAAGCGGTGGGCTTGGGACAGCAAGTTTTGGCCTGACAAAGGGATTGGCCGAGTTTGATGATCTGGAAGTACTCTTTGTCGTACCCAAGGCATATGGAGACGAAGATGATACTGCGGTAAAGAAAATCATTGGTGCCAATGAGATCAGCATTACCCGAAAACATGTCCATGTTTTTCATTCTGAAAGACAAATCGATATTTCGGAGGTAAGGTCCAACCTGGTTCCTTATGCCGATCCGGAAGAATTTTGGCAACTGACGCAACAGCGATTCTCCTCATCCACCCGTTTTGTCCAGACTGATGCGCAGGGAAAGATCCCATTCTCGGGAAAGTATGGGGCCAATCTGCACGAGGAGATTGCCAATTATGCCATTGTCGCCGAATACATCGGAAAGGAATATGATTTCGATGTGATTCATGCCCACGACTGGTTGGCCTATCCTGCGGGAATAGCTGCCAAACGTGTAAGTGGCAAACCCCTTGTGATCCACGTACATGCCACAGACTTTGACAGAAGCGGCGGGAGCGTCAATCCCAAGGTTTACGCCATCGAAAGGGAAGGGATGGAAATTGCCGACCAGATCATTACTGTTAGCAACCTTACCAGGAAGATTGTCATCGAAAAATATGGCATCAACCCTGACAAGGTAACGACAGTCTACAATGCAGTCGAACCACTCGAGAACCGGGAAAATGAAAAGTTCAGGCGAGGGATCAACGACAAGATCGTCACTTTCCTGGGACGTATCACCATGCAAAAAGGGCCGGAGTATTTTATCGAAGCTGCCTACCAGGTATTGAAACGGACTGAAAATGTAAGGTTTGTAATGGCTGGAAGTGGCGACATGATGGAAAAAATGATCCGCCGGACTGCCCGTTTGGGTATTTCAGACAGGTTTCATTATACCGGCTTTTTGAAAGGAGATGATGTTTTTGATATGTTCAGAATGAGCGACGTCTATGTAATGCCCTCCGTTTCTGAACCCTTCGGCATTTCTCCGCTGGAGGCCATGATGACGGATGTCCCTGTGATCATCTCCAAACAATCGGGAGTAGCAGAGATTCTGACCCATGCCATCAAAGTTGATTTTTGGGACATCAATGCCATGGCAGATGCCATTTATGGCATCATCAAATATCCCGCACTGTCGGCCATGTTCCGCAAATTTGGACGGGTAGAGGTCGACAGCTTGCAGTGGAAACACTCTGCGGCACATGTTCGTGAAGTATACAAGAAAGCAATCAGATAAAACCATCGATAATAGTTCAAACCATGAAGACAATCTGCCTGAATTTTCAGATACACCAACCCTTCCGCTACCGCAAATACCGCTTTTTCGATATCGGAAATGACTCCTATTATTACGATGATTATGCCAATGAAACCATCATGCGTAAGATTGCAGACAATTGTTACCTGCCTGCCAATCACATCCTGCTCAAACAGATAAAAAAACTGAAAGGTAAATTTAAAGTCTCCTTTTCCATCTCAGGAGTAGCACTCGACCAATTCAGACTTTATGCCCCGGAGGTAATCGACTCATTCAAGGAGTTGGCGGAAACCGGATCCGTAGAGTTTTTGTCAGGAACCTACGCCAACTCCCTGGTATCCCTGGTAGACGAAGAACTCTTTGCCAAACAGGTAAGAGCGCACGACAAGCTGATTGAAGAGTATTTTGGCCAGACACCCACGGTTTTTAGAAATTCGGAGATGATCTACTCCGATGAGTTGGGCGACCTGATCTACCGGCTGGGCTTTGAGACAGTCCTGACAGAGGGAGCCAAACACATTCTAGGGTGGAAAAGTCCGAACTTTCTCTATTGCAATGCACTAAATCCAAGACAGAAGGTGCTGATGCGCAACCATCGGCTGAGCGACGACCTCTCCTTCCGTTTCTCCAACACCTCCTGGAACGAATATCCACTGACCGCCTCCAAGATGACCGACTGGCTGGTCAACCTTCCCAAGCAAGAGGAGATTGTCAACATCTTCCTCAACTACGAAACCTTTGGAGAGATTCAAAAAAAGAAATCCGGGATCTTTGATTTTCTGGAAAGCCTGCCCGAAATCATTCTCAAAACCAAGGAACTAACCTTTTCAACCCCAAGTGAAGCTGTTAAAGCACTTCAGCCGGTTTCTGCCGTCCATGTATTGCACCCCATCTCGTGGGCCGACGAAGAGCGGGATCTTTCAGCCTGGCTGGGGAATGAATTGCAGAAAGATGCCTTTAACCAGCTCTATGCGCTGAAGGAACGGGTTAAAAAGTGCACCGATCCGAAAATTCAAAAAGATTGGGTTTACCTGCAATCGAACGATCACCTCTATTACATGTGCACCAAATTCTTCTCCGACGGTGAGGTACACAAGTTCTTCAACCCCTATGGAAATCCTTACGAAGCATTTATCAACTACATGAATGTTCTGAGTGATTTTACACTGAGGCTGAACACCCTCGTTCCAATCAATGAAAATGAAGCAGAGATGACCAAATTGAAAAAGATCATTGAAGAGAAATCCAAAAAACTGGAAGAGGCAGAACTCGAAATAATGAAGTTGAAAAAACCGGTTCCCAAAACCACTAAACCCAAGGAAAAACCGGTCAAGCAAGTGGTGGCAAAAACAAAAAACACCAAAAAGACTGGGTCGAAATAGCAGACCTAATGTAAAGATATTGTTATGAATACAGAAACATAACACAATTGAATCCGTATTCAAATTTTTTGTGTAACGAATTTTGTATTATTGCACTCATAACAAAAGTGACACATATACATGTGTCACTTTTGTAAATTTATAAGACATAGATAGCATGGAAGAGACATATTTCAAAAACCTGAGACAACCTGAAAACATCAATCCTACCTGGAAAAAGATTATTGTTGAATCAGCCTTACCATCCGAACTTTCCGCCTTGCGCACAATTTCAAGAAACCTTTGGTGGGTCTGGAGTGTGGATGCCAGGGCCCTCTTCAATGAAATTGATCCGGTAATTTGGGAAAAATGCGAGCACAATCCGATCATATTGCTTGAACAGACCAGCCACGACCGTTTTGCAGAGTTGAAATCAGATGAATCTTTCATCCTCAGGATGAAATCTGTTGAAATTCAATTTAACAAATACCTCAAGGAACGGAAGAAATTGCGTGGTCCCAAAATTGCCTACTTCAGCATGGAATTTGGACTCCATTCGAGTTTAAAAATATATTCCGGGGGACTGGGTATTCTTGCCGGCGACTACCTGAAAGAGGCAAGTGATTCAAAAGTAGACATGACGGCTGTTGGATTACTCTACCGGTACGGTTACTTCAAACAGGTGATCTCCACCAATGGGGAGCAGTTGGCGACCTATGAACCCGAACATTTTTCCAAGATTCCGATCCAACCTGCGTTGGACGAAAATGGCGAATGGATCATTGTTGAGGTAAAAATGCCCGATCGCATCGTATTTGTCAGAGTTTGGTATGTCAATGTTGGAAATGTCAAACTGTACCTGCTCGATACCGATTCGGATAGTAATCCGGAGGGAGACCGTTCCATCACCCATCACCTCTATGGCGGTGACAATGAGAACAGGTTAAAACAAGAGATGGTACTGGGTCTTGGAGGAATTCGCGCACTGGAAAGACTTGGCATTCAGTCCGATATTTACCATTGCAACGAAGGACATGCCGCCTTCATCGGACTCGAGCGCATTTTGCAAATTAAGAACAAATCGAAGCTGGATTATTCCGAAGCCAAAGAGATTGTAAGGGCATCCACGCTGTTTACCACCCATACTCCCGTGCCTGCAGGCCATGACTCTTTCCCCGATGAAACCTTCAAGGCATACATGCATCCTGTGGCCCTGGAACTGGGAATTACCATGGATGAGCTGATGATGCTGGGCAAAGCCGACAGTCACGAAGGTCGTTTCAACATGAGTTTTCTAGCAGCGAATCTGTCCCAGGCCATCAATGGCGTGAGCAAACTGCACGGAGATGTCAGCAAACAACTGCTGAGCGAACTATACAGGGGTTTCCTGCCGGAGGAACTCGACAACATCGGTTACGTCACCAATGGAGTGCACTACCCCACCTGGGCTGCTGCCGACTGGAAAGTCGTTCACGATCAAATCCTCTCTGCCGAAGAGATGGCAGAGGATATCCATGAATACGAGGAGGGAGGCGAAATGCGGGCCTGGAGAAACATCTACAAGGTTTCTGATAAATTGATCTGGGATACCAAATCCAAACTCCGCGAACAACTGATCGAATACATCAAAAGACGGTTCACCGACATCCACATCCAGCGGAACGAAAATCCAAAATACATCTCTGAAGCCATCTCCAAGCTCAATCCCAAGGCATTGACCATCGGATTCGCGCGACGTTTTGCCACCTACAAAAGGGCGCACCTGCTGTTCCGTGACCTGGAACGACTGGCCAAGATTATCAACAATCCCGACAGGCCTGTTCAGTTTCTCTTTGCAGGAAAGGCACATCCAGCCGACAAGGCAGGTCAGGATCTGATCAAATACATCATCGATATCTCCAAACGACCCGAATTTGTTGGCCGAATACTCTTCCTGCAAAACTACGACATGAACATTGCCAAGATGCTGGTTCAAGGTTGTGATGTTTGGATGAATACTCCTACCCGGCCACTTGAAGCATCCGGTACCTCCGGTGAAAAGGGGGTCATGAACGGCACGCTTCACTTTTCAGTCCTGGATGGCTGGTGGGTTGAAGGTTACAAACAGGATGCCGGTTGGGCCCTGCCACTCGAAAATTCATTCGACAGTCCGGAACTCCAGGATGAACTCGACTCCGAAGCAATCTATGGAATCCTTGAAAATGAAGTAGTTCCTGCCTATTATTACCGAAATGACAAAAATATCCCGGTGCTATGGGTCGACTTTATCAAGAACACATTTGCTGAAGTCGTTCCCCTATTCACGACCAAAAGAATGATGAAAGACTACTTCACGAGATATTACCTGCCCCAGGCAGAGCGAACTGCATCTCTGAAGGAGAACAATTTCAAAGTGGCCAGGGATTTGGCTGCATGGAAAGCAAAAATTCTAAATGTTTGGAATACCATTGAGGTGAAAAATATTCAGGTTTCGGATGGTATCACCAATACCTACGAAATGGGCAAGGCCTATCCTTCCAGCGTTACACTAGATTTGAAAGGTCTTGCACCAGATGAAATCGGGGTAGAACTGATCGTAGCCACAGGTACCGATCAACCAAAATTTGTGGCCAAATATGATTTCTCGGCAAAGAAAACGACCAATGACCAACTGGCTCACTACCTTTTGGAACTTACCTTGAAGAAACCAGGAAGTTACAACTATGGATTGAGGATCTATGCAAAACACAGTGGTCTTCCCAACCGACAAGATTTCAGGTTGCTGAAGTGGCTATAATTTAATCCGTCGTTTTACAATTTATTGTACAGGAGCTTGTTGAGGAGATCTTCCTTGTATTTTGGAGATACCTTCAACTGCTCTCCTGTTTTCAATTCTACCATTCCTCCCTTTGCCTTGATGTAGCGCACCACATTCACCAGGTTCACCAGATGGCTCCTGTGAATTCGGATAAATCCCAACGGTGTTAGCAGGTTTTCAAACTCCAGCAAGGTTCTGCTAACAATCTTCTCTTCAGCATCCTTGAAAATAATCCGGGTGTAATTGCGCAACCCCTCACAGCGGATGATCTTGTCAGCGGCAATGATGGCAAAGCCGTTTAACTCCGGCAACGCAATCGTCTTGGCCCCCTGCTCCCCATGTGACAATATATTTGCCCTGAGCGCATTGACAGCAATGGTGTTCTCAACTCTTTTGATTTTGGGTATCCTGGCAATGGCCTTGCCAAGCTCCTCGATGTTAATGGGCTTCACAATGTAATCGAATGCCGAATACTTGAAAGCCCTGATGGCATATTCACTATAGGCAGTAATAAAGATGATTTTAAAATCAATCTTCTTTAACTTGTCCAACAGATCAAAACCCGTACCATCGGGCATGCTGATATCCAAAAAAACCAAATCAGGACTGACCTGTTCGATCAGTCTTGTACCCTCTTCAACAGATCCGGCCTCTCCCAGTATTTCCACATTTGCAATGGTTTTCTTCAGAATCTCTCTCAACAACATCCTGGAGATGGAATCATCGTCCACAATAACAGCCTTTACCATAATAGTTATTTTTCAAAAATCAGTTGCCAATCTTCCCTTCGAAGGGAAGTAAAATAAAGCACCCAACTAAAAGTGCGTTCAATGATAACAAAGTAAACCCGAAAAGGATTTACAGAATTGAATATTTTTTAAAAAAAATGCAAATTCCCTATTATTTAAGATATTTGTAAAAAAAATCAATGGCCTCCATACTCTGTATCGAAACCTCCACAGAAGTCTGTTCAGTTGCCCTTTCCGTTGATGGAGCGATTGTCGGACAGCGCGAAGATGCCAGCGGCAAGAACCATGCCCTGCTGTTAACCCTCTTTGCGGAAGAGGTCATGAAGGCCAGCCATCGCTCCTTTAACCAACTCGATGCCATCGCCGTTTCCGGTGGACCTGGATCCTATACCGGCTTACGAATTGGGGTCTCTACTGCCAAAGGATTGTGTTACGCTGCCGGATTGCCCCTCATTGCCATCCCCTCGCTCGAAGCAATGGCCCACCATGTGGTCCACAATCTTTCCATTTGGGGATATGGGACCAACGAACAACTGCTTTTTTGCCCAATGATAGATGCCAGGAGAATGGAGGTATATGCCGCCATCTACAACAACCAGATGCAACTCATCAGAAATATTCAGGCAGATATCATCGATCATCTCTCTTTTGAAGAGCTCCTGCAAAACTACAAAATACTCTTTTTCGGCAATGGAGCCGGCAAGTGTAAATCCTCCCTCCTTCATCCAAATGCACTGTTCCTGGAAAACATCACAACTTCTGCCTGTTATATGGCAAAACCGGCAGAGGAAGCCTTTCTTCAGGATAAATTTGCAGACGTAGCCTATTATGAACCCTATTACCTGAAAGACTTTGTGGCCACTGTACCAACGAAGAATATCTTTCATTCAAAACCGGAGGCAAACCTGCCAGAAGAATGAAGAAAATCCTGATCATCACCTATTATTGGCCACCCAGTGGAGGTGCGGGTGTTCAGCGATGGCTGAAGTTTTCGAAGTACCTGCCTGAATTCGGCTACCAGCCGGTTGTATTGACAGTCGACGATGCGATGGCCTCCTATGCGCAGACAGATTATTCCCTACTTCAGGAGGTTGGTCCGGAAACCCAGGTCCACCGGGCCAAAACCTTCGAACCCTACAACCTCTACCGGAAACTTTCAGGCAAAAAGGAGATCCCCTATGGCGGCTTCTCCAACCAGAAAAAGGTAACAGTTTTTGAGAAACTATCCCGGCTCATCCGCGGTAACCTCTTTCTCCCGGATCCCAGAAGGGGATGGAACCGCTATGCCCTGAGAAAAGCACTGGAACTGATCCAACAGGAGGGGATCGATGTGGTGGTCACCTCCGGTCCACCGCACTCCACCCACCTCATCGGGAAAAAAATCAAAGCCCTGACAGGCACCCGGTGGATCGCCGATTTCAGGGATCCCTGGACCGACATCTATTACTACAAGGAGCTCTATCACAGTAAACTGGCTACATGGTACGACAAAAGTACGGAGAGAAAAGTGCTGGTCCATGCAGACAAAATCATTACCGTCAGCGGGGAGGTTGGCAAACTGTTGCTCCGGAAAATTCCCGGTTCCACCGGAAAAATAGCGGTAATCCCCAATGGATACGATGAGACAGATTTCGATAAGGTCACTCACCTCGCCAACAAACGCTTTACCATCACCTATACCGGTACCATTGCCGTGAACTACCGGATCGAACAGTTCATCGAAGCCATCTCCAGGCTACCGGAAGGGGTAAAAAATGAGCTGCGAATTCGGTTTGTGGGAAATGTCCCCGACGAAATCCTCCGTCTTTTCGAGTTGAAAAATCTCAGTCACCTGGTCGAAGTGCTGGGTTACATCCCCCATGAGAGGGCCGTCGCAGAGATGGTCAATGCCTCCCTGTTGCTCCTGGCGATCCCCGATTCGCCCGATAACAAAGGAATCGTAACGGGAAAATTCTTCGAGTACCTTGCCGCCAGGAGACCGATTCTGGCCATCGGGCCCAAAGGGGGTGATGTAGACAGAATGGTTCGCGAATGCAAGGCCGGACAACTGTTTTCCTACGACGAGGGAGACCAGATGTACCAATACATTCTTGACCTCTTTGGAGCGGTAAATAATGGAATTTTCCAATCACAAACCACTGGTATAGAAAAATATACCCGCAGAAATCTGACCAGGCAACTCATTGAAAATCTCTGAAACCGATTCTTGTCCCATGAACAACAAAGGAGTAAATAGAAGATCAGTCCTGTTTGTATACACAAGCATGTCCTCCTTTGTGAAAAACGATTACCAGACAATTTCCTCCCTGCACAAAGTTCAAAAATACCACTTCAAGCCCGTCAGGGGCATTTTGAAGAACGCACTGGAAATGGTCAGACAACTGTTTTTCCTGCTGCTCTTCGGCTGGAAATACGACCTCTTCTTTTGCTGGTTTGCCGATTACCACTCCTTCCTGCCGGTACTCTTTGCCAAAATCTTCCGCAAGCAATCGGTCGTGGTCATCGGAGGCTACGATGTATGCCGTATCCGGAAGTTGAACTACGGGGCCTTCTGCTCCCCTTTCCGGGGCTGGTTTTGTGCCTCTTCCATGAAAATGGCCAGTACCATCCTGACAGTTTCCGGTCATGTAGACCGCAAGGCGAAAACGATCGCTCCCGGAACCAACCGGAAAATGATCTACAATTGCGTGACGCTGGAAAATCCATCCGCCACGGCCGAACCCAAAACCGATACCATCCTTACCGTAGGACTGATCGGCAATGAACGTACCTTTTACCTCAAAGGGATCGACACTTTTATCGAAATTGCCGGATTATTGCCAGGGTTCAAATTTGAAATAGTTGGTCTCGACGCCGAAAAACTGGCACATAAACTTCAAAATATTCCGGCCAACGTCTCAGTTTACGACAAAGTCGAACCGGCGGATTTAATCGCCTTCTACCGGAAAGCCAAGGTCTACTGTCAGCTCTCACGTTCCGAGTCTTTTGGCGTCTCCATTGCCGAAGCCATGACCTTTGGCGCCTTTCCGGTCGTCACCGCAGAAGGCGGGATGCCGGAAGTGATCGGGAATGCAGGTGTGGTGGTAAAAAGAGATCCTGAATTGATTGCACAGCTGATCTCGGAAAGGATCCTAAAAGGGGGAGATCCCCATGAAAACACCATCCGCAGGCAGGTTACCGATCATTTTTCCCGGAAGCAAAGGGCTGAGTCCATTTTGCTGGTCTGTTTAAATTTATAACACAGAGAATAACTTTCCATCGATCAAAATTGCCTTTGCATAGATATTTCTGCCTTTGCATAGATTCATAAGAGAAACCCCAGAGCGACACAGAGTTGGAAAATCGCAAGCGATTTTCTCTCTGTGTACTTCATTTTTCTCTTTCAAATTTTTCAAAAAGCGATAATTTCAAAGCCATAATCAGTTTCATCAAGGAGTCATAAATTCTCTGTGTAATAATTTAAATGGCTTAATAATATATCTTTGCTGCCAGGACCTAAAATTTGCTACGATGAGCACCAGCATTGCCTGTAAGATCTGTGGAAATCTCCACAACAACCGGATTCACCATGCTACTGAACGGCTGCTGAACATGGGAGATCCATTTGATTACCTCGAATGTGCCAGTTGCTATGCCTTGCAAATCGTTGAAACGCCTGAAAACCTCTCCAAATATTATCCCACTGAATATTACTCCTTCCGCCAGCCAAAATTTGGGCTGAGCCTGAATCCATTGGTCTATTTTCTGAAAAAAAGTTTGCTGCGCCACTACCTGCAGAAGTTTGATCCGATTGGCGCCCTGCTCTCCCTCTTCCTACCCCACCCCTTTCACTGGATGAAACCCGGGTTATTGGAATTCAACTCCTCCATTCTCGATGTAGGTTGCGGTTCCGGCAGGATCATCCAGTCGATGCAGCGCAGCGGCTTCAAGAACCTGACCGGCATCGATCCTTTCCTGGAAAAGGACCTTCAAGATACTCCCCACTTAAAGATCCTCAAGCGGGATCTCTTTGAGATGACGGGTAAATATGACTTCGTGATGCTGCACCATGCCTTCGAACACATGGACCAACCTGGAAAAGTGCTGGAAAAATTAGGTGAACTGCTTCAACCTAGCGGGAAACTCCTGATCAGGATCCCTGTAGCCAACTCCCATGCCTGGCGCAAATACCGCACCCATTGGTTTGCCCTCGATGCACCGCGGCATCTCTTCCTGCATACCACCCACAGCATGCACCTGCTGGCAAAGAGGGCCGGATTAAAAATTGATGGTATCGTTTACGACTCCTCCTTCGTGCAGTTCGCCTCCAGCGAAAAGTACCTGCGGGACATCCCCTATTCCGATGATTTTTCGATGTTTACCAGGAAACAGATGAAGGATTTCTCCCGGGAAGCTGCCAGGCTCAACGGCATTGGGGATGGGGATTGTGCCTGCATCTATTTGTCGGTGAAATAACACCGTCAGGAAGAAACGCAGGACAAATCAGCTCAATCCCTGAACGCGCCATTGGGAGGGGAAAGATGTCCACCGAAAAACACCCCGAGTACTCGGGTCCGAACTTAATGGGTAGCTGAAAATTTGCGTTAGGCTTTCTTTTTCAGGTGATTTTGACAAAGTTGTCTTCAAGCTTTACATTAAAATTTATCTCCGCTTTTAATGCTTTGAAAACTTTCAATATCGTGTCAATTGTCGCACTATTGGCACTGCTCTCCAGCTTAGAAATCTGAGCTTTTTGTACTCCAATAAGTTTTCCAAGTTCATCTTGTGTCAAATTACGTTCTTGTCGGGCAGTTTTTATCATTTTGCCCAAAACATCCATGCGAAGTTCGTATTCATACTCGTCTCTTTCGGAAGTGCCGACTTCACCGATATACTTGTCTTTCATTTCGGCAAACGTGTAGGTTTTCATCTCTTTTGCAGCCATATCTTTACTTATTATGTTTGCTGTTAAAATACTTTTCTCTCAATTTGGTTGCATGTTCAATTTCGCTTATCGGAACTTTGTCAACCTTTTTAACGAAACCGTGGGTTGCAATTACCAATGTTATTTTATTATCGGTTTTGTCCCAAAATGAAAGAAGTCTGATCTGAAGTCCAGCGAACTTTGTCCGAAGTTCCCAAATGTCGTTTTGAAGCTTCTTAAAAAGCCTTGGATCATTTGTCTGTTCGGCAAGGTCAATGTTGTAAAAGATTTTTTTGATACTCTTTGAGTCCAGTCCAGCAATAAATTCATTGGCCTCCTCTAAAAATATCGTTTCAAAGTATCTCATTCTTAACTGCACTTGCTTAACGGCACAAATATAATAAATGTTTCCAAATTTAGAAACTTAGTTATAATCCATCCGATCTTGTTGTTGCACGTAAGCTGATGAAACCCTCATGCACTATCGTGCACAAAATAGCATGTAAATTGCCCTGAGGGTTCCATGCGTACGTTCTAATTTTCAACAAATTAATACTGCTATTTACGTATGAATAACTTGTCTATATGCAATGAGCCTACGCTTATCCAACAGTTTTGATTGTACAAACGCACCTTAAGTTTAGGGATATCTGTTAAAAAAAAGAATATTATTTGTTAACACCAAAGGTATGGATAACAATTGTTTGCGGGGGGGCAACACATTCAGTAAGCTACCAATGTCGAGCCCAGGGGGATGTAAGGCTGTTGCTGTAACTACGGCACTCATCTGCCATTGCACTTTGTCCCCCCTGGGCTGGACGATTGGTGACAGGAATGAATCAGAAATCAAAGTCCTTTCCCATCACCAGCGTGGCGGCAAAAGGAGCCATCCTGCCCTCATAGCTCAATTTTATCTCCTTCTTGGTTTCGGTGTCTACCTGGGGTTTTACAGCTACATTTTCTACCGTGAATCCCACTTCAATGTCAACGCCCGCCTCCTTTTTCAGGCTGATCTCCACACTCTCGGCATAGAAGAGCGCCTTGGCAATGTAATTTCGTTTAATTTTTCTCCGGTAGGCCCTGGAATGGTCCTGGGAAAATTCGGAAAGTCTTCGCATAATTTCAATGCCGGGGGAATCAATGTTGGTGATCCTTGCTTTTGTAACCCCGTTAATTTTTACCGAGAGTTCTTTCGCGTTGCTGATATCCCCTTTGAATCCGATGCCAAAAAGAGAAGGGATAGAGAAACCAATATCGATGATATCCTCTTTGGTAAATTCAAAATCCGGTACGTTGGCAAATACCTTTGGGACAGCCTCCAACGCAAGTTTTAAGGCAGGTAACTCACTTCGCGTGAATATCTCCCCGATCAGATTCTCCCCGGTAGTCCTCCAGTTTCTGGTATCCCATTCGTAAATCTCACCCAAAAGCGTGTCGGTGGATGAATGTGGCAGAAGGTCGATGTCCAGCCATTTGAATACTTCTCTGGCCGTTGGTCTCCGATTCACAATTTCAAGACCGAGGTCCAAGGCCAATTTGTCTGTCAATTCCTGATTTGTTGCCATAATGAATAAAATGTTTACGATTTTGCCTACTCTGTTTGGTTTTCGGCTGCTCCATATCTAAACCTATTTTCAGCTTTTTCACCTCAAAATATTCACCTACAGTTAATCTTGGTTGACATAAAAAGGTTACCCACAAAAATGTTAAATATTCATTATCAGGTAAATTAAGGTAAGATAACCCGCTGCACGTTCCATTGACCAGGATTGGACGATAGTGTAATAACACCGGATGATCAGTGACATCAACCGGGCGATTACTGACGTTAACCGGATGATAGCTGACCTTAACCGGACGTTTACTGACGTGAGCCGGACGATCCCTTACATCGACCGGATGATTAGTGACGTAAGCCGGATGATCCCTTACATCAACCGGACACTTGCTGACCATAGCCGGACGGTTACTAACCATCTTTGGATCTATACTGCCAAAAAATGGCTGCACCCTACCTTTGAAGTAGCGGAATCTGTATTTCCTTGGATGTTATTGAAAATAAGTCGGCTGAAATTCGTTTTTTAATTTTTTTCGGCGTAACTTATATACATGAATGATTCATTAACATTATTTATCCCTTATATCTATCTGTTATGCAATCAAGACAAGAAAGTAAGCTAAGCATGTACCTGGCGGTGAATGATTATCTGACGTCCAACGCCGCTGTGGTGAATCCTCTTCCGAATTATTCGGGCTACGCTGCTGCATTTTTGGGTGCGATTGTTCAGGTCCAAACCCACAGTGAACAGCAGATGTTTGACAAGTCAGGACTAAAAGTCCACAAGGACCAGTTAAAAGAGACCCTTTGTATGCTCGTATCCGACAGTTCGCGCAAGTTGCAGGCCTATGCACGGTATGCCAACAACCAGCTTTTGCTAAGCGAGACCAGGTTTACTGAAAGTGAACTGGACAAGGCAGCCGACAATGTACGCAGGGATTATGCCCAGGGTATTTATGACCGGGCGCAGAGTAACCTGACGGCACTGACGGCTTACGGGATCACTGCCGCCACCCAGGCTGCGCTGCAGCACACCATCAATGGCTACGTGTCTGCGATCCCCAAACCACGCGTAGGGAGAACGGAAACCAAGCAGAGCACCCAACAGTTGGCCGGCGCCTTTGCGGCTGCCGATTCGGCCCTGAAGAACATTGATGTAACGATGGAGATCGTTAAGCTGACTCAACCCAACTTTTACAACGGCTACAAATCGGTGCGCAGACTGACTACCACCGGCAGAAGCAAACTGGCCGTGAAAGGGTTGGTAACCGACCTGTTGAGTGGCGAACCGCTCAAAAAGGCGATCCTCACCTTTGATGCGGATGGCAACGGGTTGATGGCCAAATCGGCTACCCCCGGCACCGCGCCTGGCCCGCTGCTGGTGAAGAAAACTGCCAAAAAAGGCGGATTTATTGTCAAATCGCTGCCGGCCGGCAGTTACACGGTATCGTGCAGCAAATCGGGCTATGCCGGGCAGACCGCTACCCTTGCCGTGGTGGATGGCGAGTTAAGCCAATTGAAGATGCAACTCTCAAAAAGTTAAGGTCGCGTGTTGATAAGGGAACTACGTTGATTCAAGTGGCCACAATGCTATCGGTTTCGGGCTTTGGCGAAGGTGCCGATTTTCACCACAAATGTGTCTGCGGAGCACTGAACCGCCACCTTAACCAAAACCGTATTAGCGGTTCGTTGCTTCTATTTTTTGCCCTCCCGGTTTAATTTGTACAAAGTCTTCAGATTTGGTAAAATACTCCAGCGCTAAAACCAATAGTACCGCGCTTGCATTGTATACTTTCTGCATTATGACCGCCAAACCCAAATAACCAAACCCATATAGGGAAAAGAAGCCGTAAAAAGTCAATAAGCAAAGAATACAGCCGAATTTAAGCCAATGAAGTTTTGACTTAAGGACAAATACGGTAATGGTAAATAAACCAAACAAGGTTAAAATGATCGATAGGGTACCCAAGTCATGCAAGGGTGTTGCAAGCAGGAAAATAAATAATATGTTGGCAGTGCCAATAAATTTTAAAACATTAGCCCATTGACTGGAAGATAATTTTTTTGACATATTGATAAAAAAAATTCCATAACCCACCGAGTGGAAGGCCATTCCTACAATTGCCCATATCCTGCCAGGGTTTTCTGAACCATTTATTGCATTTGCCGCAAACAGATTGCTTATGAAATTTTTTGACCAGTCAAACCCTATGGAATTTTCGTCAAGCAATGAACCGCCAGGATAAACGAAAGATGCTTTTACAATCAAAATCACGGAAATGACCAAACATATCAAAACTGAATATTTCTTAACCATTTGCTTCATTTTTAAACTTTCCTTTTTTACTTACATGTTAACCCTGCTTGCTGATAGATGCTATTAGTGGCTTGGTTTATTTGAATTAATTGTAATTGTCTGGTATATTATATTTTAACCCAATAGGTTCAATCAATCCTTGAACCAAAATGCTTTACTAAGATCGTTTAGGTAATTATCAAAATTATTTACACTAGAATCGGTCATCATAAAATACAAGTAAAATTCCAGTCCGTCTTTATTTACAACAACAGCTCTGCTTCTTGTATATTTATCCTTGTAAACATTTCCGCGTAAATTGAGCGGATACATCACCATCACATTTGCATTAAACATTTTCTGCGCTTGTTCTTTTGGATAATGTGTGAGCATAGAATTTAACTCAACTGATTCACTTTCTGATGCACTATCCATGGGTTTACCATACCTGAAATCGTGCTTTATCCTACCAAAATTGAGATTATTTAAAGCATTCAAACCCGCATTTCCAAAGTCACTACCTCCTTTTCCTGGAGAAACAAAGACGAAAACCAAACACACACCATCTTTGTGTGTAAAAATGGAATGTATAGTGCCAAAAATCACCTTGAATGCAGTACTTCCATAAGAGGGTTCAAAATTATAGACCTGTTTTATGGTCGGAAAAATGCTGTCTTGTGTAACAAATATAAGCTCCTTATTTTGCGTAACTGAAAAAGCGGAAGGAATATTTAGACTTACATTTATTCTCTTCATTGCCTTTTCTAAAGCAGTTTGTCCAAGTGCATTTGAAACTCCTGTAAAGGATAAAAAGAGGAGCAGCACTAATTTATTGCTCATAATATTTTTTTTCTTGAGTCTTTAAGTCAATTATGCTGTCCAGCAAAGTGACCGGTTGACTTTCACCAGGTCACCGATCAGGTTAATGCCCGGTATACGATCTCTTCCCCAAAAACCTCGACAGCCCCTCCACATCCAGGTGAAACAAACTGAAAACCCAGCCCACGGCAGCCCGGAGTTTCCAGACCGGCTCTGCCAATCCGTAACCGGAAATTGCCTTCACGTAATCTTTTCTGGCCGATGCATACTCCTTCCGGATCAGTTTGTACCTCCCCGAACGGGCATAGGCAATCACCATCCTGCGGGTATAGTAGCGATTGAGCTCCTTCACATCCACCTTTAAGGATTCGGCCGATGGGTGGCCCTTCAAAAAAGCTTTCGCCATCTTGTAAAACCCCTCTGTCATGACTGCCGGATAGGTCTTGGTGACCTGGGAGGCATAGTTGCGCCAATCGCCAAGGGTTTCCGGGACGAAGATGAACCTGCCCACCATGGCGAGTTCATACAGGGTGGGCAAATCCACCAGGGGAAGGTTGAACAACTGTTTGAATCCACCGACTTCTATCAAAGCCTCTTTTTTGATCAGTATGGTCAGGGCGGGGATGCAATTCCGGTAGAGGAAAATATTCAGGATACTCCCCGCCGGATCGTTGTTGTAATTGCCGGCATCGGGCGCATCCAGTTCGGGTGCCGTGTAATAGACCACCGTTTTATCTGCATTGACGCACCTGGCCATGCTCCAGCAGACTGCAGCGGATGGATCGTTTTGCATCGCCTTCACCTGTATCTCCAGTTTGTTGGGGGCCCAGCAGTCATCACCTTCCAAAATGGCCAAATATTCGCCCCTGGCCATGGCAACTCCTTTGTTGTAGGTCTCGGAGAGCCTGAAGATGCCAACATTTTCCTGGTTGACCAGTTTGATCCTGCTATCGGCATCCCGGTAGGAAGCAGCGATTTCTGCCGTACGGTCGGTACTGCCATCGTTGAGGATAATCATCTCCCATTCGGGATAGCTCTGGCTCAGGACAGATTCGATGCAGTCGGCCAGGTATTTCTCGTGGTTGTAGGTAGGGGAGATAATAGATACCAGTGGTTTCATTTGCATCATAGAACTACACATTATAAGTTTAAATATGTCTTTTAATCTATCTTGGTAAATTTACATTTCTATTATTTGTTCCAAACAACAGAATTTGTAAAACCTTATTTCCTATGGCAACCTTAGTAGTAACAAGATGCGTAGAGATAACCCCGACCTTATTACCTTATTTGAAAAAATCTACTTTCTAGGTTCTCTCCTTCCGCCCGATCCCGGAAGACAGCTTCTAATCAGTAATTGTACACGGGCGGGTTTCGCAAAACGATTCATTTTTTCTACCAAGGTTACCTGAAAAAATAAGGTTTTCAAAGCCGAAAATTTTCTTGTTTAATTCGAATTGTCTTCAAAATTTCGCCAGAAATACAATTTTAATCAGCATTCGGGATTATTCTGAACTTCTTCAATACTTTGTCTGCTGCCTGGTTGAGATCTGGTGAAATCCTGAAAAAATAGATGGGCAACAGAAATAGAATGGAGAAAATGGTACTTCTTATCAATAAATCAATGATGTAATGAAAATGCAGGGGTAGGGCAAATGCCGGGAAATAGGCAAATGCGCTGATCAATAGAATGTAGATGAAACGCTTGTTGTAGGGCTGCAGCCCGTACTTGAAATAGAGGAATAGGTAACGCAACAGGTTAAGCACTCCCAGCGAGGCCGCACTGCTCACAGCTGCTCCCGTTAAACCATACCGCGGAATAAGCAACAGGTTGAGCGACACCAACAAGACCACCAACACCAGCAAGAGGTAAGACTGGACTTTGTAATATTTGGAGGTGCCCATCAGCGAACTGTTGGCCCCCGTGGCCATGTCCAACAGGCAACCCAGTCCAATGAAGAAAATCACCCATTTGCCCGAGAGGTACTCCGGCCCTACGATCTGGATGATGTTGTCAATATTGAGCCAAACCCCCAGAAAAAGGTAGGACCCAATCACAAAAAGGGTGAGGCAGCTCTTTTCGTAGATATCTTTCAGCGTTTTTCTGTCCTCGTTTTTCCAGGCTTCCGCCGCAGCTACATTGGCAATTTTGTAGATGGATCGTGCCGGAAGACTCACCACAATGCCAAAAAAGAAGCAGATGGCGTAGACCCCGGCGGCATCCAGTCCCATCATTTTATTGATCATAATCAAATCCACATTCTGGATCATGATGACCGTTAAACCATTCAGTATACTGAAAAGAGAGACTACACCTACCGAACGGATCATTTTCCTGTCAAGAAAACCAAGTTCGAACCGCAGGTTAAATTGACCCTCCCTGATCAGGGTATAGAGGATGTAAATGGTAGGTAACGAAATGGCTGCGATGTAGGCCAATACAAACTGGTGAAAGGTGAGCAGATTGAAATAGTAGAGTGCAATCATCAGAATGATCAGGACCCTTTGAAAAATCTCCTTCAGGAAGGTGCCATGAACGCTGTTCATCAGGGCAGAGTAGTAGATATCCAGGATGGAGAAGAACAACTGAAAAAAAACAAGCACCACCAGATAGTTGATGTATTCGACCAGCAGGGTGGATTTCTCCAGGCTCATCTCTACGAGTAATGGCTTAAATATCAACAACAAGATGGCCGAAATAAGGAATCCAATCATTCCTATGGATAGTGCAAAGGGAAGAAATCCATGGTGTTTGTTGTCCTCTGTGCGGAAGAAAGGGAACAACCGGATGGTGGCACCGTTGATTCCAAGTGTACCAAATTGGGCAATCAGGGTGGAGTAGGTGACAATGATCTTCAGCAATCCGACTTCGGTGGTGGTATAGATGCGGGGAAGGAGAATGGCTGTGGTGATAAATCCCAGCAGAACACCCAGATAGACGTAAATTGTTCCTTTAACGGATTGTTTGACAATGATTCCCAACAGGATAGAATTTTCAAATAAGGACAAAAGTAGGAAAAACCATTGTATAAAAAAATGTACTTTTACGACCGAATATCAACACAGTAGCCATGGATAATCCAATTTTCAAGAAAGCCCTTCCGCACCTGACTGCCGTTCTACTCTTTTTGATTCTTCCGGCAATCTATTTCTCTCCACAGCTGGAAGGGAAAAAACTGAACCAGCACGATACCAACACGGCTACCGGAATGGCCAAGGAGATCATCGATTACAACAAGACCCACTCCGATCTTGCCTTGTGGACCAACTCCATGTTTGGCGGCATGCCGGCTTACCTGATTGGTTTGCCTACCTACACCCTGATCACCCCCATCTACAAGTTGACCACCTTGTTTGACTGGCGCCCGATCAGCTTTGTCTTTCTCTACCTGATCGGATTTTACATCGCCTTGCTCCTCTTTGGATTAAATCCCTGGATCAGTCTGATTGGCGCCATTGCCTTCGGATTCTCCTCCTACGACTTTATCATCATTGCCGCCGGCCACAACACCAAGGCGGTAGCCATTGGTTACATGGCTCCGATGATTGGGGCACTTTACCATGCCTGGAAGAAAAATCTCTGGGTGGGAAGTGCTTTGTTTGCCCTCTTTCTGGCGCTTCAAATCTATGCCAACCACCTGCAGATTACCTACTATACCATGCTTACCATCCTGATCTTCGGGATGGCAGAACTCTATTTTGCGGTGAAGGAAAAGTCAGTGACCGACTTCCTGAAAAGAAGTGCGGTGGTTTTCCTCTTTGCCATTCTGGCCATTGCCACCAATTCTGAAAAACTCTGGACAACCTACGAATATGGGAAATTCTCCATCCGGGGACCGTCCGAATTGACACAGGATAAAGGGAACCAAACATCAGGACTGGACAAGGATTATGCCACCGGCTGGAGTTATGGGGTGGATGAAACGATGACGCTGCTGATCCCCAATTTCAAAGGGGGTGCCTCGATGATCGATTTCGGCCAGGAATCATCTACCGCTGAACTTTTGCGCAGCAACAATGTCCCCAATGCGAACGCCATTGTCAAACAACTTCCAGGTTACTGGGGAACACAGCCCGGAACATCGGGGCCCGTTTATGTCGGGGCCATCGTATTGTTCCTTTTTGTTCTCTCCCTGTTTCTAACAAAAGGCGCCGTAAGAGCCTGGATTGTAGCAGCTACCATTTTTTCCATACTGTTGTCCTGGGGACGTAATTTCATGCCGCTCACCAGTTTTTTTCTGGACTATTTCCCAGGCTACAACAAATTCAGGACTGTCTCCATGATCCTGGTGATAGCCAGCTTTACCATTCCCCTGATGGCATCCATCGGCCTCAACAAAATATTTACGGAAGAGATCGACAAAGCCCAATGGAAAAAGGCTTTGATCTGGAGTTTGGGTCTTACTGCCGGACTATCCTTCCTTTTTTTCCTCCTACCAGGATTGTCAGGCTCCTTTGTTTCGGCCAACGATGCGCAAATGCCCGAGTGGATTCATAAAGGGCTGGTCAGTGACCGCACCTCTTTTCTGAGGGAGGATGCGCTTCGCTCCCTGGCTTTTATCCTGGCAGTCGCAGTGATTATATGGCTCTATGTAGCTAAAAAATTAAAATCAAATAACGCGTTGTATCTGATTGGTTTCTTAATACTTGTCGACATGTGGGGAGTTAACAAGAGGTACCTCGGCGAAGATAATTTCGTGCAGGAACAGAAGGCCAGGAATCCCTATCCGATGACCAATGCCGACAAGGAGATCCTCAAAGACAAATCCGAATTCCGGGTACTTAACCTCTCTGTCGACCCTTTCAATGAAGCAAGCACCTCCTATTACCATCAATCCATTGGAGGATACCATGGCGCCAAAATGAGAAGATACCAGGAGGTGATTGATTACCACATTGGGAATGAGATCCAGCAGTTGGGTGCAAAGCTGAACTCCTTGAAAACGGAGCGGGGGGTAGATTCCCTCTTCATCGGATTAAATGTGTTGAATATGCTGAATACCAAATATTTGATATACAATCCCGAAGCTGCTCCCCTTGGGAACATTCATGCAATGGGAAATGCCTGGACTGTTTCGGCTTACCAACTGGTTGAAAACGCCGACCAGGAAATTGATGCCATTGGCAAGGTAGATTTGAGCAAAGTAGCAGTAGTAAACAGAAAATTCCAGCCATTGCTAGGCAATTTATCCCCTGGAGAGAAGAGCACCTCTACCCTCTCATTGAAAAGCTATAGTCCCAATCAATTGGTTTACAGCTATGCCGGAAAAGGGAAAGAGATTGCACTCTTTTCTGAAATTTATTACCCCAAGGGATGGAATGTCTACATTGACGGTAAACTTATCCCCTGCTTCCAGGCCAATTACATCCTGAGAGCATTGGTTCTGGCCGAGGGAACCTATGACATTACCTTTAAATTTGAACCCCTGTCCTACAGATTGGGCAAACAGATCTCCATGGTCTCCTCACTTATTTTGTTGTTGATCATCGGATTCGTTCTTTTTAAAAACGTAAATTTGAAAAACCGTCCAAAGCAGCTTTAATCGCCTGCGGCGTATGTAAAATGCGCTTTTCACTGCGTTCCGTAAATTATCGCTCTTTTAAACCTATTCCAAAATGGCAAAAGAAAAATTAAGAAAATCGCTCTTTAGCTCATATTTTAGTACAACCCTGAGCATATCGCTGGTACTTTTCCTTTTTGGATTGCTTGGCTTGTTGCAGATCAATACCAAGCGGCTGACTGATTACATCATGGAAAATGTAGGTGTAACCCTGATTCTGAAGGAAGACACCAGGGAGGTAGACGTTCTCAAGTTGCAAAAAACACTTGAAGCAACCTCTTTTATCAAATCCACCCGTTTTGTTGACAAAAAAACAGCAGCAGATGAATTGAAAAAAGATCTGGGGGAAGATTTTGTCGATTTTCTGGGTTACAATCCGTTGCTCTCCTCCATAGATGTAAAAGTCAATGCCTCCTATACCAATCCGGAAAGCATGGCTCAACTTGAAGCCCAATTTTTAAAATTTCCTGAAGTTCAGGAGGTCTATTATCAGCGCAATTTGGTGAAACAACTGAACGACAATGTAAAAAAACTCAGTTTGATCATTATGGGGCTGAGTGCGATTATGTTCATCATCTTCATCGCCCTGATTAACAATACCATTAGATTGTCCATTTATGCCAAAAGATACCTGATCAATTCGATGCAACTGGTGGGTGCAACGAGGTCCTTTATCCGCTTCCCCTTTGTGGCAAAGAGTATTTTGCATGGGATTTATGGGGCAATTATTGCCTGCCTTATGCTGCTGATGATCTTCTTCTCTTACCAAGCTGAATTGAAGCAACTAATTGATTTCCAAGACTCCTTATCATTGGCCCTGCTGGTTCTCGGGATATTTTTGTTCGGAATATTTATGACTGCATTGTCTACCTATTTTGCTGTAAATAAATTTTTACGAATGAAGTTTGATCAGCTCTATTATTGAACTATCTTTGCGGGTTAATAACTAATTCATTGTAAATGGTTAAGAATAGTGGACCATCAGACCCGGCAGGGTTTGCACTTGGGAAGGAGAATCTGAAATTGATGTTGATTGGATTGGTCATCATCATTCTTGGATTTGCGCTAATGACCGGCGGAAAAAGTACCGACCCGAATGTTTTCAACAAAGAGGTCATTTTCAGTTTCAGAAGGATTACCCTGGCACCCTTGGTTGTAATGTTTGGCTTTCTTTTTGAGATTTATGCCATCATGAAAAAGCCTAAATCATAAAAATCAAAAGAACACCTCTCAATTCCAATATTGAATGTTCCAATGCAGCAAGCACAACCGCCTGCTTTAACCGCTTGATTTACAATATTACCCGTTCATTTAATGAGATATAAGGAGTCAAAAATTTTTGATTTCATTCAGGGCGAAATTCTGGTAGTCAACAAACCACTCGATTGGACCTCCAACGATTTGGTTCAAAAAATCAGGAATATGCTTTGCCGGCTGATGAAGATCAAAAAACTAAAATTAGGTCATGCCGGGACACTGGATCCAAAAGCAACCGGAATTATGGTATTGTGTTCCGGTAAGTTAACCAAGAAGATTGATGAAATACAGGCTGACGAGAAAGAGTACATTGCCCTTTTGAAGGTAGGAGCTACCACTCCCTCCTTCGATCTGGAAACAGAAGAGGATGAGCAGTTTGAGACGTCTCATATAACCAGGGAAGCAGTTGAAGAGGTGCTGAAATTATTTGTGGGAGCAATTGAGCAGGTACCACCGGTATACTCTGCAGTTAAAGTGGATGGGAAAAGAGCCTATCAATTTGCCAGAAAAGGAAAAGAGGTAGAGCTGAAGCCGAAGATGCTTGTCATTAAAGAGATAGAGCTCCTAAGATTTGATCTGCCGGAAATAGAATTGAGAATTGTTTGCAGCAAAGGGACCTATATTCGGGCCCTGGCAAGGGATATTGGAAAGGCACTCAACAGTGGTGCTTATCTCAAAGGATTGGTAAGGACGAGGATTGGAATTTATACATTGGACCAAAGCCTTGATCTTCAAGAGTTATCAGATATGCTTTCTAATTATTTTCAAAACAGTATTAGTAAAAATATATAAATCACATAAATGTCATCAACAATGAAGCTTTCGAAATTTAAGTACAATTTACCTGACGAATTGATCTCCCTCCATCCATCCAAAAACAGGGACGAATCCAGGTTACTTGTTTTGAACCGTCAAACCGGCGACATTGAGCATAAAATATTCAAAGATGTCATTGACTATTTCAACGACAAAGATGTAATGGTATTCAATAACACCAAGGTATTTCCTGCCAGATTGTATGGAAACAAGGAAAAAACCGGTGCTCAAATTGAAGTTTTCCTGCTCCGTGAGTTGAATCGTGAATTAAGATTGTGGGATGTATTGGTAGATCCTGCCAGGAAAATTAGAATTGGAAACAAGCTGTATTTTGGAGATGACGATCTTTTGGTTGCAGAGGTAATTGACAATACCACCTCAAGAGGCCGCACGCTTCGTTTTCTCTTCGATGGAACCTACGATGAATTCAAGGACACCCTGTTTAAATTGGGTGAAACTCCATTGCCAAAGATTATCAATCGCCCGGTGGAAGAGGATGATGCATCACGTTACCAAACGGTTTTCGCCAAACATGAAGGAGCGGTTGCTGCTCCGACGGCGGGCCTTCACTTCAGCCGCGAATTATTGAAGAGACTGGAGATTAAGGGTGTCAATTTTGCCGAAATTACCCTTCACGTTGGACTTGGTAATTTTAGAAGCGTAGATGTTGAGGACCTTACCAAACATAAAATGGATTCAGAACAGATCTGGATCAAGGATGACGCGGTAGGTATTGTCAATGCAGCCAAAGAAGAGCGTCACAGGGTTTGTGCCGTGGGGACCACGGTGATGAGGACCCTTGAGACCTCTGTCTCCACCAATGGAATGCTAAAACCCTTTGAAGGTTGGACCAACAAATTCATTTTCCCTCCTTATGATTTTAGCGTAGCGGATAGCATGGTTTCAAATTTTCACCTGCCACTCTCCACCCTTCTCATGATGGTGAGTGCCTTTGCGGGCTACGACAACCTGATGAATGCCTACAAAGAGGCAATTAAGGAAAAATACCGGTTTGGAACCTATGGCGATGCGATGCTAATTATCTGATTGTTATAGTTATACACAAAAAAAGGCCGGAAGAATTATCTTCCGGCCTTTTTTTGTGGTGGTTCATTTATCTTTTCACACGTTCAGAATAGGAACGGTCACGGGTATCTACTTTGATAACATCTCCCTGGTTGATAAACAGTGGAACCATAATGGTTGCACCGGATTCTACTGTAACCGCCTTTAAGGCTGTTGAGGAGGCTGTATTTCCACGTTCGCTGGGTTCGGCATAGGTTATCTCCAATTCAATGAATGGTGGCAAATCCACGGTTAATGGAGTTTCTGTTTCTGCATGGTAGGTGATCTCAACCGTCATTCCCTCTTTCATCAGATCCGCGTTCTCCACCATGGCAGCTTCAATATTCACTTGTTCAAATGTTTCTGCATTCATGAAGTTGTATCCTGTCTCATCATGGTACAAATATTGATAGGGCCTTCGCTCCACCCTGACAGTTGTAATTTTTGTACCTCCAGAAAATGTATTGTCGATCACTTTTCCGGTCTTCATATTTTTAAGCTTGGTACGGACAAAGGCGGGGCCTTTACCGGGCTTTACATGCTGAAAACTTACTATCTGAAAAATTTGGTCATTGAACTCAATACACAGTCCATTGCGAAAATCTGCTAAACTTGCCATTATGCTCTAGATTTGAACGTTAAAAAACTATCTTTAAATTTTTTGCAAAAATAGTCAAAACCATTCAAACCAGAAAATTAATAAAATGTCAGCTTTCTTCGAGAGTTTTTCACTATCCTACGCCCAATGGGCGCTCATTGCCTTGTGCGCACTCCTGGCGGGGATGTCTAAAACAGGAGTTCCGGGTGTTTCCATGTTAATGGTCCCAGCGATGGCCATGATCTTTGGAGGAAAGGCTTCTACCGGGGTATTGCTTCCCATTCTGATTACAGCGGACATCTTTGCCGTGATCCACTATCACAGGCATGCCGAATGGAAACCATTGCTCAGAGCTCTTCCATGGGCCATTCTTGGTTTAATTCTGGCACTCTGGATTGGCGCAGGCGTAAACGATCAGCAATTTAAACAACTGATAGCCATTTCTGTGCTTTTCTCTTTGATATTGATGGTGTTAAATGACAGGAAAAATCAAAAAATAAATTTTCCTGACCGGCCATGGTTTGCGGCACTATTTGGAATACTTGGTGGTTTCGCCACCATGATCGGCAATGTAGCCGGTCCGGTATTTGCGATCTACCTTCTTTCCCTGCATTTAAATAAAAAGAACTACATTGGAACAACAGCCTGGTTTTTTGCCATTATCAATCTGACAAAACTGCCGTTGCAGTATTTTGTTTGGGACAACATACAGGAAAAGACACTGCTTATTGACCTGATGGTCATTCCTTTTGTCATGTTGGGAGCCTACATCGGAATTAAAGTCGTACATGCCATACCAGAACAGCACTATCGCTGGATTGTGGTGTTCATCACCTTTGTGTCAGCTCTTTTGATCTTTCTATGACCAAGGATGCCAGTAAACGACCATTCTTGCTACGAAACAAATTGATCCCGCCAAGTCGAAACACATAAAAAATGATCCTAACTCAGACTTCAGGGCCGTTGTGCTACCCCAATGTTTTAAGTATATTTGAAATCATGACAATTGCAGCAAGGAAAAAGTTCCTGATACAAGATTGTTGATAACATGAAAATTACCTGGATAGCTAAACTATTGGTCCGGCTAATGCAAGATCATAGTGTTTCACCATAAAAACAGAGTTCTCAAATTATTAAACGATGAATTTTATCTTCTCCTCCAGTCAGGACCCCTATTTCAACCTAGCTACTGAAGAATACTTGCTAAAACAGACTTCGGACAATTTCGTATTGTTATATGTTAACCAGCCCTGTGTAGTCGTTGGCAAACATCAAAACACACTGAAAGAGATCGATCCCAGATACGTATATGACAATAAAATATTAATAGCCAGAAGATTATCGGGTGGTGGAGCCGTCTATCACGATGAAGGAAATCTAAATTTTAGCTTTATACAATCTATCTTGCCAGGAGAGACTGCATCCTACCAAGCTATTACAAAATCGCTCTTTAATTTCCTGAAAGGCCCAATTCCCAATCTTCTACTTACCGAAAGAAATGATTTTAGGGTAGAGGACAAAAAAGTATCCGGAAGTGCCATGCACATTTTTAAAAATCGGGTGCTTGCTCATGGAACCTTGCTCATTGACTGCAATTTAACACATCTTTCTGCAGCTCTAAAAGGGGAGACCAGCAGGTTTCAGGACAAAGCCATCTCCTCGGTAAAATCTTCGGTAAAAAACCTCACAAAATATCATATTAATCTAGATATCAATCAATTAACTGCCAATTTTGAATCCTTTCTGCGAGATTTGTATCCTATCCAAGCCTATACCCTGCCTTTGTCTCAGATCAGGGAAATAAAGGAATTGGCCATCTCAAAATACTCACAAAGAGATTGGATTTTCGGTTATTCACCAAAATACAGCTATTCCAACCATTTTATTTTAAAAGAAAAAACCATCGGATACAAGATAGAAGTTGTAAAAGGTATCATTGAGAAAATTGAATTCGGAAAAGAAAGCCAGACAAATACTAACCACAGAATATTTGGAGAGAGCCTAATTGGGAAGGAGCACAACCTGTATGCATTATCCAACACCATAACCTCCTTGGGTTCCGAGGATTTCAGGCAGATGTTTATTGAATCACTGTTTTAATCCTTGGCCTTTCAAATAGTCTATCACCTTAACAGCCCGCTCTTTTCCAACGATCCTCGACAAATCAGGTAAAGAGACAGACTTCATGTTCTCCAACGACTTAAACTCTACCAGCAATTTTTCTACACTCTTGGGGCCTAAACCACTAATTTCCAATAACTCAGAGGATGTAAATTTTTCTGAGCGCTTCGTCCTGTGAAATGTGATACCAAATCGGTGAGCCTCATCCCGAAGATGCTGCAATACCTTGAGTGTCTCCGATTTCTTATCCAAATAAAGTGGGATTGGATCATTGGGAAAATAGAGTTCTTCCAGCCTTTTGGCAATCCCCAAAAGGGTGACCTTGTTTTCGATTCCCAATTTTCTAAGAATCGAATAAGCGGATGAAAGCTGGCCCTTACCTCCGTCAATTACAATTAAATCAGGAAGTTGCCTACCCTCTTTTAACTGTCTTGTATATCTTCTTTCCACGACCTCCTCCATGGTTGCAAAATCATTGGGACCCTGCACCGTCTTAACATTAAAATGCCGGTATTGTGATTTAAATGGTTGACCATCCTTAAATACAACACAAGAAGAGACAGGAAAATCACCAGAGATATTTGAGTTATCGAAACACTCAATCCAATGAGGTAATACTTCCATTTTCAAATCAGTCCTCATTTTTTCCAAAACACGGTTCTTTTTCAATACAGGAGACTTAAGAGACTCATTTTTAGCTCTTTCCAACATAAACATTTTGCCATTCCTCTCACACAATTCAAGTAATTTCTTCTTCTCTCCTATTTGCGGTACACTCATACGGGTATTTGTTAAATTATACCCAATCAAAAATGGCAAAATAATTTCGGTCGAATCAGATTGGCAAATTCTACGTATTTCTACCATGCAAAAAGACAAAATATCTTCCCTGGATTCATTTAGCTTTTTCCGAATTTCCAACAAATAGGTGGTTACGATCGATCCATCCACGATCCTGAAATAATTCACATAAGCAATCTTTTCATCTTCATGGAATGAAAAAACATCCAAATTGGTCAGGGTCGCGCTACATACCAATGATTTCGATTTGTAGTTCTCCAAAATTTGAATCTTTGCTTTGAATTCATTGGCCTTTTCAAAATCGTACCTTTCCGATGCTGCATGCATCGCAGACTTTAAAAAGCCAAATACAGGTGACAAAGTTCCACTTAGAATTGACTTTGCATTGTAAATATCCTGATTGTAATTGCTTTTATTGTACAAGAGCTCGCAAGGTGCTTTGCAATTGCCAATTTGATATTCCAAACATTTCTTAAATTTTTTAGCTGCAATATTCGAATCGGAAAGCAAAAGATTACAACTGCGAATCGGAAATAACTGCTTAATCACTTCCAATATGGTTCTTGCCATGAATACTGAGGTATAGGGACCAAAGTAATTCGAACCGTCTTTTACAACACGCCTGGTATAAAAAATCCGTGGAAATTGTTCGTTGCGAATACATATCCAGGGAAAAGATTTATCATCCTTTAATAATATATTGTATTTGGGCTGAAATTGCTTTATTAAATTATTCTCTAAAATTAAAGCATCCTCTTCACTATCTACAATGATATGCCTGATTCTATCAATCTGACTTATCAATATAGCCGTTTTTCTGTTCTCTTGATTCTTTAAAAAATAGGAAGAAACTCTTTTCCTGAGATTCTTAGCCTTTCCTACATAAATAATCCTACCCTCTTTGTCAAAAAACTGGTAAACCCCAGGATTTGAAGGTAATTCTTTGGCCTCTTTGTATGGTTCGTGTTCGGAATTCCTATTCACAGAAATTTCAATAATGAATTAAAGACCATACGGGAACATTTTTATCAATACGCTCTCGCCCTTTCAGAAAATCCAACTCCACAAAAAAGTTGACATAGATTTTCGTAACACCAAATTTTCTTACAAGATTAACTGCTGCATTGATGGTACCTCCAGTTGCCAGCAAATCATCGTGTATCAATACTACATCCTCCTTGTCCAATGAATCTGTATGAATCTCCAAGGAGTCGGATCCATATTCCAGATCATACGACTGCGCGAAAGTCTCTGCAGGAAGCTTTCCAGGCTTTCTAACTGGAACGAAACCGGCATGTAACTCGCCTGCCAAGGTACTTCCAAGAATAAAACCACGTGATTCAATTCCTACAACCTTTGTAATTCCAAGATCTTCATAGTGGCTTTTTATTTCTGAAACAATAAATTTGAAGATTTTCTTCTCTTTAAATGCTGTAGAAACGTCTTTGAACTGAATTCCTTCTTTGGGAAAATCTGGAATATTTCGAACCGAATTTTTAACATCTGCTATTGTGACTGTCATAATTAAAAGTATTTGTTCCACGTGGAACATCATCTCCCAAGTAAAACCAACAATACATTGATATCATTTGGTGATATCCCTGGAATACGATGCGCTTGCCCAATGGTTTTGGGATTAATTTTAGCTAATTTCTCTCTCGCCTCTGTCGTAAGCGATTGAATTTCTGAATAATTGAACTTATTCTCAATCTTAATATTTTCTAGTCTATTCAATTTGTCGGCGACCAAAAATTCTCTGTCTATATAGCCAGCATACTTAATCCTTATTTCAATTGCCTGAATTACCTCATCAAATATATCCTCAGGAATAGACTTAAAATACTTGCCCAAGTATGGAATATCCAGAAGCAAAGACTTCAGACTTACCTGAGGTCTTGATAGTATGGCCAAAAACTTAGACCTTTGTCTAATTGGACTTGATGTATTTTTAATCAAAAAATCATTGACCAACTCTGGTCTAATGGAGATTCCCTTCAACCTTTCCAAATGAGAATCCACCAAATCACTTTTGAATTTGAAAACTTTGTAATGTCGTTCGGGCAGAAGACCTAACTTGTAACCAATCTCAGAAAGTCTTTCATCGGCATTGTCTTGCCGTAACAATAGACGATGTTCTGCCCTACTGGTGAACATCCTATATGGTTCATCCACACCTTTTGTTACCAAATCATCGATCAACACCCCGATATAAGCCTGATCCCTGGTCAACAAGAATGGACTATCCCCCATCAACTTTCTATGTGCATTAACACCTGCCATCAAACCTTGCGCACCAGCCTCCTCATAGCCAGTAGTTCCATTGATTTGACCTGCCAAAAATAATCCATTCACCAATTTAGACTCCAAAGAATGATTCAATTGAGTGGGATCAAAAAAATCGTACTCGATTGCATAACCAGGTCTAATGATTTTTGCATTTTCTAAACCTGGCACAAATTTAATTGCCTCTTCCTGTACTTCAAACGGTAAAGAAGTAGAGAAACCATTCAAATAATATTCCGTCGAATCAATACCCTCAGGTTCCAGGTACAATTGATGAGAAAGCTTGTCGGAAAAAATGATCAATTTAGTCTCAATACTAGGACAATAGCGAGGACCTAAACTTTTGATGGTACCATCAAACATCGGTGAAAACTTGAATCCTTTCTCCAACTCCTGATGCACGCGTTCATTCGTATAGGTAATATGACAATTCAATTGTTTAAGAATGAAATCTCTTTTGTAGTAATAACTAAACTGAAGATCATTTTCTCCTGCTTGCTCCTCCAAGACAGAAAAATTGATGGTGCGCCTGTCCAACCTTGGAGGAGTTCCGGTTTTCATCCTTCCGATCCTAAAACCCAAACTAAGAAGTTGCTCACTGATTCCAAGTGAAGCTGGTTCAGATATTCTTCCCCCACCAACCTGTGTTTTGCCAAAGTGCAACAAACCGTTAAGAAAGGTACCATTTGTGAGAACGACAGCATCAGCATAAAATTCAATGCCCAAATCTGTTCGAATACCCTTTATGAAATTGCCCTCCAAAATCAATTCTACAGCAGAACCTTGCCAGAAACTTACATTTTTACACTCTTGAAGTGCAATTCTCCAATTCTCTGAGAATTTGTTTTTATCACACTGTGCCCTTGGACTCCACATAGCCGGTCCCTTGGAACGATTCAGCATTCTAAACTGTAGCGAACTTGAATCAGTGATTTTTCCCATCATTCCCCCCAATGCATCAATCTCACGAACAATCTGTCCTTTTGCTATGCCACCGACAGCAGGATTACAACTCATCTGTGCAACCCGATTTAAATCCATGGTTACCAACAAAACACTAGATCCCAATACTGCAGCCGCATATGCGGCTTCACAACCTGCGTGTCCCGCACCCACTACTACTATATCATATTTTCTAATTTTCTCCATTCACTTTTCTAAAACCACAAAAATTTAAAACTAACTAGGCAGAATCATATTGTTTTAATAGAACCAACTCCATTCGCCTCATCTCATCAATATCCTTTGGATCCTTATCTGCATATTTAAGTAAATGCAAAAATCCATGAAAAATAACTCTCCTCAATTCTTCTTGAAAATCTTGTCCAAAAATAACAGAATTAAACAAAACCCTCTCAGTACTTATGTATACATCACCAGAAACTTTTCTCCCCACGCAATAATCAAAAGTTATAACATCCGTATAATAATCATGATTTAGAAATTGCCTATTCATACCCAACAAAAAATCATCACTGCAAAAAATAAAATTAAGCTCTCCCAAAATCCTTTTGTGAATGCGTAGCTGAGATTTTAACACTTTATCAAGTGCTTTACTTTCCTTCAAAGGCAATTCAACATCTTCCTCAAAATAACCAATACTCATAAAAATAAAATTATCATCAATTACAACATCAATGACTTGGCCAAATAATCCGCCAACAAAAAATCCTCCTTTCGCGGAATAACCAAATCTCCTTCACAATTAAAATGATTCTTACCAATTAAAATATTCAAATTTCTAACGAAATATTTATAGATGTCAGCATTAAATCTTTCTTTCACATAAGCGGATGATAATCCAAGAAAAGTTCTTAAACGAAGGATAACATATTCATTATATAACTGAATATCAGTTAATTTCTCTATTTCCGCTGCAAATATATTAATTTCACTTTCTCTTATGTACTTTTTAATATTGCTATGATTCCATTGTCTTGATAACAAATTATAGCTATGTGCAGTCACTCCTACTCCAACATAAATATCTTGATTCCAGTAAGATAAGTTATGCTTTGAAATATACCCCTGCTTTGCATAATTACTTACCTCATATTGCAAAAAACCATTCCGCTCACAAAAATCATCTATAATCTTGTATTGCGCCAAAAAATTAGATTCATTACCTTCTAAAATTTCTCCTTTTCTAATTTTCCAAAAAAGTTGTGAATTTTTAGAAACAGTTAGACTATATGCTGAAATATGTTTAATATCAAAATCTAACAATCTTGACAATGCATTTCTCAATAAGGAATTTCCTATCTCGGGAACTGAATAAATTAAATCTACAGAAAGATTGGTAAATTTGGAATTACCAATACAAATCAAAGCATTAATTATTAATTCTTTGGTATGATGTCTGTTGTATTTTTTTAAAACATTATCCTCTAAAAACTGTATTCCAAGACTAATTCTATTAAAACCCATTTCGAACAACAAATCCAAATAATCTCTATCAATATTTTCAGGATTACATTCTATTGTAATTTCCGCATCAACATCTACTTCGTAATGTGAAAAAATTGTGTGAAAAAACTGTCTAAAATGAAATTCTGACAGCAACGAAGGTGTCCCTCCTCCAAAATATATTGTATTAATTTTATTATCAAATATATAATCCTTTCTTGTGACTATTTCTCTACAAACGGCCTCTACATAATCATTCATTAGATAAAGTTGATTGCCAGAAAAAAAATCACAATAAAGACACTTTTCAGAACAAAAAGGAATATGAATATATAAACCAGCCATCAATGAATAGGAATCTTATTGATTCTAATCAAATGTCGCCCTCCCTCAAAATCAGTATTCAAAAATATCTTTACGATCTCAATAGCCTCCTTCACGCCAATAAATCGAGCAGGTAAGGAACATATATTTGCATTATTGTGAGATTTAGCCAACTCAGCAGTCTCCTTATTCCAACAGATTGCAGATCTAATACCCTGGTGCTTATTTACTGTCATGTTAATTCCATTGCCAGATCCACAAACAACTACTCCAATCAAATTTTCATCCTTTTCAACAGCAGTAGCCAAAGGATGAGCAAAATCGGGATAATCACAACTTTCGCCGGAAAAACAACCATAATCAATTATTTCATAATTAAGGTCCTTTAAAAATTTAATAATCTCATTTTTTAAACCAAATCCAGCATGATCTGAAGCCAAAGCAATTTTTGTCATAATTTAACTGTGAAAAACTAAACATTAACTGTTAATAATTGTTTATAAATTTATTCTCAATCTTTAAAACTAATTTTTATTTCCTTCTTCAACTATTTAAATGAAAAATATAATCTTTAATTACCTGGCGACAATAAAAAATTTATAAAAATCTGAAATAAAAATTTTACAAATATCGAAAATAAACATCGTGTTAATATCAACGTATTTAACAATACTTCAATTATTTATTGCGTTGATAAGATAGGAGTAACTATTTAAAAATAATAAAGAAGTACAAATTTAGTTTATTATTAACAGTATTAACAGCATATATATAAATTCAATTTTTTTCAATTTTAAATCAATATTTTAATACTATTAGTTTGTTAACTATTCTGGAGTCCCTACTCCAAAATAGTTTTTTAATGAATCAAAATAAAACAGTTCAATGATACCTATCGAAAATTTTAAAAAGAATCTTAAAGTACTTTTGGTTGAAGACAATTTATTGAATCAAAAGCTAATGAATATTAATTTGTCAAAATTAAATTGTCTCGTTACTTTGGCCAACAATGGACTTGAAGGAGTCGAATGTTACAGTGAACACAATTTTGATGTCATTTTAATGGATTTAATGATGCCCGTTATGGATGGATTTGAATCGGCCAGGGCGATAAGAAAGATTGAAAAAGAAGAGAACAGGAAATTTACACCCATTATTGCTTTTACAGCCAATACATTGAACAACGATTATAACAAATGCATTGAAAATGGAATGAATTATCTCATGGAAAAACCATTCAGTGCTTACAAGTTTATTGAAATCATAGAATCATTTGAACATTAACTTGTCATTTTTTACAATTTTCCCGGGAAAAATTTATTGTAATTTTTGGGACAACCTCAAAATGAGTTGTTGCCAATTATCTTTTTTTTGAAGTGTCCATTGGGTATCTGAAGGAGGATTAATTAATAACTTTGCATTGAGCATTGTAATATTAAAATCAAAACAAACTTATTTGTTTCAATTTCATTAAATGGGAGAATTTGTAGATTTAAGAAATTTTGAAAATGGTGATGTTGAAAAGGAGCTAGATTGTCAATTGAGGCCAATAAGATTTACTGATTTTGCTGGTCAGACGAAAATATTGGATAACATACAGGTTTTTGTACGGGCAGCAATCATGCGGGGAGAATCATTGGATCATGTTTTACTGCATGGTCCACCTGGATTGGGCAAGACAACGCTTTCAAACATTATTGCCAGTGAGTTGGGAGTAAAATTAAAATTGACTTCAGGGCCTGTATTGGACAAACCTGGTGATTTGGCTGGATTGTTAACAAATCTCGAAAAAAATGATGTATTATTTATTGATGAAATACATCGATTAAGCCCCGTGGTGGAAGAATATTTGTATTCAGCCATGGAAGATTTTAGAATTGATATATTAATAGATAAGGGTCCCAGTGCGCGATCCATTCAATTGGAGTTAAATCCATTTACACTCATTGGTGCGACTACGAGAAGTGGTTTGCTTACAAGACCTTTAAGGGCAAGATTTGGGATTACCTGTCATTTGGAATATTATGATGTTGAAGTACTGACAGGCATTGTTAAACGATCTGCAAGAATTTTGGAAGTTGAAATTGAAGAGAATGCAGCCTATGAAATTGCACGAAGAAGCAGAGGTACTCCCCGAATTGTAAATTCTCTTTTAAGAAGGGTACGGGATTTTGCCATGGTTAAAGGAAATGGGAAAATTGATATTGAAATTACCAAATATTCCCTGGAAGCTCTAAACATAGATCAATTTGGCTTGGATGAAATGGACAACAAAATATTGTCCACCATTATTGATAAATTTAAAGGGGGACCAGTTGGAATTTCTACAATTTCCACGGCAGTGGGTGAAGATTCAGGAACCATTGAAGAGGTTTATGAACCTTTTCTTATAAAAGAAGGATTCATCAAACGTACTCCAAGAGGAAGGGAAGTTACAGAATTAGCCTACCATCATCTAGGTAGAAAGAATAACAATGCAAATGGCTTGACTCTTTTTTAATTCTCAATTTTTATAATTTTTATTTCAAATATTTTCGGCCAAAGTTTTCCTGTGACATAAATTTTATCTGTAACCTGATTCCAGGCAATACCGTTTAAAACATCAATTTGTTCCCTTTGATTTTGTAAAATTGTTCCTGAAAGACCAGCAAGGTTAATTTCTCCCTTTACTTTTCCTGATTGAGGGTCTATTATTACAACCATTTCAGATTGCCAGATATTTGCCCAAATATCACCCTTTATGTATTCTAATTCATTGATATTTTTTACAAGATTTAAATCATTGCTTACTTGAATATATCTCTCTTCCCTGTATGTTTCTGGATTTATAAAATAGATTTTTTCAGTACCATCACTCATGATCAATGAGTGACCATCGTTGGTTAATCCCCACCCTTCATTGGAATTATATTTCCAGGTATTTAGGAGTTTTGCAGAGGAGAGATCATAGACAAAACCCATTCTGTTTTTGTAGGTTAATTGGTATATTTTATTGTTTAAAATTGTTATTCCTTCCGCAAAGTATTTATTTTCAAGTTTGTATATTGTTTGAGTCTTGGCAGTTTTTAGATCATGACGATAGATGGCAGAAGTACCCTCTTGTCCTGTGCCTTCGTACAACACATTGTTATGAAATTCAAAACCTTGCGTAAAAAAATTCACATTGTGAGGATATTCTGCAACAATTTGGTAGGAATATTTGGTAGGTTTTGTGTTTGAAAGTACATAAAACTCCTCGTAATTATCTCCAGAAATACCATCAGTTCTGTAAACGGATGATCTGACAATGTGCTTTCCCACTCCGAAATCAAATGTTTTTACAACAACAGCGTTTGTCAAATTCTGTGAGGTTTGAATTACCTTTCCATCAATTGACAATTCTATTTTTTCAAGTTTTCCCTCTTTTAATTTCGTTTGAAAATTGATTTTAAGCTCTTCACCCAGTTTAAAACTCTTCTTTGCCGGTTCAATTTGTATGGCCGTTACGGGTTTTCTTGAATGGCTGCTGGATTGGGCACAATTCATGAAAAAGGTTAAAACGAAAAGGAGGGAAAAGGGAACCAAGGCTAATCTGGTATTCATGGAAATAAATTTTTATCAAAAATAGAATCTTATTTTGTACTGTCACCCATCAGTCAGAATCAAGCATGGAAATTTTAAGTATTCTAAAATCTGTTTGGATGTTTTACATTCCATTGGTTATTCTCCACTATCTTTGTGTAACAACGGATAAACTTAACAGAATTGAGTGTACTTAAAAAATTAGCCGGAGATACCATGATTTATGGTGTACCAAGTATTGTTGGCCGGTTTTTGAATTTGCTTTTAACGCCTATTTATACCTATACATTTCTCGAAAGTGAATATGGAATATTGGGAAACCTATTGGCTTATGTGGCATTTTTTCAGGTTTTTTTAACCTATGGAATGGAAACAGCCTATTTCAGGTTTGCCAGCCGAAGTAACAAACCCAATGAGGTTTTTGGTACTTCGATGGTGTCGCTATCTGTTACTTCCTTCGTTTTTGTAGTATTTATTTTGCTTTTTTCGAAGGATCTTTCAGGATGGGCAGGATATTCCAATCAACACCTGTTTGTTGTTTGGATGGGTATTACAGTAGCCCTGGATGCAGTTACAGCTATTCCGTTTGCAAAGTTAAGGTTGGAGCAGCGACCCATCAAGTTTGCCATTTTCAAGGTAATAAACATTGGAATTAATATTGTTTTAAATCTGTTCTGGATATTGTTATGTCCCAGAATAATTGCCCATAATCCGGACTCTGTTCTTCGTTTTATGTACAATCCTGAAATTGGGATTGGTTACGCATTTCTCTCTTATTTAATTGCCTCCCTTGTCACCTTGTTGCTGTTTTTACCCGATTTCGGATTTAAAAAAATTGTTTTTAAGTGGGAGCTACTTAAAGAAATGCTCAGTTATGGCTGGCCAATACTTGTAGTCGGAATTGCTGGTATGGTAACGCTCAACATTGACAAAATACTGATTCCCCAGCTTATAGAAAACGGCAAGGATCCGATGTATGAAGTAGGAGTCTATGCAGCTTGCGGAAAGCTTGCAATTTTAATGACACTGTTTATTCAGGCTTTTAGATTTTCATTCGAACCGTTTCTGTTTTCACATTACAAAAATGAAGATTCAAAGAAAGTTTATAGTTTGATAATGAACTACTTTGTAATTTTTGGACTTCTGATTTTTATCGGTGTCATTTTTTACATTGATATTTTAAAATTTTTTATTGGACCTCAAAAGTCAGGTTATCATGAAGCGCTGAAGATTGTTCCATGGTTGTTAATGGGTAATCTTTTTCTTGGTATCTTTTATACACAATCGCTCTGGTACAAACTTACTGACCAAACTGGATATGGTGCTGCTTTTTCTGTCGTTGGAGGTATTATAACTTTGATTATCAATATACTATTTATACCAAAAATTGGTTATTTGGCTTCTGCCATAGGTTTTTTTGTCTCCACGCTGATAATTACCATTGTCTCATATTGGTATGGTCAAAAGTATTTTCCAGTGAATTATGACCTCAAAAAAATCGGCCTCTATTTTTTGGTAGCTATGACGCTGTACGGGTTGGAGGCAGCTGTTTCTTTTGACAATATTTTTGTTGATTATAGTTTTAAGACTTTGTTGTTCTCTCTTTTCCTTTTTTTTATTTGGCACAACGAAAAGCAAGATTTGGGTACTTTACGGCCAAGGCGATTGAATGTTGATTGAGCAGGTAAATTTGTTTCTTATCTTTGCCGATTAATATGGTAATAAAAATAGAGTGAAGCAGTTACTGAATCGCCAATCCTGCCTGAAAATAAATGGTGTTTTGTGAATCAGGTATTGCTCATTATAAATTGAATGAACAATGAAAATTAAAATTGTTAACAAGTCTCAAAATAGTCTTCCACTCTACAGTACAGCCAAATCAGCTGGTATGGATCTCAGGGCGAATTTAGATGAAGCTGTGGTGTTGAAGGCTTTGGAAAGAAAATTGATTCCAACGGGTCTTTACATTCAATTACCAGACGGATATGAGGCCCAAATTCGTCCCAGAAGCGGATTGGCCATCAACAAGGGAGTCACGGTACTAAATTCGCCAGGCACAATTGATGCTGACTACAGGGGGGAGATTAAGATTATTCTGATCAACTTGTCCAATGAAGATTTTGTTATCAATCATGGTGAGAGGATTGCACAAATGATCATATCAGCCTACAACCAGGTGGATTGGGAAGAGGTTAATCAGTTGGAGGAGAGTGACAGGGGAGATGGTGGATTTGGACATACCGGAAAGCATTAACGGTGCGAAATTTGAAAAATATGATCAAAAAATTAATCTGGATTGCCTTTCTCATAACAATGTTTTCCTGCAAGACTCCTCAGCCTTCGGTTGTGTCAGTTGTGCCTGAAAAAGAATCAAGAAGTCTTTCCATGTTGACAGACGAACAGAAACAGCAATTTCAGTACCTGTTTATCGAAGGTATTAAGCAAAGAACTTTGGGTAATTCAGAAGAGGCGATAAAGATTTTTTCAAGATGCCTTGAAATGGATCCATATTCTTCTGCCTCTTTGTTCGAAATAGCGAACATTCATCTGTTAAAAGGAGATTACCAAAGTGCCATGATGATGTTGGAGAAGGCTGTTTCATTGGATTCTAAAAACCAGTATTATCAGATTCTATTGGCAAAAATATACCAGCAGAACAAATTGTTCGAGAAAGCTGCAGATACTTTTGGTTCTTTGGCTTTGCTCAATCCTGACAACAAAGAGTACCCACTTTTCAGGGCTGAAATGTTTAATATGGCAGGAAAGGCAGATATAGCACTTGCCTGTTACAACGAGCAGGAGAAAAAATGGGGTATTACAGAGCAGATTGCCTTGGGTAAGCAAAGTCTCTATTTTAAGCTTGGGAAAAAAGAAGAAGCCTACCGTGAAATTGAAAATTTGATTTCCAGGTACAAGGATGAGACCAAATATTATGGCTTGCTGGCTGATATGTATTTGGCCGATAGTATTATGGATAAATCACTGGAGTATTACAACAAAGTGCTGCAGTTAAAACCGGATGATGGTTTTGTACAATTTTCTCTTTCAAATTACTACAGGGTCGCTGAGGAGTATTCCCTATCTTATGACCATTTGTTAAAGGGTTTTATCAATTCCAATCTTGAATTGGAACCTAAGATTCAAATGTACATGTTGCTGGCTCAGGTGGAGGAGCATCCAATTACCACGGAACAACAACTGGAGCTGATCAATATTTTAATTGATCAGTATGTCGATGACGAAAGACCCAGGGCGCTGCTTGCAGAGTATTTTCTCAACAAGAAACTGAACAAGGAGGCCAGAGAGCAATTGAGGCTGGTTGTGGAAATAAACAAAGGGAATTATGCATATTGGGAACGTTTACTGTTCATTGACAATGATTTATCGGACTGGAAAGCCTTAAGTGAAGATAGCAGGAAGGCTATTGCCTATTTTCCGGATCAACCAATTTTGTACATTCTTGATGCAGTTGCCATGTTGCAACTTGGAAATTATCAAGAGGTTTTCGCCCTTCTTGATTCAGCCGAGTCGAATGCAACCAACAATAATCAGGTTCTTTCTCAGGTATATACCTACCGTGCCGAAGCTTATTACAAGCAAAAGAAATTCGATGAGGCATACAACTGGTTCGACAAAGTTGTAAAAATTGATCCCCAGAACTACCTGGCGATGAACAATTATGCCTATTACCTATCGTTGAAATCCATTAAATTGGATGTGGCTGAAAAACTTAGTAGTACAGTAGTTCAGAACAATCCCAACAATGCAACCTATCTTGATACCTATGCCTGGGTATTGTTTAAAAAGAAGGATTACCAATTGGCGAAATTTTACATGGAGTCTGCATTGTCCAACAGTACAGAGAATAACCCCGTACTTGAGGAGCATTATGGAGACATTCTCTTTTTTCTGAATGAGAAGGATAAAGCCGTTCAACAGTGGAAAAAATCATTGAAAATGGGAAATCCATCTAAAATTCTGAATGAAAAAATCAAATCGATAAAATATTTTGAGTCATCGGATGAGTAGCTCGACCAAAAAAGTTACATTGGATTTCTTGTTGATAAATTGATTTTCAAACATTAATTGTAAAATAGTTTTAGGTGAAGATAAAATATGTAAATGTTAACTTTTTGTTGTTGATTCTTTTTCTTGTTGTGGGATGTAAGCATGCAGAAAAGGTTATCATTGAGAAGAAGGTAAAGCCAGTCAGCGCAAGGCGTGTGGTGAAAATGGTTAATGAAAATGAGTTTATATTCAATACTTTATCGGTAAAGAGGCTAAATTTGACCATAGACAATGGTAATAAGGTCTATTCTTTGCGAGGCTTTTATAAGATAAAAAGTGATAGTGTTATCCAGATTTCTGCCCAAAGATTAACTATTCCTGTTGGGAAGCTTGAACTTGGCATAGACTCTTTTCGTGTTGTTAATCATATTGGCAAGCAAATCTTTGTAGGGTCAATCCAGAAAATTGGAGCATTAATTGGTTATGATATTGATTATCAAACTATACAATCGATTTTGAGCAATCAAATGCAATCTTTAAAACAAGATCAGAAAGAGAATCAGTTTAAGGAATATGTTTCGGTTGTGGAGGATAATATGTATAAAATTTCCTCTATCAAGGATCGTCGGTTTAAGAAATTTGCAGACAATGATGAGCGATTTGAGCGGTTCAAGCAAAGAAAAGACGAGCAACATCTTGTGAAACAAGACATCTATGTCGATCCTGATATTTTTGTTGTAAGGAAAGAGGTATTTCATGATTTGGATTCGGACAGAATTGTTACGATTGAATATTCTGACTTTATGGCCATTGGGAAAAAATGGTTTCCTGGAAGATTGCATATTTTCTTATCAGGGAAAGAAAAGTTTGATTTAGTAGTTGAATTATCAAAAGTTACAATCAATGATGAGAGTGATTTTAGTTTCACGGTACCGGTCAGGTACAAGAAGGAAGAGTTGAAAAAAAATACTATTCTTAACTGAATTACACACTGCAATGGATCAAATTAGAATAATGTTGGTTGGACTAATACTTTTGGCGATTGGTTTCTCTGCAGAAGGTCAATCGATCAATGATTTGAGAAAGGAGAAGGAAAAGACGAGTAAGGAGATTGATTACATCAATCAGTTGTTAAAGGAGACCAATCAGAATGCTAAAACATCCATGAGCAGGGTATCTATGCTTGAAAAGGAAATCAAATTGCAAGAAAAGCTAATAAACAATATTAATTCTGAATTGTCCTATCTTGATTCAACCATTGTCAGGAGTTCAAGGAATTTAGATTCACTTAATGCTGACCTGAACCATATTAAAGGTCGCTATGCTGAGATGGTTCGATTTGCCAAGCGAAATCAGAATACCAATAATCAGCTTCTTTTTCTGCTTTCAGCAGAAGATTTTAACCAGGCATACAAGCGGTTTACCTATTTGAAGCAGTATGCCGATTACCGAAGGAATCAAGTGGAGGAGATAAAAGAGTTGCAGGCAAAGCTCGGACAATTGGTGGATGATCTCAACCGGAGAAAAGGTGAAAAACAACAACTTCTATCCTCACGAATCAATCAATCTGACAGATACGAGCGCCAAAAGGCTGGTCAGAAGCAGAATTATCTTTTGCTTCAAAGAAAGGAGAAGGATTTAAAGAAAAAGCTGGAGAATCAGCAAAAGATCGCCTCTAAACTAGAACAAGAGATCGAAAAAAGCATTGCAGAGGAGGCAAAAAAAGCAATTGCCAATACGTTAAAGAATTCAAAGTCGACCAAGCAGCTTTCAACAAAACCTTCAGCTGAGCAGAAAAGCTTGTCAGATGACTTTTCGATGAACAAGGGAAAACTTCCCTGGCCTTTGCAGCGAGGTATTATAACCGATCATTTTGGGGAACATCCGGATTTGGTTCTAAAGCATGTGATTAAAAGAAACTCGGGTATTGATATAACCACTGAATCAGGCGCCAGAGTACGTGCAGTATTTAAAGGAGTAGTATCAAAAGTTCTTGCCATTCCGGGTGGAAATATGACCATCATTTTAAGGCACGGAAGCTATCTGACAGTCTATTCAAACCTGGCCAGTGTTTCAGTGCAGGTTGGTCAGAATGTTGATACAAAACAAGATTTGGGCACTGTCTTTACAGACCGGGAAGAAGACAACAAGACTGTGCTTAAGTTTCAGATCCGGCATGAATATGACAAATTGGATCCTGAAAAGTGGATTAGTTCCTAACCATTAGTATTTGGTCAGGTTGGCGACTTTTGTGAGTGCAGGGAGATTGATAATCCTGATTTTTCTCCCCTGAAGATCAATTAATTTATCCTGTTTAAACTCTGATAGCAAACGGATTATTGACTCAGTAGCTGTACCAACCATGTTGGCGAGTTCTTCTCTGGTCAAGGATATCTGTAATGTTTTGTCAGCATCCAGGTCAAACTCTTGTTTGAGTAACAAAAGAACTTCTGCCAGCCTTTCTCTTACTGTTTTTTGAGCAATGTCCGTGATGTAGTCGTTTGCTTCCTTCAACTCGGCACAAACAATTTTCAGCATCGCAAGGGAGAATTTCCAATTCCTTTCGATCAGGCTGAGCAGTGTCTTGTATGGAATGTGGCACAATGTTGACTCTTCTATGGTTTTGGCCGATGTGCAGGCAGATTCCTGACTCAACAAGGAGCGATAGGCGATGATGTCCCCCTTTTTAGCAAACCTGATGATTTGCTCCTTACCATCGTTCCCAGTTTTAAAGATCTTCACAACTCCCTTTGTAATGCAATAAAAACCTGTCAGGCGACTTCCTTCTTTGTAAAGAATACTGCCTTTTTTAAAAGAAGTACATACTTTCTCATTGTTGAGACTTTTCATTTCATCTTCAGTCAGAGACTGAAAAAAACGAAAACCGGTCAGACTGACATCTTCTGTTAAGTTATTGTTGCTCTTCATTCTAAAAAATAAAAGTGGCGTTTACTTCAAGGGTCAAATATACAATTTTAGGTTGGATCTTCCTAAATGAATCTTTTGAAACTAATTATATGTTGTAACGTATAATTTGGCTAAACACTATAAATTTTAATGACAATGAAAATAGATTCTTTAAACATCAAACAATTGGCTGGAGGCACGAGCAAAGTCACCAGAGTTTTACTCGGTACCTTTATCTTTCTTTTCGTCGCAAATTTCAGTTTTGCCAAAGAATACAAGGTAAATTCAACTTCCAGTACTCTTGAGTGGGAGGCAAAAAAGGTTACAGGTCAGCATTCAGGTACCATTTCTTTTGGAGAAGGCACGCTTCAGGCGGATAAAAAGAAGATTTCAGGAGGGAAAGTTTCCGTTGATATGACAACGCTTGTTAACACAGATGGGAATGGAGTAAACAAAAATCTGGTTGGCCACCTTAAATCGGACGATTTTTTCAGTGTCGATAAATTTCCTCAGGCATCACTGGAGGTAAAGAAGGTGGAAGCAAAATCGGGCGATCTTTATCATTTTACAGCTGATTTAACCATCAAGGGTATTACTGCCCCAATCGAGTTTGATGCAGCGGTGACCCTCTCTTCTGAGTTGCTGACAGCTACAGGTGTAATGATCGTTAACCGTACGAAGTATGATATCAAATACAGATCAGCCAGTTTCTTTTCAGATTTGGGTGACAAGATGATACAGGATGAATTTTCCTTAAAGTTTAAACTTGTTGCTACTACGAAATAGTACTATTTTCTGGTTTATTTGCAGGGGATGAATCTGATGATTCATCCCCTTTTTTTTGGATCATAGTTGAGGTTCGAGGGTAGATATTTTTCTATGAACTCAGTGGTGACTCCTTTTCGATCGGCATAATCCTCCACCTGATCCCTTCCTACTTTTTCGACTCCAAAATACCTTGATTCCTGGTGCGCGTAGATGACACCACAGACGGAGGCATTCGGAAACATCGAGTAATTCTCTGTGAGTGAAATTCCTGTCTTCTCTGCAGCCGATAAGAGGTTGAAAATTGTCTCTTTCTCAGAGTGTTCAGGACATGCCGGATATCCCGGAGCTGGACGAATTCCCTGGTACTTTGATGCGATTAAATCCTCAGGTGTTAAATCTTCGTATTTGCTGTAGCCCCAAAGCTCTTTTCTGACCACTTCATGCAATTTTTCTGCGAATGCTTCGGCCAACCTGTCTGAAAGGGCCTCCAGCATTATGGCTTTGTAATCGTTGTTCTCATTTTTGTATTGTTGAACAAGTTCGGCAACACCAATCCCCGCTGTTACTGCAAATGCACCGCAATAATCGGGAATTCCAGTCTCTTTTGGAGCAATGAAATCACTCAGACAGAGTTGTGCCAGGGCATCCTTTTTCTTCTCCTGTTGTCTCAACTGATGGAATTTACCCAAGATTTTTGATCTGGATTCATCGGTATACAATTCAACATCATCCATGACACTGTTCGCGGGCCAGATCCCCACTGCCCCATTGGCCCTGATCATCTTTTTCTCAATGATCTCATCCAGGAATTGATTGGCCTCTTCAAACAGCTGCCTGGCAGCTTCACCTTTGTCAGGATCTTTCAAAATTGCCGGATATTTTCCTTTGAATTCCCATACCAAAAAGAAGAAGGTCCAGTCGATGTATTTTCTAAGTTCCTCCAATGGGTAGTCCTTGTAATACCTGGTACCTGTAATATTGGGTGGTGATACCGGGTATTTACTGAAATCGGGATGAAATTTGAGGGCCCTTGCCTCTTCCAATGTGAAATACTCTTTTGGTTTTTTGGCACTGTGTACCTGCCTTAATCCGGCATACTCATCCAGGGTTGCCTTTAAAAACTCAGGAGCTCCGGACAATAACTCCGCCACAACCTGCACAGATCTGGAAGCATCTTTTACATACAGGGTGGTATTGCTGTATTCCGGGGCAATTTTGACGGCTGTATGGATTTTGGAGGTCGTAGCACCTCCAATAAGCAAGGGTTGTTTAAAACCGCGTTTTTGGAGTTCTTTGGCTACATGGACCATCTCCTCCAGTGAGGGAGTAATCAACCCGCTTAAGCCAATGATATCGACTTTTTCTTTCGTGGCAGTTTCCAGGATTGTTTCACAGGGGACCATTACCCCGAGGTCAATTACCTCGTAGTTGTTACAGGCGAGGACGACTCCAACGATATTTTTGCCAATGTCGTGAACATCACCCTTTACGGTTGCCAGCAGAATTTTTTTACGGACGACAACTTTGCTGGGCTGTAAAATCTTCTCCTCCTCGATGTAAGGCTGCAACCAGGCAACGGCTTTTTTCATGACCCTGGCTGATTTGATGACCTGTGGAAGGAACATTTTACCTGATCCGAACAGATCTCCCACTTTGTTCATACCGTCCATGAGGGGGCCTTCGATAATGTTCAGCGGGGAGTCATAGTTTGGCATAAGGTCGCACACATCGCTCTCAATAAAATCGGTAATACCTTTTACCATGGCATGTTCGATCCTTTCGGTGAGTGGAAGTTCTCTCCAGGCTTCCATCTTTTCCTCCTTTTCATCTACTGCCTTGAGTTTCTCAGCGAATTGAAGCAGTCGTTCCGTGGCATCCGGTCTTCTGTTGAGGACCAAATCTTCTACCAGTTCGAGCAGGTCAGCAGGTATTTCATCGTAGATCTGGAGCATTCCAGGATTGACAATTCCCATGTCTAAACCATCCTTGATGGCATAATAGAGGAAAACGGAGTGAATGGCTTCCCGTAGAACATTGTTCCCCCTGAAAGAGAAGGAGACGTTGGAGATTCCCCCGCTTACTTTGGCAAAGGGAAGATGTTCCTTGATCCATTTGGTAGCCCTGAAAAAGTCGACAGCATAGTTGTTGTGCTCTTCCAATCCGGTCCCAATCGTAAGGATATTCGGATCGAAAATGATGTCTTCAGCCGGAAAATGAACCTTTCCGACCAGGATTCGGTAGGCTCTTTCGCAAATGGCGATACGCTTTTCGTAGGTTGATGCCTGACCCTCCTCATCAAAAGCCATAACGACCACTGCAGCACCATAATCCCTGATTTTTTTGGCATTGCGGATAAACTGCTCCTCCCCTTCCTTCAGGCTGATGGAGTTGACGATGGATTTTCCCTGTATGCACTGAAGTCCGGCTTCAATCACCTCCCATTTGGAGGAATCGATCATGATGGGCAGTTTCGAAATATCGGGTTCCGAAGCGATGAGGTTGAGAAACCTTACCATCTCTTTTTTTGCATCGAGCATGGCATCGTCCATGTTGACGTCGATGACCTGAGCTCCGCCTTCCACCATATCTCTGGCGACAGAGAGTGCCTCATCGTATTTTCCATCCCGGATTAATCGTGCAAATTTGATGGACCCAGCTACATTGCATCTTTCACCTACATTGATAAAGTTTGAGAGCTTGTCGATTGTCAGCGGCTCGAGGCCACTCAATCGGGTGGCTTTTGGAAGTTGGATAATCTTGCGCGGTTTCGATTTGGATGCTAGTTTGGCCAGTTCGTGGATGTGCGCGGGAGTAGTTCCACAACAACCACCGATGATATTGACCATGTGGTTGTGGGTAAATTCTGCCACCTGGTTGCGCATTTCCAGGGGTGATTCATCGTACTCCCCAAATTGGTTGGGCAGACCCGCATTGGGATGGGTACTGATCATAAAAGGGGCCTTCCTGCTAAGCTCTTCGAGGTAAGGATGCAGGTCTTTTGCCCCAAAAGAGCAGTTAAGACCAATGGAAAGCAGATCGATGTGGGAGACTGAGTTGAGGAAGGCTTCCAGGGTCTGTCCTGAGAGTGTCCTTCCACTTCTGTCAGTGATGGTTCCGGAGACCATCACTGGTATTTTAACGCCTCGTTCTTCCAGGATTTCGTTGATGGCAACCAATGCTACCTTGCAATTCAGGGTATCGAAGATGGTCTCCACCAGCAATAGGTCGACACCACCCTCCAACAATCCCTCGACCTGTTCACGGTAGGAGATCTTCAGATCCTCGAACAAAATAGCCCTGTAACCAGGGTCGTTGACATCGGGCGACATGGAGCAGGTTTTGTTGGTCGGACCAACGGAGCCTGCCACATAACGTGGTTTCTCGGGGGTTGAATATTTTGCTGCAGCTTCAACCGCTATTTTTGCTGCGGCTCTGTTAATTTCACTGACATATTTTTCGGTTCCATAGTCACTTTGGGAGATGGAGGTTGCGTTGAAAGTATTGGTCTCCAGAATATCTGCCCCTGCTTTCAGGAAGGCTTCATGAATTTCCCGAATGGCTTCCGGTTTTGTGAGGCAAAGCAGATCGTTGTTTCCTTTCAGGGAGGTGGGCCAATCCCTGAATTGGTTTCCTCTGAACTCTTCTTCCGAAAAATTGTACCGCTGAATCATGGTTCCCATGGCTCCATCTAGCACGAGAACTCTTGTTTCCAGAAGTTTACGAATATCTGGTTTAAGCATCATTTTACCATACTATTTTTGAGGATTTCGCGGGCGATCAATACTCCGTTGACGGAGGCCTGCATCAGTCCGCGGGTAATTCCGGCACCATCTCCGCCGAAGAATAGATTTTTAACGACAGGACTTTGGAAAGTTTTGTCCACTTTGACAATGTTGGAATAGAATTTAACCTCCACACCATAAAGCAATGTTTCATCGCTGGCGAGCCCGGGACTTACCTTGTCGAGTGATTTGATCATTTCGATGATGTCGAACAGGATCCGGTGGGGCAAGACGAGGCTCAAATCTCCGGGAACCGCATCTTTTAGTGTGGGCACAATGTTGTTCCGGTAGAGCCGGTCGGCTGTGGTTCGCCGTCCCCTGACGAGGTCGCCAAAACGCTGGACCATTATTTTATTGCGGGTCAGCATGTTGGCTAGCCGGGCAATGTGGCGGCCATATTCGATGGGGGCATTGAAGGGTTCCGTGAATTTTTGGGAAACCAGCAGGGCAAAATTGGTATTGTCGCTTTTGAGATCCTTGTAGCTGTGTCCGTTCACGACAGCAAGGTTGTTGTCGTAATACTCTGAGGAGACAAATCCGCCCGGATTGGAGCAGAAAGTGCGCACTTTGTCGTCGAAAGTACGGGTGTAATGTATGAGTTTGGCTTCGTAGAAGTTGTCATTGATCTCCTGCATGACTTCGTTACGGCATTCAATGCGTACCCCAATGTCAACTATTCCAACCTCCATTGGAATTTTTTGACTGACACATTGTTTCATGAGCCAGTCGGAACCGTCTCTGCCAACAGCAACAACTACATGGTGGCCTTCAAATGTTTTGTTGATGGATTTGACTCCTGTAACAATTTGATTTTCAATGATGAATTCAGTAACAGGCGAATTAAAAAGTACCTCAACCCCCTTTTTCTTAAGATGCTCGAAAAGGGATCGGTATAGTTCCTGTGTTTTCTCTGTTCCAAGATGCCTGACCGGACATTGCACCAGTTTGAGGTTTGCTTCTATCGCTTTGCGGCCGATTTCACGCATGGCCGGTGTTTCGTAAAGGCCATGAATATCTGCATCAGCTCCGAATTTCAGGTAGATATCATCGGTATAGCGGATCATTTGCATGGCTGTTTCGACGCCGATATAGTCTGGCAGCGTACCTCCTACCTCGTGGGAAAGGGATAATTTACCATCTGAATAAGCCCCTGCACCGGCCCATCCGGTGGTGATGGAGCAGGGTTTGCAATTCACGCAGGTTCCTCCGTTGGTATGCTTTGGGCATTTTCGCTTGTAGATATCTCGCCCCTTCTCCAGCATTAATATGCTCAGATCGGGGTGTTCCTTAACCAATTCATAGGCAGCAAAAATCCCGGCCGGCCCTGCTCCCACTATGATGACGTCGTATCTTTTTTCCATGGTGCAATAAAATCTCTTCTCAAACCCGGCAAAGGTAGACAATTTTCTCTGCAACAAGCAGCATCTGTTGTACGGAGGGATCTGCCAGTGGTTGAAAAAGCGAGAATTTTTTATTACTTTTCTTCCCATTTTGGATGAATGATCGTTTGAAACCAGTAGCAGGGACTAAACTTTAAATCAAATGGCAAACACAACTTTCAACCGGCGTAATTTTTTGTTTTTGGGTGCAACGGCCACCCTCGGTATGGCTGTACAGGCATCACCAGCCAAAAAGAAAAAGGAAAAGAAGAAAAAGAAAATTTTTTACCGCACCCTGGGTAAAACGGGGATCGAGCTTCCCATCATAAGTATGGGTGTGATGCGCGCAGATAACCCCAATATTCTAAAGGCAGCCTACGAGCTGGGAATCAAGCATTTTGATACTGCCAATGGATACCAGGATGGCCGGAATGAGGAGATGGTAGGCCAGTATTTTAAAGATATTCAAAGGGATAAGGTGATCATTTCCACGAAGATCCATCCTCCGAAGGAGGGTTTGTCGACTGAACAGTTTCTTGAAAAATTTGATCAGTCATTGGCCAGGCTTCAGATGAGTTATGTGGATATCCTCTACCTCCATGTATGCAATGACAGGGCTTACACGCTGGATCCAAGGTATCTGGAGGCCTTGCGAAGAGCCAAGGAGAGTGGAAAAGCAAAATTTGTGGGTTGTTCCACCCATACAAACATGGCGGAGGTACTTCATGCTGCTGTCGACAGCAAATTGTATGATGTGGTACTTACCTCCTACAATTTCCGTCTCAAGGATGATACCAAATTGCAGGAGGCGCTGCAGAGAGCCAATGATGCCGGTTTGGGGATTGTTGCCATGAAAAATATGGCCGGTGGTTTCCTTGACAAGGAGAAGAAAAAACCAGTCAACTGCAAGGCCGCCTTGAAATGGGCTATTTCCAATCCATTGATTCATACCTGTATCCCCGGGATTACCAATTTTGAAATGTTGAAGGAGAATTGGGAAGTGGCCCAAAATCATGAAATGGATGAGCAGGAGAAGGGAGATTTGTCGCTGGCCATGAGCAATGTGGGACTCTATTGTCACGGATGTCTGAGTTGTTCCGGTCAGTGTCCCAGGAATCTTCCGATCCCCGATTTGATGCGTTCCTACATGTACAATTATGGTTACTCCTATCCAGCCAAGGCGCAAACCACGGTAGCCCAACTGAACCTTTCGGCCGATCCCTGTGAATCATGCACGGGCTGCACAGTCACCTGCCCCAACGGTTTCAATGTCAGGGAGCGGATCACAGACATTGCCCGCATCAAAATGGTACCCGCAAATTTCCTGGTATGAGAAAGACAATGATCTTAGGCCTGATGCTTATTTCCTTCCTTTCATGGGCACAGGAGGTAAAGTTTCCTGACTTGTCAGAATGGCAAACCGATGGAAAAACCAAGGTTTTCAACAGGGAGAATCTCTTCGAACACATTGACGGAGCAGCTGAATTTTACCTAAGCTATGGTTTTGAATCGCTGAAGGTTGCGAGTTGGAGTAACCATGGTGCCGAGCTAACTGCCGAGGTTTACGATCATGGGGATCCCCTGCATGCTTACGGCATTTACAGTATCGAGAAATCGGCAAAGGCAATCATTACTCCAGTTGGGCTGGAAGGATACGGAGATGGCGCCACTTTCAATTTTGTGGCGGGTAAGTTCTATGTGAAGATGAACAGCATGCAATTGGAGAAGGTGTCAGGGTTTTCGTTGAAGTCTTTCGCGGAAGCGTTTGCAAGGAGCTTGTGCGAAAAGCCTGAATATCCTAAAATTATCGGTTTGTTTCCCAGGGAGAATTTGGTTGCCAACAGTTGTCAGTACATTCCAACCGAATTTATGGGATTGGGCTTTCTGGGATCTGCTGTGCGTGCCAAGTATACAGTTGATGGGAAAGAGGTGACTGTTTTCATCCTTGAAAGAACCGATCGTGCCGAAGTAGAGAAGATGGTTCTCAAATACATCTCCTATGCGGAGGCAAAAGTAAAGAAACCTGGCGAGGGTGACTTTTTGATGAAGGATCCCTTTAATGGACCAGTCTTTTTAAGGTGGAAAGGCAATTACTTGCTGGGTGCATCCGGTTTCTCAGACCAAAAAAAGCTACTTCCCATACTCATGGAGATTACACAAAAACTTTAACGCAAAATAATTTTCGTTTTTCGATTTTGGATTGGAGAATAGGATCCAAAGCGATATTTTTGTCACCTATGCAAAACAAACAATCTATGAATGGCTTTGGTCCCCTCAAAGCCATTTTTTTTGATATGGACGGGGTTATCTACGATTCGATGGGCAATCATGCAATTGGCTGGAGTAAAGCCTTTGCCCATCTTGGATGGGATTTTCCATGTGAAAAGGTCTACTTGAATGAGGGGAGAACCGGCTCCTCAACTATTAATCTTTTGTACCAGGAAAAGTTGGACCGCAATGCAACAGATATGGAGATTGCCGCTATCTACGGGAAGAAGACCGAGATCTTTGACAGTATGGAAAAGCCCAAACCCTTACCAGGAATCGCTGCCCTGATGACGAGGGCCAAGCAGGAAGGTATTGAAATCTGGGTGGTGACAGGCTCAGGGCAGGAGCTGTTGCTGGACGATCTGTGCAGTGATTTCCCTGGATTGATCGTGAAGGGAAAGATCATTTCAGGGAAAGATGTCACCCATTGCAAACCACATCCTGAACCCTATTTGACGGCTTTGGAAAGGTCAAAATTCAAGGCCGGTGAAGTGCTAGTCATAGAGAATGCCCCGCTTGGAATTCAGGCAGCAAAAGCCGCAGGTATTTATACGATTGCGATCAATACCGGAATACTTGCCGATGAGATTTTGTGGCAGGCTGGGGCTGATGTCGTGGTGAAGGAGGTTGCGCAAGTGGAAGATCTGATTTTTCCTGCATAACCTAAAAGTGCCTAAAGTGCGCTAAAATGCCTAGAGTACTGCTCTTCCCTCTTAATTTGCAGGGAGCTCCAAAACTTTAGGCACTCTAGGCACTTTAAATACTTTAGGCACTTATTTCAACTCCTCGAGCATTGCCTTGATGTTCCTGTGAATGATCGGCGCTGTTTCTGCGCCCAGGGAGTTAACTTCTCCGTAAGGGCTACCCTCTTTGCCGTAGGTGTAAGGAGCCTTAACATCCCATTGGCTTTTGGGAATGATGTAGCCAATTTCATCGTTGGCCAGGCCAAACATGAATTTGTATTTTCCCGGCATCATCTCCCTGATCGCAGGTATTTCAACAGGAGCTATATTAAAATCTTGTCCAGCAGGTGCTTCAACGCCGCCATTCAATATTTCAGGATAAAGTTCACCTGGGATGGTGACGATGGAGATAGGTCCAATTTTGACAACAGCAAGTTCAGATTTCATCTTCATCCAGCCGGTAGTCCCTCTTTTCATGATCCCCAGCATGGCTGCCAGTTTGAACATATTGTTGTCGAGAGGGATAGGTAATGTCTTGGCGATGATGGAAATGGCAGCAGAGTCGATGATCTCCTCCGGATTAGCCATGGCCAATAGCGCAAGATTGGCCATACTTTTACCCTGGGCTGCTGCCTTTTCGAAGGTTGGTTCCTTGAACTCTTCACCCGAGAAGGGGTCCTTGATGGTCAGCCTTGGATGGGTGGTCATCAGTCCGCCAACGGCACCGCTGGCATAGACTACCACACCGCCTACTCCCGGCAACACCAGGCTATCCTTGTGGTAGACGCCTTTTTCAATTCCTTCGCGCACATAATGGGGGAAATCTGAAGTTATCTGCAGGTTACCGCTCCAAAGCGTTTCGGGGTGGTTGCCATGGTTGATAAGGGTACCCATGGTTTGTCCATTTTCCCTGTCGAGGAATTGTATCATCCGAAGACCGGAATCAAAGACTTCTGGTTTCCGGGTATCCAAAACCAATGGAATGGCTCCTGTAAGATCCTGAGAAATGGAGAGCCTTGCCGGACGAATATTTTTTACAGCCTGGTCAATGGCTTTGGCAGCCTGGTTTTTCACATACTCCATGTGGGCTGGATTGATGCCGCTCTTGAAGGGGCTTTCTCCCCAAAGGCCAAGTAAATCGGGTCCTTCGTGGGTATGGGTGGAGGTGACGATGGCATAGGTGATACCAGATTCCCTGGAGATTCGTCCCCTGAGGTCAATCACATCGTTGTTCATGAAACCGATGGCATCGAGAACAACAATGGCCAAACGGGTTTTTCCATCCTCAAGAACCATTGCGCGTGCCCAAACCTCATCGTGTATTCCGTTGGCAGGCTTGTTGTTGCTGAAACCGGCGATCCAGATCGGATCGAATTTCCCATTGCCGTTTCCATCGGTAAAGGTTTCGCCCTCCTCCGGTTCGTATTCCTCGTTTTTGTTTTTATCGTCCCAACGATCAGGGACTGCAGGGGTAATGGGAAGTGCGGCAAACCCTGCTGAGAGCTTTGCAGGGGGATTGTTAAGAATTTTCAGGTTTAAATGATAATCAGGGTACTGGTCCTTGAGGTTGTATCCGAACAAGGTTACCAAAACCAGGACAAGCAACAGCATGCCGGCTCCGAGGTACTTAAAAAATCTCTTCATGTTAATAGTTGTTTGTGACTTGATCCCTTTCGATCCGACAAAGATAGTCACCAAATCGTTTTGGAAGTATCCGGGGTGAGAAGAATTTTGTCTGATGATTCACCCATGGTTAGGTTTAATATTCAGTTGTTTATAGGAATCCTGTGAAATTTAAATCAGGAGGATTTTGGCGCATTTTACACCCGATAATGGGTAATTGGGAGATTCATCCGTGAATAACAATTATATTTTGAAAAGGGTGTAACATTTCTGTAAGAGTGGAGTCTTATGGTTAGCGAGTTTTTTTATTGTTAGCGTGATTAAATAACTTTAGTATGCGAGGCCGTTCCCAAAAGGAGCGGCCTTTGTTGTTGGGGTAAAAAATAAAAGCTATTTTTACATTTCAACTGGCATCTTTTCAAACAACTGATGTCGTTTCTGAAATCAAGAGGTGGAAATATTTTTGCTTTTAACAGATAATCAATATCATATAAAAACTAATCATTCGATAAATTATGACAAGCAGAAGAGATTTTTTTAGAACAACCTCCCTGGTGGTAGCAGGAAGTGTGATCGGTGGTAACCTGGTAACTGCCGGAGTCCCCAAAAAGAACAAGAAAAAGAGGGTAGGGCTTCAACTCTATTCACTCCGCGAGGCAATGGGTAAAGATGCAGTTGGCACGCTCAAACAAGTTGCTGAGATGGGTTATTATTCCCTCGAAACCGCCTCTTACGGGGATGGTAAAATTTATGGGATGTTACCGGATGAATTTACCAAAAGAGTTAAAGACCTGGGCATGCGGCTCAATAGTTGCCATTTGGGTGGACCAAATTATACCAAAGATACACATACAGCTGCCATGGATTGGTGGAAAAAGGCCATTGAGGATCACTCCAGGACAGGCATGAAATATATGATCAAACCAGGTGGACTTAAATGGCCCAACAAGCTGGATGATTTGAAGATACAAATGGATTACTTCAATGCTGTTGGTGACTTGACTGCCGATGCCGGTATGCAGTTTGGCTGGCACAACCACAACCATGAGTTTACCAAGATTGAGGATAAAGTGATCTATGATTTCATGCTTGAAAATACGGATCCCCAAAAAGTATGTTTTGAGATGGACGTTTACTGGGTGATGAAGGGTGGTTGCTCACCTGTCGAGTACATGGACAAATATCCAAAGCGTTTCCCATTGCTTCACATCAAGGATGAAAAGGAGATCGGCGAGAGTGGACAACTTGATTTCAAAGCAATTTTTGAAAAAGGGTATGCCATCGGTATCAAGGATTGGTTCGTAGAGGTTGAACGCTACAATTTCGATCCGGTGGTCAGTGTACAGAAGAGCTATGACTTTCTTGCCGCTGCTTCCTATGTAAAATGATCATTGCCATTCATTCCCTCTTTTTGTTGGGGGAATTCACCAAAGCCACAGTTTTTTCCTACACAGGTATTGCCAACAGCAGGGAAAAGTGTGGCTTTGTTACTTTCTTTTTAATCCTACCTGCGGTTTACTCATGAGGGTCTTTCAATGGCTAAATCCCTCAGAAAGTATCTTAACTGCATTTGCATGGTCTCTTTGGAAAAAGCGCTATATTTGAGGTAACTGGAATATTTTTTTATATGGAAGTATCCTGATTATATGAAACGAAAATACATCATCTTTTTTATTTTCAGTCTTCCACTTTTGATTCCAATGGTTGCTTTCATCCATTGGTGGTTGAAGGAAAACAGACCCATGCGGGTGCTGATTTATGACATGACTGTGCCGGTACCAACTTACGATGAGCACAATTCGTTCAGTTGGATTTTGGTCAATCAGAAATATACCTCTCAATATCAATTGAACAATCCTGCTACTGATTACAAGGGATTTTTCCCATTGAAGGATTTCAAGTTTGTCACCAAGGACTTTTCAAAGCTCTCCCCGGAGGGGGTGCAACAGGTTGCCGATAGTCTGGACATGGCCTATTACACAGACACCTATGGTGTTTTCTCCAACGAATGGTTAAAGAATCGAATCATCAACGAAAGGTCGTCCAAGATTTATGGGGGTTTGAACAGGAATGACCTTCTGTTGATAAAAAGATTTCAGGAATCGGGCAAACTCCTGCTGGCAGAGTTCAATTTTCTGGCTAATCCAACGGATTATTCCGTACGCAGGGAAGCTGAGAAATTGTTGGATGTCTCCTGGACCGGTTGGGCTGGAAGATATTATGATGCGTTGGATACACTGGTAAATCCAGATATTCCTGAATGGGCTAAAAAGCTCTATTTGAAACAGTATGGAAAACCGTGGCATTTTCACCAGGCAGGAATACTCTTTGTCCACGAGCGTGACATCGTGGTGGTGCTGGAGATGGATGCCACCCTGAATGAGGAGGTTCCGTGGATTTATACCTCCAAATATGGACAGCAAAAATATGGACTACCGGAGGAGTTTACCTACCCTTACTGGTTTGATATCATGGAGTCAGGCAGTTCCAACAGGATTGTTTCAAAGTATAAAATCTACCCCAGCAAAACCGGAAGAGCATTGTTGAAGGAGCATGGCATTCCCGATGAATTTCCATGTGTGATTGAGAACAGGGAGAAAAACTACTACTATTTCTGTGGGGATTTTTGCGACAATCCAATTCGCCTCGAGAGTGCCAAATTTTCAGGAGGCTACCTCTTTCGGAAGTTCTTCTACAACAAGTACAATTACATCGACAGGACTCCTTTCTTTTGGAATTTCTACCGGCCAATGGTCATTCGAATTATGGAGGAGTATAACCAGAAACTGAACGGTAAAAAGGGTTTGGCATTGGCACCCGAATCTGCTGTAAATTAATTTCCTTTCACATTCATTTTCAGTGTAAATACGGAAGTACGGGCTGTTACAAATAGGATGTTCCGCTTTTTTCCACCAAAGCAAACGTTGGAGGGTTGTTCCGGAATCTCGATGCGTACCAGGTGCTCACCCTTTGCATCGTAGACCGATACAGCCTTGTTGGTCAGGTAGACGTTCCCCTTTTTATCGATGGTCATTCCATCCGAACCTTCCGGAGCAAATAATATTTTGTTGCCAAGCGAACCATCGGGCTGGATGGAGTATTTCCAGATTTTCTTGTCATTTATATCACTCACATAGAGTATTTTGCCGTCCGGTGTGCCGATCAGGCCATTGGGTTGCTGGAAGTCGTCTATGACCCTAATGACCTTTCCTTTGGGGTTTAGGTAGTAGACACCCCTGACCGATTGCAACTCCTTGTGGCCTGTTTCCCAGTATTTTCGGTGGTAATAAGGGTCGGTGAAGTAGATTCCCCCGTTGGGAGCAATCCATAGATCGTTGGGACCATTCAGGTGGAGTCCCTCAAAGTTTTCGGCCAGGATGCGCTGCTGTCCATCCATTGAGAAGGCCACCAACCGGTTGTGCAGATCTGCACAGGCAACCAGTTCTCCCTTTTTGTTGAAGAAGGTGCCGTTGGCTCTTTCCCCGGATCCGGTAAAAGTGGTGATGGCATCATTTTCACTCCAGATTTCAATTTTGTTGTTGGGTTGATCCGTGAAGAAGACCCGTCCATCCGGTGCAACGGAGGGACCCTCTGTGAAAAGGTATCCACCTCCGGCTTTGGTTACTTTTTCGCCTTTGGCAATCAGCTTGAGTTTTGGCTTTTCCTTCGCGGTAAGTGAAGGGGTTGCGGCAAAAATGAAAAGGATCAGTAGAATTTTGCTCATGGGAATATGGGAAAACGTAAATTGGCATGTGGTAGTCCACCATGGATCATCAATGCAACCAAAGGTAGCAGGAATATTATAAGAATTACTACGCTGAAGTAAACTCCCCAACGGTCTTTGGGGAAGCGTTCCCTTGAAGGATGCCCAATAAAGGGTGAAGTTGATTTCCTGATCAGTCCCCAGAAAACCAGCAGGTTGAGCAGATACAACGGTTGTTCATTTCTGAAATTCCCCATGAACATTCCTGTAACCAGAAAGCTCCAAAGGATGTAGGTACCAAATAGGCAATAGAACAGCGTGAGGAGTTCGTTTCTACCGTAAGAAAGTTTATCCTTTAAGTTAAACCGGACCACCAGGTTCATTGCGATCAGGATAAACAACGTCAACCAAATAAGAAATTGGGCTTTTGAAGCATCTTTTTGGATGAAGCTGCTATCCATCAGGTTGCTCGCAGCGGTGAATGCATCCTTCCAGACCAGCAAGGGGATCACCAGAAGGATCAAAAGCAGGGAGAGGGAGTTCTCATATTTCTTTGGAGCCTCATTTTCTACAGGCCATTCCGTGGTGAAGACCCCGTAAGCCATACCCGATCCGCCCCAGAAACCGATGTTGTATTCCATCACATTCCACATGTTGAAAGGAATTTTCAAGACGTTTCCGGTGATTTGCAGGAAATTCCCGAAGGAGAATCCGAAGCCACCGCCGAGCATGGCGTAAAATGCCACCCGGAGTGCCGGTTTAAATCCGTTCCTGACCATGTGCCAGACCATGGCAGCACCTGCCCCGAAACAGATGGCCCAGGCTTCGGAGCGCGGCGGAGTCATCAGTAGTTCTGCCTGTTCAATCAGGAAGAAGTAGGCGATCAGTCCGCCTGCACTCATTTCGGCAATCAGCGACGGCCAGTTGACCCTTTTGGCGGAGGTGGAATTGAGGGAGAGGCCCACCAGCCCGCCACCGATGAGTCCAAAGAGTGCCCCGATCACGAACAGGGAGAGGAAGCCGTAGGTTGAATTGAGCCAATCACCGGCCCTGCAATAGCCGACCACCATGCCATAGCTGATCATGCCGGTGGTTCCCCATCCGATGGCTGCGCTGGCAATAACGGGAAGCATCTTGTTGTACCAATCTTTTCGTCCTGCAGCGAGCAAGAGTGCTGCCCCGCCGATGATACCGGCCATTGCGGCTCCTGGTTCGTGCCCGAATTGCCCGCGGATGGCCCATGCTGTGCCGAGGGCAATTCCCACCAGGACAATGGGGAGAATTGTTTGATTGATTTTCATGGTAATGCGTAAATAGTAGTGATTGGATCATTCAAAGCTACAAAAGAATTTTCGAAAACGGATTACACGAATTTTAACACGGATTTCACCGATTAATCCTCCCTACCACAGATTACGCAAATTACACGAATTGAAAAAACCAATTAACTCCCCGGAACCACAAATAAATCACAAATGAGAACTAATGAATCCCTTACTCTACCACAGACTGCACGAATTAAAAGAAAAATTAATTCTCTGTTTCTCCGTTTCCCCGTTTCTCCGTTTCGGTTCTTTGGATTCAGGAGTTCCGATCGCCCCCTCTCCCCTTCGCCCTTTCACCCCCTCAAATTGCTTCGTTGGGAATTGCTCAATTTGGCGTAAATTTGTAGATAAATTTCACGGGATGAAGAAACTAAAGGCGGATGAGTTTGTAGCAAGGATGAAGGGCCAGGTGGTGCTGGATATTCGTACCCCTGCTGAATTCGCCGATGGCCACCTGCCGGGAGCTATCTCTTTTCCACTTTTCAGTGACGAAGAGAGGGTCGTTGTCGGAACGCTTTACAAGCAACAGGGAAAGGATACCGCTGTCTTGAAAGGGTTGGAGCTGGTGGGGCCAAAGTTGAAAAAATTTGTGCTGCAGGCACGAAAACACCCTGGACCCCTTTATCTCTACTGTTGGCGTGGCGGCATGCGCAGCAGCAGCATGGCCTGGTTGCTGGAGACAGCCGGTCGGGAGGTAAGCCTGCTGGAGGGAGGATACAAGGCCTATCGAACTTATGGTCGGGAGTTGATCTCCAGCGGGTTGAAACTAATTATGCTGAGCGGGCCTACTGGTTCGGGCAAGACTGAAATACTTCATCAGCTCATTCGTTTGGGTCATCAGGTTTTGGATCTGGAGGGACTTGCCAACCACCGCGGATCAAGTTTTGGCGGAATTGGACAGCCTCCCCAGCCAACGACCGAACAGTTTACCAACTTGATTTTCGAACAGATCATGCAATTCGATCTTTCCCAACCCATCTGGGTAGAGGGTGAGAGCCAGGCGATTGGAAGGGTGAGCATCCTCCATGAACTCTTCTCCCAGATGAATTGTTGCCATACGATTCGTATTGATCCGCCCAAAGAGGAGCGGATAGAGCGGTTGCTGCGCGATTATGCCGGTTTTCCGGCCGGGGAGCTGCAGCGAAGCATTGAAAACATCAGCAAGAGATTGGGAGGAAAGGATACCCAGGATACCCTTGAGGCACTGCATGCCGGAGATTACCGGAAAGTGACGGATATAACGCTGGCCTATTACGACAAGGGCTATGATTTCAGCATGGCGAGGAGGGAGACGAAAATGTTGAAGTATGTGGCCAAATCCTATGATCCGGCGTTGATAGCTCCGGAGTTGGCAGAGTTTGCCAGAAGGGAGATACATTTATAGTTTGAAATGTTTGAAATGTTTGAAATGTTTGAAATGTTTGAAATGTTTGAAATGTTTGAAATGTTTGAAATGTTTGAAATGTTTGAAATGTTTTTAGGCTAAAAAATTTTTGTTTCTTGATCGTATAGGGGGAAAAATTTGATTCAGTTAATGTTCAATAGTAGAAAATGCAAACAATAGATGGTAAGGGGTTGCTCTGTCCGCAACCATTGATTTTAACCCGGAAGGCTCTCAGGAATTGCCTGCCGGGAGAGACCTTAAAAGTGGAGGTCGACAACAAGACTGCCTTTCAAAATATCCTCACCTACCTGAAGGATCAGTCGCTTGTCCCTCTCGGGGAAGAGAGGGAGGGGCTCTTTTACATCACGGTAGTGAACCAGCCTGTTGAGGCAAAAGAGGGCGATGGTGCATGCAGCATTGATCCGGGTCTGTGCAGTTCAGCCTATGTTGTGGTGGTGAGCAGCGACAGGATGGGAGAGGGGGACCCCCAGCTGGGAGCCATCCTGATGAAAGGCTTTTTAAATGCACTGAACGAACAACCGGTTCAGCCTACCCACCTCATTTTTTACAATGCAGGGGTTCGACTTACTACCGCTGATTCAGGAGTCATTACTTCCCTTCAAACCCTGGAGGAGAGTGGGGTGGAGATCCTGGTTTGCGGAACCTGCCTTGATTTTTATGAAATCAAGGCGCAGCTCGCGGTTGGCCGAATCTCGAATATGTTTACGATCACGGAGACGATGGCAAAGACGGGGAACATTATCAAACCTTGAAAATCTAAAGTGGTTTAAAATGTTTGAAGGGTTTGAAATGTTTGTGATGTTTCCGGACTCCCAAAACCATTACGCCCTTCGGCCCTTCGACAAGCTCAGGGGAACCTTCGCTCAGGGACCGTTAACCCTTCAAACATTTCAAACCCTTCAAACATTTCAAACATTTCTCATGAATTTGTATTTCGACAATTGTGCGACAAGTTTCCCGAAGCCGGCGGCAGTAGCAGAGGCGATGGTCAGCCACCTGAACGAGACGGGAGGCACCTACGGAAGGTCGGCCTATCCACGTATATTTCAGTCTACCAAACTGGTAGAGGAGTGTCGCGACAGTCTTGCCACCTTGGTGGGTACCGCAGAGGGGGAAAAGATCATCTTCACCGCCAATGCCACGACGGCCCTCAACCTGATGATTCAGGGAATCTGCAAGAGGGGTGGGCACGTGCTTACCTCTGCCATGGAGCACAATGCCATTGCACGGCCCCTGGAACATCTGCGCCAATTGGGATGGATCGAGTGGGAGCTGCTGGAGAGTGCGCCGGATGGTACCATAATCACTGAAAAAATTGCTTCCAAACTACGTCCCAATACCATCCTGGTGGCAGTTTGCCACATGAGCAATGTGAACGGGATGGCCCAGTCGCCGGGCGAGATCAAGAAGGCAATAGGAGAGATCCCGCTGCTGGTGGATGCCAGCCAATCGCTGGGATCGCATCCGGTATTGGTGGATGAGTGGGGGGTAGATTTCCTCGCTTTCACCGGACACAAATCGCTTTTGGGCCCGACGGGTACCGGGGGAGCCTTTGTCCGCAGACAGGAGTTGGTAGAACCACTGATTTATGGCGGTACTGGCAGCGGTTCCGATTCGTTGTCGATGCCATCCTATCTGCCCGATCGTTTTGAGGCAGGTACGCCCAACATCACCGGCATCCATGGGTTGAATGCTGCCTTGAAAAACCGCCCGGTCCCTCGTCACACCAGGGATGATTTTGCTGACCTGTTGCGGGAAGTTAAAACCAACAACAATTACGTGGTAAGGTGTGCCACTGATTTTGCCAACCAGGGAAAGCTCTTCTCTGTGGTTCACCATTCGCTGAGTTCTTCGGAGCTCGCACTCCGGTTCTACGAAACGTATGGCATCGAAAGCCGGGCCGGACTGCATTGCGCCCCTTTGGCTCATCGTCACCTGGGCTCTTTCCCTAACGGGGATTGTCGTTTTTCACTCTCACCCTACCACACGCCGGAGGAGTTGAACTTTCTGGCCAAAGCGATACACGATGTCGGAAGATAGGGAGATCCTGCTGTTTCAGAACATCCGTCAGGTGATTCTGGCGGAGCGGTGGTGCATGGAGAACAAGCTTCCCGTGAGGGTCATCCCTGTACCCAAACCACATTCGTCGGAGTGCGGGATGTGTCTGGAGATGAACAGGAGGGAAGGGGATCTACTGATGACATTTTTGAATGAACGGGGAATGGTCCCCCGAAGGATTAAACTATCCCACCTTTAAAATACGGTCTGATGGCCGTTGGAAGCAGCTCCTTAAAAGACCAAAGGCCAGTATCTGTTGATACCGGCCTTTGATCGTTGGCCCTTTTTGGACCTTAACTTCAAGCTATTTTGCAGCCATCGTCAGGCTGTTCAATTAAAACTTCATTGTAGGAGCAAGCTCATCAAACCAGGTTTGTTGCAGTTGCCAGGATTGTCACATTCAGTTTTGCCAGTGCCTTGAACCATCCCGATCATTTCGCTGTAACCTTTGTATTCACAAAAATTGTCAAGATAGGTATCTCCCTCCATGCCACCCAAACTCCTGATCCTGATCTAGTTTTCAGGAAGCTTTGGCAAGGACCAGTTCGGGATAGTAGGAGGCAATAAGTTCCAGGTGTTCTACCGTGGCAGCTGTTCCTCCGGCAATTACTTTTTGGTGGTAGAAGGCTCCCCGGTTCAGTGTCTCCATGATGGTAGCCCTTCCTTCGTTGGCAAGTTCCTTGTCCAGTTTTTTGATGCCGAGGTAGATGCCGTTGCATTCATACTGAACTGAAACCTGGTCGTTCAATACATAGTACTTCTTGCAACTCTTTTGCTTGTCCAATGCCACAATTACCTTGAGGTCTGAATTCGAGTAGGTGATCAGGTACTGGTCCAGTTCCTTGTTCTGGAGCATCATGTGATCTTCCATTTTTTCAATTTTGTAATTTCCGAAAGCGGAGTTGGAGGAACCTTTGGCAACGATTCTATTGCCCAATGCAAGCGTTGAAACCATTAAGGTTAACAAGGCGGTAAAAATGATTGTTTTCATGGTAATTAAAATTTAATGGGTTGTTGAAAATGAACTTTGAGTCAAAGATATTTCGGAAAGGTGGGGGGGTGTTAGCGCAATCAATGTAATCAGGGCTTTGAAGGGCAAACGATGGTGATGGCAGGAAATTAAGTCGCGGGAGCTCTATTTTGGTCGTTGACACCCTGGAAGATGCAGATCGCATCTCCCTAACCGCCATTGACCTTCTCTTTTGCCTGGAAGCGGGGGGTAATGGTGCCTTTTCTGCGGAGTGATTCCAGTTCAAGGGCGAAACATTTGGCCAGGTTAACCTCTTCCCGACCCGGGAAAATCATGCATATATAGTACTACCTGCAAGGAGACCAGCGGAAGAACAATTTAAGGTGAATCAGTAACCTCATTGGATCAATTCCTTTCTAAAGCAACTTGTAATTCTGGAGAAACGATTCAACTTTCGTTGCCAAAAGCAGGTTGCAAAGACCAAATTCAGCTTTCTGAAAGGTAAACGGACTGTTTCGACGGTCCAAATGCATTTATGGGAGGTTCCACCCCAACTTCTACATGTTTCGGACCATTTACCCCCTGCAAAATCACTTTTGTTGATAAAAAAGCGCTGTTTTCAATATATAAAATAGGTTTGGAATTGTCGTTTCAATCCAGGAGGGTTTCTGTCTTGGAATTTCGGGGAAATCGAACGGGTGAGTGGTCGTTTGCATGGGAATCGGCATGATGGCCGGTTTTTTCCTTTCGTTCACTGCCAGGTCAGTTACTTCGGTTTCCTGGGATCAACCGCTTCGGAGCGGTTACAGGATGGATCTCCGACGGGATGCGATGCTAAATTCTAAATCTTAGGTATATGAAAAAAGTTTTCTTGCTTGCCTTTCTTGTTGTCGTGACGCTCATGAGTGCGTTGGCCCAGACAAGAAAAATTAACGGGTTAGTCACCTCTTTTGAGGATGGGTTACCAGTACCGGGAGTGACAGTTGGTGAAAAAGGGAGTACAAACGGTACCATCACAGATGCGGGTGGTAATTATTCCCTCACCATTCCGCTTTCTGCAAAAGTGTTGTATTTCTCTTTTGTAGGGATGATCACGCAGGAGGTAGTTATTGGCCAGTCGAACAAAATCGATGTGGTTCTAAAACCGGATGTTATTGGAGTCGATGAAGTGGTGGTGACTGCCTTTGGTATGAAGAAAGAGCGGAAGGCACTTGGGTATTCCGTTCAGGATGTCAAGAACGAAGAGTTGACCCGGACGGGTAGCTCCTCTTTCGCCACCGCCTTGCAGGGCAAATTGTCCGGTGTAAGCATTACCCCTTCGAGTGGCGCTCCAGGTGCATCGACCCAAATCACCATCCGGGGAGCAAGATCCTTTGCCGGGAACAATACTCCCCTGTATGTGATAGATGGTATGCCGGTGGCCTCCCAGGCTGACTACCAAAGCGGGAGCAATGGCAACTCCCAGGTACGGGGAGATGGGGTTTCAGGGTCCGACATTGCCAACAGGGCCGTGGACATTGATCCCAACGACATTGAAAGCATCAACGTGCTCAAGGGGCAGGCAGCTGCAGCCCTTTACGGGATCCGTGCCACCAACGGCGTTATCGTGATTACCACCAAGAGCGGAAGCACTGCGAAAGGAGGCAAACCTGTCATCAACTTCTCCTCCTACACGAGCGCAGATGTGATCTCCAGGAAGCCAGAGTACCAAACCACCTGGGCACAGGGTACCCCCCTGAACAATGGAACCGGCTACACCTTCAACCCGAATGCCTCGACCTGTTGGGGTCCGAAAATCTCTGATCTTTCGAGAGATCCTGCCTACGGAGGGGATGTTCCCAATCCCAGGAACGGGAACAATGTCAATGCATTTCCAGGAAAGTACTATGTTCCCCAGCGTTTCACTGCGGGGTTGGATCCATGGGTAACGCCACAGATTTATGACAATGTGGACAGTTTCTTCAAAACAGGATTAACCATGAACAACTCATTTGGGATCAACCAGTCGACAGAAAAATCAACCTACTCCTTTGGTCTGAGCAACACCAACCAGTCGGGGATCATCGAATCGACCTCCCAGGATCGCTACAGCGCAAGGATCAATGCCGAAACAAAACTGAGCCAGACATGGGTAACTGGTGTATCTGTGAATTACTCCTCCAATTACATCAAAAAGGCACCTACCGCCAACGACGGATTGGTCGCTACCGTGTTTGCAGCACCCGTCAACTACGATCTCAAGGGGATACCCTACGAAAATCCCACCAATCCCTATTCACAGATTCTTTACAGGGCTACCAACTTCAACAATCCTTACTGGAACATGGAGCACAACCTTTTTTCGGAGAAGACCAACCGTGTTTTCGGGAACAGCTATGTGACTTTTACCCCAACCATCAGTCAGGATGCAGACAAGAAGCTGAGTTTCCGCTACCAGTTCGGTGTCGATTCCTACACCACCCATTACCAGGATGTCAACGAGATGGGCAGCAAGAATACGCTGGGTTCCATTGCCAATTACGGAGTTACCAGTTCCACCTACAACTCCCTGCTGACCGCTAATTATGACATGGATATTACCACCGATATACATTTGAATGTCATGGCAGGAAATGAAATCAATCACCAATTTGAAAAAAGCTACCGCGAATTCGGTACAGATTTTAATTTTGGCGGATGGCCGCATGTCGACAACACCATCAACAGGGCGGTGGTCTCGGAACGAAAGAGTGAAAGCAGAAGTGTCGGATTCTTTGGAAACCTTGCCCTCTCCTACAAGAGCCTGCTCTACCTCAATGCCACCGGACGTCAGGATGTGGTCTCCACCATGCCGCGCAACAACCGGACCTTCTTCTATCCCTCCCTGTCACTCGGCTTTATACTGACAGAGCTGGAGATGCTGAAGCGTAACGAGGTCCTCTCGTTTGCCAAGTTGCGTGCCTCCTATGCCGAAGTGGGACAAGCCGGTTCCTATCTTGAAAACTACTTCACGAACCCCAATTATGGTGGCGGATTTTGGGTAGGGACTCCGGTATCCTATCCCATGGGTGGGGTCAATACCTACATCCCGAACAACATACAGTGCGATCCCAATCTTAAACCACAAAATACGGTCTCCTTCGAGGTTGGAGCCGATCTTAAATTCTTCGACAACAGGTTTGGCCTCGACTATACCTACTCGCGCCAGGATGTGGTAGACCAGATCTTCAATGTTCCGTTGGCCGGATCCACCGGGGTCAACAGCCTTACCATGAATGGCGGATCCATCTATACCAACACCCACGAGGCGGTGGTAACCATTGTTCCCATCCGGAAAAAGGATTTGGAGTGGAACATCAACCTGAACTTTACCAAAATGGACAACTATGTGTCGGAACTTGCTCCGGGTGTCCAGAACATCACCCTGGGTGGTTTTACGACGCCCCAGGTGAGGGCAGGCATTGGCTATAAATTCCCGGTGATTTACGGCAGCGGTTTTGCCAAGGATGCCCAGGGGAGAGTATTGGTGGATGAAAGTCCCACCAGCATCTACAGGGGGATGCCCATGGCCGGCGCTCCCGGTGTCATCGGCAATGCTGCACCTGATTTTATTCTGGGCGGTTCCACCACCTTCCGGTGGAAGGATCTTAGCCTCTCTGCAACTTTTGACTGGAAGTCCGGCGGACAGATGTACCATGGAACCAACGCGTTGCTGGAGTATACCTATGGCCTGGCCAAGAGCACCGAAGACCGCACCACCCCTTTCATCTATCCTGGATTCAAGGCCAATGGCCAGCCCAACGACATCCAACGCGGCGGAACCGGTGACCTGAAAGCCTATTACGATTTGTACTCCAATACCTTGGGAAATATCAACGAGGCATACATTTACGACAACTCTTTCGTCAAGATGAGGGAACTGACCCTCTCCTACAAGTTGCCAAAATTCAAGGGGGTCCAGCTAAGGGCGACCGCCTTTGCCCGCAACATTCTCTTGTGGACCGAGCTGCCCAATTTTGATCCGGAGGCAACGCAGGGGAACAACAACATGGCCGGAGCCTTCGAACGGTTTACCGTACCTGCTACGTCGAATTTTGGTTTGGGTCTCAACCTGGAATTTTAATCCTTAAATGCAAATAGCTATGAAAACCTATCATTTATATCCACTGATCCTGTTGTTGTTCCTCTTCCCGGCCTGCTCCGAGGATCTGATGGACAACATCAATGAAAATCCGAACAATCCGACCGATATGGCTGCCAGGCTGATCATCACGGATGTGATGACCTCCAGTGCCTTCAGCGTGACAGGGTCTGACTACGCATTCTACACCTCCGTTTACATGGAGCTGAATACGGGCATCTGGGGACAGATGTACAATGCCGAAATAAGACTGGCAGAACCCACCAATGCCACCACCTACAACAATCCCTGGCGCAGCCAGTATTACAACCTTTACCACCTGAAGATCATCATCGACAAGTGCTCGGCAGGCGGAAACGAGGAGGGAAACTACCAAACCCTTGGGGTGGCAGAGGTATTGAAGGCTTACAACCTGGCCTTGCTGACCGATTTGATGGGGGACGTTCCCTATTCTGAAGCGCTCCAGCCGGGAGTCATCTACCAGCCAAAGCTTGACAAACAGCAGGCAATCTATGCAGAGGTGATCCGGCTGCTCGACGATGCCATTCTCAATCTTGGGAAGACCAGCACCTTTGCTCCCCTGGGAACGCAGGACCTGATTTACGCGGGCAACAGTGCCAGGTGGATCAAGGCGGCACAAGGATTGAAGGCAAGGTACACGATGCGGACCTCCTTAAAAACACCCCAGTACAGCAAGGTGATTGAATATGCCAATGCCTCTTTTGCCGCCGTTGCGGATGAGTTCAAATTTGTCTACAACGGAGCATCTTCCATCAGTCCTTTTGCCCGGTTTTTCCAGGACCGCAACTATTTTGGGGTCAGTGCCAGTTTGCACAGCAAGATGACGGCCAGAAATGACCCTCGTGTGGCACTTTTCTTCAGACCTTATCCAGGATTGACAGTGCTGAACATTGCCCCCAACGGCAATCCGCAGCAGGTACAACAATTTTATGGGGTCTCTGCCCTGAGCACCAATACTTCGCCCACCTACCTGATGAGCCTTCATGAACTTCATTTCCTGAAAGCCGAAGCCTATGCACGCATGGGACAGAAGGACAATGCGGAGACCTCCCTGAAAGCCGCGCTGGAGGCCGCCTTCGTCAAGGTTGGGTCGACTGTGGCCGCTGCCAATACCTACTACTCAACCAGCTTGAAACCGCTGTTTGATGCCGATCCCCTGAAGGAGATCATGAACCAAAAGTACATCGCCTCATTTGAACAGGAGGCTGTGGAAGCATACAACGATTACCGCCGGCTGGTTGCCATGGGCAACAATGTGATCCAGCTGGCCAATACCCGCCAATTCCCGTTGCGGCTTACCTATGGCGACAGTGATGTTTCGACCAATCAAAACATTGCAAATGCCTATGGGGACGGAAATTATGTCTATACGGAGAAGGTATGGTGGGCAGGCGGAACCCGGTAAAGGTTCCCTTCAATTCCGGATTTATGGGTTAAACATAAATTGAACTGTAGTTAGTTAGTGAACAAAAAAGGTGGTCTGAAAAGACTACCTTTTTTTTTTGAAGGCGTGGAACCCCGGAGCAGCTATGCCTGAAACTGCCAGCGGCATCAGACGCCTGCCACCGGTCCCGTGAAATTCAGTGCGTTGAGGACGGCATTCTTGAAATTGCGGCCAATCGGAAGCTCTTTCCCGTGTATTTCGATGGTATTGGCAGTAAATGCCTCAATTTTGTTGACCGGTACGATGTAGGATTTGTGGATGCGCAGGAAATTCTCTGTCGGTAATTTCTCCTCCATCAGGGCCATGCTGGTTTTGGTGATGATCTTTCGCTTTTCGGTGTAGATTTGCACATATTCGCTCAACCCCTCGATGTACCTGATCTCGGAGAGGTAGACCTTGATGACCTTCTTGTTCTCCTTGACGTAGATAAAGCTATCTTCCATGATCTTCTCGGAGGTGGCATTGGGAACCACCTGCACCTGGTCCTGGCACATCTGGTAGTATTTGTTTACCGATTTCAGGAAGCGCTCGAAGGTGATTGGTTTGAGCAGGTAGTCCACCACATCCAGCTCAAAACCCTCCAGGGCATATTCCCGGTAGGCGGTGGTAAAGATCACCTTCGGCGGATGCTTCAATGTTTTAAGAAACTCAATGCCGGTGATCTGGGGCATCTGGATGTCCATGAAGATGAGGTCTACATGTTTTTCGCGTAAAACACTCAATGCCTTCATTGCATTGTGGCAATCGGCAACGATCTCGAAATTCTCCAGTTTTTCAATGTGTCCCCGCATCAGTTCACAAGCCAGTGGCTCATCGTCCACAATCAAGCATTTGGTCTTCATAATACTTCCGTTTTTTTAGGGTGTTTCTGGAACAAAACAATGTTGTATTTCCGGTCTACGGTTCTGAGCAACTTGCCAGAAGTGTCGCGCAAAGTACGCAATGAACGCAAGAAAAAAGGGTAAGACATTTTATCTATAGGTATGCGTTGATCCATGCTAATTACAGCCATTTTTCCGGTGATTAATTTGTTGTCTGTTTTTTTGCAGCTGACGCTATGATCCTGTGTCCTTTTTGGGGGATAGGCTCCCGGTTACCGGTTGCAGCTTCCCCGGTGTGGTCACCCGAGAGGTAATTGGCCAGGTAAAGGGGATTGAGTGGTTCACCCGTCGCTTGTACGATCAGTTGCTCCCACGGGAGAAGATCTCCGTATTGGTAGACCTTCTCCACCAGGAAATTCCCAATGGCACGGTTGTGCTGGTATTGGCTGTTTTGTGCATTCAGGATGTTCGTCTCCAGGTAATGCTGCAGCTGACCTGCAAAGAGATCGGCCAGCACAAAATTGTGGACGGTACAGGAGAAACTGGTGAAGTAGCCGGAGGTTGCCCAGTCCGATGGTTCGGGATCGGTGGGCGGGATGATACCCAGGTATTTTTCGTTGAGCCGGTACCACAATTCCCCCAGGTTTTGATCCGGATCGCGGTAGATTTCGCGCTCGAACAGTGATTTTACCAACAGCCTCCTGAACCTGAAGAGCCTGTCGACCTGCAGGTAATGCATGCAGAGCAGCCTGAACTCCTGGTTGCTTGCCTCGTCCAGGCCGAATTCACCCTTCAGCCAGCTGCTGTTGGAAGGCAGGTTTTCAAAGAAGCTGGCAACTCCCTCGGTTACCACTGAATTTGGATCTTTCAACAGGAAAGGAATGTTGTCCCGGATGTTTGTCAGGTGAGAGGCGTGACCGCACAGGTGCATCATCTTCTTCATCCCCTCCGTGTTGTTGTAGATGGTCGACATCATCCGGATGTCCTTGCTGAAGTCAATGTTGTAGACACTGGTGCCGGACGACTTCCCCTTTCTGAATTTCAGGTCACTCTGGTCGATGACCTCCTGGACGGGGAGGCCAATCCCCTCAAAAAAGGCAGCAGCCAGTTGTACCGGATCCTTTTCCCGGTAGAGCGAATCCATTTTCTGCGAAAATCTGAGCGGCAGATAGCTTCTGCGTTCGTCGTTGTAATGGTAGCTGCGAAGGTCCGTTACCGGAAGGTGGTATCGTTTGGCCAGCAATTTGTCGATGGTGGTTTTGGTTTCGAAGAAGGGCTGGTCGGTTTCCTCCCCGATCTCCCTGAGCAGGCTGATGATCTTCTCGGGGGTCTGGTCTTTGGTTTCCAGCGCAAGCTGGTAGTAATCGGCGTAACCAAAATCCCGGGCAAATTCATTCCGCATCTTCACCATCGCCACGATATCCCCGGATATTTGCCGGGCCTTTTCCCGGTAGGCTTCGTGTACCATCTTCAGCATGTTCCAGTCGTTGGAGTTGCTGCGCAGGGAATCGAGCTGCGAACCCTTGAATTTTCTCCCCTCCCATACCACCTCTACCCCCACAAAGGATTGCCACAATTTGGTCTCCGTAAATCTCAGCTTTTTGTAGCGTTCTGCCTCCACCTGTGGCCCCATAAAGGATTGGTACAATACAGAAAGCTGCCTTTTGAGGAGGGTGTCGGTAACCAGGCCTGAATTTTTTAACCTCCGCAGCAGTTTAAAATCCTGTTCATTGGTAAAGACATTGCGGGTAAAGGTGGTAAACCTGTCAGGTGCAAAATTGTCCGGGTTGTTTTGGTTGGAGTTGTTGAAATCCAGCTCCAGGGCAATCAGCTTCTTGTAGTCACGCTCATTGCCCGAAAGGTTGAGATTCCAAAGGGCGACCTTGCTCTCCATGGCATAATTTCTGATCAGTTCGGTGTTTTTGTCGATGTAATGACGAAGGATCATCTCCGCCTGTTGCTTCTCGTTCAAACAACTTACCGACAAAATCAAGATCAAAAGAAGCAGGTACCTCATCCTGTGCTGTTTTACTTGTTAAAGATAGGTCACTTTTCTGTAAATCGGAAGGGTGACCTGTTCCATCCGGTGGCGGTTGCCAGATCAGGAAAACCGAATTTCGGGTTTGGTAATTTCCAGCCAGACATAGAATTTGTTGTTCTCATCCCGTGTGGTCAGCCGGTGTTGCTCCGGATAGATCAGCTCCAGGCGTCGCTTGCTGTTCAAAAGTCCCACCCCTTCTGTATTGAACTTTTTGGTCCTGGTCGGAATGCTGTTGGAGGTTTCAAAGGTCAGGAGGTTGTTTTTGACCTTCAGGGAGATTTTGATCCAGGGTTGGTCGGGATCGGGGCTGCTCCCATGTTTGAAACAGTTCTCCACGATGGAATAGAGCAGCATGGGAGGTACCAGCCAATTCTTGTTGTCGACCTCCTTGTCGAACTGCACGGAGAGGCGGTCGGAGTAGCGGATCTGTTCCAGTTCGATGTAATCTTCGATGAGTTTCAGCTCTTTGTAGACCGGTACCTCGATGGTGTTGCATTCGTAAAGGATGTAGCGGAACATGTCCGACATTTTTGCCACCACTACTGCTGTCTTGTCACTCTTGCTCAGCGCAAGGGAGTAGAGGTTGTTGAGTGTGTTGAAGAGGAAATGGGGATTGAGTTGGCCTTTCAGCACCTGCAACTCTGTCGCCATCCGCTTCCGTTCGGCTTCGTTGGAGATATCCTGGCTCCTGATCCACTCCTTGTAGTATTTGAACATGGCAAAGAGGATGGCCGGACCAATGATCCACAGCAGGTTGACCAGGAAAGCATCTGCCGTGTACCACTGTTCAGGGTAGAGCGCCTTCGGGATAAACAGGGCGAAATAGAGGTTCTTGCTGACATACATTTTCAACAGGGAGGCCAGGGAGGAGGAGGCTGCCAGCAGGGCGAAGAAATAGCCGTATCTTCTCCTTAGCAGGAAGTTGGGGACCAGCAGGTAGATGACAAAATAGGTATAAAGGAGCAGAACCGGGAGGTGTACCAACAGGTTGAGCAGGTAAAAAATATAGGGGAAATTTTGCCGGTAGCTGAAGACATAGGAGCCAATCAGCACAAACAGGGTCCAGTAAATCAAATGATTAACCGGACGGGTTTGCATCGCGCGGTTGATAGTTTTAAGATTCATAACCAAAGTATTTCGATTGGGAAACAGCCGTTGTTTGGAGATCCCCGGGGAGCTCACGGAGTTGTTAACCGGTTCAAAATTAAATATTGTTAACATTTGATTTGGCAAAATCCTGCCTTCAACCTGTAGCCGTCAACCAATGCAGGAAATCCGGAGATCAAAGCCGTTCGCCCTTCGCAACGCGTCGTTGGGCCGGAGATGCGGGCAATTGAAAGAAATAAACCGCGAATTACGAGGATTTAAAACAATTTCAACAGTTGTAAACCCCACCCAACCACGAATTACACAAATGACACGAATAAACCCCATTCAACCACGAATTACACCCATGACACGAATGAACCCCGGCCATCCACAGATTAAACCAATTAAAAAAGAAGAGCACAGATGAACCCCTCCCCCTACCACGAATTACACCAATGACACGAATGAGCCCAGGCCATCCACAGATTAAACCAATTAAAAAAGAAGAGCACAGATGAACCCCTCCCCCTACCACGAATTACACAAATTACACGAATTGAAAGAAAAATCACTTTCCCGTTTCAATGCTTCTCTCCGTCATTTCAGTCTCTCCGTCATTTCAGTCTCTCCGTCATTCTTCCGTCCTTTCTCCGTTTCCCCGTTTCAATTCTCCTTGTCTCCCCGTTTCTCCGTTTCTTTTTTCTTTGTAACTTTACAAATGCCCTTGTAACAGATTGATTGTATGAACGTCTTTCTGACTATATACCCCCAGGTTTCAGGAATGAAAAAGGTCATTGGTACCATAGCTTTCAGTCTCATGCTGCTTTGCAGCGGCTATTCGCAGCAGTATGTTTTCACCAATTATTCGATCAATACCGGACTCTCCCAGAGTGTGGTCAACTGCATGTTCCAGGATTCGAGGGGGTTTATCTGGATCGGTACCCAGAATGGGCTCAACCGCTTCAATGGCGAGACTTTTGATACCTTCATTTACAGTCCGGCCGATTCAGGATCGATCTCCAACAACTGGATTTATGCCATCACCGAAGACCGGGAGGGCAATTTGTGGATCGGTACCAAGGGAGGTTTGAACCGTTACCTGACCGCCCAGAACAGGTTCGAGCGGAGGAACTACCGGATCGATTTTCCGCACGATGTTACCCGGTATTGTTACGACCTCCGCTGCCTTGGAAACGGGACTATCCTGATCAACACCCCTCCGGTTCTTACGATATACGATCCTAAAGCGGATCATTTCTCCCATTTTGAAAGTAACCTGGAGTATGATGGTGCGGTGAGGGATGTCAAAATCCCGGTGTTGGAGGATGCTGACGGAAAAATATGGATGGGTTCCTCCAGGGGATTGGCCGGCTTCTTCCCCCGCTCCAATGGGTTCAGCTATTACACTTTTGTGCGAAAGGAGGGAACGCCGGTCAGCGATGTGAATGTATCGGCCTTGTACCGCGACAGGAAAGGGGTGCTGTGGGTGGGAACCTATTCCGGACTCTTCCGCTACAATCCCGCCAACGGACGTATAGAGGAGGCGCAGTTTATGGACGAGCAGAAGAGGTTATTCACCCTGGAGAACAGCTGCATCCGGTCGGTCATCGAAGACAAGAGTGGTAACCTGATCGTTGGCACCGAGGGCAAGGGGCTCTACGTGCTTGCTCCTTTTGGACAATCCCAGGTGACCGTGGAGAATTATACCTCCGAGAACAGCGAAATCGGTCACAACATCGTTCAGTCGCTGATCATCGACCGGTCCGAAAACCTATGGATCGGCACCCTGCAGGGGATCAGCAAGACCGACCTGAAGAAGAAAAAATTTAACCTCTACCGCAGAAGCAACTCCCCCAATTCGCTGAACCTACTGGGGAATGTCATTGCCTCCCTCTACAAGGAGCCGGATGGCACCCTCTGGGTCGGAAACTGGGGGCAGGGGTTGAACCGGGTGAACCGGAAGCTCAACACCGTCGAACATTTTTCAACCCGGCAGACTGGCAACCAAAAGATTTCGAACGACTTTGTCCATGCCATCTTCCAGGACAGCGACCAGCGAATCTGGATCGGCACCCGCAACGGGATCCTGATCTACGACAAGCCCCTGAATAAATTTGTACCCTGGCGTGAGTACTTCAAGAACCCGGGACTGCCCAACCTCGACCAGGTGCGGATCTACATGATCATCCAGGACCGGGCTTCCAACTACTGGATCGGTACCCAGAACGGGCTCTACAGGATCAACCTGAAAAATTCGGAGGTGGAGCTATTCCGGAAGGAGCTGGAGGAGCCTCACCGGTTGGGGGCCAACCTGGTCTATTACCTGCTGGAGGATAGTGACGGACTGATCTGGATCGCCACGATCGGCGGACTGGATGTCTACCATCCGGCTACGAAAAAAATCGGCCATTACCGGAAAGGGGCCAATGGGCTGAGCGATGATTTTGTCATCACGCTGTGTGAGGACAACGACAAGCGGATCTGGATCGGAACCGATACCTATGTGAATGTTTTCGACAAGCGGGATTCCACCTTTACCTATTATTCGCAGAAGGAGGGGCTGCCCAACAACAGGATCTTTGAGATCGCGAAGGATATGAACAACGACCTGTGGATTGCCACGGGGAGGGGGCTCTGCAAGTTCAACCCCAAACAGAACCGCTTTCAGACCTTTACGCTCGAGGATGGTTTGCAGAGCCTGGAGTTCAACCTGAGGGCCGCCTGTGCCTGCGACGACGGTGAGATGCTGCTGGGCGGCATGAATGGTTTCAACGCATTTTATCCCGATTCCATCTCCAGGAATCCCTACATCCCGAAGCTCGTATTTACCGCCTTTTACAAGACCCGCGGCAACAGCAGGGAGTACGTCAACCTGGAAACATCCGGGGAGGTGGTGGTGAAACACCAGGTCAACACCTTTACGGTGGAGTTTGCTGCGCTGGAGTTCACCAACCCGCAAAAAAACAGCTATGCCTACCAGATGGAGGGCATTTCGGACGAATGGGTCAACATCGGAAACCGGAAATTTGTCCCCTTCTCGGCCCTTCCGGCCGGGGAGTACACCTTCCGGGTACGGGGTTCGAACAACGACGGGGTATGGAACAACGAGGCGATCGGTCTGCGGATCGTCGTGCTTCCACCCTGGTGGAAGAGCATTTATGCCTATCTGGTCTACCTGGCGTTGACCATTTTCGCGGTTGTTTTGTACATCAAACTGCGGGAGAAGAACCTCAAGCATGCCAAGAGCATACTGGAAAAGAAGGTGTTGGAAAGGACCCTTCAAATAGAGGAACAATCGGGGATTATCATCTCCCAGAACCAGGAGCTGAAGGAGCTGAACGGAGCCAAGGACAAGTTCTTCTCCATCATTGGCCACGACCTGGGCAACCAGTTCAACATCATCGTGGGCTTTTCGGAGCTGCTGATCTCCAATTTCAGGAAGCTGGAAACCGAGAAGGTAGCCTACCACCTGACCAACATTTACAACTCCTCGCGGCTGGCCCATGAGCTGCTGGAGAACCTGCTCACCTGGGCGAAACTGCAGACCCGGTCGATTCAATACCAGCCGGTGGCCTTCGATCTGCATGCCGGCATCCACGAAGCGATCGAACTGCTGGAGGGGGCGGCCACCAAAAAGAATATCCGGATCAGGGTGGTTGCGAAGGAGGAGATCAGGGTCTGTGCGGATGTCAACATGTTTTCGACGGTGGTGCGCAACCTGGTAGCCAATGCCATCAAGTTCACCCACGAGCGGGGGCAGGTCATCCTCAGTCTGGAGAAGAGGGAAGGATTCTGCGAAGTGGCCATCCAGGACAATGGGGTGGGCATTTCGGAAGATAACCTCCGGAAGATCTTCCGGATCGACAGCAACCACACCACGCTTGGAACGAATGGCGAAAAGGGCACCGGTCTCGGGTTGATCCTCAGCCGGGAGTTTATCGAAAAACACAACGGGAAAATATGGGTGGAGAGTGCGGTGGGGAAGGGGAGCAGGTTTGTATTTACCTTGCCTACTACGGATTACACCAATTAAAAACGAATTACACGAATGAATCCCGGCCCTACCACGAATTCCACGAATTAAAAGAAAAAAATACTGTTTAATTTCTCCCATCTCTGGGGTTCCGGTCTCTCCGTCATTTCAGTCTCTCCGTCATTCTTCCGTTCTTTCTCCGTTTCCCTGATTCAATTTCCCGGCGATTCGCTTTTTTGAATGAAAAGCCTTAACTTTATATAAAAGGAATCTGGATCAACATACATTTTTAACAGGTATGCAATGAAAACGGAGGAGATCAAGCATTTATTAGAAGAATTTGAATCAGCGGTTTCTGAAATTGAGGGAGTTGAATGCTGGAGTGCCAGAGAATTGCAACAGCTGCTGGGCTATTCAAAGTGGGAAAATTTTGAGAAAGTTATCTTAAAGGCAAAAGATGCCTGCATCCATGCAGGGGAAATTGTGGCGTACCAATTTCCTGACGTCAGGAAATTGGTTTTGATTGGATCCGACACTGAAAGAAGTATTGAAGATATTGCACTTACAAGGTATGCCTGTTATCTGGTTGCTCAAAACGGGGATAGTCGAAAAGCTGAAATTGCCTTTGCACAGAACTATTTTGCCGTTCAAACGCGAAGGGCGGAAGTGATTGAAATGCGATTGCTGGATTACGAAAGAATCAAGGCCAGGGAGAAATTAAGTCACACGGAAAAACAGCTTTCGGGTATTTTATTTGAACGGGGTGTGGGCTAGATTGGTTTTGGTATCATTTGATCCAAAGGGGATCAGGCACTGTTCCGACTTTCGACATCTCAATTGAAGAAAAGGATGGGTATTCCAGATAAACGTCCTCTGGCCGATTTTCTCCCTACCATTAGCATAAAAGCCAAAGATTTGGCGGCAGAAATGACCGGACTAAATGTACAGACCAAAGATTTGACGGGTCAGCAACCAATAGAAGAGGAGCATGTTGACAACAACAGTGCTGTCAGAAAGATGTTAGCCGACCGGGGAATAATACCTGAAAGTCTTCCCCCTTCTGAGGATACCGACAAAGTAAAGCGACGATTGCTGGGTGAAGAGAAGAAGGTTCAAAAGGCGGCAAAAATACCACCCAAAAATATTGTCTGAATCAGAATTTACAGAATGATAGAATTAGCAGGATTTCATTTGTGGTAGGGACAGATTAACCCCACCCTACCAGGGATTGCGCGAATTTAAAACGGATGAACACAGATGAAGCCCTTTCCCTACCACGGATTTAGCTTCGCTGATCTTCGATTCACAAATTACACGAATTAATAGAAAAACCATCTTATTGGGATCGAATCTTCGGATTTGTAAACCTTATTTTCCCAGGCAACCTTAGTAGTAAGGTAAAGTTGATAAGAGGTAACCTTATTACCTTATTACCTTATTAAAATGGACAGGCATTGCGTTAATTATCAGCTGAACCAAATTTGGCTTCCGGAATAAGGTAATAAGGTTGAGGTTCGTGGGAGACCGGTTTTTCTATTAAGGTTGTCTTGATAAATAAGGTTTTGGCAATGACCCATGACTTTCAATTTGTTGAGCTGTTCGGAATTTCCGAACAGCTCAACAAATTGTCCGCGGATCCCAGATCCGTTGTTAAGGGGTGCTGATTATAGATCAGCACCGGCGCGAATAAATTAGCACAGGCGATAGCAAGAGAAAAATCCATTTGAGCAAGAGAAAAGTCATCTCACGCAACAGAAAAGTCGATTTGCGGTTGGGAAAGGTGAGAGGTTTCGAGCCGGGCACTGTCGACAATTTGTCGACAGTTGAAGCTCAAAGCACCAGATGGGAAAATGAGGGAAACAGACTTTGCAAATACCCAAAAATTGTTGAGGATCATTCAATCCATACCCTCCCCCAAGGCAGAGCCCTTCAAACAATGGCTGGCCAGGGTAGGTTACGAGCGGATGAAGGAGATTGCCGATCCGGAGCTAAGCATAGAAAGAGCCCGTGAGAACTGGCAGAAGTTGGGGCACAGTGAAAAGTGGATTCAACAGCGCATGACCGGTCAGGAAACCCGTAACAAGCTGACAGATTACTGGAAGGAGAGTGGTGTTGTGTGGTAAAATTTTTCCAGATCTGCTGCTTCTTCCCCGCTGGTGCTTAAGTTGGATTGCTCACTAAGAATTATTAAATTTGAAAAAACAGACAGAATGCCCAAGATTTTTGAATATTTAGGGATTTTGATTTTTTTCTACTCCAACGAGCATGAACCAATACATGTGCATGGAAAGTACGATGGTTTTGAAAGTAAAGCGGAGTTTTATATTGTTGACGGCAAAATAGTAGAAATTAAAATAAAGGCAATTAAAGGATTACGCCCTTTGGTGGGAGTAAAGCTGAAGGATTTTGAAGATTTTCTTGAAAAGTATGCGGAGAACATAGTTCAAAAATGGATCGATTATTTTGTATACCATAAGGATGTCGAATTTGAAAAGATTAACACAAGAATCAAATGAGGATAGTTGAGGAATACACTGATTTAAATGCTGATTTGATTGAAATTGAATCAGCGCATTTCATTGGAGACTTTGCCATTCGGATCATTTTTAAGGATGGAATTAATCGGTTGGTCGATTTTAAACCATTTTTAGCATCTTCCTTGCACCCCTCAATTAAGAAATACCTTGACGAAGAAAAATTCAAGGCATTCGACATTGTAGATGGCAACCTTAACTGGAATGATTATGACATGATTTTTCCTCTTGAAGATTTGTATGCCGGAAGGGTGTAACAGCATTGCCGGCATCGCTCCCAGATCCGGAAAAGTAATAGCTGGAGTTCCAGTCCCCCAGGCTTTCCTCCCCGTCTCAATGCGCCTATCTCCGGAGTTCCGCACATTTTCACATTTTCACATTTCCCAATTTTCACATTTTCACATTCGCCCCTTCCGTCCGATCCCATCCAATTTCTTTTTTGAATATGCTACCGCGGACGGTGAACTCCCGCCATTCATTTACCCGGGGTGTCGCTCCTTCGTCGCTTTACCCCGGGCTATAGATATATTTCCCCTCCGGGTAAGGATTTGAACCGGTTCATCATCGTGGTCAAAGAAGACCGGAGTTCCGCTCTCTCCGTCATTTCAGTCTCTCCGTCATTTTTCCGTCCTTTCTCCGTTTCCCCGTTTCATTTCTCCCATCTCCGGCGTTCCACTCACTCCGTCATTTTCCGTCTCTCCGTCATTCTTCCATCATTTATATTCTTCCACTAATTTCTGCATCCGTTATCCATTCGAACATTCGTCAACAATTCTTTTTTCAGCCTGAAATGCCTTAACTTTGTTTGTGTAGTAGGGTAATGTTTCAGTCTGAAATCAAGCGCAATGAATCATGGAAAGCATTAAGCTGTTTGAAGAGAAGAAAGTTAGAAGTCACTGGGAAGAAAGTGAAGAACAATGGTATTTTTCGGTTGTAGATGTAGTAAGTATATTAGCCGATAGCAACAATCCCCGCGACTATTGGTTCAAAATGAAGATCCGGGTAAAACTTCAAGACGGATTTGAACTGTCGACAAACTGTCGACAGTTCAAACTTAAAGCACCGGATGGGAAAATGAGAGCAACTGATTGTGCCAATACGCAACAATTATTGCGCATCGTCCAATCTATTCCCTCCCCCAAGGCAGAGCCCTTCAAACAATGGCTGGCCAGGGTGGGTTATGAGCGGATGAAGGAGAT
>CAMCBW010000006.1 GCA_945873105.1 Tangfeifania diversioriginum
GACTCAGAGGAATCCGCTTAATTTCAACAGGTATAGGTGTTTCGGCACTGACCATTACAATCGATTTGGTGCCATTTTCAATTTTAACCCCAACCTGCCCATACTTTCTTTGGAAGAGTGAAAGACCGGCAAAATCCCCCTCTTTCATACCCGATACTTCCATCCTGGCCGAACCTGAACAAACCGGACCAAATGTACGCTGTGTCAGTGTATTCCTTGATTTGACGAATAAGGTATCGACTCTTCCGGTTTTGAGACGCAAATACCCCTTTCGATCTTTTACCGACCACAAACTGTTATTTGGGTTGTGGTTCCATTGCCACACCAGTGGCAGTGCCGGTTCGCCTTTCTTGCGACTGAACTCATCCGAATGGACGATACCCGGAATCAAGCCTTTGCTGGCAGGCAGATCAAGCGTTTCGGGTACTTTTCCATCCACACCTAAGACTGGCCAGCCATCTTCCCATTTAACGGGAACAAGGTAAGGAATCCTGCCTACTGAACCATAATCACGGAATAGATAGGCAAACCAACGTCCGTCAGGTGTATCAATCAACCCACCCTGGGCAACGCCAAGATCTTGAAAAGCCAACCTGCCTTCCCAGGGACCCGTAATTTTATCGGCACGGTGAATTACAACCGAACGCATTCCTCCACGAGGCCAGGCAATGTTGAACAGGTAGTATTTGCCGTTCACCTTGAAGAGTTGAGATCCTTCACCGAGTCCAACATTGTTTCCTACCGGGGCATTGGCATCTTCAATGAGAACTCTTTCCGTGCCTTCCTTTACACCTGTCAGGTCCTCCTTTAATTCAGCGATCCTTAATTTCCGAACACTCCAGATGATGTAGGTCTTGCCGTCATCATCAAAAAAAATGGAATGATCGTGGTTGGCCGGAGCGAACGAAATGGTTTCCCATGGACCTTTTTCAATATTTTTGGTTTTGTAGATGTAATTTTTATTGGTGGTCTGGGCAAAAGTGGAGACATAAAACATTCCTTTGTGGTATCGGATACAACTAGCCCAGGACCCTCTGCCATAGGTGCTTTTGCCATTGGTTAAATTCAGGGCATCCACATCGTCGAGAATATTGTATGCATAATTAACCATTTCCCAGTTAACGAGGTCTTTCGATTTCATGATCGGCACACCGGGACTCATGTGCATGGTAGTACTGCTCATGTAATAGGTATCGCCAGCGCGAATCATTGACATATCCGGAACATCGGCAAAAATTACCGGGTTGTGTACAATATCTGTCTGGGCAAATAAGGTATTACAACACAAAATTAATCCTGCAAAAAAACCTAAACAATACGAATTCATTGATTCCAAGTTACTTTTTGTTAAAGTTTTCAGTTGCTATACTATTCAGGCACTGCATTATTCGCAGATGTAGCATACAGCCCCAGCAAACAGCCAGTAAATCCACCGGCCACATCTGTCGAAAGTATATCACCTGAAACAGTCCCCCCCAAAATTACGAAGTCGGTTCCATTGATGGAATAACCAAATTGGTAATCTTCACCTTTGGCCGACACCTGTAAGCGAACAGGTTGTTGAAGATCAATCCTGGCAAAGGACACAATTTTCGATTCAACTTCGCGGCTCCTGAACTTCCCTGCTGTTCGTTCCAGCATAATGTAATAGTCGGTTCCCTTTTTCGTGATACCAAAAACATAATGAAAACGTTCACTTTGCAAAGCTACGATTCCAGCCAGGTCCTTTTCTGATGCCGGCTTGTAATCCATTGTTACTGAGAACGAAAAACTATTGTGCATCTGCCTGTAAAACAGTGTTGACGTAGGAGCAACCTGTTTGATATTTGTTGCAAACGGTTTTAGCTGCAAACCATTTTTTGTTGTTGAAATAAACTCTTCACGCGGACCCCGCAAACCGATCCAGCGGTAATCCAGTTTACCGGAAGTAAAATCATCAAAAAAAGTAAAATTGCCATTTGGAAAGAACCCATCCTTTCCAGATTTGTTTTCAGTAACTCCCTGAGGCATTTTTAATTTAGGTTCCAAAGGAATGAGCCCGTTTTCAAATACCGGGAATTCGCCCGACCAGTCCACAGGTAAAATAAAAGTTTCGCGACCGGTATTCACCCTGTTTTTTTCATTGGGACGAACGGCAAGAAATACCCCATAATATTTTTTATTGTCGGGACCTAAAACCAAATCGGCATGACCGGCCCAATCTACTTTATTGGTGCGGTCTTTTGCAAAATGACGTTGTGTTAAAATCGGGTTATTTGGTGCCGGAGTATAGGGCCCTTTGGGGTCGTTGCTCACAAAAATCACTTCGCTGTGCCAGCCACCGGTTCCACCTTCGGCACACATCAGGAAATAACGGCCATCTTTCTTGTATATGTGAGGCGCCTCGATCCAGATGGGCTTTTTCAAGAGGTCAACACCGCCATCAACAACTATTTTATCTGTTCCCGGAATGATTTTGTCAGTTTCAACATCATATTCCCATACTTTGATTACCCGGTGCCCGTTGTAAAGTTCCTTGCCTTTATCGGGTGCATCGTTGTGAATAACGTAGCCATTGCCGTTATCGTCGAAGAATAGCGAAGGATCAATTCCGTTAAAATCGAGTTTTATCGGGTCACTCCAGCCTTTCAGCGGATCCTTGGTTTTTACTACAATATTTCCAAATCCACCTGAAAATTGGGTGGTAATCATGTAAAAAGTATCGTTCATCCTATTGTACAGAATCTGAGGAGCATATATCCCGGCGCTAATTCCGCAATCGTGCACTTTTAACTGTGAAACACGGTCAAGCACATGTCCAATTTGCCTCCAGTTGACCAGGTCTTTTGATTGAAAAATCGGAACGCCAGGGAACATGGCAAAGGATGAACATACCAAATAAAAATCGTCTCCCTTGCGGGTAATACTCGGGTCAGGGTAACATCCCTGCAGTATCGGGTTATAAAACTCATCGGTCTTTAAAGGATGATCGGTATAAATCTTATCGTTACCCTGGTAAACAAAATTGGAGAACACAGGTACATTGGAAGGCAGCTTTGCTTTTGTCTTATTCTGACATTTTGTTTCGGGGACGGAAATCAGAGACATAACTACAGCCAATAAAATGATGACTTGATTTTTAATTGACCGGATTTTACTTTTTTTCATACTGATATATATTTTATCCTATCATAATTCGTTTTAACTTAAAAGAACGATTAAATGTCGTAGTTTCAGATTTTCCAATTTTGGGCTATTTGCCTTTAGTTTCGCGCAAAGCCCTCCAAGTTCGCAAAGAAAAGAATACAACATTATCATTTGTGCATTACTTAGGAGACAATTGCTTTTGAGAGGAATCGGATGTTCGTGGCGGATTCTATTTGAACAGCAGTTGCGAGAACCTATACAAGCCGCTCTTCCAAACTTTAAAGTCATGGTAACCAGGTTCGATGAAATACACATGAGGCACTTCCTTGGTTTGCAGGTAATCATGGGTGCGTTGGCTAAAGGAAATGAGCCCGTCCTTGTCCCCGCATGAAATCCAAAGGAGTTTCAGCATTTCCCGCGCTTTAGCCGGATCCGGTACCAACTCTTCCGGCTTCCTGGTATTAGGAGCGGAGGAGAAACCGCCAACCCAGGCAAACTTGTCGAGATTCCCCAACCCAAAATTCAGCGATTGACCGCCCCCCATCGACAATCCTGTGATGGCCCGGTGTTCACGGTCGCCAATTGCAGCATAAGTTGCTTCTATAAAAGGAATCAGGTCGTTAAGCAGGTCCTGCTCAAAGGTGGCAAATGCCTTTACTTTATCAGGAGCCATCACGTTACCGGTTGCCCTGTCGTCCTTCATGGCACGGCCGTTGGGCATTACAACAATCATTGGTTCAACCTTGTTTAACGCGTACAGGTTGTCAAGAATCACCTGAGGCTGGCCTCCCTTCAACCATTCAGTCTCGTCGCCACCGATGCCGTGCAGCAAATACAATACCGGATATTTCTTCTCTTTCGAATAACCCGGAGGAGTATAAATGATGGCTTTTCTTTGGACACCAACTGTCGTTGACTGATAGGACACCGTATCTATCTTCCCCTTTGCAACATCGGTGCGTTCGACATCGAATCCCGTTGGGGAGGGATCAATGATATTCTGAGCAGATACCATTGATCCTGTTAAAAGTAAAATTGCAACAAAAACAAAGTTTTTTTTCATGTGTTATGGTTTTTCGAATCGAACTTCAACTTCCTCATTTACAATTCACTTGGTTTTAAATCCGTAAGAATTGCGAAATCCGTGGTTGGAAGGCACTTGCCGTAATTAGGTCGGCGGATGCAATCTTTTGTTGAACCAGACCCTCACCGCATTCATCCTTGCCAATTGGTTTGCAGGAACTTTGCGTTTACAGGTAGAAAGCTCTTCGCTGCCCTCGGGGGCTCCCCAGCGAATTTCGATGCCATCGTTCGGATTGTAGGCCATCTCGAAGGCATCCCTGCGTTTCAGAATTTCACCCATGGTCAGGGTCTGTTCGGTTCCGTTGGTACGGATATAGGTAATGGTTAATTCTGACAATTTCCTGTTCAAAAGCTCATCCAGCTCATTTTTTACCTGTTCGGGTGATTTTAGCATTGGTAATTTAAAATCCTCCGGCGAGCGAACTATCTTACCAGGAAAGCCAAGCACTGCATCCATGGCGATCAATAATCTTAAATCGCGGTTAGGGGTGGAAAAGTTTTCCCATTGTCCGCCAGCCTGAAATACGCCGGCAGCGCTGCCAGGCATCCCTATGACCTCCCCGGGATGATTTTGCATGTATTCTTCACCATTGGCGACAGAGGTGATTCTTACATTCAGTTGCTCATACAATGCCTTTACCAAATCCAACATGGCCATTTCCGGGTCCATCGGTTTGGGGTTGATGATCCGTTCCATCGTTTGGTAGAATAGCGCCTGCTCCATCCCCTTTTGCTGCAACGAAAATGGGATCATTCCGGTGATACCGTTGATCTCTTCGGAGGCCAGCAACCTGCTTCTCCCTTTGTCCAGAACTATTGGCCGGAAGGCCTTGAATCCGGGTTCTCCAACCACCTCGCTGGTGTTGAAGAGAAAATTTCCCTTCCAGAATCTTTTGATGCCGACGGTTCCATCGGGCTGGGCATCCACTGAAAGCAGTACACCCGGCGTACTGTTGGTTTGGGCAATCCGTCCAATCAATACCAGCGTATGGCCGTAGGGGTCAGCGAAAACAACTCCCGGTCGCAGACTCTCCCTGGTCAATGGTACAGGGTAATAATCAGCCTCTTCATTTTTAAAGGTGGTACGCGCAGTTCCAGAATGTACCCCATTCATTACCATTCTGACAAAAATATTGAATTTGCGGACAGGGGTCGAACCAGACATATTTGCCTCATTGGTGATCCACCGGCCGGTGCCTGGAGCTTTCCCCAGGTAGCCTCTGTCGCATTCGTGGTATCCGAAAGGCAAACCAAGCTTCCATGCGAAGTAAGCCCTGAAATAGAAGGGATTGTCGGCACAATCGGGTTGCATCAGCACCCTGTTCTTTTCACTGGCATTGTCTTCGTTGAGTGAAAGATGGTTGAAAAGAAAGTTGTTTTTGCTGTTCTGGGTTACTTCGTGAAGCGCCTTCCAGGAGGCTCTTTCGTCCTCACCCTGAAAGAGTGCATTGATCCACGCGGCATAGAGACCTTCTGCTGCAGCGTCCCAGCCCATTTCTGTTTTCCAGACCGAATTGGATGCCAAATCCGAGGGCTTTCCGGTTACGTTGAAGTCAAGTTTGCTTTCCGTTTCACCATCCCGGATAGTTAGGTGGTATGCTCCTTCCGCTCCTGCCTGAAAAGAGGCTATCTGCCAGTAAGGGGGCCCCTCCCCGCTCCTGGTCTGGTCCGGCTCAATGGTCCCTCCGGTTGATGTGAGTCTGATCCGGGCACTCCTGACTTTTTTGCTTCCAACAGCCATAACCCGAAACGGCTCGCCTGGCCTGGGATTTTTGGGCGAAATCAGCAAAGCTGTCGTTGTACTTATCTCGGATTTGCCTTCTGTTTCTTCCTCCAGTGTATTGGTGAGTTTTGGGTCCGAAATCTCTTTGGCCTTGTCGGTACGCGCACCGCAGGAGGTCATAGCAAATAGCGTGAGTATCAATGTTGTTGTTTGCAGCAATCTGTACATCCAGGAATTTTTTTAGGGCATATTTGTGATCTATCCAGCCCCAAAGATAGCGTAAAATCGAAGATGAATTTGAAAAAAACAGACTTAAAATTCAACACAATAGGCACATAGGTCGCTACAGCGACGAATATGAAACAGGTGCCTATGCGGTGAAAAAATTACGTGGGGACACCACGGCTAAACCCATCAACGAATGTTTTATAGGGAGGCCGGAGCTGTTAATTCCTCCACGATCCGAACCGAATCTACAATACACTTCTCACAAATCTTCTGAAACAGTTGGTTTTCAACTGCATATGCGTGCCCTTCTTCTGTTCTTAAGTCACAACCCAGTAGTTCCTTGCATTGGGTGGTGTGGTGGATCGATTTGAACCGCTGGTCGAACTGCTGGATCAGCGAATAGGAATGGTTCTTACGGCTAGGGTTATCCTGGTACATTTTCGAACTGTACAAACCAATGACCATGAAGGCCCCGGTCACGGCACCGCATTTCTCCTGCAACCTTCCCATTCCCCCGCCAAATCCAACAGAAATACTTGATGCAAGGTTTTCATCAAAACCCAGATCATCCTTGAAAGCGAGCAAAACTGATTGGGCACAGTTGTAACCTGCTTTAAATGAATTGACAGCTTTATCACTATTTAATTCCATGCTGAAAAATTTTATTGTTCCGTTTTATTCAACCTTTGAACTCACTCACTGCCTCAAACATGGCCACTATGTTCCCGGGTGGCACATCGGAAAGAATGTTGTGGACGGTATTGAAGACAAATCCCCCTCCGGGAGAAAAGGCTTCAAGATTTTCCACCACATGCCGTTTGACCTCTGCAGGGGTCGCTCTGTTCAGCACACTTTGGGTGTTGATTCCCCCTCCCCAGAAAGTTAGCTCCCTGCCAAATTCAAGTTTGAGCTTTTTGGGTTCCATGTTGATAGCGTTGATCTGAACCGGATTAAGGATCTCAAATCCCGCTTCAATCAGATCGGGAATCAGTTCATAGATGCCGCCACAGCAATGAAGCATCGTATGGGCCTCTGAATTGGATTTTACAAAGTCACACAGTTGTTTGTGCCTTGGCAGGAAAAATTCCTGGTAGGTTTCATTGGGTATAAAAGGTCCTGTGTTGGTACCCAGATCGTCGCCGAATTTAAGGATGTCGACAATGTCTCCAACGGCTTCACATACTTTTCCGAGAAACTCAAGGTGCCGCTCCATCAGGGCATCCAGCAGGCGGTGAACATTTTCCGGTTCCAGGTAGAGATCCATCAAAAAATTATCGATCCTTCGCAGGAAGGTGCCCCATTCGAAGAGGTTGCACCCAACCCCAAGCAGCAAGGCTTTGTCGGTGTTCAGCCTCATTTCGATGGTTTTCTCTCGGAGCATCTGCCAGAAACCGGGTTCATCCATCCTGTCGTAAGGGGTAAAACCAAAACCTCCCCAAATTACCCGCGACATTTCATTGCCCAGATTTGCATAGTTAACGGGATAGCCATCCTGGTAAGGAAAAATGAGCTGATCAAAAAAGGTAGCACCTTTTGGCATTTTGCCAATGTATTCTCCTGTTTTTCCAGGTGCCAACCACGAGCCATCTGCTTGCCTGACCGGATTGAACCATTTGGGGTAGAGCGCCGGAGTACCGCTGATCAGTTCAAGGGGTTGCCAGTAATCTTCGGCCGTGTTGAACTCCCTGCCAATGTCCAGCACATCGACACCAAAATGGTCGAGTAACTCCATTTCAGGCTGGGTCACCTCCTGAATTACATCGTAGACCCTGTTCTTGAGGTGCCCCTTGCCGAGGTGATGGATCAGGTTTTGATAAGCCACAACGGATATCCCGCTGCTGGGAGTTGCACCCAGATCGATTGGAATTCTGTCGGGTGTTTTGTGCTGAATTGCCGCTAGAATGCGTTCCCTTGAGTTCATCATGTACAAGTTGTTTAAATGCCAGGTCGGTATAGTAGGTTTGAAGGGTTTAAAGGGTTTGAAGGGTTTGAAGATTGTTTAAAAGGTTAAATTTCAAACATTTCAAACATTTCAAACATTTCAAACATTTCAAACATTTCAAACATTTCAAACATTTCAAACATTTCAAACTACTTAATTACCCGGGCCAAATATTTGTTTGTTTTTAAAATTCCAGTTCAATAAATTTGACTTCAAACGGTGCAAAATGGAGGGAAGAGCTGCCCTGCGACACTGCTTTGCCCATTGCATTGACAACCGTTACTGTTTTGATGGGCCGTTCCTCCACCCTACTACCCATAAAAATATCCGCCTCCATGCCCTCCAGCTCTCTGAAATGAAGGATTACAGCATCTTTCCCGCCAAAGGAAGGGCGGCTGTTGACCTGCTTGCCAATCGTATCGCGCAAATGACGCAAGGATCGCAAAGAAAACAATGCGACTCTTAGATTTGTGCATCACTTCGTGTTATCAAATGTAAGCAGATGGAAGGTCAAAACAAAACAGTATTTCTCTATGCAACTCTACCCTTCTTTTCCTGTACTCCTGTCACCCATTTCCCAACTTTCTCCGTCATTCATTTAGCTAATTGTTCAGGAATTTTAATAAATTTGACCAACCACTATTCTGAGCTCCTATGAATGCAATGCCCTATGTGATCGGTGCGCTGGCTTTTCTGGCACTGGCTTACCGTTTGTACTACAGTTTTATCGCCACCAAAGTATTGATGCTGAACGATGAGATAGAGGCTCCCTCCTTCCGGTTGTTCGACAAGCACAACTACTACCCGATGCCAAAATGGGTCGTTTTCGGCCATCATTTCGCTGCCATTGCTGGTGCAGGACCCCTGGTGGGTCCGGTTCTTGCGGCGCAATTTGGTTTTATGCCGGGCTTTGTCTGGATGCTGGTTGGGGCAGTGATGGCTGGTGCAGTGCACGATGTGGTGATTTTAACTGCCTCAGTGAGGCACGATGGGAAATCGCTGGCAGAGATTGCCAAGATCGAAATCAATAGTTTCAGTGGCACCATTACCTCCATTGCGGTCCTGATTATTTTGGTTATTGCCCTTGCCGGACTTGGTGTAGTAGTGGTCAATGCACTGGCAGAGAGTTCCTGGGGTACCTTTACCATTGCCATGACGATCCCCATTGCCATTTTTATGGGATTGTGGATGTTCAAATTCAGAAAGGGAAAAACCGTCGAGGCAACCATCATCGGGGTTATTCTGCTTTCCCTGGCGGTTATCTACGGAAAATATGTACCCGGTTCACCCTTTGAAAGCTGGTTTACCTTCGACCGGAAAACCCTCACCATCCTGCTTGCCGGTTATGGTTTTTTTGCTTCTGTCTTGCCGGTTTGGCTGCTGCTTTCACCCAGGGATTACCTCAGCTCTATCATGAAGTTGACGGTGATTGGGCTGTTGGCCGTTGGCATTGTGCTCGTTGCACCTGAGATCAAGATGCCAAATTTCACCCCATTTATACACGGTGGTGGTCCTATCATTCCGGGAACGCTGTTCCCCTATCTATTTATTACAATAGCCTGTGGCGCCATATCAGGATTTCATGCCCTGGTAAGTTCAGGCACCACGCCAAAAATGTTGATGAAAGAGAGCCATATCAAGCCCATTGCTGTTGGTTCCATGCTGGCAGAAGCGATGGTTAGCATCCTTGCCCTGATAGCCGCTACCAGTCTTTTTCCACTCGATTATTTCCAGATCAACGTCTCTCCGGAGAAATTTGCCCAAATATTGCCACAGCTTCATTCCCTGGGTTTTCATGAATCAAATCTGACACAATTATCGGCTGAAGTAGGGGAAAAGATCGCCGGACGCCCCGGAGGAGCAGTCTCACTGGCCGTTGGAATGGCACAGATCTTCTCCTCCTTGCCGGGATTAAACGGGCTGATGTCCTACTGGTATCATTTCGCCATCATGTTCGAGGCCCTGTTTATTCTTACTACCGTGGATGCCGGTACGCGTATTGCACGTTTTATCACACAGGAGGCGCTGGGCAAAGTTTATGCACCGTTTGGCCGAACCAACTGGTTGCCGGGTAATCTTTTTGCCAGTTTTCTGGTTGTATTTGCCTGGGGCTATTTTATTTATACCGGTACCGTTGCCACCATCTGGCCAATGTTCGGGGTGGCCAACCAGCTATTGGCTACACTGGCACTGGCCATCGGCACCTCCTACCTGATCAATCATGGCAAGCGCAAGTACATCTGGGTCACCGTTGTACCCATGAGTTTTGTAGGAATTACCACTATTACAGGTGGAGTAATGAACCTCTTCAACATTTACATACCGCAAATATCCAAAGAAGCGACGCGGATCCAAGGTTTTGTCAATACCACCCTTACTGCGGTAATATTGGTGTGTGTGATCCTGATTTTGATGGTGGCTGTTTCGAAATGGCTGAAACATTCAAAGCAGGAGCTCGACTACAAGGCTGAACACGGGGAGTAACCATTGTTCCAAAAAACAACCGGGGCAATAGATTGGAAGGTCATTGGCAAAATCCAATTTGCCTGTGTGGCTGGCTTAGCCTTGCTGCAATTCTGCCAATAATTTTGCACATTTGCACCTTTCCCAATTTGTGTATACCATGTTGAAAAGTTTCGCTTCCATCGGTTTGCTGGTGCTCTCCAATACCTTTATGACATTTGCCTGGTATGGCCATTTGAAATTCAAAGAGATGAAATGGTTTGAATCACTGGGTCTTTTTGCCATCATCCTGATCAGTTGGGGGATCGCCTTTTTTGAGTACTGTTTCCAGGTGCCGGCCAACAGAATTGGTTTTGAAGGAAACGGAGGTCCGTTTTCATTGGTTCAGCTGAAAGTCATCCAGGAGGTGGTCTCCATTTCCGTATTTGTCGTCTTTACCTTGCTGTTCTTCAAGACTGAAACCTTCAGGATGAATCACTTCATCGGATTTGTCTTCCTGATACTGGCTGTTTACTTTATTTTCAAGCCTGCCTAATGATCAAAAACTGAGCAAATCTCTTTAAAGCTGTTGGACAATTTGGAGAGGTCGGACCGACTTGCCCCTTCGATTTATCTTCCTTCTCCGTTTCCCCGTTTCTCTTCTGATCACTCCCCCAGCCTATTCGTCCCCCAGTCCTTCCGTCATTTCTTCATCTCCGTTTCCCCGTTTCCTTTTTTACAGCAGATTGATTATCAGCTTGGGCAAAAATCCCAAAACGATCATCAGCACGGTACAGAGAATGATGTTGAATTTGAAGTTGATACTGGATTCAATCTTGTGCTGGGGCTCCCCCTCCGAAAAATAACTGGCCATGATGGGTTTGAAGTAGAAATAGATACTGATCATGGAGCCAACCACAGCCACCACCACCAACCAGGTATAACCACCCTCGGCTGTCAGCACAAAAAGATTGTATTTGGCCATAAATCCTGCCAGGGGAGGAATCCCTGCCAGCGACATCATCGCAATGGCCATGGCAAAAGCCTCTACCGGATTGTTCCTGGCCAATCCCCTGAATGCAGGGATGAAGAAGGTGCCCCGCTCCTCCCTGATCAGCATTAATACAGCAAATGCGGTTATGGTGGCAATTACGTAGGAGAGCACAAAAAAGAGGAGGATTCCGGCAGATTTGGGTCCCAAAACGATCAGTGCCATCAGGATATAACCCGATTGCGCAACACCCGAATAGGCAAACATCCGCTTCAGGTTATCCTGGTAAACAGCAGAAAGATTTCCTACCAGGATCGTTGCTACGGAGAGTACTGTCAAAGTAGTAACCACCTCTGTATGCAAAGAGACAAAGGCAATAGAGATCAGCCGGTAAAATGCAGCCACGGATGCCACCTTACCAGCCGTTGTCATGAAGGCCGTGATGAGGGTTGGAGAACCAGTATAGACATCCGGCGACCAGAAATGGAAAGGAACAGCTGCAATTTTAAAGGACATTCCAATAAGAATCAGCAACATACCTGTCAGAAATAGCATTGGAACACCCTCTTTCGCAGAAACGACATAAGCGTTGATGGCTTCGAGGTTGAAGGAACCTGAAGCCCCATAGACCAGGGCAATCCCAAAAAGCAAAAAGCCGGTGGCAAAAGAACCTGTCAGGAAATACTTCATGGCTGCTTCGTTGGAGGCAATATCGAACTTCTTGCTTCCAGCCAGGATGTAGAAGGAGATGGAAAGGGTCTCAAGCCCGACGAAAAATAGAATCAGGTTGCCAAAGGAGGCCATGACTATTCCTCCAATGATCGCAAAGAGGATCAAGGCATAGATATCTTCCAGTGGTCGTTCTACTCCCTTGTAGTAAATGTTGGCAAACATGAAAATCAAAATACCAATCAGTATCAGAATGGCACTGAAGGCAATGCTGAAATTATCGGCAATGAACATCTCGTTGAAGTAATGAACTGAGGTGCCCCACTCCCTGATATTTAAAAACATGGCCACAAAAAGTCCGACAAAGATCAGTGGCAGTAAAACCACTTTCTTCTTTCGAACCCCGAAGAACATTACCAAAACTGCCAATATGGAAAGCGCAACAATTGCCTTCATGCTATATTTTTAATTTATTGTATAAATGATAGTCTTTATTGTTTGAAATGTTTGAAATGTTTGAAATGTTTGAAATGTTTCAATTATAAATCTTTCACATTTTCAAATATTTCAATGAATCTTCAAAATACTATTCACCGCAGGCTCGGCCATGCCCAAAAACAATTGGGGATAAATTCCGATCCACAATATGATAATCACTACAGGCACAAGCACTGCCATCTCCTGCCTGGTAAGATCCGTAAACCCGGCTGTGGACTCCTTCTCCGCTCCGTACATGGTGCGCTGGTAAATCCAAAGCATGTATACAGCACTGAGTATGATAGTTAATCCGGCTATGGCTGCCAGGGTTCCATTGTATTCGAAAAGCCCAAGTAGCAACAGGAACTCACCGATAAAACTGTTGGTCAACGGCAATGAAATGCTTCCCAAAAGAATTACCATGAAAAAGGCAGCAAATATGGGTGCTTTGGCAGCAATTCCGCCCAGAGCCGATATCTCTCCCGTGCCGGTACGGCGAACAATAATTTCGTAGCAGAAAAAGAGTCCAAAGATGTTCACCCCGTGTGAAATCATTTGGATCATTGCTCCTTCCACACCATAAAAGGTTCGGGAAAACAGACCGGCTGCGATCAATCCAACGTGGGCCAGGGAGGAGTAGGCAATCAACCTTTTCAATTCATTTTGCCTTATAGCGATGACTGAAGCATACACAATTCCGGTTACGGACAACAGGATGGCATAAAGGCCCAATTCATCCAGGGCATCCGGAAACAGCGGCAGAATAAAGCGAAGTACGCCGTAGACTCCCATCTTCAGCATGATACCGGCCAGCAGCATGGTTCCCTGGGTGGGTGCCGTAAAATAGAGGTCGGGTTGCCAGGTATGGAAGGGAAAGATGGGCATCTTGATGGCAAAAGCGAGGAAAAAGGCCAGGAAAAGCCAGCGCTGTGCAGAGGGATCCAACACCTCCTTGTAGAATTCAGAGAAGGCGAAGGAGTGTTCACCAGGTGATTTAACATAGAGAAAGACGATGGCTACCAGCATGAACAATCCACCCACCAAAGTGTAGAGAAAAAACTTCAGTGTGATGGCCCTGGCATTTTGTCCTCCCCAAAGAATCGAGACAAAAAAGATCGGAATCAGCGCAATTTCCCAGAAAATGTAGAACAAGATGATATCGGTCGTTGAAAACACTCCGATGAGAGCCATCTCCATCAGTAAGATCAAGGCATAAAAGTTGCTGCGCTTCTCCGTTTTGGTACCAAAACCTGAATAGATGATCATGGGTACAAGAAAAGTGGTCAGCATGACCAGCAAGGCACTCAAACCGTCGAGTCCCAATGAGAATTCAATTCCCAGTGAGTGGAACAGGTCCGGATGAAAAACCGGATACCCAGCCGGATCATCAAGGTATTGAATCAAAACAGCCACCGAAATGCCAAAGGTAAAAATGGAGGCAGCCAGGGCAATTTTCTTGTTCAACAGTGGCCTGTCTTTCAATGCAAAAAGCAGCAAAGAAGCTACAAACGGTATGGAGATGAGCAATCCGATTAACATGGTTATTTATTGAACAGGTTAAAAAATAGGATCAGGATGATGCTGATGACCATGTAAAACAGATAGGCTCCCACATTGCCGGTTTGGATGTACCGAACGTTTTTGCCCATCCATACTACCAGATTTCCGGTCTGGTTTACGAATCTGTCGATCACCTTGAGTTCCACAACATCGTGCAAGAAATTGGACAAGCCAGCCACAGGTTTCTGAACCATAGATTCGTACAACTCATCGAAATAGAACTTCCGGTAGACCAAATTCCCAAGAAAGGAACCTGCCGGCTCGGTTGCAGACCCAACACTGTTCCGAACATACCTGGAGTAAACCAGGAGAATCACCACCAATATCAGGACCACGGGAGCCATCAACCAAAGTTCCGTTTGCACGCTAATTGCCTCCGATCCATGTTTGACTGCAGCTTCGGATGTGGAAAAAAGCGGCGCAAAATAAGCTTGAATCCTGTCTGAGCCACCCAAAACATGGGGAACGCCAATTAATCCGCCAATGATGGAGAGCAGCGCCAGCAAAGCCATGGGAAGGGTCATGCTACCCGGCGATTCATGCACCGGATGGGCAGCATCTTCCTGAAAGGCCGGCTTGCCCCAAAACGCGAGAAACAGCAGCCTGAACATGTAAAAGGCGGTCATCAGTGCAGCCACTACCGATAAAACCCAAAGCACCGGACTGGTGTGAAAAGCACCGAGCAGGATCATATCTTTCGAAAAGAATCCGGCAAATGGCGGCAGACCGGCAATGGCCAGCGAACCTGTCAAAAAAAGCCAATAGGTGACGGGTATCTTTCCCTTTAATCCACCCATCCTGCGGATATCCTGCTCCCCATGCAACGCATGGATGACACTGCCTGCCGCAAGGAAGAGCAGGGCCTTGAAGAAGGCGTGGGTGGTCAGGTGAAACATGGCACCGGTAAATGCACCGGCACCAAGGGCTACAAACATGAATCCGAGCTGGCTGACCGTTGAATAGGCCAGAATCTTTTTGATATCGTTCTGCAGCATGGCAATACTCCCTGCCAGCAGGGCGGTAGCAATGCCCACTACGGAGATAACCATCATGGTTACCGGTGAAAGCACAAAGAGCAAATTGGATCGGGCTACCATGTAGACCCCCGCCGTAACCATGGTTGCAGCATGGATCAGGGCTGAGACAGGGGTGGGCCCGGCCATGGCATCTGGAAGCCAGGTAAATAGCGGAATCTGGGCACTTTTCCCGATCGCACCCGCAAACAGCAACAGGGTAATGAAGGTAATGGTTAGACTTCCTACCGGGATGGCTGAACTTTGGGCAAATATCTCCTTGAAATTCAGGGTACCAAATTGTTGGATAAGGAGAAATAATGCCAAGAGGAATCCGAGGTCTCCGATCCGGTTCATGATAAATGCCTTCTTGGCGGCATTGTTGTAATCCTGGTTCTTGAACCAAAAACCGATCAGCAGGTAGGATGACAAGCCGACTCCCTCCCATCCGATAAAGAGGATCAGGTAGTTTGAACCGAGCACCAGCAACAGCATGAAAAAGACAAAGAGGTTCATGTAGGAGAAGAAACGATTGAATCCGGGATCCTCCTTCATGTATCCTATCGAATAAACATGGATTAGAAAACCTACACCAGTAACTATCAACAACATCAGCACCGATAACCTGTCGACCAGGAAGGAGAATGGAATGGAGAGATGGCGGATGTTGATCCAGCTGAAGAGTTCTACCGTCCGGGCCTCCGCCCCACCCAATATTTCGTTGAAGAGAAGCAGTGAAACGACAAACGGGACAAAGACCATCAGAGAGGCAATGATCCCGGCTGAAGTGCCCTTAAACCTCCTGAAATTAAAGGATATCAGGAGAAACCCGATCAACGGGAAGAGCGGTACTAGCCAAATATAGTCAAGCATAAAAAATATTCTTTGCGGTTACCATTTTAATTTGTTCAATACATTGATGTCGATGGTGTGGGTTGAGCGGTAGATCATTACCAGCAAAGCCAGTCCGATGGCCACCTCAGCAGCAGCTACGACCATGATAAAGAAGACGAAGATCTGACCTGCCGGGTCGTTACGGTAGGCAGAAAATGCAGCCAAAAGCAGGTTGGCAGAGTTCAGCATCAGCTCGATCGACATAAAGATCACCAGTGCATTGCGTTTGACCAACACACCTACCACTCCAATGGCAAAAAGGGCCGAACAGAAGAAGATGTAGTAGTCGAGCGGGATGATTTGCATATTTTGTAAGGTTCCGGACATGTTTTTTTATTTTGAAAAGTGCCTAAAGTATTTAAAGTGCCTAGAGTGCCTAAAGTACTTGGGAATTATCCGGAGTTTTAATTATTGGCCTCTGTAAATTCGACGATCAAAGGTTCCGCTCTTTCAAGGTCGGATTGCTGGATATAGAGATCCACGAAGGAGGGAAATCCTCCGATTCCTGCAACCATACCAGATTGAAAATCATTTTGTACAAATGATCCGATCTCTATCTCATCGAGGGCCTCTTTCAGCATCATAACAGCTATTTCGCTCCCTGAGAAAACCCTGATTAATTCGTCTTTTTCCATGGTAAATGCTTTTAAAAGTAGTGCCTAGAGTGCCTAAAGTATTTAGGTACTTAGTCGGATTTATTTAAATAACTCATAATTCATAACTCATAACTTTCATCAGTAGATGTCTTTCTTCCCCAGCATCACCGCGCCTACCATTGCAGCAAGGAACAGGACGGAGGATAGTTCGAAGGGCAAATAATACTCTTCAAACAAAACCTTACCCAAGTTCTTCACCAGGCCAATCTGGTTCAGTGAAGGGTCTGTGGCCATTTTTAGATCATAGGTACGAAAAACGGCGATCAAGGTCATCAGCAGCAATCCGCCGGCGATTGCCGAGGCTATTTTTGCCAGCTTCGATTTCGGAAACTCACCCTGTATATTGAGGTTAAGTAACATCACGGTGTAGATGAACAAGACCATGATCGCTCCTGCATAGACAATGATATGCACGACGGCCAGAAACTGTGCGTTCAACAGGATGTAGTGCCCTGCGATGGCGAAAAAAGCCAGGGTCAGGTACAACACACTGTGCATCGGCTTTTTTGATATCAACACCTTCAAAGCCGCATAAATGGCGACGAAGGAGAGGATAAAAAACAAGTATCTTGAGAAGATCATACTTTCGAGTTATGAGTTATGAGTTATAGGTTATGAGTTTTAAAAATTAATATTGATAGGTGCGTAAATACTTTAGGCACTTTAGTTCACTTTAGTCACTTTAGTCACTTTAGTCACTTTCATGAATTATGTGATTGGTTTTTGTCTTTCTTAAACGCCAAAACCTTTGCAGTCTGGCGGTGGGTAACATCCACTCGTTTGCCGAGGGGCTCTACCAATCTATCTTTTCCATAAATAAAGTCGCTACGGTGCAAATCGGAGGGAACAATTTCGTTGGTCAGGAAGATGGCCTCTTTTGGACAGGCCTCTTCGCACAGACCGCAGAAGATGCAACGAAGCATATTGATTTCATAAACCGTAGCATATTTTTCCTCCCTGTAAAGATGCATCTCTTCCTCTTTTCTTTCAGCTGCAATCATGGTAATTGCCTCCGCCGGACAGGAGAGGGCGCATAAACCGCAAGCGGTACATCTTTCCCTGCCCTCATCATCCCGCTTCAAGACATGCTTTCCCCGGTAGATTTCAGCAATGGGTCTTTTCACTTCAGGGTACTGGATGGTGGCACTTTTTTTGAAAAAATGGCCAATGGTAATTCCAAAACCCTTTACAATGGCAGGCAAGTAGATCCTTTCGGCAAAAGTCATCTCCTTGTTCGAAACAACCCTGCTCCGACCAGAGAGTGAACCTGTATTTTGGTTGATTGTTGTCATTAGAGGTGATTTTTTATCATGATAACGAATCCTGTGACCAGTATATTTACGATGGCCAGTGGCAACAGGGTTTTCCATCCCAGGCGCATCAGCTGATCGTAGCGGAATCTTGGCAAGGTCCAGCGTACCCACATAAAGAAGAAGACGAAGAACATGATTTTGGCAAAAAATACGAGCGATCCCAGGATGGTAAGGGCATTGTGGGATAGATTCAAATCGTCCATGAAAGGGAAGTTGTACCCGCCAAAAAAGAGGGTGGCAATCATGGCCGAGGAGATGAACATGTTGATGTATTCAGCAAAAAGATAAAAGCCAAGTTTCATACTGCTGTATTCGGTGTGGTATCCGCCAATAAGCTCTGTCTCACACTCCGGCAGATCAAAGGGTGACCTGTTGCATTCGGCAAATGCACAGATAATAAAAATCAGGAATCCAAAAGGCTGGTACCAAATGTTCCAGTTCATTCCATGCTGCTGATCCACAATATCCTTCAGACTTAAGGTCCCGCTCATCATGACGATGGCAATGATGGACATGCTCATGGCCAACTCGTAGCTGATCATCTGCGAAGCTGCCCTGACTGCTCCGATGAGGGCATATTTGTTGTTGGAAGCCCACCCTCCGATCATGATTCCGTAGACCCCAATGGAGAGAATGGCAAATACATACAAAACTCCCACATTGATGTCGGCAACCTGCAAACTGTATTCGGTTCCATTGATCAGGAGCGTATTCCCCCAGGGAATGACAGCACTGGTTAGGAGCGCTATCATCATCGTCAGGGAGGGACCAAGAATGTAGAGAAACTTGTCGGCTGACCCCGGCATAAACTCCTCCTTGAAAAAGAGTTTAAGTCCGTCGGCCAAAGGTTGAAATATCCCGCCAATACCTGCCCTGTTTGGTCCCAGACGATCCTGGAAATAGCCTGCAACCTTGCGCTCAATCAGGGTGGAGTACATGGCCACCAACAAACTGATCAACAAAATTACCGAAGCCAGAATAAGTTTATAGAGGATGTAATTGCCATCCATAATTTAAGAATATAGTTCGTTATTAATCTCTTTGTCAAAATCTTCCATGCTCACTGTCCTGTTTTCCAAAGGCAGGATGACCGATGGATTCTTTGCCTTCAGGTAATGGTTCTGACTGATTACCGAAGCGCGCTGGATGTTCCGCGGTGATTCAATGGTCCAGTCTGTCAGCTCCTTTTTATCAAACCTGCATTCGTTGCAGATAAACTCCTCCACCTCGTCGAACTGATCTTTCCTGCCGGTTACCCGGTAGATCTCTTCTCCCCGCAGCCAGGCAGTTACCTTTCCGGAGCACTTGGAGCAGGAACGGCTTGCATTCATTGGTTTGAGAAACCACACCCTGTTTTTGAACCTGAAGCTCTTGTCGGTCAATGCGCCTACCGGACAAACATCGATCATGTTGCCCGAAAAATCGTTGGTAATGTCGTTTTGAATATAGGTGGATATTTCGGCGACATCACCCCGGTAAAGAATTCCGTGTGATCTCTTGTCTGTCAGCTGATTGGCTGTATATACACACCGGTAACACAGGATGCACCGGTTCATGTGCAACTGTATTTTATCCCCAATATCCACCACCTTGAAAGTTCTTTTTGCCTCTTCGAAGCGGGTACCCTCCCTGCCATTGTCGTAACTCAGATCCTGAAGTTGGCACTCCCCTGCCTGGTCACAAACCGGACAATCCAGGGGATGGTTGATCAGCAGGAACTCAACAATTGCCTTGCGGGTATCCAGCACTTCCGGAGAGGTAATGTTCTGAACGACCATGCCATCGGCAACAAGTGTCCTGCAGGATGCCACCAATTTAGGCATTGGACGGGGATCCCTGGCAGAGCCTTGCGCCACTTTAACCAGGCAGGTTCTGCATTTACCCCCGGATTCCTTCAATTTGGAATAATAACACATGGCAGGAGGAACTACCGCACCCCCGATCAAACGGGCTGCCTGTAGGATGGTTGTCCCCTCCTCTACCTCAATTGTGTGATTATCTATTGTTACCTTAAGCATCTCAATTGTATTGTAAATATTTTGTTGCCAAATCAGAAATTTTCGATTTTGGAATTTCGATTTTCGATTATGCTCCTCTAAACATTTTCAGCTTTCCACATTTTCCAATTTTCCAATTTCATTCCGGCCACATCTCTCCGGATGAAGCACATGCTCCTCAAACTCGTGTCTGAAGTGCCTGATCGCACTGGCAACGGGCCAGGCAGCCGCATCCCCCAGCGGACAGATGGTATTCCCTTCAATTTTTGAGGCAATACTTACCAGGAGGTCGATGTCTTTTTGCCGTCCATGCCCGTTTTCAATTCGGTGCAACACATTCTCCATCCAGCCGGTGCCTTCCCGGCAGGGGGAGCACTGTCCGCAGGATTCGTGGTGGTAAAAGCGAGCCAGGTTCCAGGTATTTCGCACGATACAGGCATCTTCATCGTATACAATGAAACCGCCTGAGCCCAGCATGGTACCACTGACAAATCCACCTTCCGCAAGCGATTCGTAGGTCATCAAACGTTCGGCACCTGCAGCGGTCTGCAATATCAAATTGGCCGGCAGAATGGGCACTGAAGAGCCTCCGGCAATGACAGCCTTCAGCTCCTTGCCATTTTTGATGCCTCCGCAATATTTGGGATCGTAGAGGAATTCGCGGACACTCAATCCCAATTCTATTTCATAGACCCCGGGATTGTTGATATTTCCGCAAGCCGAGATCAACTTTGTACCGGTGCTTTTCCCCATTCCATACCTGGCAAACTCGCTTCCGCCATGGTTGACAATAAACCCAATGTTGGCCAGTGTCTCCACGTTATTCACGACAGTAGGGCATCCATAAAGCCCAACAACGGCCGGAAACGGAGGTTTGATGCGGGGATTCCCCCTTTTACCCTCCAGCGATTCGATTAGCGCCGTCTCCTCGCCACAGATATAGGCACCTGCACCGGAGTGCACATGGATGTCAAGGTTGTAATTGCTCCCAAGGATGTTCTTACCCAGAAAGCCATGATCGTAGGCTTCCCGGATGGCCTCATTCAATATTCCGATGATGTACTTGTACTCTCCCCTGACATAGATGTAACCGGTATTGGCTCCCAGTGCATAGCAGGAGCAGATCATCCCTTCAATCAGCAAATGCGGAATCTTTTCCATCAGGTAGCGGTCCTTGAAGGTTCCGGGTTCACTCTCGTCAGCATTGCAGATCAGGTAACGGGGCTTGTTCGATTTCCGGTCGATAAAACTCCACTTCATTCCTGCCGGAAATCCAGCACCACCGCGCCCCCTCAATCCTGACTCTTTCACCTCTTCCACCACTTCGTCCGGAGTCATATTCTTCAAGGCATGTTCTACCGACCGGTAGCCGCCCGTTGAGCGAAATACCCCGAAGGTCCGAATGCCCGGAACATCCAAGTGTTTTAAAAGAATTTTTCTTTCCATAATGACTTTTCGGACTTTGCTTCTTTCGCTTTTTTGGTCAGTTCATCCAAAATCTGATCTATTTTCTCAAAGGTGAGGTGTTCGTAAAATTCAGTGTTGATCTGCATCACCGGGGCCGAACCACAAGCCCCAAGACATTCTACTGCCTTCAGGGTGAACAGGCCATCGGTTGTCGTTTCTCCCTCTTTGACAGACAGTTTCTTCTCAAGGTAAGCCTGCATGGCCTCTCCTCCGCAAATGGCACATGGTCCGGTGCGACAGATCTCAATCACATGTTTTCCCACCGGATCAAGGTAGTACTGCGAATAGAAAGTAGCCACTTCATAGACCTCAATGGGCTGAATATTCAAAATTTTGGCTACATAGTCCATTACATCCACACTCAGATAGCCCTCAAATTCCTCCTGTGCAATATGCAACAAAGGCAACAGGGCCGACTTCTCCTTGCCTTTCGGATACCGGGAGATTATTTGCTCCACCTTTTGAAGTGAAGCCTCTGAAAAGCAAATCTCCTTGCCCTCCTTTTCGTGCAGTGGATGGTTTATTCTCTTGTCTAACATTCTTACTTTATCCTTTATCCTTTATCCTTTAACCTTCATCCTTCTCTAAGCATCCAACTCCCCTGCAATGACATTCATGCTACTCATGGTAAGAATGGCATCCGACAGGAATGATCCCCTGACCATTTCAGGGAATGCCTGGTAGTAAACAAAGCAGGGACGCCGGAAGTGAAGCCGGTAGGGAGTCCTTCCTCCGTCACTGACCAGGTAGAAGCCAAGTTCGCCATTGCCGCCTTCCACCGAATGGTACACCTCTCCTACCGGAATATTCACCTCTCCCATGACAATTTTAAAGTGCCAGATCAGTGACTCCATTTTACTGTAGACATCTTCCTTGTCAGGCAGGTAAAACTCCGGCACATCCATGTGGAAGTTTCCTTCCGGTAAATTCTCCAATGCATTCTTCACCAGCTTGATACTCTGCCAGATCTCCTCCTGCCGCACACAAAACCGGTCGTAGGTATCACCCTGGGTCCCAATCGGGATGGTGAAATCAAAATCGCTGTAAGAACTGTAGGGTTTCATGACGCGTACATCGTAGTCAACGCCGGCAGCACGCAAACAAGGACCCGTAAAACCATAATTCAGTGCCCTTTCTGCAGATATTCCCCCAACATTGATGGTCCGGTCCATGAAGATCCTGTTCCGCAGCAGAAGGCTCTCGAATTGACGGATCACTTTGGGAAGATGGTCGATGAAATCCCTGATTTTTTGAATGACAGAAGGGGTGAAATCACGTTCGAACCCGCCGATTCTTCCCAGGTTGGTGGTAAGACGTGCGCCGCAGATCTCTTCATAGATCTCATAAATTTTCTCCCTTTCCTGAAAAACATAAACGAATCCGGTGAGGGCTCCACTGTCGACGCCAATGACGCTGTTGCAAATCAAATGATCAGAAATTCTTGCGAGCTCCATGATGATGATCCGCATGTAATCGATCCGCTTGTTGGTCTCGACGCCAATCAATTTTTCAACGGTCGTTTGCCAGCCAATGTTGTTGATGGGAGAAGAACAGTAGTTCATCCGGTCGGTCAGGGTGGTAATCTGGTAAAAAGCCCTTCTTTCTGCCAGCTTTTCAAAGGCCCGGTGAATGTAACCAATGGTCTGTTCGGTATCCACGATGGTCTCGCCGTTCATTGTCAGAATGTTCTGGAAAATACCATGCGTGGCAGGGTGCGTCGGACCCAGGTTCAACGTACTGAAGTTTTTGTCGTAGTCTTCAGGTCTGACTAATATATGTTCTCTTTCGTGTTGCTCCATAATAGACTATCTGCCAAAAAAACGATCATCCTTGTCTCCCCTTGTTTGATCCTCTAGCGGATACTCTTTGCGAAGAGGGAAATAATCGAGGTATTCCACATTCAATATCCGAACCAAATTCGGATGGTTGACGAATTGTATCCCAAAGAAATCATAGGTCTCACGCTCCATCCAGTTAGCCGCCGCAAAGAGGCCAGTAAGTGAGGCAATTTCCGGTTCTGATACGGAGGTAAAAGTCTTCACACGGATCCGCGTATTGGTTTTAAAATTGTGCAGATGGTATACAACGCCCAGCGCCAATTCCCGGTCGGGATAGTGTATCCCGCACAGATCCGTCAGAAACTGGTAACCCATCTCCTCCTTCAAAAATTCAACAACTTCAACAATTGCATCCTTTTTGACAACAATGGTGTAAATATCAGACGAATCGTCCGTGGTAACCACCTCCGGCTGAAATTTCCCAAGCAGACTACTTTGTAACGAAGGTTGCTCCATGTGTTATTTTATTCCATATTTTTCGAGAAGCTCCCGGTATTCAGGCGAGTATCTTCTTCTAAGTGATTCATTTCCTACCAATTCCTGGATCTTCATGAATCCATCCAGGATCTGTTCCGGGCGTGGCGGACAACCTGGCACATAAACATCTACGGGTACCACACGGTCGATCCCCTGAAGTACACTGTAGGTATCAAAAATGCCACCGCTGGAGGCACAGGCACCGACGGCCAGTACCCACCGCGGTTCAGCCATCTGTTCATAAACCTGGTTCACAATGGGGCCCATTTTCTTCGCGATGGTGCCCATCACCATTAACAGATCCGCCTGTCGTGGCGAAAAGCTCAAACGTTCTGAGCCAAATCTGGCCAGATCATAATTGGCACCCATGGTTGCCATGAATTCAATTCCACAGCAGGAAGTGGCAAAGGGCAAAGGCCAAATTGAATTTTTGCGAGCCAATCCAACCACTTTGTCAAGTGAGGTTGCAAAAAAGCCGGGAGCGGCATATCCTTCAGGCGGTTCTACCAGGTTATATTGAGACATTTCAAATCGTTAAAAGTTTGTTATTCGTCATTGTTCCACTCCAGTGCTCCCTTTTCATAAATGTAATAAAACCCAAAAAGAAGCAGGGCAACAAAGAGCAGCATGGCAAAAAATTCGCGCCACTCCATCTCTAAAAAGTTGATGGCCCAGGGATAGAAAAAGATGATCTCCACATCAAAAAGAACAAACAGGATGGCCACCAAAAAATATTTTACGGAAAATGGAAATCGGGCATTACCCTGAACTTCAATGCCGCACTCAAAATTTTCGTCCTTTCTGAGCGACCGGATTCTCTTTCTTTTGCTCGAAATAAAATGGGTAGCAAACATCGTAAGGGCCACAAAACCGAAGGCTACCAGCGACTGGACCAGAATCGGAACGTAATCTGCAGGTATATAAATCTTATCTGTCATGCAATTGTAGTTGTAAGTGCAATATAGCACAATCTTCCCAACCAACGAAGGTTTAAACTAAGCTCAACCTTACAAAAATCTAATAATTCTTACGAAAAGCAGTCGAAATGGTTCTACTATTGTGAAGATAATCTCTTCAATTGTTGCTTGGGATACTCTTCATTGGGCTTGAGTGAAATAGCCTTTTGATAATAGAAACGGGCTATCGCGATATTCTTTTGTGCAACCGCTTCATCTGCCTTTTTGATGGCATCAAAATACTGTGCCTCGGTTCCATTTACATCCGTACTAGCGATTAACTGATTCACCAGTAAAAGCTGACTTTTTGGATAGCTTTCCCACGGAAGTATGCCGATCGCTCTTTCGTAATAAAACTTGGATGAACTGTATTTCTTGGCCTCCAGATCTGCATCTGCATTTTTAACAAGGGCAGCATATTCCTGCATCCTTTCAGCAGTTATATTGCCATCAATCATTTTCTTGCAATTATCAATCCTATCGATGGCATACTTGTCGGACGCCTTGAATTTCAAAGCCTCCTGGTAGTAGAAGATGGCGACAGTCCACAAAGATTTGGAAAAATTTGCGTCGCCTGCCTCAATATTCTTCAAGTAACTTCCCTCACCCTGAAGTTTACGTTGCTCCTCTGCCTGTTTTTGGGCAAGCAGTCTTTCTGCAGCTTGTTTCTCCAACAATGCATCAATCTCTGCAATCTTTTCACTCGGGTATTTTTCAAGGTCAGAAATTCGAATGGCGTCGTTGTAAAGAGCCTTTGCTTCGGTAAGTGAATTGGCAGCAAAGCGTTGATCAGCCCTCAGAATGGTCTCCTTGTATCTTTTCTGCTTCTCCAGCAGCAACCGCTGTTCCGCCTCGACTCTTTGTTTTTCAGCATTAAACTGGGCCAGTAACTTCTCTGCATCCCTCAACTTTGAAACAGCAACCGGATCAGCTACTTTGATCCGCAATGCATCCTTGAAACTAACGATGGCTTCCGGATATTTTTTACCATTGACATGGCCATCCCCTTCTGCAAGAAATCGATTGAATTCAGACTCCAGCTTTTCCTTCTCAGCAATTTGCCTGGCCAGTAACAGCTCTGCATTGGCAAGTTTTGAGGTAGCGGTAGGATCTCCTACCTTAATTTCAAGTGCACGCTTGAAATTAGCAATGGCATCTGGGTATTTCTGCTTGAAGACATTGCCCTCACCTGCCGCCATGAGGTGCATATACTCCGTTTCCTGCTTGGCTTTTTCGGCATTCATTCTGGCAAGCAGCTGTTCAGCTTCACTTAACTTACCCAAAGCGACAACATTTCCCGGTTTCAATTTTAGTGCATCCTTAAAATTCAGAATTCCTTCAGGATACTTCTGGTTGGACACCTCTCTATCTCCTGCCGCCAGGAAGCGCTCAAATTCCTCTTCCAGCTTTGCTTTGTCAGCATTCACTTTTGCAAGCAATTGTTCGGCATTGGCCAGTTTGGCCGAAGCATCTTTTTCACCTGCCTTGATTGCAAGGGCACTTTTAAAATTCCCAATGGCTTCCACATATTTTTTGGCTGCCACCTCTGCATCGCCTGCGGTCAGCAACCTGTTGAACTCAGCCTCCTGTTTCGCCTTATCTGCATTTACCCTGGCAAGCAGCAGCTCAGCCTCATTCAATTTCCGCAATGCTACAGCATCTCCGGGTTTAATGGTCAGCGCATTCTTGAAGTTGGCAATCCCTTCCGGGTACTTTTGATTGAAGACTTCCTTGTCACCCTCGGCCAGCAGCCGTTCAAACTCAGCCTCCTGTTTCGCCTTGTCTGCGTTCAATTTTGCCAGCAGTTGTTCTGCATTGGCCAATTTGTCGGTGGCTGTTTTCTCACCTGCTTTAATGGCAAGGGCGCTCTTGAAATTCCCAATGGCCTCCACATATTTTTTGGCTGCCACATCATCATCCCCTGCCTTCAGCAACCTGCTGAATTCGGCCTCCTGTCTTGCCTTATCAGCGTTTACTTTGGCAAGCATCTGCTCGGCATCATTCAGTTTAGCCACAGCCACCGAATTTCCCGGTTTAATTTTGAGGGCATCCTTGAAATTGGTGATCGCTTCAGGGTATTTTTTATTGAAAACTTCCTTGTCACCTTCTGCCAGCAGACGTTCAAATTCGGCCTCTTGTTTTGCCTTGTCTGCGTTCAGATTTGCCAGCAGTTGTTCTGCATTGGCCAATTTGGCGGTGGCAGTTTTTTCACCCACTTTTATGGCAAGGGCACCCTTGAAATTTCCGATGGCTTCCACATATCGTTTGGCCGATACCTCTGCATCGCCTGCAGCCAACAACCTGTTGAATTCCACCTCAAGTCTTTCCTTGTCGGCGATTGCTTTGGCCAAAAGTTGCTCCGCCCGTTTTATTTTATCGGTAGCTACGCTATTTCCGGGTTTAATGGTCAGGGCATTTTTAAATAGCTGGATTCCTTCTGCATATTTTTGATTGATCACCTCTTGGTCTCCATCCGCCAGCAAACGTTCGAATTCTGACTCCAACTTAACCTTTTCGGCATTCAGTTTTGCCAACAATTGTTCAGCATTTGCCAATTTTGAGGTGGCAGTCTGATCCCCTGGTCTGATACCAAGCGCTCCTTTGAAACTAACGATTGCTTCTGCATATTTTTGTGCTGCAACATTTTCATCTCCTGCTACCAGAAGACGGTTGAATTCTGCCTCCAACCTTGCCTTGTCGGCATTCATCCTGGCCAAAAGCTGCTCAGCATTGGCGAGTTTCTGTGCCGCTGTTTTGTCTTCCGACTTTATTTCCAGCGCTCCCTTGAAGCTGGATATGGCATCGGTGTATTTTTGAACGGAGACAGCAGAATCACCTGATTTCAGCAATCGGTTAAAATAGGCTTCCAATTTTGCTTTGGCACTCATGGCCTGGGCCAGTAACTTTTCAGCATTGGCCAATTTGGTAGTGGCATCTACATTGCCCGGCTTCAACTTGAGTGCTCCGTTGAAATTCCCAATGGCATCTTCGTACTTCATCTGAACCACATTGCCATCCCCCGCACTGATCAGGCTGTTGAACCTGGTCTCCATCTGGGCTTTGTCGGCATTGAACTTCGCCAGCAACTGTTCAGCATAAGCGAGTCTACCCAAAGCCGTGGGATTCTCAGGTTTAATTTTCAGGGCCATTTTAACAAAATCAATGGCCTCTGCATACTGCTGGTCATTGATTTTTTCATTTCCCCTGGTTAACAGTCGCTCAAATTCCGCATCCAGTTTTGCCTTCTCTGCATTTTCTGCATCCAGCAAACGCTGGGCATTGGCCATCTTGTCAGTGGCCAGCTTGTTTCCGGGTCGAATGGCCAAAGCTGCTTTGTAATTGTAAATCGCATTGGAGAATTTGAGGTTGTCCAAATTATCGTCTCCACTTTTGAGCAATTTTAAAAATTCAGCCTCCAGCATAGCCTCCTTGTCCAGATTTTTAAGATCTGCTGTGAGTTCCTTTAATTTGGGCCTTACAAACTGATCATTCTTGCGAAGCGCCAAAGCCTCTTCATAAGCTTTGATAGCCTCCCGAATCATGTTTTTCTTCTCAAATTCAGCTGCTTCTGACAACAACTTGTTGAAAATTTCATCTTCCTGCGCCTTCAGGGCCTGGTCGATCTCATTTCTTATCTCCTTGTCGCTGATGTAAATCCTGGCATCAAAGTTGTCCAGCTTACCGGTTGGCGAGTAACAAAGCTTACCTACATTCTTTCCCTCAAAACTCAGGGTAACTTTGGGTATCTTCCTGTAAAGCAATACTACCATCAAAAATGGCGGAAAGATGCTGTCTTTGGCCCATACTTGTGAAGGAACGGCAGTAGAGACTTCGATCGTTTTGGTGTAGTGTCCCTCCTTGACAACCTCCATGCTGTATTCCATGAAATAGCTCATGTAGAGATCAAATTTCCCGCCCAAAGCTACCGTTACGCTCTCCTCCACCTTTTTTGTCGTCAGATTTTTAAGGTTGACAACGGCACCTGTTGCATCACCCTTTTCAACCCTGATTGTACCCTGAACATGAAAAGTCCCCTCTTTTTTTTGAGCAAAAGAGCCAAGGCTGATCAAAAGCATAAAAATAAGCAGTATACAACCATATCTATTTTTGAGAATCATATCTGGCAAAGAATTACAATAGGTTATTCCTATCCTACAAAACTAAGAATTTGATTCTATTTTTTGTAATTATTTCTTTTTTTGAGGAGCAATGGTGATGCGAAAATTAAGTGCAGATGGAGAACAATTAGCCCAAAGGCCGGATTACTGCTGAACCACCTTTGAATCAGGTAATTTTGAATGGAATATTCCATAACTGAAATAAAGCAACAGCCCGATGGCCAGCCAGATTCCAAAACGGCTCCAATTGGTAATTCCCAGTTCACTCATGAGGTAGAAATTTGTGAGCAATCCCAATACCGGGATAAATGACCAGGCTTTGATGACGGCCAAGGTGGCGATGATGAGGGTGGTTATACCAAACAACAGGTAAGGGAGGGAATGAATGGAGAAGTCAGTCAAATGCCTACCAAAATCAGGAAATCCAATGCCAGAAAAATGGAGGAGTAGAAGCAACAACAACAGTATGGGTGGAATAAAATACCTGCTGTTAAGGTAAGGTACGGTGAAGCCATTCCTGTTTTTAGCCTTACTGCCTTTGGGATTCAAAACCAGAATTCCACCCGACACCAGGATAAAGGCAAAAAGGGTACCGATGCTGGTAAGGTCGGTTACCTCCGTTAAATTCATGAAAAGGGAGGGTAATGCCACAATAATGCCGGTGACTATGGTCGAGAACCAGGGGGTCCGGTACTTTGGATGAATGCTGGAGAAGATGGGTGGCAGTAATCCGTCGCGGCTCATGCTCATCCAAATCCGGGGCTGACCCAGCTGAAAAACCAGCAAAACGCTCGCCATGGCTATTACGGCGCTAACTGCAATAATTCCGGATAATTTGGTCAGGTGCAATTTGTTGAAAACAAAAGCAAGCGGATCGGCAACTCCAAGTTGATCAAACGGCACCATCCCGGTTAATACCAGACTTACAAGCACATAGAGAACCGTTGAGATCAAAAGGGCATAAAACATCGACCTGGGCAGATCTTTTTTTGGATTCTTGCACTCTTCAGCAGTGGTAGAGATGGCATCAAAGCCGATGTAGGCAAAAAAGACACCTGATATTCCTTTTAATACGCCAGGCAATCCATTGGGGGCAAAAGGCGACCAATTGGCCGGATCAACATAAAATGCCCCGGCAGCTATGACCAGGATAAGAACTCCTATCTTGAGCAGCACCATCGCATTGTTGGCTCTTTTCGACTCGCGGATTCCGATGTAGCAGACCCAGGTGATGATAACCACGATCAAGAACGCAGGAATATCAGCAATGATCCTGAAATTAAAGAGTTGTGGCGCAGTAGTCCATGCCTGGTAGGCGTCCTGCAAGGCAGGAGACAAATTAACCAGGGAGGATCCATTTCGAATCTGTGTAATTGCCTCAGTATACCCCCTGAAAGCAGTGAGATAATCCGTAGTCAAAAATGAATAAATATGTAAACCAATGCCGTCCATCAAACCTGTAAAATAACCCGACCAGGAGATGGCTACCGCAATGTTCCCGATGGCATATTCCATGATCAGGGTCCAACCGATAATCCAGGCTACCAACTCTCCAAAACTGGCATAAGCATAGGTGTAAGCGCTGCCACTGATCGGAATGGAGGAGGCGAATTCGGCATAGCACATGGCCGAAAGTCCACAGGCAATTGCCGTGAATACAAAAAGCAGGGAAACGGCCGGTCCACCGGTAGCAGCAGCATTTCCAATGGTGCTAAAAATGCCGGCGCCTACAATGGCGGCAACCCCCAGGGCAGTAAGATCAACAACCCCCAAGGTGCGGTTCATCCCGGAACCATGCAGGGAGATATCCTCCGAATCGTGCAGGATCAGGGAGATGTTTTTTTTGCGAAAGAGGTTGCCGGTGCGCATGAAGAAGTGCCTAAAATGCCTAAAGTGAACTAAAGTGCCTAAAGATAAAATTTAAACCGGTTTATTTGGCAGTTTTGGATTCGATTAGCTTTCCACTTAGTCGCAGTAACTCTGTTTCTGATTTTTTGGCCTGAAACTGGGCGGACAGCAGGCTGTTTTCCGACTCCAACTCAGAAAGCTGGATCTCACGAAGCTCGTAATCACTCATTTCGCCAATCCGGTATTTCTCAAACGACACCTTTGTGGTGTGCCTTGCAACTTCGAGGTTGGCCGATTCAAGGGTAACCAATTTCAAATTATTCCTGTACTCGTTGTAGTATTGCCAAAGCAATCCTTCCATATTTTTCAGTACTTGCGCATAGGCCAGCTTGGTAGTTTCTGCCTCGATACGGGCATTCCCTGATACGCGTCTCTTGTTGAAACCATCGAAAACAGGGACCGAAAGATTTAATCCAAAGACCGGACCATTGGTCGTATTTCTCGCAGTTGAACCAAAATTGTAACTCGCCCTGGAGAAGTTATAATCTGTAAAGAAATCCAGTTGGGGATATTGTGGAGCATGGGTCAGACGGTAATCAATCAAGGCCAGGTCTGCCGATTGTTTTGCCAGGCTGATCTGACTGTTGGCCCTGGTCAGGTTCTCTTTCAACAGGTTGTATTCCAGAATTTGATCAAAATGTATGGGGGTGGAGACCTGAATGTCGGCAGTGGTTTCCAAGACCAGCAACGTGTTAAGCCTGGTTTTTGCATTGATCAGTGCCGCCTTCTGACGAAGAAAGGAGGCACTGTCTGCATTCAAATCGGTAGAGGATTTCATGAATGCCAGTTCGGAGGAGGTGCCAATTTCCAGTTTCTTGCGGGTCAGTTCATAGCGGCTTTTTGAAAAATCAATCGCATGCTGCAACACCTCGATACTGTTGTTCAATTGAACGATGACAAAATAGGCTGTAATAATCTCTGAAACGGTGTTCTCCACCGTTGCACGTTCGGCAGTTTGCTGCAGCGATGCCAGCGAACCCAGCCTCTCCTTCCTGATGAACATTCCCAATCCATTGAAAAGCGTCCAGTCGAGCGATGCTCCCATGGTCATGGTCTTTGTCCGAAGGTCGCTGCTCTCATTTTCTATGCCGGACTGATCCTCCGTTTTGGTGGAATTGACAGTCTGTCTAAGACCACTGTTCAGGTTGATACTTGGCAGAAAACCGGCATTGCCTGCGGTATTGTTGTTGCTGGCAATTTTGGTATCATTGATGGCCATCAAAATAGAGAAGTTATTTTTCAACCCTGTTGCGATAGCTTCTTCCAGACTCATGGGGAGTGATTGCCCTTTTGACACAAAGCCAAAACAGATCAAAAGCGAGGTAAGTATTTGAATTTTTCTCATTTTATTTTTTTCTGGAACGCTGGATTAATCATCAATATCGGCTTGTAGATCCTCTGCTTCATCAACGAAACTTATTTTACCCGAAATTAGGGTATAAAGTGCCGGTACAATGTACAAAGTAAGAATCAATGAAAACATCAAACCACCAATGATGGCAATGCCCATTGGAATCCGGCTTTTGGCTGCGGCACCCAGTGCCAGTGCAATGGGCAATGCCCCCAGCATGGTTGCCAGACTTGTCATCAGGATCGGTCGCAGGCGCAGTGTCGCCGCCTCCAAGACTGCTTCACGCAGCTTCATTCCTGCCACCTTCTTCTGGTTGGCGAACTCCACAATCAAAATTCCGTTTTTGGTAACAATACCTATCAAAATGATGATTCCAATTTGACTGAAGACATTCAAGGTCTGGTCAAAAATAATCAGCGAGATCAATGCCCCGGCAATCGCCAATGGAACGGTTAACATCACAATCAACGGGTCACGGTAACTTTCAAACTGAGCCGCCAAAACAAGAAAAATCAACACCAATGCAAAGACAAAGGCATATACCAAACTGCTGGCACTCTCATCAAAGTCCCTGGAAGAACCTGCCAGTGAGGTTGAAAATCTTTCAGGCAATACCTCTTTGGCTATTTTTTTCATCTCTGCAATCCCCTCTCCCAGGGCAACATCGGCAGCCGGCTGAGCCGAAACAGTGGCTGATACATACCGGTTGAAACGATAAATATTGGGGGGATTACTCTGGTTGGATATTTTTAGCACATTCTCCAGCTGGATCAGTTTGCCAAAGGAGTTTCTGATGTATATGGAGGAGAGGTCCAATGGATTGTCACGGTTGGAACGGGAGGCCTCCCCGATAACCTGGTACTGACGGTCGCCCATGATAAAGAAACCATACCGCTGCTGACTGAAATAGAGCGATAGATTTTCAGCCACATCCCGGATGGAGACCCCCAATGTTTTGGCCCTGTCCCTGTCAATATCAATCCTAAGCTCAGGCTTGTTGAATTTCAGATCCACGTCAACTACTTGAAAAGCCTTGTTTTCCATCGCCTTTTCCATGAATTTCGGCAATGACTCCTTGAGGCTGGCAAAATCGGGCGCAAGTATTACAAACTGAACAGGCAAACCTGCCCCTCTCCTGGTGGTGGCGATCGTCTGTTCCTGGGTAGCATATCCCCGGGCAAAGTTATTTTTGCGCAACAAATTGTTCAGCCAATCGGTAATCTCCTGCTGGGTACGCTTGCGCTCAGTTGGCTCAACCAATGCAAGCCGGGCAAATCCACTGTTGGTTCCACCCATCCCTGTCATCAGCATCATGGCGGTCTTCTCGGGCAATGTGTCCAGAACCTCTCCCAGCTGTTGCATGTAGTTGTCCATCGATTCATAGGCCGTTCCCTCAGGTGCTGTCACCGTAATCCTGATCCTGCTTTTGTCCTCCATTGGCGCCAATTCACTTGGAATCACCCTCATAATTAACACGATAATAACAATGGAAGCCACCATGAGCACCACAGATATCCACCTGTGTTCGATAAAAGATTTCAAGGAGTTATGGTACATCATGGTCATCTTCTCGAAGAAATGCTCACTCTTGTTGTAAAATCCAGATTCTGAAGTGCTCTTTTTCAACATTCTAGCGCACATCATGGGGGTGAGCGTAAGGGATACGAAAGCTGATATGATTACAGATCCTGCCACCGTTACTGCAAATTCCCTGAACAACCGACCGGAGATTCCACTCAGGAACATGATCGGCAAGAATACTGCCGCAAGGGTGATGGTGGTGGAGATAATGGCGAAAATGATCTCCTCGGATCCTTTGTGTCCGGCCACCATCGGCTTCTCTCCCTGCTCAATCTTCTTGTAAATATTTTCAAGTACCACAATGGCATCATCCACCACCAATCCGGTAGCCAGCACGATCCCCAGCAATGTAAGCAGGTTAATGGTAAATCCAGCAAAATACATGATGGCAAAGGTTCCAATCAGGGAGATCGGAATGGCCAGCACGGGTATCAAGGTTGTACGCCAGTGTCGCAGGAAGACAAAAATGACCAGTACCACCAGGGCAAAAGAGAAGAAAATGGTCTCTTCCACCTCCTTGATCCCCTTGCGGATGTTGACGGTAATGTCATTGATGACTGTCAGTTTCAGATCCTGGGGGATCTCCTGCTTCAGCCTGTCTACACGTTTGTAAAACTCATCGGCAATGGCGATGTGGTTGGATCCGGGTTGCGGCTGAATGGCCAGACCAATCATGTGGACCCCACCATTTCCCCTGAAGCTGCTCTTAAGGGATTCGGCGGAAAGGATTGCCTTTCCTACATCTTTTAACCGAATCAGTACGCCATTCTGCTCCTTGATCAACAAATTGTTGAATTCATCTTCGGTCGTTAGCCGTCCAAGGGTACGAATGGTCAACTCCCTTTCATAACCCTCGATCCTACCGGAAGGCAACTCCACATTTTCGCGCTGAAGTGCCGTACGAATATCTGTTGGAGAGATTTGAAAGGCTGAGAGTCTGGAGGGATCCAACTCGAGCCGCATGGCATAACGCTTCTCTCCATAAATCCGGATGTCACTTACCCCTGGAATGGTCTGCAATCGCTCCTTGAAAACATTGATACCAAAATCGGTCAGTTCCAGCAGGTTTCTTGAATCACTCTGCACAGCCAAAACCAGGATTGCATCGGTATCCGCATCGGTCTTGACCACCACCGGAGGCTCACAGTCCTGCGGCAAACGGCTCAAAACACGAGAAACCCTGTCCCGTACGTCGTTGGCTGCAGCCTCCATGTCGGCATCAATGTTGAACTCTACCGTGATCCGGCTGCTCCCGTCACTGCTGGAAGAGGAGAGGGTCCTGATCCCGGCAATTCCATTGATGGATTCTTCCAGCGGCTGCGTAATCTGGGTTGCCATTACATCGGCATTTGCCCCGGTATAGGAGGTCGAAACCGTCACAATCGGCGGATCCACACTCGGGAATTCTCGCAATCCGAGCATTTTGAATCCAACAAATCCAAAAAGCAACAGTACAATGGAGAGTACGGATGCCAGTACCGGACGTTTGATGCTTACAGAAGCTATGTTCATATCGTTTTGTGGATTTGTTTACTGGTTTTGAATCCTGACCTTTACCGGCATTCCCTCCTTGATCTGAAGGAGTCCGCTCATCACCAGCGTATCGTTGGGGGCTAACCCCTCTGTAACCTCTACCTCCCTGGCAGTCCTGTAACCCGTTTTGATCTCCACCCCCTTGGCTTTCCCTTTCCTAAGAATGTAGACCATCTCACCTTCTATCAGCGGAACAGTGGATTTGGCAGGAATCATGATGCATTGCTTGTCAGGGAATAGCTTGAGGTTAATTTTGGCAAATGCTCCCGGATAAAGTGCTCTGTATGGATTGGGGCAACGTGCCCTTATCTTGATGGCACGGGTGGAAGCATCAATTTTTGATTCCAGTGCATAAATCTGAGCCGTAAAAGTCTCGGCGCTGCCATCTATCGTGAAGGTGATCTCCTTGCCAATGCTCAGATTGGCGATGTATTTTTCGGGTACCGAGAAGTCAATCTTGATGGGATCCACCTGTTGCAGGGAGGTTATGATCGTGGTACTTGAAACGAAGGCACCTTCGCTCACCATTCTCAAACCAACGACCCCTGTGAATGGCGCATGAAGCTCCGTTTTGGAGATCTGGGCCCTGATCAGGTCCTGGGAGGCCTTCAGGGTACTGAATTTATTTTCCGAAATATCGTATTCCTCTTTGCTGATGCCTTTGAACTGGTAGAGCTCCCTCTTGCGGTCAAGCTCCTTTTGGGCCAGTTCAGACTGCAATTCTACCGATCTGAGTTGTGCCTGCAAATCACTGTCAAACATTTTCACCAGGGTAGTCCCCTTCTGGACCGTACTCCCCTCCTTGAAATTGATACCGGTCACCTTGGCCGATATTTCAGGCCTGATATCGATCTCTTCATTGGCCAGCAAAGTTCCGGTATAAACATAGGAATAATCCAGTTTGGTCAACTTCAATACCTGACCGTCGACCGTCAGTCCGGACCTGCTGTCACCCGATACAGGCCCTTTTTTAACTTCGCTCTTACAGGAATACAGCAGAAGTAAAACTACTGCAACGGAAAGGATCACCTGAGAAAATTTGTTCATAACTTTAATATTTGGATAGTTAGGTTGCTAACTCATAAGATCAGATCTCACCACAAAGGAAACACCAGGACCATACACATAATTCCAATGTATCGGCCCTTGTACCTTACTTAGTGACCTTCTTGGTAAAAAAAACTATTTAACCAATGCGTAAAAACAGCGTACCGGTGAATTGACTTTCCCTTCCGCTACCAGTTTCTTGATCTGCTTGTCTACCTCTTTTTTGTCGACACCTGAAGCATCAGCGATCTCGCCGCCTTTCATTGGTTTACCGGCTAATTCCAAAGCCTTGATAATTGCATCTTTTGATTCCATAACCTTTGATTTTATAATTTAGAAACTCTGCTTAACAAAAAATGGTCGGCCAGCACCAAAGCTGCCATCGCCTCAACGATTGGTACGGCCCTTGGCAAAACACAGGGGTCATGTCGACCCTGTACATTTACAATGGCCTCATTGCCATGAACATCTACCGTGTTCTGTTCTTTCAGCAAGGTGGCAATTGGTTTAAAGGCGACCTTCCAGTAGATATCCGCTCCATTCGAAATACCGCCCTGCACCCCTCCCGAATGGTTGGTGACTGTTTTAATTCCCTTTTCCGACGGCACAAAAATATCATTGTGTTGCGAACCCGACAGTTTGGTCCCTTCAAATCCTGAGCCATATTCAAATCCCTTGACGGCATTGATTCCCAGCATGGCAAATCCCAGATCGGCATGCAACTTGTTGAAGACCGGCTCTCCCCATCCGGCAGGAACACCCGTGGCTACACCGGTAATGATGCCACCCACTGTATCATGGTTCCGGCCCGCCTCCTCAATCCGCTCAATCATCCGGGCAGCCGTTTCCGGATCCGGACACCTGACAATGTTGGATTCAGTAAGGGTTAAGTCCAGTTCCTGGTAAGTTTTGCTCAACGCTACCTCCCCCACCCGAGAGACGAAAGCCGCTATCTTGATGCCTGATTGCGCCAACAGCTGTTTGGCCAGTGAACCTGCAACCACCCTTGCCACCGTCTCACGGGCAGAAGACCTTCCTCCGCCGCGGTAATCCCTGAAACCATATTTCTGGTCGTAGGTAAAATCGGCATGCGACGGTCGGTAAAGTTCTTTGATATTGGAATAATCCCCCGAATGCTGGTCCTTGTTCCTTACCAGGAAACCTATGGGCGTGCCTGTCGTAAAGCCGTTAAAAATCCCGGAAAGGAACTCGACCTGGTCGGACTCCTGGCGGGAGGTGGTGATGTGCGATTGCCCGGGCTTTCTTCGGTCAAGGTCCGCCTGGATGGCTGACACGTCCACCGATAGTCCGGCAGGACAGCCGTCGATGACACCACCAATGGCAGCACCATGCGACTCTCCGTAAGAGGTAAGTCTGAATATTTGTCCAAAACTGTTCAATGGGATGGTATTTGTTAAATCTGGCTAAAATTATTCAACTTTTCCATTATTCCTTGTTAGATACCGAATGAATGTGAAGGTTTAATGAAAAAAAATAAAAAACCCGGATAAAATTACCCGGGTTTTTCAATGTTTTTCAATGCAGCTTAGTTGCAACCGCAACCACTGCCACATCCACCTGATTTGGTATCATCGTCGCCACAGCTGCCATCGCCGCAGCCACCGTCGCCACAACCACCGCCACTGCTGCTTCCGCAACCGCAGCCACTTCCGCAACCGCCGGTATTGTAGGCAGCAGCCAGTTCATCTTCCGTAGCCTCACGCACTTCAAGAATTTCACCGGTAAAATGAAGATCTTCACCTGCCAGCGGGTGGTTGAAGTCCATGGTCACTATCTCGCCTTCGACGGATACAACTACGCCGTCCATACGCTGACCATGGGCCGACATCATCGGTACACTGTTTCCGGGAGTCAGCAGGGTATCATCGACCTTGCCGTCAACCTTGAAAATGTCCAAAGGCAACTCAACGACCGCCTCTTCGTTGATTTCGCCATATCCGCTTGCGGCGGGAATGGCAATTTCAAACTTTTCGCCGGATTTCTTGCCGGTCAGTTGTGCTTCAAAGGCAGGAATCATCAATCCGGCACCGTGCAGAAACACCAGCGGATTTTCGGATGTTGCCGACTCAAATATCTCACCTTCTTTACCATCCAACCTCAAATCGTAGGTCAGGGTAACCATACTATCTTTTGAAACTGTTATCATTACAATGTTTTTTTAAATTTTTAAGGTGCAAAGAAACAGTATATTTCTTTAGCAGCATAATTTGATACGTTATTTTATTGAAAAAGTTAAGACCTCTTTGATCTTACATGTTAAAATCAATCGAAGCACGCTCATTATTTTGGTTAACCATAACTAAAAATTGTCCTAGAGAGATGATTCAGATAAAAAAATTGTTTCAAAGTAAATAATTATTTACTTTTGCTTGTAAATCGATTGGAGATGAAATGTTCCGAGTTGTATCGAATTCTAATGAAAGATGGTTGGTATCCGGTAACTCAATCTGGCTCTCATGTTAAAATGAAGCATAATTCAAAATCAGGAACAATTATTTTCCCGAATCATGGAAGCCAGGAACTTGGTAAAGGAATTGAATTGAAAATCCGAAAAGATGCCGGGTTAAAATGAAAAAAAGCGTGTCATGAAAACTATACAAAAAAAAATCAAAATGATTGTTGAAAAGACAGATACAGGCTTTTCTGCCTACGCTGTCGATTATCCAATTTATACAACGGGTAAGTCTATTCCAGATTTGATCAGCAATGCTTATGAAGCATCAAATCTTTTTTATGCTGATGAACTAGTAACAATTGCACCCAATACTATAAAATTTGAGCTTGACTTTCAACAATTTTTTCAATATTATAAAGTCATTAATGCTAAATTTCTGGCAGACAAAATTGGAATGAACGCATCATTGTTATCTCAATATGTCACAGGGCACAAAAAGCCGTCTGGGGCACAAACTGAAAAAATCCTATCAGGCATTCATCAAATTGGGCAAGAACTTTCAGAAATTAGCTTGATTTACAAATAAATTAGCCTGTAAAATACTTTTACAAAGCTACTATCGCCTCCACATATTTGATATTGTCCACACAGACATAGGTCGGTGTATTGATCCCGTAAGCACCCGTATCCGATGAGGAAAAGGCAAAGGTGATCTTGTTCACCTTCCCGAGGGAACTCAAATCAACCGTGGTCCACTTGGTTACAATGTAATCCTTTGCTGTTTCGCTTGACCTGAAATCAGCCAAATAGACCTCCTTGCTGCCAACCTTGATGTTGTTGTGATCGTAACCATTGATGGTGACCTTGAACCAATCAGGGTCCGTACCTGTAGTTCCCCCAAATTTCTTGCAAAAGGCATTGCCGTTCTTCAAGGTTAGTCCGGCGTAGGTACTGTTGCACAGATCGATGGATTGGATCGAAAAATCAGCATTATCAACGAATTGAGCAAAAATATCTCCGCCAAAAGATGGATAAAAAACGGCAAAATTATTTGTTTTGTTTGCTGGATCGATGACACTAAACTCATTCTCAAAACCTGCCGTTGTGAAATCGTTCTTTTCAGCGTAGGAAAATCCGCTCCACGATTTCCATGCCGAATTGTACTCGTTGTAAAATTTCATGTTGGTAGCGGTAAAGGAGCCTTTCGCATCCGAACCATTCCAGTAACCTGCCGCCGGGACAACCAAAGATTCAAAATCAACAGTCTGGTAATCGATCTCCTCTTTTTTGTGACACGAGGTTACTGCCAGCATTCCCAACAACGACACGAATACCAATGAAAATAAGCTTCTCATAAAAGAATTAGTTTAAATAATTAAATATCAATACCTAGAAAAAATTTGCACAAAACTTCACGCTGTTCGTCCCGATAGCGGAAAATTGGTTGAAACTGGCAGGTCTTCTGGCTCGCCCGGTCTTCTGTGCCTTCCCATCCCGGCTTTTCGGGACAGTGACATTGTTTCAGATACCTTTTTGAGTGGGCTTACAGCTGCGGGTACAGCTCCGGAATTGCACCGGATTCCCTTTTTGATTCACCCCCTCGGAAAAGAGGGGAATGAAACCATGTTTCAAATGCAAAACTACAACTTTAGTCCTAACCTCAAAGCGGAATTTGAAGAATATTTATTGACTCCTTTTTTTATAATTTTAAGGCAACAGAAAGTATAGGATTTATGTTACAGGAAGAAGCAAGAAAAAGAATCAACCAACTGCGCAAAGACATTGAGCAGCATAACCATAACTATTACAAACTTAGTCAGCCCACCATTACTGATTTCGAATTTGACATTTTGATGGGTGATTTGCTGGCACTAGAAAACAAGTATCCTCAGTTTTCAGATCCCAACTCCCCCTCCCAGAGGGTTGGCAGTGATATCTCCAAAGAGTTTCAGCAGGTAACTCATCAATACCCGATGCTCTCGCTTGCCAACAGCTATTCAGAAACGGAAGTCGGTGAGTTTGTGCAGCGGGTAGAGAAGTTTTCGGGGGAGGTACCCGACTATGTCTGCGAACTCAAACTGGATGGCACCTCCATCAGTTTAACTTACCAGGATGGTGAACTCCTCAGGGCAGTGACCAGAGGCGACGGTGAAAAGGGCGATGATGTAACGGCCAATGTACGGACCATCCGCTCCGTGCCGCTGAAACTCCAGGGAAATTATCCATCTTCCTTTGAAATCAGGGGTGAGATCGTGATGCCCTTTGCCGTATTTGATGCACTTAACAGGGAACGGGCCATGCAGGGAGAGCCGCTTTTTGCCAATCCTCGCAATGCTGCCTCCGGTACCCTGAAAATGCAGAACTCTTCCGTCGTGGCTTCCCGCAAACTGGATGCCTATTTTTACCATGTACTGGGGGAAAACCTGCCGGAGGATGGGCACTTCGAACTGCTTCAACTGGCTGCTTCCTGGGGTTTCCAGCTCTCTCCCCATGCCAGGAAATGCAAAAACAGCGAAGAAATTGTATCCTTTCTCGCCGAATGGGACACCAATAGGGAGACACTTCCCTTCGCCACCGATGGGGTGGTCATCAAGGTCAATTCCAGAAGGGTGCAGGAGGAACTTGGTTTTACGGCCAAGAGTCCCAGGTGGGCCATTGCCTACAAATTCAAAGCCGAGCGGGTGGCTACCCGGCTGCTGGGTGTTGCCTTCCAGGTAGGAAGGACCGGAGCGGTTACCCCCGTGGCCAACCTAGAACCGGTTCAGCTGGGCGGAACTGTCGTCAAAAGGGCTTCGCTGCACAACGCAGACATCATCTCAGGACTCGACCTTCATGCCAACGACCTCGTTTTTGTGGAGAAGGGAGGGGAAATCATTCCCAAAATTGTTGGGGTCGATACCACACAACGGGTGCCTGGCAATGCGCCCATCCAGTTTATCTCCCACTGTCCGGAGTGCAACACCTTCCTGGTAAGGGAAGAGGGCGAAGCGGCCTGGTACTGTCCGAACGAGGATGGCTGTCCGCCGCTGATCAAGGGCAAGATCGAACATTTTATCGGCCGCAAGGCAATGAATGTGGATGGCCTGGGGAGCGAAACCATCGACCTGCTCTACCAGCAGGGACTTGTGCGCAATGTGGCCGATCTCTATGAGCTGAAAAAGGAACAATTGGTAGCGCTGGAAAGGATGGGCGACAAATCTGCCGACAGGATCCTGGAGGGGCTGAAAAATACAAGGGAGGTGCCTTTCGAGCGGGTGCTCTTCGCCCTGGGCATCCGGTTTGTCGGTGAAACGGTGGCCAAAAAGTTGGCACGGGAGCTCAAAACGGTGGAGCAATTGCAACGGGCCGATCTGGCTACCCTCACTGCCGTGGAGGAGATTGGGGGCAAGATTGCAGAGAGCATCCTGGAGTGGTTCTCCAGGGAGCAACACCTGCTGCTGATCGATCGGCTCAGGGCTGCCGGATTAAGATTCGAGACGGAAAATATGGTCAAAGAGGGCTCTACCGAGAAGCTGAAGGGTTTGACCTTCGTGGTATCGGGCGTCTTCAATGGCTTTTCACGCGACGAATTGAAAGCCGACATCGAACTGCATGGGGGGAAAAATGTCTCGGCCATTTCAGCCAAAACCAGCTATTTGATTGCCGGGGAGAACATTGGACCCTCCAAGATGGAAAAGGCCACCCAGTTGAAAATTCCGGTGATTTCGGAGGAAGCCTACAGGGAGCTTACAAATTGAAAGTTTTTACATAAAATGTGGTGTCCAAACTTACAGATTGAAAGCGTCGATAGGAAAACCGAACATGAAAATAGAATAGATTGTAATTTCGAATACATAACTTTGCCAAAATGCTGAGAAGATTATTCAACAAGTACATCAAGAGATGGCTTTTCAAGGCCTACCAAAAACAGTACAGGACGGTCAATATCATCAACCTGGCCGATGCGCAATCGGTAGGAATCCTTTGGAATCCATCCGACGATGAGAGCATAGAGACTTACGAATCGCTTCGGAAAATTTTGAACGGGAAGGGAATCAAATCTTTTGGAATCGCCTACATCAGCACCAAAAGGGGAAAAGAGACCCTATCGACTGTCTCCAACTCCTGGCTGATGAACAGTGGCAATGTCAGCTTCTTCGGCAAGCCGAAGAGCGGTGAAGGGACCCACTTTATACTCCAGGAGTTTGACATCCTGATCGATTTGTCCCTGCAGAAGAGCATCGCCTTGCAATACATGCTGATACACTCGGCTGCCAAATTCAAAGTGGGCTGGAGGGCCGATGACCCGAATCTTTACGACCTGGAGATCGATGTGACCGCCAACCCGCAATGCCGGTTTTTGATGGAGCAGATCATCTTTTACCTTGACAAACTGAACGAGAACAACAAATAATATGTCCAAAACATTCCATGGGGCCGGAGTCGCGCTGATCACCCCCTTTGACGCTGACCAGAAGATAGATTACAACAGCCTTGGCCGACTGGTCGACAACCAGCTGGAAAACCACATGGATTTCCTGGTGGCTTTGGGAACCACTGCCGAAACTTCTACCCTGTCGGGCGAAGAGAAACAGGCCGTAATTGATTTTGTGATCGCCAGGGTAGCCGGACGGGTTCCCGTGATGGTAGGTGTAGGTGGGAATTGTACGGCAGAAGTGGTGGAACAACTTACAGTTCTCAATCTTCAAAAGGCGGAAGGAATCCTGTCGGTAGTTCCCTATTACAGTAAACCAACGCAAGAGGGTATCTACCAGCATTTCAAGGCCATTGCGGCTGCCACTCCCCTGCCGGTAATGGTCTATAACGTACCCGGAAGGACAGGTACCAGCATGAGTGCCGAGACCACCCTCCGGCTGGCCCACGATTGTGCCAACATCATCGGCACCAAGGAGGCTTCAGGCAATTTTGCCGAGATCATCAAAATTCTGAAGGGGAAGCCCGATCATTTCAGCGTGATCACCGGAGACGACGGACTGGTAGTTCCCACCATCTCACTGGGTGGCGAAGGGGTCATCTCAGTAGCCGCCAACCTGGCCCCACGCTTGATCTCTGCCATGACCCATTATGCCCTGAACGGAGATTACTCCAATGCAGCGGCCATTCAGCTTGAACTTCAACCAATCGTAGAGGATCTGTTTGCCGAAGGCAATCCACCGGGGGTAAAAGCCGCGATGCATTCGGCCGGCATGTGCGAAAACCAGCTCCGGTTGCCGATGGTGCCGGTGAGTGAGAAATTATACAATAGCCTTACAGAGAAGACGAAAAGACTTACCAAATAGTCTGAACGGAATATTTTCTAATATTTTCATCCCTTGTGACGATGGTTAGGTTTTCTTTTTGACTCTGTGCGATCAATAGTCGATCAAAAGGATCCCTGTGGATAAATTCCAGATTTGATACGATCAGTGCATGTTCTACTGAAATTGGGAGTATTTCAAAACCATTTGCATCTATCATCTCCACAAATTGCATGAACCCTTGGGGAAACCGAAACTTGCCAAGACTGATCTTTATGCCAATCTCCCAAATTGATGCGATGCTAACTGTTTTTGTGTTATCGATGTCTTCGATGGCCAATCTAGCTTTGGGTGACAAACTACTATCTCCATTTAAAAACCAAATGATTGCGTGTGTGTCCAGCAGCAGATCCATTACATGTATTCTTTGAAATCCTCAAGTGGCTCATCAAAATCCTTTGAAATACAAATTTCACCTTTTGCACACCCATAAACCGGTTTCTTTGCTTTTGCATCTTTTTTCTTCTTGCTAAGCAGAAAATCCACAAAGTCATTCACCTCAGACTGGAGATCTGATGGCAATACACTAATTTTTGAATACAACTGTGCCTGTTCCATATACTCAATTTTAAACGAAGGTACAAATTTTTAGACAGGTTAGTGTCCTACTTATCAAAGGATGCGAGAGTTTTACTGTCTGAATCCTATTTCTTTAGTCCCGGATCTTTTCCATGGCATTTTGAATAGCATGCATGGTGTTTCTGGAAATACCAAACTCGCTGGCTATTGTCCCCCACTGGCTGATGGCCTCCTGAACCTCTTCAATAATTGCACCTGCATTTTTTACCCCGAAGTTTGTGGCCAGCTTCATCAGCTCTTTTCGTCCAGGGTTTTTACTCTCTCCGGCTATTGCGGTGCTGTGAAATCCATAACCTGTATAGGAAAAAGTGAGGTCGTAGGCCGGTGCAAAACGCCATTCCCCTTTGGCATTCATTAAAAAGGAGAAATTCTTGCTGTGGTCGTCCCTGTTGTGTGAATAGAGATTGAATGCAGCCAGCCTGAATACTTTTTCATAGGCTTTCACATGCTTTTCAAGTCGGAAGGCACAATCCATCAGATGCCCATAATCCATGGTACTCATTCTGAAATTGTCGTGCATCAGGCCGGATGCAGTGTGGGTATGGAGACGTTTAGTTGCTATTCTGTCAAATCGCTTTGTTCCAAAATAAGCCCGCCCCGATTTTCCTTCAAAAAGGCGGCAACCACTCATTTCAATACCCGCCAGCAGAGCCATTTTGTGGTAGGCATATTCGACAATGGCTATCTCCTTGTTATCGGACGATGAAGGAAATTTAATAATCAACTCCTCGTATCCCGCAGGAAGATCTTTCAAATTGCTTATCAGATGGTTGGTCAGTGGATTGTAAGCGGCAAAGATCTTTGGTCTTGCTCCTCCGGAAGAGCCACCGAGTACAAAAAGTTCTTCAATCATCTCAGAACTAGCGCCCTGAAGCAGAAGATCCATTTCTGCGGCAAGAAGATCCAGTTCCGGGACAGTATCGGATTCATTACCTGATAGGATTTCCGGTTTGTAAATGAGGGCTCCCAGGCCCCTAGCTCCAACATAAGCCAGCCGATCCAAAGGTGTTATCCCCACGATGTCAATTCCTTTGGAAGTTAAGGACCGATCCAGCAACAACCTCCCCCAGCCGTCGGGTAATGAATCATTGAATACCCCGAACAATCCTTCAAATGGCAGCTTATCTGCTGATACTACAACCTCTGAAAAAGGGAGTTTTAAAGGAGAAAGGTTAAATCCGTTTCTAAGAAAATCGGAATGGTACCTGAAATATATTTTTTGGTTGGAGAGCACCAATTCACCAACTTCAAAGTTGTTTCCTTCGAGCAGCAGCGATACGAATATTTTTGAAATACCTGCCATTGCCTATTTTGTAAATAGTTTCATGATATCATCGAGGTTCTCCTTTGGAAGCAGGAGATTGTCAAATTCATTCAACCGTCCCAAAAGGTGCATTAGCTTCAACAAAGAATCCAGCGAGATTTTACCAGAGTTCTCAAAACGTTTCAGACTTCCCAGGGAAACGCCCGAACGATCGGCCATCTCCTCCTGCGACATTTTTAGCTCTTTACGCAAGGTGCGGTGTTTTTCAGCAAGGGCTTTGCTTACTTCCAGCGGAGTTGATTCTAAGGAATACATTGAATTCGGTTAAAATATTATCCAAATATAGTCAATATAATCAAATATAGCTAATATATTATATACTCAACATGACAATCTCTGATTTAAAGTAAAGCAATGGCCTCTTTAACCCAAAATTTAGGCCCTTCAAGTGATACATTGGTCCCTTCAAGTGCTAAATTGGACATTTGAAGTCATGCAAAAGCCCCCGAGGTCGTGCAAAAAGCATTTGAATTCCTGCAAAATCCCCTCGCGGTTCTGCAAAATAGGCTCAACCTGACACAAAGTCAGTTTTAGGACCTGCAAAAGGCCTTTTGGGTGAAACAAAGAAGGTTTGAGGTCAAACAAAAAGCCACCAACTATAATCTAATCGAAAAATCAAGTTGTCCTTCCAATCCCAATTGAACAATCTTTTGCAAAGTTGATATTCGAACTTCTTTGATATTATTTTCAATTTTTGATATATATGATTTTGATGTTCCGACTTTTTCAGCTAATTCTGCCTGAGTAAGTCCTTTTTCCATTCGTGCTTCATACAATAAAGTTCCAAGCTTAAAATTTTCATACCCTTGATCAAGTTCATCTCTTGATTTAGTTCCTTTTACGCCATAATGCTTGTCCTTGAATGCATCAAGCGTCATCTTTTTATTCGTTTTCATTTCTATATTCCTCCATAATTTTTAGTGCTTTTTCAATCTCTTTTTTAGGAGTCTGTTGCGTTTTCTTATGAAATCCGTTTGCAAGAATTATCAGATTGCCATGGTCGAAAAAACAAAAGATTCTAAAAATATCACTTCCATGTTTAATCCTGATCTCATATAATCCTTCAGTCGATTCTATGTGCTTAAAATACGTTTCAGGAATTCTTTCTAACTCCTCAATCAACCCGATAGTCCAGATAATTTTCGACTTTACTTTTTCTGATTGTTCAATGAAAAACTTTTCAAAGTAATCGCTGTAGAAAATAGCTGTCCTATATTTTCGTTTTGATTCCATGAAATGCCTATGAGAATATGTTCACACTAACCGAAAATGAATATCTGGGTCTTCCATCAGACCATTAAAAAGCAAATTTTATACTGATGAAATACCCATGAGAATATGTTCTCACCAACCGAATATGATTATGTGGGTATTCCATTTGGCCATTGAAAAACAAATTATAATCAAATGAAACAAAGATATGAAATGTTTCACTAAAGTGCAACTGATTTTTAAATCATCCAACCCGCTTGCGATGATTTGAATACAGTGCCCTTTGTATTCTACCGAAAACACTTGAGCTGGCCGAAGAATCCCTCCTCTTTGAAATTACTATTTTTCAGATCGGCAGCCATCCGGTCAAGCAGCTTGATCAATCCCGACTCGTAGCTGTCATTTCGGATCGCAAAATTGATCCGCTTTTGCTTGGGCTCTCGTTTCACAACCCATCTGAATTCATAGGTTGTGGCGTCATAAAATTCGATAAGACCGGCAGGTAGAGGGTGTTTCCTCACGGGGCTAACCCGATCGAATGCGTTCACCATCTTCTTTTTAAACCTCTTGCTGACAGAAATTGAAGAAACAGTTGCTTGCAAAGAAGACACCTGCAATCTCTTTTTTTGCATGAATCCTGTCAGCACTTCCCGCCAAAGGTTTTGGTCGAGCAACCTCAATTCCAAAAAATAGCGACGGGCGCTATCCTTCAGGCATACAGAAAAATCGGCTTCAGCCATCGGATGCACCAGGTATGCAGCAATCAGCGAAGTCTTCGTTTCAGGAGTATTCACCGGCAACAACAATCGCTCTACTTCTGCTTGGTAAAACCGCAATACATCCGTTTGTGATTTTCCGGATTGTCCGTATGCCCCCATTGTGTCAACAAGGATGAAAAAGGCCATTTCCAAAAATCTAGGTATACAGAACAAGTAGAGCTTTTTCATAGAGGTAAAAAGTTGAATTTTTCCCATTGAACATTATCCACCGTCCGTAAGTTTGAAATGGTCTTTAAGCCTTTCATAAAAATATTGCGGTTAGTATGATCGATAAAACGATGACCAGTAAAATCAATATTGCCTGATTTATTAACCCCGTTGGTGTGTATATGGGTATAGGTCGTGGCGCTTACGAAAAGAACCAATACAAAGACTAAAAGCTTTCTCATACCATTAGATTTTAGATTAGGAACATAAAAATATATATATTTTATCCCGTTAGGGATTTAATGTGGGTAGAAAATGATAATCCAAGATTATATCGTCCCGTACGGGTCGAGATGGCTTATTATACAAATGTTTTCTACCCACATTTTGTGCCTACGGCACATGAAGCAGGATATAATTGTTTGAATTTTCCCGAAGTTTCCTTTACTCCTTCGCCAAAACTTCCTTTGCCTTTTCGAGGTATTCATCCCTGCCCTCCAGGATGGCCTCCATCGTATGCGTGACCGGATAGTCCGGTTTGAAACCAATCAAATGATGTTGCGAACCATCGTGCTTCAGGACTTTCATCCCTGTCCACCAGATTGAATATCCGCCCATTAACGGGATTGGATTATAATTGCCGTTGGTGCCGGCGGTAACGTCTCCCACCAGTTTCCCCAATTTGTAGTAGTCAATGATTCCCAGGAAGGTTTCGCCGGAACTTACGTCGTAGGGGTGCGTCAGGAAGATCAGTTTTGCCTTGATACAGGGCTCCTTTGGCGCTATCTGCCATCTCGCAGTATCCCAAAAAACATTTTTGCGGTCCGGGTAGGGGGAAACGGGAACATTCCACCTGGCACTCCATACCGGTTCTTGAATAATATGGGAAATAAAAAAGCGGGGATCCTTTAATGTGTTGATAACAACTGCCTTTGCTCCTACTAATTTTTTTAGCGTTGCATCGGTATTCCAATCATAGTTATTCATATAGTAAATACCGTCACCCAAATATGTAAAAACCGGGTTAAAATCCTTGAACAATGGATTGAAGAATTGGTTGCACAATACTTGTCTGGTCGCCTGCACTTTTATCTTTTTCCCTTGTCTGACTACCAATACAGTGGCTTTACTCTCTTTAAAATCGGAACCAAACAGGTTCAACGCCCTGTACTGCCTTAATTGGGGAGAACCCGATATCAAATCTTCCTGTTCTTTGAGGACTTCAGCTGCTGCTTTCCCATCGATACTTTGAATGATATCACCTCTTTGAAACATCCTGGTTTCGGAAGAAGCTATGACGACGATCTCCTTCCCGATCAAACTGACCATGATCGGAAATCCCCATTGTTTAAGTTGTTGAGCGAATACCACTCCATGACCATCTTCCAGTTTCGCCACCATTCTGCTCAACGCCTTGAAATAGTCAACCTCCGTTTCCCCCCTGTATACGTCATTCAATGCAACCGAAAGTTCCTGCTCCCAATCGACCTTGACCACCTCAAAATAGGGATAGAAATGCTGGAAGACATTCCAGGCAATCACCACATTGGCCAACCGGACCGCAAGATCTTCCGTACTCAGAAATTGCTCTTTTTGAACTCCTGCATTTCCGCTCTTTTGACCTGCTGGCGCAGATAGCTTTGGCATCAGGTCCCCGGCATAGAATGGCTTCGCGGATAACTGCCTGGGGCTTGAACTGGCACTGGGCATACTGTCCAACTGGTCAGTAAGTTGTTTCAATGAATTGAAATCTGAAACCGGATAGGTATGTTCCTTGTCTCCAAACAAAACCAGCGGCATGGTCAGGATCAAATGGTTTCCGATCTCCTTTCGGATAAATTCCCCCAGTTTGGCGGTGTGATAGGTATCTGTCCTGGAAGGACGTGAATCATCCCGGATGGTATCCCGGTTGAGTCGGGTACTGTGGTATATATTGCTTAGTTTTCCCAAATAGACCCCGTAATGCTTCCAGGTGACCGGTTTCATTCCGGAAGTATCCCCGGGAGTGATGGATTGGAACGAAAAGGAGATGGTTTTCTTTTCGTCCTCGATCCGGATGGCCGGGGCAATGGGTTTAAATAATGCAAGAAGTATTTGATTTAATTCTTCTTCGTTTTTGGCATTTTCAACCTTTTGTACCCCGTAAACTGCCAACTTTTCCCAAGCAATTTTGGCTGCTTCATCGCCAGGATAAAACCATCTGACATAGCCGTAAACCCTGGTAAAGGTCTGTACATTGGAAACCTTTCTGTTACTATTGGTACAACCAATGATCAACATAAAAAGAGGTAAGAAGATGAAATAAAATTTCATAACCCAAAGATTTATATTAAAATGATGTAAAAAATTCTGCTTTCAATGAAGTGAATTTTGTTGCGCTATTATCCCATCCAACATTTCCATAATGTGTTCTTTTTCAATAATTAACATCCCGATACGTTCTTTCGACACGCCACTCCTTAGCTTAAAATCATACACAGGTTTGGAATCAATTAGTCTCGATTCAAAACAGTTAAAACTTATCGAATCCCGCTGACCGAGATTTTCAGCGACTTCCAACAGATGGCTGGATATGAAAAAGAGACTTCCCTTGACTCTTGCAAGCGCGGAAATAATTGACAATGAACCATCATAGGCATCTTTCACATTATTCTTCAGCGGAGATCTGTCCACTTTGAGGTAGTACTCGATAAATTCAATATTTCTGGGCACAAGGTGGATGGAGATATCATTCGAAAAAAAGAAATTAATCTCTGCTTGACGACTTTCGAGCAGCTCAATATCGGCTACTGGTATCCACATCAGTCTTTGAAGCAATTCCTGACCTCCTTTCGTTTCAGCCCTGTTGTAAAAGGAAAATATCGATTTTTCGTCTTTCCTGTAACCAAATAATCCAAGGTCGGAGATTGTCTGCCTGTCTATGTCAAAATTCATGGATAGAATTTAGTGGTCCGCTAATGTAATAGATTGTAAAATAGGCAGTTGTTAAATATGATTAATTGTTATGTTAAAAATGCGGAAAATTGTAATGGATATGATTGTGGTCAATGGATATCTAACCTGTCGCTAAATACGCTCCTCCTCCCACTATAGACTTGAAGACTTGAAAGGACTTCATAAAATCATTATCTTTGATAAAAGATTTGCCATGCCAAAATTGTATGAATATTTCTGACTGATTTTCTTGTTTTATTCTCAAGAGCATGAACCAATTCATGTGCAAGGAAAATTTCAAGACAAGGAAAGTAAAGCTGAAATTATTTTTGAGAATGGTAAATTCAGAGAGATTGTGATCAAAGATGTTCAGGGCAAGGAACCATTGGATACACAAAATCTAAAAAAATTTAAAAAAGTGCTCGAATTGTACAGAGATGATATTGTTAGAAAATGGATTGACTTTTTTGTCTATAATATTGAGATCACACCAGAAAAGATAACAAAAAAACTTTAGCGCCATGTTGGTTATTTCGATAAAGAAGGCTGATTATATTGGTGATTATCAAATAAAATTTACATTTTCTGACGGTGTGGAGAGATTGATCGATTTCTCCGGTTTCTTGATTTCTGCTAAAAATCCAATGACAAAGAAGTATCTGGATAAGCAGTTATTTGGAAAATTCACCATTGAATATGGTGATATAATCTGGAATGATTACGAAATGTGTTTCCCGATCTGGGATTTACACGAAGGGAAAATCTAAACACCAGCTAGAAGGGTAATTTATAATTCATTGCATCAGCGCCAAATGGGGGTTGAAATTTAAGCGAGCAAATTATCTATCTCTAGTTTCAATGCAGGTAAATATCTTGCGATCGTTCCCCATACAATCTCATTGTCAATTTTATCATAACCATGGATCACCCGATTGCGCATACTGATAATTTGTCGTTTACCTGATATCTGAATAGTAGAATCTGCTTTTTCAATCCGGCTCATGGCTTCTCCAATTATTTCAAACTCACGTTCCACTGCCCTTCTTAGCATTTTATCGGCCAAATAAACTTTAAAATCGCGTTTGTCACCGAGATATTTATAGATGGAATCGATTGATTCTTGAATATCAAAGAGATATTTTTTTGTCTCATCATCCATATAACAATGTTTTTGTTTTGTTTATAGAATTTATAAAATATGGATTAGACAAGGACTTATCAGTAACTAAGTCAACAGGGCGCTGAAACAGAACTTCAAATTTTTCTGCCAGTTCAAAGTAGGTATCCGCATAATCACCGTAGTCCATCGGTTTAAAGGAGATTAGCAAATCAATGTCACTTTTGTCATTAAAGCTGTCGGTGCAGACTGAGCCAAAAACAAATAACGACGCTACATTATGGGCGACACACAATGATTTGATTTGCTCAATATTGTCGGATATTAGTCTTTGCATTTCAATGTTTTGTACAAATCTACCATTAATGCTGAAATTGCACAATCGATGTTCGAAGCATTTATTTCCCTCTCTGCCCCCGGTAATATTTCATTGCCTCCGGAAGTTTGGCTTCAATTTTGGCGATCCGGTTCTGGTCGAGCGGGTGGGTACTCAGCAACTCGGGGGGTTTTGACCCGCCATTCCGGGCCATGGTTTGCCAAAAACCAACACTCTCGCCGGGATCATAGCCGGCCATGGCCATGAAGTAGAGCCCCATCTCATCTGCTTCGTATTCGTGTGTCCTGGAAAAGGGCAGCATGTATCCGAGCTGGGATCCTACGCCAAAAGCTGCCATGGCAAGCATTTGGGTCTCCTGAGGCTTTTCGGAGAGCGCGATGGACAAGCCTGCACCGACACCCTGGGTTACCAATTATTGACTCATTCTTTCACTTCCGTGCCTTGCAATGGCGTGTGCAATTTCATGACTCATTACAGTGGCCAGTTGGGCATCGTTCTTCATGAGCGGAAGAATTCCCGTATAGACTACCACCTTCCCGCCGGGCATGCACCAGGCATTCACACTCTTGTCTTCTACCAGGTTGAATTCCCATTTGTATCCATCCAGGTAAGAAGACATACCCTTCTGTTCCAGGTAGCTGGCAACTGCCGCCGCAATGTTGGCCCCCACTTTTTTGACCCGCGCCGTTTCAACTTTGTTGGTGGAAATTTTGTTGGATTTCAAAAACTGATCGTACTGGCTCAGGCTCAGGGCCATCACCTCCGATTCGCTGACCAGGCTCAGCTGCTTGCGGCCCGTCAGGGGTACCGTGGCACAGGAGGCAAGTAAAACTGCCAGTATCAGGGCAGTTTTTGGTATAAATCTTGATATGTTTTCCATCTAAGCTGTCTAAATTATTCAGTTGTTATTTAAACGCAGAGAACCGCAAAGTTTTTCGCAGAGTACCGCAAAGAAATCCAGAAATAGCAATCTCTGCGGCTCTTAGCGCTTCTTCGCGGCTCTCTGCGGTTAAAAATTTCACGCTCAAAAATGGTTAACCAAATGACATTGCCCATGCGGGACGAAATATTCACCTTTTGTCGATTTTCTACCCACGTAAAATCCCTGGAGGGAATAAATCATAAACTTACAACTATCAACTATAAATCAAATGCTTGCTTGCCTGTAACGTATTGTACAGCAGGGAGGCAATCGTCATTGGCCCTACCCCGCCGGGAACAGGGGTAATGAAGGAGCACTTCGGGGCTACCTCGTCGAATTTCACATCGCCCTTCAGCTTGAAGCCGGATTTGGTCTGGTCGGAGGCTACGCGGGTAGTCCCGACATCAATTACTACAGCTCCCTCCTTGACCATGTCGGCAGTCAAAAACTCCGGCATACCGAGTGCAGCCACAATGATATCTGAATTCAGGCAGATCTCCTTTAGATTTTTGGTCCGGCTGTGGCAAAGGGTTACCGTACAGTCCACCCCTTTCTGCGATAGCAGGATGCTCATCGGCCGACCCACAATGTTGCTTCTTCCGATGACGGCACAACTCTTGCCTTTGGTCTCAATCTTGTACCTGCGCAAAAGCTCCATAATGCCAAACGGGGTAGCCGATACAAAAGCGGGCATTCCTGCGACCACTCTTCCTACATTGACAGGATGGAATCCATCCACATCTTTTTTGGGATCGATGGTTTCGATCACCTTCTCCTCGGAGATATGTTTGGGCAAGGGTAACTGAACGATAAAACCGTCAATGGAGGGATTCTGGTTGAGTTCGCTGATACATTGCAGCAATTCTGTTTCAGAAACCGTATCTTCAAAACGGATCAGTGTCGATTCAAAACCCACCAGTTCGCAGGCCTTCACTTTGGCAGCCACATAGGTTTCACTGCCACCGTCGTGACCGACCAGAATGGCGGCGAGATGGGGCTTCTTTTTACCTTCCGCAACAATTTGCGCAACCTCTTCGGCTATCTCCTGCTTCAGGATGGATGCGATTTCTTTTCCGTCGATTAAGATCATATAGATAGGGATAATTTATTCTTTGTTTTACAAGCTATTAGCTATTAGCTGTTAGCTTAGGCCTGCGACTAATTTTGAATGATACCGACCATCTCCAAGTTACACCCCTAATAGCTAACAGCTAATTACTAACAGCTAAAGGCTAATAGCTAATGGCTAATAACCAACAGCCTTCTACCGGTGTCCTTTCCCCTGGGTCATCATCTTCTTCATGTTGGCGCCTGAGGAGACCATCTTCATCATCTTGCGGGTATCGGCAAACTGTTTCAACAACCGGTTGACCTCCTGTACCGAAGTGCCGGAACCACTGGCTATCCTTTTGCGGCGGGAGCCGTCGATCAGGGCTGCATCGGCCCGTTCGGCCTTGGTCATGGAGTAGATGATGGCCTCTACATGCTTGAAGGCATCGTCCTCAATGTCCACATCCTTCAACACCTTCCCCATGCCTGGAATCATGCCTGCCAGATCCTTCAGGTTACCCATCTTCTTGATCTGTTGTATCTGTTTGAGGAAATCGTCGAAGTTGAACTGGTCTTTGGCCAGTTTCTTCTGGAGTTTCCTTGCCTCTTCCTCGTCGTATTGCTCCTGGGCCCTTTCAACCAGCGAAACGATGTCCCCCATACCGAGGATACGGTCGGCCATCCTGCTTGGATAGAAGGCATCGATGGCATCCATCTTCTCCCCCATCCCCACAAATTTGATCGGCTTGTTCACCACCGAGCGGATGGAAAGTGCGGCACCACCGCGGGTATCACCGTCCAGTTTGGTGAGGATTACCCCGTCAAAATTGAGCCGGTCGTTGAACTCCTTGGCGGTGTTCACGGCATCTTGTCCTGTCATGGAGTCGACCACAAACAGGATCTCCTGCGGATTGACCGCATTCTTGATCGCCTCGATCTCCTTCATCATCATCTCGTCGATGGCGAGTCGGCCGGCGGTATCGATCAATACCACATCGTGACCCTTCAACTTGGCCTCCCGGATGGCATCTTTGGCAATCTTGACAGGATCCTTGGTGGTTTCATCCGTGTAAACGGCCACCTGGATGGCGGCTCCCAATATGCGCAACTGTTCGATCGCCGCAGGCCTGTATACGTCACAAGCTACCAGCAGGGGATTCTTGCCCTGTTTGGTCTTCAAACGGTTGGCAAGCTTACCTGAAAAGGTCGTTTTACCAGATCCCTGCAAACCAGACATCAGTATAATGGCAGGGGAACCTTTCAGATTGATGTCCACCGCCTGTCCACCCATCAGCTCCACCAACTCATCGTGAACGATCTTCACCATCAATTGCCCGGGGTTCAGCGAGGTAATTACCTGTTGTCCAATGGCCTTGTCCTTGATTCTGGTGGTAAAATCCTTGGCGATCTTGAAGTTGACGTCCGCATCGAGCAAGGCGCGACGAACCTCCTTCAGGGTTTCTGCTACATTGATCTCAGTAATTTTACCCTGGCCCTTCAGCAATTTGAACGACCGTTCCAGTTTATCCGTAAGATTTTCAAACATAATTCATTCGTAAATATTATAGGTAAATAATTGAATATCTGTTCGTACGTATGGAACTCGCAAATTGATTTACATCGCCTTTTGTTGACTTAGTCCATGCTCGTTTCACACTATAAAAATTTGTCTTTTAAGGTAGTATGGAACTCCCCTGATAAATCGGGGTTCGTTTCACTATCTTTTTTTAAAGCGTACAAACTTACATGAAAAAAAAAAAAGTTAAGTCGCAGTTTTGATTTTTTTGACAAAAATTAGAAATAAAGCCGCATTGGCTGTAACGACTGCCAAAGTTGTTCGTCCTATTGGCAATACTAAAAAAAGTTCGCTTTCATGACGAGATTCTTCGCCTCAGTCCTAATCATACTAGCCGTTCCAACCACCCTCCTGGCCCAGGAACAGCCAAAAAAATTATATGTCGCCGAAAAATGCACCGCACCTGTCACCCTGGATGGAAATCTGGACGATCCGGCGTGGGAAGGCAAATGGGAAGGAGGTTTCGTCCAGCACGAACCCTATGAAAATGCCAAACCATCCCAGGAAACCGAATTCAGGGTACTCTTTGACGATGATTTCATCTATGTGGCCATCAAGGCTTTGGATACGGCACCCGATAGCATTGTCAACAGGTTGTCGCGCAAGGACAAGGCCGATGGCGACTGGGTGGGGGTAGCTTTCGACAGTTACCACGATCTCAGGACTGCCTTTGGCTTCTTTGTGTCGGCATCCGGGGTAAAAACAGATGAGATTTTCACCGATGATGGGAATGTGGAGGACCTTACCTGGGATCCGATCTGGTATGTCAAAACCAGGAAGCAAAGCTGGGGATGGTCGGCAGAGATGAAGATCCCGTTGACCCAATTGCGGTTTGAAAAGAATTCGAAGGAGGTTTGGGGTTTTGAGGTAATCCGCAACCTGTTCAGAAAAAATGAATTCTCCCTGTGGCAAGCGATCGCCAGGAATGCATCGGGGTTTACCCGTCATTATGGGGAACTGGCTTTCAATGGTGAACTAAAACCAAAGAAACAATTCGACCTTACTCCCTATGTCACCGCAGGTGTCAACAAATACCAGGAAGAGGAGGGGAACAAATTTGCGGATGGTTCAGACAACAAACTAAATGGCGGATTGGACGGTAAGATAGGTGTGACCAACAACCTGACGCTCGACTTTACCATCAACCCCGATTTCGGACAGGTAGAGGCAGATCCCTCCCAGGTCAACCTGACTGCCTACGAGACTTTTTTTGTAGAGAAGCGCCCCTTCTTCATTGAAGGAAACAACATCACTAGATTTCAGCTCGGTTTTGGGGATGGCGATTTGTCAACCGAGCAGCTCTTCTATTCGCGGAGAATTGGCAGGAGACCCCAGCTGGAGCAGGATTTGCGGGAGAATGAGTATGCCAGGACGCCGAACTTTACCCGCATCCTGGGGGCAGCCAAACTGACCGGCAAAACCGCCAAAGGTTGGTCGGTAGGTGTCATTGAGAGTGTGGGGGCGGAAGAAAATGCCCGGATCGATTATCAGGGCACCCAGCGAAATGAGGTGGTTGAACCACTTACCAACTATTTTGTGGGCAGGATCCAAAAAGACAGCAAGGATGGAAATACCATCTTCGGATTGATGGCGACAACGACCGACCGGCAATTAAACGATTCACTGTCGATGGCAGAATTGCACAAAAGCGGCCGTTCAGCTGGGTTTGACTTCAAGCAATACCTCTTCCAGAAAAACTGGTTGTTGCAACTCAATGCCGTCGCGAGTGAGGTACAGGGAAGCAAGGAGGCAATCGCCCAAACACAGCGTTCTTCGGCCCACTTTTTCCAGCGGCCAGGAGCGAGACATCTCGATTACAACGAAAATCGCACTTCGATTTCCGGTAACGGAGGGAACCTTCAGGTAACAAAAATTGGCGGAAATTTCAATTGTCTCTTTGCCACCATGTGGAAATCGCCAGGTCTGGAGCTCAATGACATAGGCTACCTCCGCTCTACCGATGAAATCTTCCAGGTCATCTGGGCCGGCTATAAATTCACCAAACCCAAGGGAATCATGCGCTCTGCCAGGTTGAATTTCAACCAATGGAATGGCTGGAACTACTTTGGGAGCCACCTGTTTACCGGTGGAAATTTCAACGGACACATCCAGTTCACCAACCATTGGGGTTTTCATACCGGATTCAACATGGATTCTGAAAGCTACGACGCATCCCAGTTGCGTGGTGGTCCGTCGATGCTGATGCCCGGGAACAAATCCGTCTGGTTCTTCCTTGAGTCGGACACCCGGAAGAAACTCTCCTTTCAGTACCAGGGTCAGCACAACAGACAGGATAACCAGGCAGGATCAAGGGACCTGTTCTCGCCGATCATAAGGTATCAGCCTTTGAGTACACTTGAATTCCTTCTTGAACCCTCGTACACTATCAGCAAAAGTGAATTACAATATGTAGATGAGCAGTCCTGGAACAATGACCCAAGGTACCTGCTTGGCACCATCGACCAAAAGATATTTGCGGTCTCGGCACGGATCAACGTCAATCTCCGGCCCAATCTGACCATCGAATATTGGGGACAACCATTTTTTGCCTCGGGCAGTTACAGGGATCTGAAAATGGTCACAAATCCTACCCATCCAGCCTACAGCGACCGCTTCCATGTCTATGATTCCCAACAACTCAGCGGTCCGGATGTGGACAATAACTTCCGGGTAGATGAAAACAGGGATGGTAAAACAGATTACCAGTTTGAAAATCCCAATTTCAGTTTCAATGAATTCCTTTCCAACCTGGTTTTGCGTTGGGAATACCTGCCGGGATCAACCCTCTACTTGGTATGGTCCCAAAATCGGCTCTATGATTCTTCGGCCGGTGATTTTGACCTCTCCTACAATCTGAATAAATTGTACAACCATGAAAAACCAAACAACACAATAATGCTCAAACTTTCTTACAGGATTGCACTGCATTGAAGAAGAGGAGCACTTAGCTAATAGCTATTAGCTGTTAGCTGTGTAGCAGTTAGCTATTCGTTCAGATGGATTATGGGATAGTAAAAAACTGGTTCTCAAAGAGGTGCAATATTCAGCTTATTATGCTCCCTAAAACAGCGGTGATCTGGAAATTGCAGTTTATATATTTACATACCATTGATTGACAGAAAGATATGTATATAATAAAAAAAAACGCAAAACTCTTTTTGAATTAAAATATAACTACCTTTACATCGGATTATTTACCATTAAATAAGTTTTTTTTTATGAACATTTTCGTAGGAAGCCTTCCATTTAGCTTGGAGGAGGCAGAATTAAAAGGTTTTTTTGAGGAGTACGGTGAAGTGACTTCAGCCAGAATTATTACTGACAAATTCTCCGGAAGGAGTAAAGGTTTCGGCTTTATTGAAATGCCGAATGCAGAAGAGGCCCAAAAGGCTATCGAAGAATTGAACGGTGCAGAAGTTGACGGTCGTACAATCGTTGTAAACGAGTCCATCGAAAAACCAAAAGACGGCACAAGACGTCCAGGCGGCGGTGGCGGCGGTGGTTTCAACCGTGGCGGCGGCGGTGGTGGATTCAATCGTGGTGGCGATCGTGGCGGTTTCAACCGTGGCGGTGGTGATCGTGGTGGTTTCAACCGTGGCGGCGGTGACAGAGGTACCGGTCGCAGGTCCAGTTATTAAGCAGTCGGACGTGTCGTAGCAATTGGGCTACAGTTTGAACTATTTTTGTGCTGAGTTCGTGTATGAAAAATTATTTCCTGACTTAACAGCCTGTAATTAATCGGAATTGAAGCAGATCACTGAGATAATCCAAACAAAAGCAAATTCGTTCCAAAGCTTAAAATAGCATGTAAGAGGGATCCCAAAGGATCCCTCTTTTTGCATTTAACGGGTAATCACCTTCAAACAATTTTGAATTTTCAATTTTGGATTTTGGATTGGTTGCTCTTTTCGAAATGACGGGGGGATCAATGAAGTGCCTACTTTTTGAATTGTTTTTTAAGTTTGAAATGTTTGATGGGTTAATCCAAAATCGAAATTCAAAAATCCAAAATTTTATAATTTAGATATAAATGAGTACTTCGTATTCAGCCCTTGTGGCAAAAGCTGTTGCCAATCTTGGCTTTGAGTCACTGAATCCAATGCAGGAAGAGATGCTGAAAGTGAGCAGGAAGGCCAAGCAAATAGAGCTCTTTTCGCCCACCGGCTCCGGCAAAACCGTTGCATTTCTGTTGCCGGTGCTGCAGAAAGCCACAGCACAACAGCAGGGCACCTTTGCCATGGTGGTCGTACCTTCCAGGGAACTGGCACTGCAGATCGAACAGGTATTCAAATCGATGGGGAGCGGATTGAAAGTTTCTACCTGTTATGGGGGGCACAAGGTGAAGACAGAGCTGAATAACCTGACAGAGAAACCGTCCCTATTGATTGGGACACCGGGCCGATTGTTCTACCACCTTGAAAAGGGAAATATCGATCCTACTACCATTGACCTGCTGGTACTGGATGAATACGACAAGTCGCTTGAATTTGGTTTTGAACGGGAGATATCGGCGATATTGCAGCAGATCCCGGAAAAGGCACAGATGATCCTCACTTCGGCCACCAGATCGAGCACAGTGCCTGATTATGTCAAAATTCAGGATCCGGTCATCCTTGACTACAGCAGCGATGAAAAACCGTCAGGATTGGAGATAAAAATAGTCCGAGCAGAGGAGAAGGACAAGCTTTCGCTGCTGTTCAAGCTGCTGACCAATGTTCATGAAGGTCTGACCCTGGTCTTTTGCAACCACCGGGAGGCAGTGGAGCGCATCAGTGCCTTGCTCGCCGAAAGCGATGTCTCCCACGACACCTACCACGGAGGTTACGAACAGGCACAACGTGAAAGGGCATTGATCAAATTCAGGAATGGAAGTAACCCGATCTTGGTAACGACGGATCTTGCCTCCCGCGGACTGGACATCACCGGGGTTAAAAACATCATCCATTACCAGCTGGCCAACAGTGAAACAGTTTTTGTCCACCGAAATGGCCGGACTGCCAGGATGGAACAGGAGGGTACGGTATGGGTCTTGCTCGCTGCAGGTGAAAAAGTACCTGATTATATACCCCCATTCGCAAAGGAGGAATTTGTGCATGAATGCCTGCACCCCATGAAAGGCAGTTACTTCACAACGCTCTATTTTGGCGCCGGGAAAAAGGACAAAATAAGCAAAGGCGATATCGTAGGATTACTGATCCAAAAGGGAGGATTGGTCAAGGAGGAGATTGGATTGATCAATATTCTTGATTATGAATCTTATGCAGCAATACCTGCGGCAAAGGCCAGGAAGCTTACCTCCCTTCTTCAAACAGAGAAAATCAAGAATAAAAAGGTGAAAATTGCACAGTCAAACTAAGAAGCTGATTAAAATTATTACACAACTTGTCCCGATTCATCGGGAGAGAAAATCGCTTGCGATTTTCCAACTCTGTGAAACTCCGGGGTTTCTCTAATGAAAATTCAAAATAGCAGAAATTTCTATTTGCCCTCTGGTTTCGATAAATAGTCAGATATTCTCTGTGTTATATATTTAAACAGTCTCTAACTGTCCTTACATCCTTAGCACCATCCTGAGTTTTTGAGGCAGGGCCCTGTAGAGGATGATTGCTTCAGATTTGGGCAGCGTGATGACAATTTTAGGCACGATTGCCTCCCGTTTGAGGGAGGAGAGTGCCTTGATGGATTTTTCAGTCTCCCGTTTGGTGAAGCTCCTCCTTAAACTGTCCACCCTCATTTTATCTTCACCTTCACTTTGCTCCGATTGCTGGATCACCAATTGCAGGTTACGTTCAAAATTCATCACAATGTAGACATCCTCTGTTCTTCGCGGTGCGGGAGTTGCATCCATTTTGCTGGCTTCAATGGTATCCTTGGGAGCCACTTTTACCAGGAAAGGAACGCGTACAATGGTGGAAGCTGCATTTTTAAGTACGAAGGGTTGAGAGAGCCAGTGAAGCAGTCTCTCCGTATGAAACATCCGAATAGAATTGCTAATCCAAACATCTGCTATTTTGCTGTCGTGTAGCGGAATGCCTCTCATCTCCAGCGTGGCAACCTTTTTGATCAGATCAAGTACCAAATAGATTGAATCTTCCGAGGATAGGTTGTAACGGGATCTGAGCAGGGTCTCTGTCTTCTTTAATTCGAAGAGCTTCAACAGATCCTCCTTGCTGTTGGAAACGGATTCCTGAGCAGAAGTCTTGTTTTGATCCAAGGTCTCAGACTTTGCTGTTGCTTTGGAAGCCTTTTCAACTTTTTTCGGTGCAGTGCCGGATTTGTCCTGTTTCTTGGCATTGCCGCTTTCCTTCACTTCTGTTTTGAGCAAAACAGTATCAGGCAATGGATTGATGGTTGCTACCGGCAGGATGACGGTGGTGGTTAGCACATAGGCTGCTATCAAAAACAATAAGCTGGTGATGATCCAAAAAAGAGATTTTTTTGCCATGTCGGTGAATTAGTATATAAATACTTTGGCCCCTTTGTCGAGGGTATTGAAAATGACTTCAAGGTCTGCATCGCCCAAACGGACGCACCCATGGGTCACCGGTAAGCCAAGAAATCGCTGGTAGAGGGTTCCGTGCAACATGTATCCATCTCCAATATTTAATGCATAGGCACCGAGGGTGGCCTCGTCGTAACGCTCTGAAGAGCGTGCCGACGGAGGTTTCAACCCCTCTTCTATAAAGGCCCAGTCGGGCTTCGTCCAAACAGGGTCTCGTCTCTTCAGTTGAACGGCGAACATGCCTTTGGGAGTTTTGAATGGTTTTCTGGTGCCATCCGGATAGATCAGGATTTCATCCTTTCCGGTGGAACAAACACCTGTCCGAATGGTATCAATTGCATTGCGCAAAACAAACCTGTTTTCAGAGGTATTGATCAGAATATAGGGTTTCTCAGGCATCAGATCCTGCAATTTACGCTGCAACGAGGCAATGTTTGATTTACTGGTTTGAATCTGTTTCCCAACATTCCTGACTACCATCTCCTTTGTGTTCAGCGTTGCGGTGAACCATGATTTAACCCCAAATGCCGCATTTTGGTAAACCGGAGTAAACCAAATTATGGTAGGGATCCAACAAAGGAACAAGAGCGGGATGATCCAGGGAGCATATTTTTTCAACCAACTTTTTTCTTCAGTTTCCATTTTATCAAGGATAATTAGTTTAACAGGTCGGACAGGGAGACTGTTGATCCAACAATGGTAACAGGAGTTCCGACCGACATTTTGCTGAACAACTCATCGATCTTCTCATCCGACAAGGCGACACAACCTTTGGTCCAGTCGACGCCTTTGCCACCGTTGCCATGAATCTCAATCAAACCGCCGATGCCTCTGCTCTTTGGAATTTGTCCGGATTTTCTCCGGGCAGCAAATTCTGCTTTGTCCTCAGCATTGGGATAATTCAGCATCATTGCCTTGTAATAGCCAGAATCCCTGCTATTCTTCTTTCTGGTTACCATGTATTTTCCCTCCGGGGTGGCCATGTCACCCGAATAGAGTTTGTCGCCAATCCAATTCTTGCCAAATTCCACATCGTATTCCTTGTGTAGTTTGCCGTTGTAATAGAGAAAACCCTTGTGCTTGATCTTGTCGATCACCAGCGCGTAGCTTTTGTTGTTGGCAGAAGTTGAAATGGTAGTCTGTACCCAGCTCTGCCATTTGGAGAATTTGGAAAAATAGTCCTTGAGATGGGCATTTACCTCCGCATCGGCATAGCTGATACGCGTTTTCCCTTCATTCAACTTTTTGTTGGCCTTCATGATGTCGCCCTTCTCGAAGGCATTTACACTCTCTTCCAATGCCAATTTCCCAAATTCATAGTCTTTTCTTGTTTGGATGCGTAAAGGAAGTTTGATGAAAAACTCGTGGTAGCTATTCAGCTTTTTCTGTAGCAATTCAGTCTCCTTCAGGTACCTCGCCTTTTGCGTATCCTTGTTGGTGCCCGATGAATTCAGGGCCAGTTCGGCTTTCAGAATTGCCAGTACAATTATTTCCCGTGCTTTGGAGAAGTTGCGCTGAAAAAATAACTTCTCATTTTGTCGTCTGAGTTCGATGAAGGCATACTGGTAATTGGTCTCTGCTGCCTGGAAATATTCGGGAGAATAGAGATCGGCATTCTCTTTTTTTGCCTTGTTTAATATTTCTATGCATTTGCTAAAATCCTCCATTGGTGGTTTATCCATAAAAAGCAACAACAAAATCAAAATCACCAGAGAAGCCAGGGAGACAACCCCTGTTGTAACAAATATTTTTTTATAAAATCCGGATTTCACGCTGAAATAATTAGGTAATCAACTCCTATGTTATTATCAATCAAAACTTAAACACAATGTAAGTTTTCATCAGGAGATGAAGCAAATTTACAAACAAAATGCGATTGTGTTGAACAAAAATATTAAAAAAACCCCCGGATATCTCCGGGGGTTATTTCTTTAAGAATGTCAAAGATTCTTATTACTTCTTACCACCTTTAGCTTTGGCGATAACATCTGTCAACTCGGTGTTGATAGCTTTGGCTTTCTCAACAGCTGGTTTTACTTTTTCAGAAAGAGTCAGAATGTCTTCGTTGTTGGTCAAACCTGCAGAAACTTCAGTTAAAACAGTTTCAACAACACCAATTTCCTGGCCGATAGCTTCAACAGCAGCTTTGCCTTCTTTTCCTTTAGGAGCTTTCTTCAGCAATTCCTTGTCAGCTTCGATCGTTGTAGTCAATTCTGCGATAGCAGCAGTAACTTCAGCTTTCAGAGCCTCTTTTCTAGCAGCAGTTTCTTCAACGGCTTTGTTAGAAAGAGTAGTAACAGAGGTCAATGTTGTTTTGGCAACATCATAGTTTCTGAACAATGCAAATTTTGCATTTTGCTCTTCAACTTGAGCCAAACCTGATTTCTGAGCATCAACAGCAGCCTGGAAAGAAGCAGCTACATAACGATCAGCACCAGCTTTTTTTGCAGCTTCGATAGCAACATTTGCTGCATCGATGTCAGCCTGAGGAACTTTGGCACAACTAGCCAATGTAACAACCAAAATACTAAGGGTAACGAGTTTTAATAATCCTTTTTTCATAACTTTGAAAAATAAATGTAATTAATGTAAATCAATGTTTTTGTTCAAACAATTTTAACTTTTAGACGCAAAGGTTTCTTAAAGTCACCGCAAAAATATATTTTTTTTTAAAAATACTCTTCATATATTTACAATACATTAACTAACAGCGATTTACGAATATTAAAAAATGATTAACAAATTGTCTGTGAATGATCTTCCCGACATTGAGATCATCAAAAAGATCAAACACGAACACAATACCAACCTCTTTGGGATACTCTATACAAGGTATTCCCCCAAGGTTTTTGAGAAGTGCAACTCCCTGTTGAAGGATCCAGGACTGGCCCAGGAGTTTGTACAGGACATATTTTGCAAAGTATTTGAGAAACTTTCGGATTTCCGGGGTGAATCCAATTTCTCTACCTGGCTCTATTCCATTACCTACAATCATTGCATAGAATATTTGCGTGTCAAGAAGAAAATGAACTATCCGGATTGGAACAGTTCCAACGAGTTGCCCGATGTGGTGGATGAAATTGACGACAAGGTGATCAGCAGTGACAAACTGATGATGATCATGGACCAGATACACCCGGAAGAGAAGGCATTGCTCACCATGCATTACATAGACAATTTTCCGATCGCCTATATCCAGACAGCACTAAAAATAAGTGAAAGCGCCACCAAAATGAGGTTGAAACGCGCGCGTGAACGGGTAGCCTACCTCTATACCCAGAAATACAAGTAACAATATTTCATTCAACTCCTTGTGACTTTTCGTCGTTTGTTCGTCAAAACAAAAGTGAATCCATCCACTAAATCAATATCTGCAGGATTCATTTGTTCGCTGTAGGAGTCTTAACATTATGAAAGATCTTATTCAAAAATACATTTTCAGGATCAACAGCCATACTCCCGGCAGTAAGGTTTTAAATGGCTTTAAGGAGCATTTCCCTTATGCCACCAACATTGACTGGTCGCACGAGAAAGAGGGCGTATTTGAAGCGATATTCAGGGTGAATGGTATTGAGATGATTGCCTGGTTTGAAAAATCAGGCCATTGGTTGAAAACTGAAACCAACTACACCCTGGGAATGCTGGATTTAGACATCCGGGAAAAACTGGAGCTGTATGGTCAGATCATGAGTTCGATTTTTATTGAAAGGGCAAACGGAGACAGCGGGTATGAATTTATCATCCGGGATAATTTTCAGGTTCGGCACGTTTTCATCACCGACAGCCAGGGAAATGTACAGGACCGTCAGAATTTTGATGAGAATGAGCTTAGGTAAGTTATGAGTTATGAGTTATGAGTTATGAGTTATGAGTTATGGCCTTGCAGTGCAAGGCTTTTTTGTTTTAATTAAAATTAACCTATTCTATGCTATTAACAATCAAAACACTACCGTCAATTTACAGCCATAACGCATAACTCATAACTCATAACTTAAATCTCATTGCGGTTATTTGCTATTTTTGTCAGATAAATCCCTCGATCAGATCCTTCATGAAACGTATACTTCTGGTAATCATACTATTCATTTCAAGTTACTCTTCCTACTCGCAACTGAATACCGATCATTTCTTTTACATTGCCAAAAGCAGGATCTATTTTGGCAATTATGTGAGTGCCATTGAGAATTTCAACATTGTCATCAAATTAAAACCCTTTCTTCCTGAACCCTATTTTTACAGGGGAATGGCAAAGCTATACATCGATGATTTCCGGGGAGCCAAAGCCGATTTTGACAAAGCCATAGAAATAAAGCCCTATTATCCTGAAGCATATATGTACAGAGGCATGTCCAACTATGAAATGAAAAATTTCAGGGAGGCCATGAATGACTATTCCAATGCGTTGGAGTACAACCAGGAGGATCCAAACATTTTTAACAACCGGGGTATAACAAGGATAGCTACCGAGGATTTTGAAGGTGCCATTGCCGATTATACAAAATCCATCGAAATAAAACCCTCTGCCAGTACCTACCTGAACCGTAGTTCAGCCAAACAGATGAAGGGTGACCTGGAGGGGGCCATCAAAGATTGCGATGCAGCCATCCGCCTAAGGCCGCATTTTTCAAGTGCCTACCTGGTAAGGGGCATTGCAAAGTTTGAGAAGAAGGATTATGCCGGGGCACTGAAAGATTATGACCTTTGCATTCGTCTGGATCCAAAAACGTCCCAGGCCTATGTCAACAGGGGTATTGTCAAGCACCAGCTCAGCGATTTAAAGGGGGCCATCCGCGATTATGACATGGCGATTACCCTGGATCCCAACATTGCGACAGCATGGTTGAACAGGGGAATTGCGAAGGAATCCCTGAAATTACCGGGGTCGGAAAAGGATTTGGCCATGGCGGCTGAACTCGATCCTAAGTTTGCCACTTTCAAGAAAAGGCTGGAGGCCGAAGAAGAGCGTGAGAGACAGCGACGTCAATATGGCTTTTACCTGCCCAATCCGGGTCAGAATCCGAACCAGGCTCAGAACAATCAGGCAGCAGGGAGTGCAAATCAAACAAGCCAGGGTTCCCAGACGAGCGGGAACAACCTTGCAGCGACTACCAGCCCGCCGGGAGCCAGCCAACAGGGATCAGCTGCTGCTACCAATAATAATCAGGCAGCTGCCGCATCCAACAACCTGCCTGCTGCCGCGCAGGATTCTGCTGCTTACAAGCAGGAAAACAAAAGTGGTCCTGTTACACAGAACCGCAAAAGAAGAAACATTGTGGTGGCAGACGATGGCAAAGTATCCGAAACAGATATTGTAGATGGAATGGTTCAGAACAAAAATGTTAAGATCGTCATGCAACCGGATTTTGTTATTTCGGTTTTCAACAAGGATTCCATCGATTACTCCAGACTCCAATACTACAGCATGGAGATTGAAATGCTCAACAACAAAAACAACAACGATCCGTTCCTGATTGTCTCCAACAAACCATTTGCCTATCAATCCATTCAAAAAGAAGCCTTCAAGAGTCTGGTAGAGAACTGGAGCAGCGAAATTTCCGCCAACAAGAAAAATTCGAATGGCTACCTCAACCGTGGAATAATCCTGGAGCAGTCACTGGATTACAATGCCTCCATCGGTGATTTTACCAGGGCCATTGATGCTGACAACCGGAATATCCTTGCCTACTTCTGCCGTGCCAATTCAAGGGCCAAGATGGTGGATGCCATCAGGACCGAGGGGTCACTTCCTGAACCAGAGATTTTGAACATGAGCGGAAGCAAAACAACCATTGAGACCAGATCCAACGAGATTAAAATCCTTGATTATGAAGATATTATTCAGGATTACGAATCTCTGCTTTACATGAACCCCAATTTTATTTTTGCCTGGTTCAACATGGCCAATACCAAGGTAAAGAAGCGGGATTACCTGCATGCCATCAACGATTACAACAAGGCCATTGCCCTGGAACCAGACTTTGGGGAAGCCTATTTTAACCGGGGATTGACCAGAATCTACATGAACGATCTGGAGGGGGGGGCACTCGACCTTAGCCGTGCAGGGGAACTTGGCCTTACCGAAGCTTACAATGTCATCAAACGATTCTGCAACTAAACTCCCATGTCAAATCAACCCCTGGCAGAACGACTCCGTCCCCACTCCCTGGACGATTACATCGGGCAGAAACACCTGGTGGGGGAAGATGCCGTTATCCGGAAGATGATCTCCTCCGGCAGACTCTCCTCCTTCATTCTTTGGGGACCGCCGGGGGTGGGTAAAACGACACTGGCCAAGATCATCGCCAACACCATGAACCGTCCCTTTTTCATCCTGAGCGCGATCAATTCGGGAGTAAAGGATATCCGGGATGTCATTGAAAAAGCTAAAAACAATCAATTTTTCAGTGCTAAGAATCCTATCCTTTTCATTGATGAGATACATAGGTTCAGCAAAGCGCAACAGGATTCCCTTCTCGGAGCCGTAGAACAGGGCATCATTACCCTGATCGGAGCCACCACGGAGAATCCCTCCTTCGAAGTGATCTCTCCCCTACTCTCCCGCTGCCAGGTCTATGTATTGAAATCGCTGGAGAAAGAGGATTTGCTCATTTTGCTCGACCGGGCGATTCATACCGACACTGAGCTATCCAAAAAAAATATTGTGGTCGAAGAGCATGAAGCACTGCTTCGCTTTTCGGGGGGTGATGCCCGGAAATTGCTCAACGTGCTGGAGTTGGTGCTCAATGCCTCCGCGGAAGAAGAGGTCGTTCTCACCAATGACCTGGTGACAGAGCGGTTGCAGGAAAACCTGGCACTCTACGATAAAAACGGAGAGATGCATTATGACATCATCTCCGCCTTTATCAAGAGTATCCGTGGTGGAGATCCGGATGCAGCTGTCTACTACCTGGCCAGGATGCTGGAGGGTGGTGAGGATGTCAAGTTTATTGCCCGGAGGCTTTTGATCTTATCCTCTGAAGATGTTGGACTTGCCAACCCCAACGCCCTGCTTCTGGCCCAAAGCACTTTTGATGCAGTCCACAAAATCGGAATGCCCGAATCCAGAATCATCCTTTCAGAATGCACCATCTACCTGGCTACCTCCCCCAAGAGCAACTCCACTTACTCTGCCATAGATGAAGCGCTTGCCGAGGTGAAATTATCTGGGCATCTCCCTGTTCCCCTGCACCTACGCAACGCCCCCACCAAACTGATGAAACAGCTTGGCTATGGAGAGGAGTACAAATATGCACACTCCTACGAAGGCAATTTTGTGGAACAGGATTTCCTGCCGGAGAAAATTAAACACAAGCGTTTTTACAAACCACAGCACAACCCATCGGAAGAGAAGATACTGGAAAGACTGCGGATTTGGTGGAAGAAAAGATTCGTGTAGGCGACCTTGGTTACTCCCAACCAAGCGATTTCATGTCCAATCCCCCACTTGTTCATAATGTTTGAGGGATTGTTTAAATTTTCAATTTTTATCCCGGTAGGGATTTAATGTGGGTAGAAAATTTTAACCAATGATTATCTCGTCCCGTACGGGACGAAATTGACCATCAATTATGTGCTTTCTACCCACCTATTATACCTCCGGTATATTGATTTGCAAAATTTGTATATCTCCTGATTATCTGCTAAATAAAGAAATTAGCCGATAATAATCCGCTACTTAACAATATTTAACTAATCTCTTAGTACTAAAACTAATATTTTAGTTATATATTTGAAGTGTTGAATTCGACCAATCAAAAACAAAAAAGCCATGAAAACAAAATTGTTCCTCTCCACCCACGACTTAAGAATTTAGCCCTTTTTTTTATCTTTTAAAACTAATTTTTTAGTTTTTTAACGAAAGAAGTAGTTGTAATGTTTTGAAAGGAAATTTCAATACTTTAACTTTGTAAGCGACGCGACTGAAAGAAGTTAACAAATCCTCCAAAGTGGTGTTGCCAACAACCAAAAAAGTCTCTACATGAAAGAACTGACAAAAGCAGAAGAGCAGTTGATGCAAATACTCTGGAAGATAAAAAAAGGGTTTATCAAGGATCTGATTGACAAGATTCCGGAGCCGAAACCAGCTTACAATACTGTTTCCACCTTTATCCGGATTATGGAGAAAAAGGGATTTGTCGGTCATGCAGCCTATGGCAAGACGCACGAGTATTTTCCCTTGATTTCCAAAAAGGATTATACCAGGCTTCACATGAAGGGATTAATTAAAAACTACTTCAGCAACTCTTTTCAGGAAATGGTCTCCTTTTTCGCCAGGGAGAACAAGATGAGCATCTCGGAACTAGATAAGCTAATACAGGAAGTTAAGCAGGATCTCGAAAAAGAAAATCAAAAGTCATGACAACAACTATTACCAACATCCTCGTGGAATCAGGTATCAGCCTTGGCATATTTACCTGTCTCTATTTGCTGTTTCTCAGAAAGGAGACTTACTTTCTCCTCAACAGGATCTACCTGATGGTTTCGGTAATTTTCTCCATGCTTTTGCCTTTTATCAATTTCCCGGTAACCGGTAAAGTCAGCTCCTTTATGCTGGGTGAGGTTACCGTCACGGCCAACTACCAAAATCTGCTTCAGACTGTCACAGTCTATGGTACCAGAATATCAGGGGTACTGGAAGAAACGGTCTCCACTTTTGGTTTCATCAAGTATACCTATCTGGCGGGCGTGTTGCTCTTCTCATTGCTGCTTATTTTCAGACTTGTTCAAATAGGCATGATGTTTCTTAAAAATGAACGCATCCGCAAAGAGAAAATCGTCATCGTAAAGACTGATCTTGACATTACTCCGTTTTCTTTCTTTAACCTGCTGTTTATCAGTAAGCACGACGAGAACAGAGCCGGAATGAAAGAGATGCTTGCCCATGAAATGGAACATGTAACACAGGGCCATTCCATCGATGTCATTGTGATGGAACTAGTAACTATTTTACAGTGGTACAACCCATTTGTATGGCTGCTAAAAAGATCCCTGCGGGAGAACCATGAATTTTTAGCAGATCATGGAGCCTTAAAGCCGGGAACCAGCCCAGCGGCCTACCGTTTGTTGCTACTCAATGCCACCATTGGGCAACAACCGGTCTTAGCGAACAATTTCAATTATTCATTGATCAAAAACCGTATTCAAATGATAACCAGGATAAAATCATCAAAAGCAGCATCCCTCAAATTAACAGTTGGCTTTTTTGCCACCATGGCGATGCTAATTTTCTTCTCACAAAACTCCATGTCATCCGACCTTCCTTTGGCATTGGCCACCGATGCTCCAAATCAATCCTCACAACAAAAGGAGAAAGTTTACGACAAAGTGGAAGTAATGCCTCAATTTCCGGGAGGAGAACAAGCATTAAGGGAATTTATAGGGAAATCAGTCACCTATCCGGAGGATGCAAAAAAAACCGGAAAACAGGGTAAAGTATACGTCACTTTTGTCGTGAACAAAGAGGGAAAAGTGGTTGATGCAAAAATCGTAAAAGGAGCATTTCCTTCCCTTGACCAAGAGGCGCTCAGGGTGATTGGTACCTTACCATCCTGGATTCCTGGTAAGGAAAAGGGTGAGAATGTATCCGTTCAATATACCCTTCCTATCGGATTTGCCTTAAAGTAATTAATTATCAGAACAGTAAGGAGGGCTCCGGCTCTCCTTACTTTGTCCTATCTCATCAGCAAATAAAATTAGTAGATTGTTGAATATCAAATCGTACTGATGGAACTCTCAAGTACTTTTACATCACCTTTTGCGGAATTGGCCCATGTTCGTTTCAATGTCATGCTTAAGACATTTACAATATTATTATTAATACTGGTTGTCAGTGGTTTATCTGCCCAGAATATTGATGCGCTGATCCTGGATAACAAATATGACAGTGCACTGCAACTGATTGACCGTGAACTTGCCAACCAAGTTGACCAACCGGCTCTTCATTACAAAAAAGGTGTCGTTCTGCAAAAAAAATATGATTATTCCGGAGCCTTAAAATCCTTTGAAACCGCCTGGTTGCTGGATTCCACCAATCAAAAGGTTGTGAGCGAACTGGCTGAGGTAAATACCATTCTGGGGAACCACAAACAGGCCCTACCCTATTACAAAACCCTCTACAGTAACGACACCACCAATACCATCCAGGCCATCCGGTTATCCAAGGCATTTTTTAACCTAAGGTCCTACCGGGAACCATACAGGATCCTGCATTCCGTCTACCTTCGCGACAGTACCAACCTTTACATCAACAAGCAACTGGCCTTTTCAGCCGCAAGGACAGGGCACGACTCACTGGCCATGGCGCTTTACCAAAAAATTATCGGGACCAATCCAACGGATCTGAACAACTATACAAATTTGGTTGCCCTCTACCAGAAAAAGGAGAATTACAAGGGTGCAATCGAAGCAACAGAGCTGGGTCTTAAGGTCTATCCGGAAGAGACCATACTGCTCACCAAGCTGGGAGATCTCCATTATGCCAAGAGAGATTATCCAAGGGCCATTGTCCCTTATGAAAAACTCCTCTCATTTGGTGATTCCATACCTGATGTAGTTAAAAACCTCGGTGTAAGTTATTATTATGTCAAAAGGTATGAAGAAAGTCTCTATCTCCTCGAGAAGAGTTTGGCAATGAGGCCCAACGATCCGGTTGCCGCCCTGTTTACCGGTCTGTGCTACATGGAGTTAAAGGAGTTGGATGAGGGCATCAATTACCTCAGATTTGCCTCTGAAATTGCCATACCCTACTATATGTCAGATATATACAATCAATGGGGAAACATCTGTATCCAAAAAAAGGAGTACAAAAAATCTGTCGAATTGCTGAAAAAAGCCTACCGGCTGGATACCACCAAGTGCGACATTCTTTTTAAAATCGGCAATACCTACGATGTTTGGCAGAAAGACAAAACACAGGCAATCAGGTATTACAATGCCTTCCTGAAGTCGAAAAAAGAGAAAAGTGATTTCTACCAGCAACTAACGGAATATGCAATTGAACGCAAGAAAAAACTCGGTGCTAAATAGTGACTGGCTAAATATCCTTCAGATCGAAAGGGGTCTCCTGGTAGACGTAGTAATTTAACCAGTTCATGAACAACAGGTTGGCATGTGAACGCCAGCTAAGAATGGGGCGTTCCTGTGGATCATTGTCAGGATAGTAGTTTTTCGGAAGGTCAATGGGCAATCCCTTCTCAACGTCTCGTTTGTACTCTTTGTCCAGGGTACGGAGCGAGTATTCGGGATGTCCTGTCACAAAAATCTGCCTGCCATTTTCTGCAATGGCCATGTACACCCCGGCCTGTTCAGACTCTGAAATTATCTGCACGCCCGGAATATTGCCAAAATCAGCGGCTTTCAATTCGGTGTGGCGGGAGTGGGGAGCCTTGTACAGATCGTCGAAACCACGGAAAAGCGGTAGCTTTTTGTTGCTGACCCGGTGATCGAATACACCAAACATCTTACGGTCCAGCGGGTATTTTGGTATGCCGTAATGATGGTACAGACCGGCTTGAGAGGCCCAGCAGATGAACATGGTAGAGGTTACATTCTTGTGTGCCCAATCGAAGATCTCACAAATTTCTGCCCAGTAATCCACCTCCTCAAATGGAAGATGTTCTACAGGAGCTCCGGTGATGATCATTCCATCAAATTTCTTCCTTTTAATTTGGGAAAAGGTCTGATAAAAGGCATTCAAATGATCCTGTGAGGTATTTTTGGGCGTATGCCCTTTGATCTGCAGAAAGTCAATCTCAATTTGAAGCGGTGTGTTGGAAAGTAACCGAAGCAGGTCTGTTTCGGTGGCGATCTTCAACGGCATCAAATTCAGAATCACGATCTTAAGCGGACGAATATCCTGGTGTTCGGCTCTTGTCTGGTCGATGACAAAAATATTCTCTTCTCTCAACAAATCGATGGCAGGTAATCCATCCGGCAGATTCAAAGGCATAGCTCAAAAATTTTGGTTCACGGTTTCAAAAATAGTTTAAATCTTCGCCAAAGCTTGTTCGAAATCGGCAATAATGTCATCAATGTGCTCAATTCCTACAGAGACCCGAAGTTGCGCAGGCAGCACACCGGCTTGCAACTGCTCTTTTTCGCTCAGTTGTGAATGGGTGGTGGCAGATGGTTGGATTATCAGTGTGCGAACATCTCCGACATTGGCCAAGTGACTTACCAGTTCCAGGTTGTTGACCAATTGGATGGCATTCTCCTTGCTTCCTTTCAGCACAAAGGACAATACCGCACCGGCACCTTTTTTCAGGTATTTGCTGGCCAGGGCATAATTCTCATCTGATTTTAAACCTGGATAGAGTACCGATGCCACCTTTGGATGATTTTGCAACCAGGCTGCCAGTTTTTCAGTATTCTGAACATGACGTTCCACCCTGAGCGAGAGTGTTTCCAATCCCTGGATCAGCTGGAAGGAGTTGAATGGCGAAATGGCCGGACCATAATCGCGCAAACCCTCTACCCTGGCCCTGATGATGAAGGCAATGTTGCCAAAAGGACCGTCCGTTCCAAAGACATCCCAGAATTTCAGGCCATGGTAGCCTTCGGATGGTTCAGTGAATCCGGGGTATTTCCCGTTTCCCCAATTGAAATTTCCACCATCCACGATTACGCCGCCAATGGAGGTTCCGTGACCACCAATCCATTTGGTGGCAGATTCCACGACGATATTTGCACCATGCTCCAGTGGACGGAAAAGTGCTCCACCACAACCAAAGGTATTGTCGACGATCAATGGCAGGTCATGCTTTTTAGCCAGCACTGCAAATTTCTCAAAATCAGGCACATTGAAACTTGGATTGCCAATGGTTTCAAGGTAAATGGCCTTTGTTTTTTCATCGATCAACGTCTCAAAGCTATCCGGATTCAAATCCGCAGCAATTCTGGCGGTGATGCCGATGTTCTTGAATGTCACCTTGAACTGGTTGTAGGATCCGCCATACAGGTAGGGTGAAGAGACAAAATTATCGCCGGTACCTGCAATGTTGGTGATGGCAATAAACTGTGCCGCATGGCCAGAACTGACTGCCAGCGCTGCTACGCCACCTTCCAATGCCGCAATTCTTTTCTCGAATACATCGGTAGTTGGATTCATCAGACGGGTATAGATGTTTCCAAACTCCTTAAGGCCAAATAGGTTGGCAGCATGTTCCGAACTTTTGAACACGTAGGAGGTCGTTTGATAGATTGGTACAGCCCTTGACAAGGTATCCTGATCAGGGGTGTGACCTGCATGAATTTGCAGGGTTTCGAATTTTTGTTTTTGTGTACTCATGGTTTTAATTTATTAAGTGATAATTGAATTTAAAAATGGTGGTGCGTTTACTTTTCAAAAAACTCACGGTGAATAGCCTTTACAGCACCCGATCTGTCACTGGATTGCACGAGGTAGTAACTCACAATTGGAGAGGCACCTGAACAACTCATCAACACATTTATCCCATCCGATGCCAGGGCTGTAAATATTCTTGCTGCAATGCCGTAATTATCTGTAATTCCATGACCAACAGCTGCGACGATGGAAATATCATCCTCAATCTGGAGTTTTCCAACTGCTGACAATTCAATGGCGCTTACCACAGCAAAGGCATTCTGAAGATCTTTCTTGGCCAAAAGTATGTTGATGGATATTTGAGAGGTCAATACTGAACTGATATTAATTCCGGCATGGTGCAGAGCGGTAGTCACCTTGGCAAGTATGCCAGGCTTTAGACCTACTCCGGGACCCTTCAACTTCAGCAAACCAAAATCATCGCTGTAGGTCACGCTTTTGACAACACCCGATTGAACCGACTTCTCCCGGCTGATCACGGTGAGGGGCGCAGTTACTGCCAGGGTACCATAGATGTTAAATACCCTGATGGGAATTCTAGGGTCGGTTAATGGTTCAACTGTGCGTGGATGCAGTATTTTGGCACCAAAGTAGGCCAATTCTGCTGCTTCGTTGTAGGAAAGTTGCTCAATCAACACCGGATTACTGACCAGTTTGGGATCGGAGCTCAGAAATCCATTGACATCCTTCCAAATGTCGAGAGAGGTTGCACCGATACACCTGGCAAGGGCAGCTGCTGCATAATCGCTCCCTCCGCGCCCGAACAAGGTTGTTTTCTGCTCTTTCGAAACCCCATAAAACCCAGGAACCACGTAGATCAAGTCCTCGCTTAGGGATTCTCTTACTTGATTGGTTGAAAGATGAAAGTCGGCAGAAGCATTGCCAAACTCACCGTCTGTATACAGTCCGATGGCTTCAGGAAAACTGGACCTGGCCTCAAATCCCTGTGATTTCAATATTCCAGTCAGGAATATGGCCGACAACCGCTCGCCATAGGAGAGCACATGATCTTCCAGTCCCTTGGATGCGTCACCCGTCAGCGCGATCCCCTGGAGGTACTTTCCAAGGTCGGCCAATTGCTGTTGCACAGCGGCTACCGTTTCGTCCAATAATTTTTGATCAGTGATGAAATGTTTTAGAATTCCGATTTTCAAATCAAAGAGATATTGGGTACTTCTTGCCGCCACCGACTCATCGTGTCGGGCTTGCTCTAGTGCTTCAATCAGGTAATTGGTAACCCCATAGAAAGCTGAAACAACTACAATTAGGGGTTGGTTGTAATTTCTAACGACTTGAATGATGCGGTGAATCTCTTCCTTACTTCTAAGATTTGACCCACCGAATTTGACTACAATTTTCGGCATAGCTAAAATTTTACTTGAAATTTTGGAATTTGTCCTTGCAGACATGGATTGGAAAGCCTTCAAACAGGTAATTGCCCGTGAGAAGGCTATTGCATAAACATAGACATGGAGCGCAAGGATGAAACAATACCAGAAACACTGCAACAAGGCTGTTGCTTATTCTCTGAATCCTGGGTATTGGTACAATTGAAAAAAATCATCCTGTGCAAATAAGTTTTACTGCTGCAAACATATGTACTGATTTTTACATTTCCAAATGTTTTTGAATCATTCTAAATAATTTTTTGAAAAAACAGGCAATTTGCAGTCAAAAGCAGGATGCAGTAGCTCTAAAAATTAGGCTTAAATGGTTAGCTTTGTCCTGAAATCCAATAATTCAAAACATGAAAAATCAACTGTTCGCAATGATCCTCCTGCTTATTGGCACCATACTAACTGCTTGCCAGGAGGAGATCCGAAGGCCTGATATTATGCTGATACCTCAGCCTGCTTCGTTGAACAACCTGGAAGGTGTGTTTCAAATCAGTTCCGGCACCAAAATCCTGATCAACAGTGACAGCAAGGAGATGCACCGCGTGACTGCTGACCTTAGCCGGCATCTCGAAGGGATGTACGAGATCAAATGCAAAGTATCCTTTTCAGGTGCAGCCGAAAAAAAATCGATCTTCATCAAACTGAACACGGGATTGTCCATCTCCAGGGAGTCCTATAACCTGGTAGTCACACCCAAAGGAATATTGTTGGAATCCCCCTCTCCCAATGGCCTCTTTTACGGCATACAAACTTTGGTACAGATGATGCCTCCTGTCAAGCAATCCCTCTCCGAGGTTGTGGTACCATCGGCTGAGATAAAAGATTCACCCCGCTTTACCTGGCGAGGTTTGCACCTGGATGTTGGGCGACACTTTATGCCGAAGGAATTTATCTTGAAATACCTGGATTACATGGCATTTCACAAGTTAAATACCTTCCACTGGCATCTTACCGAAGACCAGGGTTGGCGGATTGAGATCAAAAAATTTCCCCGATTGACCGAGGTCGGATCGGTACGGAAAGAGACCCTGGTTGGTCATTATGGAAGCAACAGTTACGATGGCAAACCGGCTGGAGGATTTTACACCCAGGAGGAGGTAAAGGAGATTGTTGCCTACGCTTCAGACCGGTTCATAACGGTGGTACCAGAGATCGAGATGCCCGGACATGCATTGGCTGCCCTCGCCTCCTATCCCGAATTGGGGTGCACGGGAGGACCCTATGAGGTTGGCACCACCTGGGGGGTATTCGACGATGTCTATTGCGCCGGAAATGCAAAAACTGACACCTTTCTGATGGATGTTTTAAAGGAGGTTATCCCACTCTTTCCGGGTGAATATTTCCACATTGGGGGGGATGAGTGCCCAAAGACCAGGTGGAAGGAGTGTCCGGTATGCAAACAGAAGATGAAGGAGGAGGGTCTTAAAACCGAGCATGAGCTTCAAAGTTATTTTGTTCAGCGGATGGAGAGATTCCTGAATGAGAACGGCAAGAAACTGATTGGATGGGATGAAATTCTGGAAGGCGGTCTTGCACCCAATGCAGCTGTGATGTCCTGGAGGGGTGAAGATGGCGGCATTGCAGCCGCACGGGAGCGGCACTACGTCGTCATGACTCCGGGAGAATATTGCTATCTGGATCATTACCAAGCCGATCCAAAAACAGAACCTTTGGCGATCGGAGGATATTTACCGTTGAAGAAGTTGTATGGCTATGAACCGATACCAGCCGTATTGAGTAAGGAAGAGGCCAAATATGTGTTGGGTGCCCAGGGCAATGTCTGGACCGAATACATGCAAACACCGGCGCAGGTCGAATACATGGTTTTCCCCAGGGCTGCCGCGTTGGCAGAAGTGGTATGGTCCCCAAAAGGAGCAAGGGATTTCGATGGATTTAAAACCAGGCTGAGCCGACTGAGCAAATTCTACGACCTGATGGGCATCAATTACTGCAAAGCAGAGTTTAAGCAATAAAAAAAAATGCCGGTCGATGACCGGCATTTTTTTTATTGCTTGAATCAGTTTATTTCACGCTGATCACCAAAACCTTTGACATACTCCAGAATTCTGCCTGGTTGATGATAACCAGATTGTCGGCTGTCTTTTCGCCTTCAATTTTGTAAGAACTGGCAGGGTGTGTACTTAGAACGGTCGCCTTTTTCTTCATAATTGGGATGGAAGTAACCGTAGTAACATCGACTTTCGTTAACAATGACTTATCAATGTTGTTGCTTAAGTCCTTTGCCGTACCAAGAAATCCATCCTTCTGAATGATATTCTTCTCTTTGAGTTCCTTCATTGTTCCTACAATGAAATAGGCGGTATTCAGCTCCGCAGTCTTCTCCTCAATAACTTTTTGCTTTTGCTTGTTGTCTGAACTAAGATTGGAGACATTGGTATTCAAATCTGTAACTTGTGTATTCAGGGATTGAACCTCGATATTCAGTTTCCCCAATTCCTCTTTCAAATTGGCAATCTGTCCATCTTTCTCAGCAATCTGTATGTTTAGATTGTCGATCATTTTTTGCAGTTCAGCAGCATGGATATTGGACTTCTTCAACTTGGAAGAAAGTTCGGCTACCAGCATCCTGTTCTTTTGCAGCAAGTTGTAAATATAGTTGATGTCGCTTTGAATCTGTTCCTTGCGATCACCCTTCACTTCGAATCCCTCCTTGGCTGTTTTATCAATGATCTTCTCCTTCTGCTTGATTGAATCCAGGTTGGCCTGGATAGAATTGAAGGCATCCACGAATTCAACCAGATTAGCATCTTTTGATCCACCTGCCAACATCAGACTGTCATTTTGGGCCTTGAGCCTGGCAATCTCCTTGCGGTTACACCCGGTAGTACCCAGCACCACCGCAATAAGTAAAAGATAAAAAATTTTTCTCATTTTATTTTTTTTTAATTTTAATGTATTCCATTGTGCGCAATACAAAATATTTTTAAAGCTGACTCTTTTAATGGCTAGAAAAGTTACACAACTTTGGAATATAGTTGCATAATTCACATATTCCATATTGACACCAATCGAACGGCACAAAAATAGGAATTTTTTCGCAAAATTTAATCATTCTTTACCAGCATCTCCTTTATCTCATTGAAAATGACTGCTGATCTTCTTACCGACACAGGTATTTTTGCCCCACTTTTCAACAATACGTAACTCTCTCCGGTCTTGACAAATTTCCGGATGTAGTAAATATTTACCAGGTAAGATTTATGGGTTCTGTAGAATTGATTTTTTGGCAGATAGGATTCCAGCTCCTTCAGTGATTTGGATACAACAAACTCCCGTTTGGCATAGGTAAACAAGGTTGCATAGGATTGGTCAGCGGTAATGTATTCAATGTTCCTGGTGTTTTCAACAATAAAACCGCTTTCCACATCAAAAATAAGATTCTTCCCGGGTACATCAGAGGTCCCAAGGGTATTGATACGATCTTCCAGCTCGAGTTGCTGCTGTTCAGATCGGATCATCCGCTCTACTTTTTTGATGATCTCCTGCAAATCAATGAAATTTACCGGCTTAAGCAGGTAGCCGGCTACTGGCTTGTTGATGGCATCGATGGCATACTGATCATGCCCGGTTACCAGCACAATTTTGGTTTTTTGAGACAACTGGTGGTTGAAAATCTCCAGTCCACTCCCATCAGGCATCTCAATATCAAGGAAAACCAAATCGGGATTGGTGTGTTTGATCAATTCAATTCCATCGTTCAGGTTCATGGCTTTGCCAACAACTTTCAGCTGAATGGAGGTGAAATTATCCAGCAAATAGGCCAATAAATTCAAGGACATTATTTCATCATCAATGACAACGACTGTGATCATGATACGCCGGGGTTAAGTATGACAAATGAAAATAACCGGAAAATTCTATGTAAGGTTAGACAACAAAGATGAGAAATTATTCACTTAAAACCAAGTTTTTAAAATAAATGAAATGGGAGAGTTTCCCTATCACCCACTTCACTTTGTTTCAAAAAAAAGAGACTGTCTCAAAAGTCACGATGAAATTCCATGATCTTACAATTTGAAAGTCTTTCTCTTTTTTCACCCCTAAATCCCTAAAGGGGACTTGGAAATGCGTGAAATGGTCAGAATTTAAGCCCCTTCAGGGGTTTGGGGTCTGATCAAATCGGAAATTACTAACAAATTGTAAGCTATAGAAATTTATATTTGACTTTTGGGACACCCTCTCAGGTGATATATCGTGAATCTAAATCCGCTATTGTCTGTACATCAGTCGCCTGCGCTCCTTCAACTCATCGTTGGAGATGTAATCATCGTACTCTGTGATTTTGTCAATTATTCCGTTTGGCGTCAATTCAATCACACGGTTGGCCACTGTCTGGATAAATTCATGGTCGTGGGAAGCCATCAAAATGTTGCCCTTGAAGGTAATCAGATTGTTGTTAAAGGCTTGTATTGATTCCAAATCGAGGTGATTGGTCGGATTGTCAAAAATCAGAACATTGGCATTTTTCAGCATCATTCTTGAAATCATGCAACGCATCTTCTCGCCTCCAGAAAGCACCTGTGTCTTTTTGTACACCTCTTCACCGGAAAAGAGCATTTTTCCAAGATAACCGCGGAGGTAAATTTCACTGGAGTCATCCGAAAACTGCATGAGCCAGTCCACCAGACTCAGATCGCTGGTGAAAAAGTTGGAGTGGTCCAGCGGCAGGTAGGAATGGGTGATGGTCTGACCCCAATGATAGGTTCCTGCATCCGGCTGATCAAAACCATTGATGATTTCAAAGAAAGCAGTCATTGCCCTTGGGTCTTTGGAGAGAAAAACTATTTTATCATCCTTCTCAACATTGAAATCGAGATCCCTGAAGAGCACTTCCCCATTGATACTTTTGGACAAACCCCTAATTTCAAGTATTTTATTTCCTGTTTCACGGTCAGGCAGGAAGATAATCCCCGGGTATTTCCTGGTGGATGGCTGAATTTCGTCCACATTCAATTTCTCCAGCATCTTCTTACGACTGGTGGTCTGCTTCGACTTTGCCACATTGGCGCTGAACCTTGAGATAAATTCCATCAGCTCCTTGCGCTTCTCTTCGGCCTTTTTATTTTGTGCCTGTTGCTGGCGAAGGGCCAACTGGCTCGATTGGTACCAGAAGCTGTAGTTGCCTGCAAAAAGCTGGACTTTGCCAAAATCGATGTCCACGGTATGGGTACAAACCGAATCCAGGAAGTGCCTGTCGTGCGAGACAATCAACACCGTGTTGTCATAATTGGCCAGGTAATTTTCGAGCCACATGACCGTTTCAAGGTCAAGGTCGTTGGTTGGTTCATCGAGGAGCAAATTATCCGGCTTTCCAAAAAGTGCCTGGGCCAGCAGTACGCGTACCTTCTCTTTTCCACTCAGATCTTTCATTAACCGGTGGTGATATTCTTCCTTGATTCCAAGTCCGCTGAGGAGGGAAGCAGCATCACTCTCCGCATTCCAGCCGTCAATTTCGGCGAATCTCTCTTCCAGCTCAGCCGCCCTTAAACCATCGGCTTCGGTAAAATCAGTTTTGGCGTAGAGAATATTCTTCTCATGAAGAATGCGCCACAACTCTTCAAACCCCATCATGACGGCATCGAGTACCGAAGATTCTTCGTATCCGTAGTGGTCCTGCTTCAAAACAGAAAGACGCTCACCTGATCCAAGGAGTACCTCCCCCTTTGTCGAGGCCAGATCGCCTGCGATTATTTTCAGCAGTGTGGATTTTCCGGCTCCATTGGCGCCAATCACCCCGTAACAATTACCCGGTGAAAATTTAAGATTGACATCCTGAAAGAGTGGCTTTTTGCCAAACTGGATGGATAGATTTGAAACAGTGATCATCTTGCTATTGTATAATTTATCTTCTTGTCCGCAATGAAAAATTACGGACTGCAAAAGTACATATTTCCAACTGATATTTTACCGGCTGAAGAGCTTGAATTCCAAATCTTCCAAATTGGCACCCTTGAGGCGATGCACAGCTTTCATCATCATGATAAGAATTCATAAACTTTTGTAAATTTGCAACTGCACAAATCGAAGAGAAATGATGAATTTTAAAGATCTTGCCCGGAAGAGATATTCGGTAAGGAACTACCTTTCGACCCCTGTTGAAAAAGAAAAGATCATTGAAGTAGTGGAGGCGGCGCTGCTGGCACCCTCTGCTGTAAACTTTCAACCGTGGAAATTTGTGGTTGTTACTGAGCCTGCCCTCCTTACCCAACTTCAGGGATGCTACCACCGCGACTGGTTCAAGAGTGCCCCTGCCTGCATTGTGGCCATTGGTGATCATGACAAAGGGTGGCACCGGCCAACGGATGGAAAAGATTATACGGACATTGATGTTGCCATAGCCATTGACCATCTCATGATGGCAGCAACGGAACTGGATCTGGGCACCTGCTGGATCTGTCATTTCAACGTCGATGCCTGTGCAAGCCTGTTTAACCTGCCCGAAAATTTTGAGCCAATTGCCTTAATACCAATAGGGTATCCTTCGGTGGCCAATGGGCCGGAAAAGAAGCGGAGAGCTATCGAAGCATCGTTGTGCTGGAACCGATTTGAAGAGTAGGTTCAGCAAGAAATCGTAAAAATATCTTCATCCCGTTCCACAGGAAATTTTCTCCTGAAAGCTTGTAGATCCTCCAAAGATAAGGTGCAGCTGACGACCGTCTCCTGGTCTGGAGCGATGTTGCCGTTGATCGCCCCTCTTGGGTCCACCACCATGCTTGCACCCATGTATTTGATACCTGATCCGTCGGTTCCGGTACGGTTGGCTGCTGCTACATAAAGCTGATTCTCAATGGCGCGGGCAGGTACCAGGGTCTGCCATACTATTTTCCTGCTCTCCGGCCAATTGGCTGTAAAAAGAACCAAATCAGCGTCACGAATGGTACGACACCATACGGGAAAGCGCAGGTCGTAACAGACAAATGGCGCAATTCTCCAACCAGCATAATGGACGATGACCCGTTCTGTTCCCTGGTCAAAATATTGATTTTCCTCCCCCATCGAAAAGAGGTGTCGTTTGTCGTAGAAATCGATCTTTCCATCCGGGGAAACGAAGAGGAATCTGTTGTAAAAGTGCCCCGACTCCTCTATGATGAGGCTTCCGGCGATAGCCGATCCTGTCTTTTTTGCCTGAAATTTCATCCAGCTGACACTCTCTCCGTCCATTGTTTCAGCCAATTCCCTGGCCTTCATCGAGAACCCCGTGGTAAACATTTCGGGTAGCAGGATGAGATCAGTCTGACCGGTGATTGGTTCGAGCAGACTTTCCAATTTTAACCTGTTTTGAACCGGTGATTCCCAGCTAATGTCGAGTTGAACCAGTGAAATACGAAGCAGATCCATTGTGTATAATTAATTGGGCCCTAATCCAGATCATCCCCGTAATTCATCCCCTCCGGATGACGGCCAATGATGTTGTGGTCCTTGTACCATTGCCTGATGCGCTTCAAATCGGCTTGCAGATCGTCGGTCAATTCAATCTTCTCGGTGTAGCCAATTTGACGGCGCCCCCAGTCAAAGAAGGCCATGTAAACGGGAATATTGGCCGTGCGGGCAATGGTGTGAAAACCACCCTTCCATTTGGCAACCGGTTTGCGGGTCCCTTCGGGTGCGATGGCCAGGTGCATTACCTCCCTCCGTTCGAACTCCGCCACAATCTGTTTGATGAGGCTGGCTCCCCTGGAGCGGTCGACAGGAATACCCCCCATCCAGCGTATGAGGTAGCCCACTGGCCAGAAGAAGAACTCCTTTTTGACCATGGTATTGGATTTACCGCCAACGGCCCGGTAATAGATGAAAGAGATGATGAAATCCCAGTTCGAGGTATGGGGAATACCCAATACGATGGCTTTGGGTTCAGGAATAACTCCCCCAACCGCCTTGAACCGCATGAGACGCAACAGAATTTTACAAATGTATTGAACCATATTTGGATGATTTTGAAACAAAGTTAATCAAAAATATTTTTTAGAAGGGAATGGGCTACCCCTAATTGGGATTTCCAATTGTTGAGCTGTTTTTTCTTGCTATTTTTGCGGCACATACATTGTCATCTTTAAGAGGCTGTTTAAAATTATTACACAGAGGATTTGTAACTCCACAATGAAATTAAAAATAGTTCGAAAATTGGCGCTTGCCGCATTATTACCAGAGGAAAAGATGAGGTGCACAGAGAGAAAATCGCTTGCGATTTTCCAACTCTGTGTGACTCTGGGGTTTTTCTCATGGATTTACCCAATTGCAGAAATTGCCATAAATCATTTATTTTTGATTAATAGACATTTATACTCTGTGTTATATATTTAAACAGTCTTTAAATTCTTTTTCCCGGGGAGTCGGGAGTCCTATTCCATTTGATCACATGAACATTTATCCCGAAAATTTCGAAAACAAGGTTGGATTTGACAAGATCAGGGAGCTGGTAAGCGGCCGGTGTCTGAGTGAAATGGGCAAGGAACAGGCGGCTTTGTGTCAATTTTCATCGGATGTTGATTTCATAGAGAAGCAACTCGACGAAACCGTGGAATTTCAGAAAATCATCCGGGATGAGTTCAATTTTCCTACCGGATACTTTATCGATATGCGGCCCGTCCTTAAAAAGGCGAAAATTCAGGGTACTTTTTTGGAGGTTTTCGAGCTTTTTGACCTGAAACGATCACTCGAAACGCTAAGGGCCATCTCCAATTTTTTCAAGGAGAAGGAGCAGGAACTTTTCCCGAGGCTCTATCTGGTCGTAAAAGGGATACAGATTTTCCCCTTTCTCTATGACAAGATCGATCAAATTCTGAGTAAAAACGGGACGATCAAGGACAATGCCTCGCCCGAACTGGTAAAAATAAGGAGGGAGATGCTCTCGCTGCAAGCCGGCATTTCCAAAATTATGGCCAAGATCCTCAAGCATGCCCAGGCTGAAGGGTTGGTTGAAAAAGATGTGAGCATTTCCATACGGGATGGAAGAGCGGTTATTCCTGTACTTTCCAGCAACAAACGAAAAATCAGGGGGATTGTGCACGATGAATCCGCCACTGGCCGAACCTCCTACATTGAACCCGAGGAGATCGTTGAAACCAACAACCGTATCCGGGAGCTGGAATCAGCAGAACGTCGCGAGATCGTCAGGATCCTAACCAAATTCACCGATGAACTTAGGCCTTATGCTGAAGATCTTGAATCATCCTATGAAATTCTTGGGATCCTGGACTTTATCAGGGCCAAAGGGTTATGGTCGAACGAGAGCAGATCGGTGAAGCCATTGCTGGTCAGGGAGACGGAGCTCAACTGGCTGGATGCCAGACATCCACTATTGGAGCGAAACCTGGCCAGGGAAAAGAGAAAGATCGTCCCACTCAATATTCGATTGACCAAAGAGGATCGGATTCTGCTGATTTCTGGTCCCAATGCAGGAGGCAAGTCGGTCTGCCTGAAGACGGTAGGTCTGCTTCAATATTGCATCCAGTGCGGGATTCCGGTGCCATTGCACCTGGACAGTGTCGTGGGCATCTTTGACAAAATATTCATCGACATCGGCGATAACCAGTCGCTCGACAACGACCTGAGCACCTACAGTTCACACCTGAGCGACATGAAATTCTTCGTCAGAAACTGTAATCCAAAGTCACTGGTACTCATTGATGAGTTTGGAACAGGCACTGAACCGATGTTGGGGGGTGCCATTGCAGAGTCGATCCTGAACCGGATCAACAACTTGCAGAGCTATGGCGTCATTACCACGCATTATACCAACCTCAAGCATTTCGCCTCTTCCGTACCCGGAATTGTGAATGGCGCAATGATGTACGACTCCAACAAAATGGAGCCGCTGTTTCAGCTCCAGATTGGAAAACCTGGCAGTTCCTTTGCCTTTGAGATTGCCCGAAAAATAGGTCTGCCGGAGGATATCCTGCAAGAGGCCACCGATAAAATCGGCAAAGACCACATCGATTTTGACAAGCACCTCCGCGATATTGTCCGTGACAAACGCTACTGGGAGACCAAGCGTCAGAACATCCGGCAGTCGGAGAAAAAACTGGAAGAACTTACCTCGAGCTATGAGGTGAATCTTTCTGAAGTAAAAAAGCTGAGAAGAGAGATCCTCGACAAAGCCAGGCAAGAGGCAGCCGAGCTACTGGCCTCTTCCAACAAAATTGTGGAACAGACCATTCGCGAAATCAAGGAGGCATCTGCCGAAAAGGAGAAGACCAGGGAGGCAAGGAAAAAGCTGGAAGATTTCAAAGAGGGGGTTGCTGTCACAAAGGATCAGGAGGATGAACAGATCGCCCGCAAGATGGAGAAGATCCGGCAACGGGAAATAGTGAAGAAGAACAGGCCGCTGAAGGAGCAGACAAAAATTGTCAACCCTGAGCTCCCCGCCAAAAGCAGTGAACCTGAAGTGGGCAGCTGGATCAAACTAAAAGAACAGGAGGCTCCGGGTATCGTACTGGAAATCAATGGGAACAATTTAGTGGTCGCCTTTGGACAGTTGCGTTCTGTGGTGAAAAGAGAGCGAATCGAGCTGATCTCCCACAATGAGGTAAAGAAAAACAAGGAGAACTATACGACATCCCGGGTGAACAGTGAGCTCAACGAGCGGAAACTCAACTTCAAACCACGCATTGATGTACGTGGTTTGCGCGCCGAGGAGGGGCTCCAGAAGATTCAGGAGTTCATTGACGAAGCCATCATGGTGGAAGCCAGCGAACTGCATATTCTGCACGGCAAAGGGAACGGAATCCTGCGTGAATTGATCAGGGCCTACCTCAAATCGGAGCCGGCTGTCCGGAAATTCAGGGATGAACATGTGCAGTTTGGGGGATCGGGGATTACCATCGTGGAGATTTAGAAGGGGACGAAGAGACGAGGGGACGTCGCCCAAGAAACGGGGAAACGGGGAAACAGGGAAACGGGGAAACGGGGAAACGGGGAAACGGGGAAACAGGGAAACAGGGAAACGGAGAAACGGGGAAACAGGGAAACGGGGAAACGGGGAAACGGGGAAACGGAGAAACGGGGAAACAGGGAAACGGGGAAACGGAGAAACGGGGAAACGGGGAAACGGGGAAACGGAGAAACAGGGAAACAGGGAAACGGAGAAACGGGGAAACGGAGAAACAGGGAAACAGGGACGCTCGTTGGATGAGAACTTACATGCGTTAGATGAAGAGTGACACTCATTGGATGATGGGTGACGCTCGTTGGGTGAAGGGTGACGCTCGTTGGATGAGAACTTACATGCGTTAGATGAAGAGTGACACTCATTGGATGAAGAGTGACACACGTTTGATGAAGGGTGACGCTAGTTGGATGAAGAGTGACACTCATTGGACGATGGGTGACACTCGTTGGATGATCTGGGACGCTTGTTCGATGTAGGATGACTTGCCTTTATTTATTGAAATACTTTTGTATGAGTGAAAGCAATTCAACTTTGTTGATGGGTTTTGAAATATAGTCGTTGCAACCCGCTTCAATTGCCTTTTCCCTATCGCCTGAAAGACCGTAAGCTGTCTGTGCGATGATGACAACCTCTTCATTGAATTGGCGGATTTGCCGGGTGGCTTCCAGTCCATCCATTACCGGCATTTTGAGGTCCATCAAAATAAAATCGATATCAGGATTATTTTGACAAATCTCAACAGCACTTTTCCCGGTTTCGGCTTTCAATATTTCCCTCCCATATTGTTCTGTCATGATTGAAATCAGCATATTTGATACCTCATCGTCCTCGGCTATCAATATTTTCAATCCTGAAACATTGTTGGATTTTCGGCCAGCTTTTTGAGGCGATGAAGCAATAACCTTGTCTTGTCGTTCCTCCTTGTTTCCAGCATCGCAAGGCAATCTAAAGTAAAAGGTTGAACCCTTTTGCTGTTCACTTTCCACCCAAATGGTTCCGCCAAGCATTTCCACATTGGCTTTGGAGATGGAAAGCCCCAATCCGGAACCCTGAAAAGCCCTTCTGTCGCCAATATCTGCCTGTACGAAACGATCGAAGATGGCCTCTTTCCTGCTGGCGGGGATGCCTATACCGGTATCACAAACGTAGAATTCCAAGAAATTGTCTTTTTTGGAACAGCCTACTTTTATGGACCCCTGATCGGTAAATTTTATGGCATTTTTAATAAGGTTGTTCAGAATAGAATATAGTTTTAAGGCATCTGTAAGTAGGACCGAATCCGCTTCAGGCAACAATTTCTCAATCTGCAATATCAATCCCTTTGCAGCAGCTTCAGGAACAAAAAACTTTATCAGTTCCTCTACTTTCCTGTTCACATTTGTTGGTGAAATATTCAAGAAAACCATTCCGGATTCAATTTTTGAAATTTCAATGATGTCATTCACTGTATTCAACATCCTTTGCCCGCTTATATGAACCAATTCGATGTAACTTCTTTTCGTTTCGCTGCTCAGGTCAGGATCTTGCAGCAGATCCGTAAAACCGAGAATCCCATTCATAGGGGTGCGTATTTCGTGGCTCATATTGGCCAGGAAAGCGGATTTGAGGCGGTCGCTTTCTTCAGCGTGAAGCTTGGCTCTGGTTAGTTCCTGCTCGGCCAGCTTACGCTCGGTGATGTCCATTACCGTTCCGTTTATTTGATTTGGCTGCCCGGCACTATCTTTATAAACCTTCCCCCCACAGGCGATCCAATGAATTGTATTGTCAGGCCAAAGTATCCTGCATTCAAAATCAAGGCGGCCCTTTTCGAATACATTATCGAAGGCCTTGCGTGTAGCTTCCCTGTCTTCGTCAATAACATGTTCAAGCATTTTTTCCTGTCCCCATGAAGCAATCTTTTCCTTGTATCCAAAGATCTGATCATGTTTCAGATCCCTGATGGAGACCTCTTTTATATGCTCGGAATCTTCTATCAGGTCATGGCTCCAGATTCCTATCTGACTTGCTTCCAGACATAGCTCAAGACTGGCTTTGACGCTTTTCAGTTCTTCCTCTGCCAGCTTTCGTTCGGTGATATTTCTAAAATACCCAATGAGTCCGTTGGGTTCTGCATTCGCATCAAATGTCGGAATAAAGCTACCATCGAAAAATTCTTCTTTTCCTACCGCCGAAATCAAAGAAGTCTCGAAGTGAAGAGGCTCGCCGGTTTCTATTACTCGGGTTTTAGTAGTCGTCAGATTATCAGCATCCTCTTTCGAAAGAAAATCATAATCTGTTTTCCCAAGCATATCTTGTTCTGTGAGCCCCATTTGTGGATTTACGACCAAGGTGTATTTAAGATCCTTGTCGTTCATAATGATATGGTCGGGTGTGCTGAGGACTATTGCTTTGTTCTGCTCTTCGCTTTTACGGAGTTTTTCTTCTGCCAGTTTGATATCGGTAATATCCTGAAATATGCCAGTTAATTTTACAGGCTTTCCATCAATTAAGGTAGCCTGGCAAGTGGTTCGGACATCTATTTTTCGTCCTTTTGTAGTGAATGTTTCGAGCAGTAAATCATAACCTGTACCTTGAGTCATGGCAAGCTCCAATGCCTCACTAATTATTATTTTAGACTCGGGTAAGAAGTAACTGACACCAGCATTTACTGTAGGGCTAAATTCTTGTGGTGAGGTATCATGTATCCGATAGGTTTCTGCAGTCCAATAGAGTTTGTTGTTGACCATATCAAATTCCCAACCGCCAACTTTGGATATTGATTGTGATTCTTCAAGCAATTGGTTACTCAGTCTATATTCTTCATTTGTTTTCAGTAAGTTTTTTTCGCTTTCTTGGGCCCGCAATTTGGCTTTGATTAATTCTTGTTCGGCAAGTTTACGGTTTGTGATATTGCTGCCAATGCACGAACCTCCAATAACTTCACCATTTCTAACTATGGGAGTAAATGTAACCTGAACGTAAATTATTTCATTTCCAATATCAATAGCGTCCTCTTCAGTGAACTGCTCACTGTTCAGCACCCTGTCATATCGAAGCTTCCAGAAAGGTCTGATAGACGCGGGGAGGGATTCTACCAGGTTTACTCCGGGCTCTAACCATACACCAAATGTTTGTTTAAATTCTATTTGAAAGGACTTATTTATAAATAGTATTGCATAGTTTCTGTTGAATGCCCATACACTTTCGTTTGTACCTTCGATAATTGCTGTAATATTTGCATTCTTTTGTTCTAAATTAATCTCGGCCAATTTTTGCCAGGTAATATCCATACACAGGCCAATCATTCTTACCGGTTTGTTATTTACAAAGTCGGCATGTCCGGTTGCCCTTATCCACCTGATTTCTTGGTTGGGAAGGATAATCCGGTAGTCGTTCAATAGCTCTGTGCGGTTTTCAATGGCTTCCTGAATTTTTGCTGAAGCCATTTCAACATCGTCAGGATGCAGCGTTTTTGTCCAGGCTTCAAATCCGGCTATGGTATTTGCCGACAGCCCAAATAACTGCAAAAATTCATCCGACCAATAAAATGTGTTTTTCAGAATATCCCAATCCCATGCCCCTGATTTGCTAGCTTCCAGGGCCATTTTCATTCTGGCTACATTGATTTCAGCATTTTTTCTGGCTTCTGCCAATTCCCGATTTGTTTGATTCAGCTCTTCATTTTGGACTTCTATTTCTTCTGCTTTTTCCTGAAGCAATAGTTCGGATTGTTGGCGCTCGGTGATGTCTAGAAAAACAGTGGCAAATTTTCCGGGTTCAGGTGAATATGCGCTTACCTGAAAGTGTTTATTAAGATCACTACTGTAATTTTCAAAATTGAAATTAATGCCTTTTAATGCAACTTCTCCGTATTTTTCAATCCACGATGGTTCGATATTAGGCATAACTTCTATTACAGTTTTGCCAATTAAGTCTTTGGCTTTAAGGCCAGTAAACGCTTCGAAGGCTGGATTGATCTCCAAAAACCTGTAGTCGCACGGCTTTCCTTCGGCGTTTAGTATAATTTCGTGCAGCGCAAAACCTGCGGTATGGTTCTGAAATAGTAAACGGTACCGCTCTCCGCTTTCTTTTATTTGCTTCTGGGCAATGTAACTTCCTGTAATATCCGAAAAAACCAGGACAACCCCTGTAATTGCACCTGCCTTGTTTTTAATGGGTGCAGCACTGTCGGCAATCTGGTACTCGTTTCCATCTCGGGAAACCAAAATCGTGTGGTTGGCAAGCCCCACAATTTCGCCCTTTTCCAATACTTTTTTAACCGGGTCAGCAACGGTTTGGCGGGTTTCGGCATTTATGATGGTAAAAACATCGGCCAAGGGTTTGCCCAATGCATCGGTCAATTTCCATCCGCAAAGCGCTTCGGCGACAGGGTTCATCTGGATAACCAGACCATTTCTATCGGTCGAGATTACGGCATCGCCTATGGAATGGAGGGTGGTTGAAAGGTTTTCTTCGCTTTCGCGCAAAGCATTCTCAATAAGTTTTTGTTTGTTGATGTCCTGAAAAGAACCTGAAACATATTTTGTTTTTCCGTTTTCCTGGTAAGGTGTTGCAATGGCGTTAATCCAGCGTCTGTTGCCTTTTGTAGTAATAACCTGCCATTCCTGGTTGTAAGGCTCGCCAAATTCGATGGCGCGTTGCATGCCAAGCAGCGCCATGGATTGATGTTCGGGTGCAATAAAACCAATTCCTTCCGGAACATTGGGTGCGCCATGGGTAGTATCAATTTCAAGAATGTGAAATATTTCTTCTGTCCAGGTTTGAACCATGGTTTCCACATCGAGTTCCCAACCACCAATTTTAGCTGCCTTTTCCATGCTCATTAACAGCTTGCGGCTTTTATACAAAGCCTTCTCTGCCATTTTCATTTCAAGGAGCTCTTCTTCAAACGAAAGTTTTAAGGAATTATATGCCTGTTTTAATTCCTGTAACTCATGCATGAGTACTGCGTTGGTTTTGTCCTGAATGTCCATGGCAAAGTTTGTTTTTAATGATGAAACCCTCCTACACAATCGTTCACACAATAGCAGGTAAATTGCTCAGAGGGTCTCATACTTACGTTCAGATATTCAAATAATTAGAACTGCTATTTACGTATACAAGGGCGTGTTGCACAAAAGTCTTGACATTGACTAAATATTTATGTGCATTGCAAACTCGAATCTATTTAGTTGTTTTGGTTGTAAAGTCTGTATGTTTGGTTTGCGCTTATCTGTAAAAGTAAAGAATAATTACTGTAATTACCAACTGTTTGGTCAATAAATATTTAAGGACAATAAATGCTTAAATGTCGTACTGCACTTTTCAATTTACCCCTAAATGCCCTAAAGGGGACTTCCAGCATCTATCATAATTCCAGGTAATTGCAGCAAAAATCCCCTTCATGGGTTTGGGATATAAAGAGATGACAATAAATAGTTTTCATTCTTTAGCAGGGTGAAATATTTACAATAATAGTTCGGTGGGTGGAGAATTGGTAGCCAAATTGTGGTCGGAAATGGTCGGAAGCCAGTACAGCAGCCTGCCAGGAGGCTTTACAGGCTTCTGGTATCAATTCAAGAGACGTCCGGCCCGACGTCTCTTTGGAAAAGCTCTTTTTATCTGATCAGATAGACTCCTTCACGAAGCTCTATAAAGGGACTTTCGGGTTTGCTATTGAAGGAGAATTTTGTGTTTACATTTGTTACTTCCCAGCTTTTTTGAGCTTTCCCGGCAGGCGCAAACCGGGCAGAACTCCCTTTTGGTACCGTCAGGTTTAGTTCGATTTTACCATTTTCATCCCTGGTCCATGCTATTTTGATATCGCCTGAAGGGGTGTGGTAGACTGCCGCTGCATGGTTGAGCCCTTCCGGGAAAAATGGGGCAACCAGAAATTTTTTAAAACCGGAATAGTCGTCCAGGGGACGCAGGCCGGCCAGCCAGCGAAAGTACCATTCGGTGACAGTGCCAAACATGGGATGACAGTTGGAATAGGTGTTGTCGCTCTCCTTCCAGGTCTCCCACAGGGTAGTGGCGCCACGGTCAACCATGTGACCCCACCCGGGATAGGCAGTACTGTTCACAATCTTGTAGACCTCGTCGGCATGACCCGTCATGGAGAGTGCCTCCAGGATGTATTTGGTCCCAAAGATGCCTGTGGTAAAATGGCCTGCCGGTCCGGATCTGACAGCCTTTAACAGGGAATCAGCTGCAGCGGGAAGTTCCTTTTGGGGGATGAGCCCGTAATAGATCAAAGTGGCAAAAAGGGTCTGGCGGTTGATGGGACCAGGTACAGGCTTGAACCAAAACTGATCGAGCAGCTTCCTGGTAAGTGATTTTTCCAGTTCATCAAATTTTTTGAGGTTGGCGGCATCCTTTCTCAATGTGGCAAACCGTTTCATGATCCTTGCACAATCGAGGTAATGGGTGGTACCAATCAGTTGCACGGGTACTTTCACCATCGATTCGTGGTCGCTGAGCCCTTTGTCGACGATGCCATTCGGGTGCAGACGATTCGCTTTGTCCATCCAGTCAAGGTCCTTTTGGTACAACTCCTCCACAATTGTTGTATCGCCATAGTATTGCAGCAATTTGTACTGTGTGGTTAAAAATGCAGATTCCCAGCTTATTCCGCAATACTTGATTCCCACATAAGGGGCAGTATCTATAAAGATGGAGTCCTGCTTGGCATCCACCCAATCGTAGATGGTTTTGCGGTAGAAAGCTTGCATGTCAAAATTGCAAATGAAGGATTCGCTGGTAGCATTCAGGTCTCCGCCATAGCCAAATTTCTCCCTGGCCGGGCAATCTGACTGGACCGAGATCAGATTGGCGAGGAAGGTTTGGCGGGTGATCGTCTGGATATCGTTCAGGATGGGCGAACTGCAGGAAAAGTTGTTTTGGTTCAGGACATCCGTGTGAAAAAAGAGTGCCTCAATCTCCTCCCCGGATGGCACATAGTTCAAGCCTGTAATTTCCATGTACCGAAAGGTATGAAATGCAAACCTTGGTTCCCAGGTTACCGCTTCCTCCTTTCCAAAAACATAGCTGTCGGTTTGCCAGGCAATGTCGGGGGCACCCGGGCCGCCACTCCCCTTCCGTTTGATTTGGCCTGCTACGGTAGTCATGGGATTGAGCGTTCCATTTTCGTACAAACGCTCCCCAAACCTGAACCGGATGGTATCCCCGGATTTCCCATGCATCTTGATGCGGTACAAGCCGGTCAGGTTGACCCCAAAATCCACCATGGTGGTCGTTCCAATCCTGCGAATGGTTTGGGGCGCAAATTGTTTGGTTACCCGGATCCCCGGGAAAAATGCAGGGTACAGCATGCCACCTGGCCCCTCCTTCGGCATTGGTCTTGCCCATGACCGATCGTTGAAACCAGGTTGGTCCCAACCTGGCAGCTCCCTTCGTGCATCGTAAAATTCGCCCAGGTAGACATTATTTTTGAGGATAGGCCCCCCCATGGTCTTCCAGCTCAGGTCGGTGCCAATTTTTTCGGTTCTTCCATCGGCATAGGAGAGCTGAAGGTTGGCAATGAACCGGGGTTCGCCGGTAGGCAGCTCTTTCCGGAGGTTCCTTCTTCCAAAAAGGCGAAGCGGCAGTAAATTGTAGAAGCCATTCCCCAACCTGACCCCAAGGGTGTTGTTGCCACTGTTCAACAGTGGGGTAATGTCGTAACTTGAAAAATAAATTCGTTTGCTGAAATTGGTCCATGCAGGATCCAGCACATTGTTTTCGATCAATTTTCCATTCAGAGAAGCGAGGTAATAACCGGCAGCCGTAATGGTTAAGGTTGCCTTTATGAGCTTCCCTGAGACGGAAAAATCTTTCCGGAAGAGCGGCGCCGGATGGTCTCCGTAGAGCAATGAATCTGCCAGGACTACCTCCTCCCTGGCGCCAATCCACGAGGCTCCGGCCAGATTACCCGTTTCGGAAACAGCCACATTCTGAGCTATCAGTGAAACTGGAATTTGAAGCAAAAAGAGGATGAGCAATGCTGCGGTGCGGACTATTTTGGGATTTTGCATGGTCTGGTATTCAATTCCATTTGACATCATCGTTCGACCTGATCCCATTGGCCGGGAAAGGGTGATGGGCATCAAAGGGGTAGAGCGCCTCCTGCGCTTCTATGACAATCTTCTCCTCTCTTACTGTTCCATCTTCTTTCAGGGCTTTCGACAGGTCCAACCCCAGGTATTTGGCCAAAAACGGATAGGCTGCGATCCGCTTATTCAGGTCGTAGCCATGTTTGTCGTTGGGAAGATGCACATTCTGAACCAAATCTGATTTTCCAAATAAGCCGTATATATACTTCAGGTGGGGCATTTCAACCTCCGGATTGTTTTTGGTCCAATCGTCGCCATCCGAGATCAGCAACATGGGACGAGGTGCAGCGCAGGCGGCGATTTCCACATTGTTGGTCTGAAAATCGCCCGCCTTGTGGATGGGCATGCCACTTTCACAGCTACAGCCACCGAAGAAATGGGCAGAAACCATGACCACCGGAACTGAAACTTTGATCCGCGGATCGATTGCGGTCAGCAGAAATGTTTGAGTACCACCACCTGATGCACCCGTACAGGCTATCTTACCAGGATCTGCGCCCATCTCCAGGATAAAGTCCACGCAACGAATGCTGTTCCAAAGCTGAAGTTTCAAGGCTTCAGGATGGTTGTGCTTCCAGCCCAGTTCACCCATCTGACCATATCCCACCATGTCGTAGCCAAACACCATGGCCCCCATCCGGGCGAAAGCGGCATGACGTATTTGTGCATCCGGGCGGTACCTCCCCACCTCTCCCGGCTTTGACCAATGACCATGGGGACTAATGATTCCAGGCAGCTTACCTTTGGCATTTGTCGGGGTATAGAGACTTCCGGTTACGAAAACCCCTGGAAGCGATTCAAATGCAACATTCTGAACCTGGTATCCATCGTACACTCTCTTGGGGCCAAGATAGGCATTGAGCGGGCATTTCTCCGGGAACTTCTCCAATCCCGACCCCCTGCGTATTTGATCCCTGATCCTTTGGGCTCTAAGCTCCCACTCTTTGGGGTTGGTATATGTTTTCCGTTGTGCTTCGAGGAAAGAACGACCCTCCGCTTCCGTCCAGAAATTCCCCTGACAAAGCTGTACTCCCGGGGTGCCTTCCACCTTTTTAAGATTCTGGGCATCAACCGGTGACAACAACGAAACCAACAGGGTGGAAAAAAGAAATGACAGATGTTTGTACATGTTGCCTATATTTTAGATTGGTCTAAATTATACAAAAATGATAAGTTAACAGGATGGAGCACATCAAAATCCATTGCAAACCAAAACTACTCACTGCCGAAAATTATTCTTTAATTCCATTTAATTTATAATCAACACAATAAATATATTTTTAATTTTGAAAAGCTGTTTAGAATTATTACACAGAGTATTTTTGACTCCTTGATGAAACTGATCATGTCATTGAAATTGTCGCTTTGTGCAAAATTTACAAAAGAAAAAATGAGGTACACAGAGAGAAAATCGCTTGCGATTTTCCAACTATGTGAAACTCCGGGGTTTCTCTAATGAAAATTCAAAATAGCAGAAATTTCTATTTGCTCTCTCTTTTCGATAAATAGTTAGATATTCTCTGGGTTATAAATTTAAACAGTCTCTGAAAAGGGGATAAAATTCATTTAAATTCAGAATGGTTTTTCGTGCTGAAACATTGCTGTGATTTTTTTCGTAATTTTAACATAATCTTTAAACAACCACCTGATTCTGAAATTTTTATTCTGACCTAAAAAAATGAGTATATTCAACCGTCCAACGCAATTATTTTTCCTACAAATGAACAATTGTCTATTTTTCAGGTTAACTTAAGAAAAGCAAAAAAAAAAGAAATACCACTAAAAAAACCATCGGATGAGGCACAAGATTTTAATTGTAGACGATGAAAAAAGTATTCGTCTGCTGCTCGAAAATTTCCTTTCGAAAAACTATGATGTTGAGAGTAAAAGTGATGGAATTGATGCTTTGGAATGGTTGGAAGGGAATTTACCTGACCTGATCATTTGTGACATTCAAATGCCCAACATGGATGGGTATCTTTTTTTGGAGAAGGTTCGGCAGCGGGGATTCACCAGGCACACGCCGATCATTATGTTATCGGGCGTTGAGAACAGCAAGGAGCGGATCAAATGTTACAGGCTGGGTGCCCAGGATTTTTTGGCCAAACCATTTAATCCGGAGGAGCTGGCCGAATTGATCAAAAAGAACCTGTTCCCCGTATATTATGCTTTGAAGTGGTAATACCTGTCTTGATTTTTAGTGAATAACCCACTGTTACCTAAAAAATTCAAAAAATTATGGATTCCAGAATTAGTATATTGTACATTGGCCATCTTTCTGAAACAATTGAGGCACTTCAAGCACATGCCGATGTAGCTGTCATTCAATGCTCCAATGCACTTGAAGCGATCCGCTACCTAAAATCGGAACAGAAACCGGATGTCGTCATATCGAATTATTACCTTTCGGGTGGCAGCGGCACCGAGATTCATGAGTGGTTGCGTGAGCGGGTAGAATTTGACCGGGTCTCCTTCATTCTGCTTTCCTATGAGTTCAGGGAGGATTTTTACAAAGCAGCCTTTGAAACCCGCATGGACGACTACTTTATCCTTCCGCTGCCAGATGCTGAGAGTATGGTAAGCAGGATACGGTTTCTCGTAGAATACAGAAACAAGTATTCCATTTCTGCCTACAACGCTGCCAAAAAGCAGGATGTAAAATATGAAATGCCGATGTCAAAAAGGGCATTCGACCTTTTTGTTGCCATTTCTGCCCTGATTTGCCTCTCCCCCATCTTGTTGCTGGTGGTATTGGCCATTCGACTGGAATCGAAGGGGAAAGTCTATTATATCTCGAAAAGAGTCGGACGTGAGCCGTTTGATTTCTATAAGCTTCGCTCCATGAGGACCGGGGCTGACAAGGAGCTCAAAAACCTGGCAAAAGAGAAAAACCAGTATTCCACCGCCTCGCAACAGGCTGAAATTGATTTTTCAAAGCCCTGTCCGGTTTGTGCCAAACTTCCGGAGGGAAAGAGTTGTTCCCCCATCATGCACATTGGCAACGAGAAAATTTGTGATTATTGGTACAATACCCAAAAGAGGGAGGTAGCCAAAACGAAGTCTGCATTCATCAAAATCACGGATGACCCAAGAATCACGAAGGTTGGCAAGTTTATACGCAACACCAGTATTGATGAGCTTCCCCAACTGATCAATGTCATCAAGGGGGATATGTCGATTGTGGGCAACAGGCCACTTCCGGTTTACGAGGCTGAATTGTTGACCAGGGGATTTGCCTCCAAGCGTTTTCTTGCCCCAGCCGGGATTACCGGGTTATGGCAGGTGGAACTGCGCGGCAAAGGCGGGGTAATGTCGGAGGAGGAGCGGATGAGGCTGGACAATGAGTATGCCGACCACTTTATAGGCAACAGTTATTCTTTCTGGTATGATCTGAAACTTATTCTGCGGACTGTACCTGCACTATTCCAGAAGGATACCGTTTGATCACCTTTTTGGTATATTTGCAATTGCAGTGTCTGTTTAACCCCAAACCATCGGAACATTTACATTACTATTTTCAAGTGAAGCGATCTTATCTTTTTCTTTCGGCATTAATTTTATTGCTAAACTCTCACACGATTGTTTTAGCCCAGGAGAGGAATGGAGCAAACTTCATTCAGGATGACATTGAGAAGCTCCTCCCGCCATTGCAAGCCTTGATTGACTCAGCCATTGCCAAGAATCCAACCCTGAAATCGAGGGAGATGGAGGTGAAAATTCTGGAACACAAACTCAGATCCGAACGGGTAAAATGGTCTGAAAATGTTGGATTTCAAACTGATGTACGTTATGGCACTTTCAACAATTTCTCCACCAATACAGCAGAGGGACAGACACCTAACTTGTTGGCCACCCAAACCAGTCAAATGAATTATGGGGTGGGTGCCTACATCAAGATGCCCCTGTTTGATTTTTTGGACTACAAGCATATGATCGGTGCGGCAAAGGCAGAGGTAGACAAGGCTCTTCATTTGACGGAAGAGCAGCGGGATGTGATCAGGCAGGTTGTCATTAGGCAATACCAGGAGGTGGTTTTGAAACAACGCCTGCTGAGAATAAGTTCAAAATTTGTAGAGACCACCAGAATTAATACTGCGATGGCAGAAAAGGAGTTTCAGAGTGGCATGATCAAAGTAAGTGAATTGGCCAGTGTAACAGACAACCATTCCAATGCGGAGGCAGAATATGAAACAGCAAAAACTGAATTTATGACTGCCTATATGATTCTTGAAGAGATTACAAAGACCAGATTAAATCTGACCGGTAAATAGTGTAAGCTTATGGAGCTAATTGATTTGATCAGAATATTGCGTAAACATATAGTTTTGTTGGTGATTACACCGGTATTACTAGGCGGTTTGGTAACCTATCTCACGCGAAACCCTTCCTACCGATATGAATCTACCACAACGCTTTATACAGGTATCGCCTCCGGTTCAAGTGTAGAGATGGATAAATCCTTCAACTATTTTGCCTTGAATATCGCTTTTGACAACCTGATCAGTATCATTAAATCGCGTGAGACCCAACAGGAGATTGGCATCAGGTTATTGACCCAGCATTTGATGCTTTCCAAGTCTGACCCGAGGTTCATTTCTAGCAGTTCATTTGAAAAACTAAAGGGACTAATACCAGATTATGTCAGGACAGCAGTGGTAAAATCCTCTTCCACTCCGCTTCAAGCGTCATCTGCCACTGTGAACTCACAGGATTCACTTGCCTTGAGCAATCCGGCAGACAGTGCGGCCACCTTCTCCTTCTCCGCCTTGAATGGATCTACTGAGGATACCAAGTCACTTTTGCCGGCAAACATTGACCCGCAATTGTTTGAGCAAAATGTGGAGAAACTGACTCAACTCTACAACAGCAGTGACACCAATTCGGTATACAGGCTACTAAATTTCATAGATCCGCATTATTCCATTGATGCCATCTCCAGTATCTATGTCCAACGGATTAGCAGCAGTGATTTAATCCTGCTCAAATATGAGTCTGACGATCCTGGTATTTGTCAGCAAACCCTGTTGTTGTTCGCCGAGGTCTGTGTTAAGAATTACAAAAAGATCAAGGAGAACCGTTCCGATGCAGTGGTCAAATATTTTGAATTTCAGTTGAAAAAGGCTGAGAATAAACTAAAAAAAGGAGAAGATCAACTGTTGAAATTCAACAAGGATAACAATATCATCAACTATTACGAACAGAGCAAGGCAGTTGCAGGGGTAAAGGAGGAGCTGGATGTCGACTACAACAACATGAATATCAAACTTGCCGGGCTTTATGCTGTGATCACAAGATTGGAAGAGAAACTAGGTAACCAGCAATTGGTCCAGCTAAAAAGTACAAAAATTGTTGAATTGAGGAATCAGTTGAGCGAACTCGATTTTAGAATCGTCTCCCTCGAAACCATGGGTATCATCGATTCGCTTTCAATCCAAAAATTGGCAAATCTGAAAATAGGCTATGAAAAATTGAAGGATGATCTCAAAAAGGCTGTAGGTGAATTAAATGCCTATACCAGTTCATCCAATGGCGTGCCAGTCAGTACCATCCTGACCGATTGGATCAGCAATGTGATCGAGGCAGAAAACACCAAGGCAGGCATGAGTGTACTGAAGGACAGGATCCAGGAGTTCCAGAAGCAATATGCTATTTTTGCACCTGCCGGAGCCAACTTGAAAAAAATTGAAAGAGAGATTTCTGTCTCCGAACAGGAATATCTGGAGATACTGCATGGCTTAAACCTGGCCAAATTGAAATTGCAGGACAATGAGTTGTCGTCGAACATTAAGACGGTTGATCAACCATTTTATCCGTTGACTCCTATCCCAACCAAGCGAAAAATCATGATCCTGGCAGCAGCGATGTTAGGGTTAATGATCGTTCTTACGACGATATTCGTGATGGAATACTTTGATAAAACCCTTAAAAATCCGGGCAAGACAGCAAAAATTTTGAACCTCTCCTCCCTTTCGGTGTTTCCCAGAGTCTTATTGGCTACTGACAATATCAATTTTCGCTACATTATCAACAGGATGTTGGAGGTTGCCATTCAAAATATAAGGTTGAAGCTTGAGCATCAAAAAAGCGACAGAACGACCAAAACACTCCTGTTCTTCAGCACCTTGAAAGGTGAAGGCAAATCGGTAGTAGCTGGTAATATTGCAAGAATGCTAAAGGAACAGGGTGAAAAAATACTTCTGCTGGATTGTTTGCAGGAATCAACAGACAGCGTCGGTATTTCGCAATTGAACAAAGATGAAACCGGTGAAACAGTTGCCCTTGTTCCTTCTGCAAAAAAGAAGCAATCTTTTTCTGTGTTGAACTGGTTGTTGGGATACCCCGATAACAGGGTAGATACAGATAGTTTCTTTCTAAAGAATCCGGCAAATTATCTTGACAAAGAGGAGTATTCCTGCTACCATCTGGACAAAGATTTTTATGCAGCCAGGGACTACCGGGCTATTGTGGAGCACAACAAATTGCATCTTGCTGAAAACCCTAGTTTTGTCCTGATTGTATTGCCATCCATTTTGTATTATCCCTACCCGCCAAGCCTCATTGCCAATGCGGATCTGTCGACGCTGATCTGCCGATCCAACAGGGTTTGGTCTGCTGCTGATCAGGGGGCACTGGAAGTATTTTCAGCCAGTTCGCCTCATGAGATCAATTTCCTGCTGAATGGCGTTGATATTGCTGTGGTTGAAACTGTTTTAGGAGATCTTCCTAAAAAGAGAAGCCGGTTTCGCCGAATGGCCAAGAATTTATTCCGACTCCAGTTTTATTCCAGAAATCAATTTTAAAACCTATATCGCAACAATTTCAAGGCTACCATGCCAGACAAAAAGTGATAACAGCAAAGTTGAAATGGATGCAAGCATCTAAAAATAGCAAGTGACCACCAAAATTGTCCTTCCGTTCTTTGACAATGAATCAACCAACGGGCTAATATTCAATATCTTTTATGAGTACACGCAATAAAATAGTTTTGCTTTATCTGCTAACGATCTTCATCATGGTAGGTGCCATGTTTTACTTCAGTTATTCTCAGGATCGTCAAAATAAACTGATTATCAACTCAGCTGCAGAGCAACAGATCGACTTAATCAATGCAGCTATAAAAGTACAATCCAGTCAGTTGGACGATATCGTCCATGACTATACATTCTGGGATGATTTGGTTGAAAAGCTCCAGAAGCCAGATATGGCTTGGGCTTTGGACAATATAGGAAGTGCTATCCAATCCTTCAAATTGTATTCAATCCGCATATATAGCCCAGATGGCCAATGCATCTATCAATTTGGCGAGACCTCAAAAGATGTCATGGCTGGTGAGCCCAACCGCGAAATAATTCTTGAAATAACCCGTCAAAATAAAGTGGTTCATTTTTTTAAAGAGAATTACGGTAATGTTTTGGAAGTATCAGGGGGTACCATCCACCCTACAAGAGATTCTTTGAGAACTCAACCTGCAGCAGGGTTTTTCTTCCTGAGCCGGAATTGGAACCGAAATTTTTTAGACCATCTTGAAATTAATACAGCCAGTAGGATCTACCTGGGTGATAATCCAAATACTGAAGGGCAATTAATTGAAAATGATACTCTTACAATATCAAGATCGTTACTTGGGTATGACAATAAAATCATCAAGAATCTTGTTGTCAAAAAACCAAACAATGTTCTGGTAAACTTTCACCAGGTTAGCACCTTTGTCTTCTATTTATTTGGAATATTGCTACTGTTCCTGCTTCTGATATTCTATCTTATTTTGTTCTTATGGATCAGGCGACCCCTCAATATAATTTCAGAAAGTTTGAGGCATGGCACTACCACCGAACTTAAATCCCTGGAAAATAGCAAAAATGAATTTAGTCAGATCGCCAGGCTAATTTCGGTCTTCCACCAGCAAAAGATTGAGCTGAAAAGAGAGAACATTAATATTTCCAGAATTCAGGGAGAGTTGGTCAAACAGAGCAACATGCTTCGTGGGATGGCTGAGGCAACCAACCACCTGCTTACGAATGAAAATTTTGAACAGGCTATTCTTAAAGCATTGGAGACTGTTTGTTCTTTGGCAGGGGTCAAACGGATATTCATCTATAAAATCATTCAGGAGTCTGTCACCTCACAAATCAGCGCAAAAAATGTGGCTGATTACAACGTCTTATCAGAAGAAGAGGGCGTTGATAATGAGGTAAAAGAGAGATTTTTCACTCACCAGTTAAAAAAATTTCACCATCATCTTACAGAGGGTAAAACGATTAAAGGACTAACCGATGAATATCAGAAAATCTATCCTGAAATATTTGGCAAAAGACCTGTCACATCTTTTATGATCGTACCTATAAGTGAAAAAGAGAAAAATAATCTTTGGGGTTTCGTGGGATTTGCAGACAATTTAAACAATCATGTTTGGTCTACGGAAGAAGAGACCATCCTAAGCATGCTTGCCGACAACATTGGTGGGGCAGTAAGAAGACAAATTGCCAAAGAGGAGTTGGAGGCAGCCCTGGTGTTGGCAAAAAATGCAGATCGGGCCAAATCAGAATTTCTGGCCTCCATGTCGCATGAAATACGAACACCTATGAATGGGGTGATTGGCATGACCAGTTTGTTGCAACATACGGATCTCACTCCAATACAAAGAGATTACATCAATATTATCGAAAATTCAGGCGAAAGTCTGATGAGTATCATCAATGAAATACTGGATTTTTCCAAAATTGAATCGGGGAAAATTGAACTGGAAGAGACCTCCTTTGATTTGAGACGCTGCATTGAGGATGTGCTTGACCTGGTGGCACCGAGGGCAGTCGAAAGGCACCTTGACATCATCTATTTCATAGACCCGGCAGTTAAACAGTTCATTTTTGGAGATGGCTTCAGGTTGCGCCAGATCATTGTCAACCTGGTTAGCAATGCCATCAAGTTTACCGAGCGCGGGGATGTCTTTATCAAAGTATCCATTGCTTCCCTGCAAGGGGACAAAGTGGTACTTGAATTTTCGGTCAAAGATACCGGTATTGGAATTCCAGCCGATAAAATTGACCTGCTGTTCACGCCTTTCACCCAAGTTGACTCCTCCACCACCCGCAAATATGGTGGAACCGGACTCGGACTGGCCATTACGAGCAGCCTGGCAAAACTGATGGCTGGCAATATTTGGGTGAACAGTGAGGAGGGCAAAGGCTCAGAATTTTGCTTTACGATCCAAACCCACTTTTCAACACCTACCGAAGATTCGGATAATGTCAACAGGGTGTTGGTACCGGAGCCAGGCAAGTCCGTTCTGATTGTCGATGACAACAAAACCAATCGTTTCGTCTTAACCTCTCAATGTGAATTTTGGGGGTTGAAGCCATCCGCTGTATCCTCCGGAAAAGAAGCTTTGGCCTTGCTTGAAACACAAACATTTGACATTGGAATTCTCGATATGCAAATGCCTGAAATGGATGGAGTGATGTTGGCGCGTGAGATCAGGAAAAACTGGACCAGGGAGCAATTCCCATTGATCATGCTAACCTCTGTCGGATTTAACAGGGAATCACCTGAACTAAAAAAACTGTTTGCCTTTTTTGTCAACAAGCCAATCAAACATACGCAATTGGCCGAAATGATCATCAAGGCAATGGTGCCAGAACAAGGAAGAAACACCTCAAAAACTATCAACTTGGAAAAACTAAGCGAAGTTGCGATTATGTATCCTTTCAGAATTTTGATTGCCGAGGACAACATCATCAATCAAAAACTGATTGTCAATGTATTCAAATTGCTGGGATACAAAACGGATATAGCCGGCAATGGTCTAGAGGCACTGGAAGCACTTAAAAGAAAAGACTACGATTTGATCTTTATGGACATCCAGATGCCACAAATGAATGGGTATGAAGCAACCCGAATTATTGTGGAACACAGCAAAGTGGATCGACCGTTGATCATCGCCATGACGGCCAATGCCATGACCGGAGACAGGGAAAAATGCTTTGAAGCCGGCATGGATGATTACATTACCAAACCCATGAAAATTGAAGTTCTTGTCAAGGTCATCAAATTGTGGGGGGAGAAGAAATTCAACAACATTGAACCAGAGAACCGTGATTAATTTCGTAGTCCAACCACATGTCTGCCATCCAACCATGGCAATCGCAGACCGGCTGGCTGGTGTAAGTGCAAGTGTATTTTTCTTATAGACAGAGATGGAAATTTCTTATATTCAAATTATCAAGAGACTGGACAAATTTGCTTCTGCATTTTCGTCCATAGCTGGTTTGGAAGAGATGGTACAGTCCATTGAATTTGTGCTGGAAGAGACTTTTCATGCCGAAAACTCTACCCTCTATCTCTTCGATCCCGATGAACAGCGACTCAAATTGTTCTACGCAAAAGGGTTCACCCAGCAAGAGATTCAACAGGCAGAGGAGACCGCCATGGAACGACATCCTGGCATCGTATTCAGGACCAAAAAAATGATCTATATCTCGGATACACTTTTGGATGTCAACCTATCCACCAAATCCAGTGCAAGGTCCTTTGAAGTCCGGTCCAGGCTCTACCTTCCGGTGATGAATGGCAACCAGGTGGTAGGTGCTTTTGGCATGGTGGATGCAGAACCCAATGCCTACAGCGAAGAGACGATTGATATCCTCTCGTTCATTTGCAACATGGTAGGTGCATTGTATGCAAACATTCTCAACCAAAACCTGTTGAAGCGGGCAAACACGGAGATTCTGGACCTGTCCAAGCTACCGGCTGAAAGCCCGGATCCGATACTTCGGATGAGCAACGAACGGATATTGTTGTATGCAAATCAGGCAAGTAACAGGTTACTGGAACATTACCACCTGAAAGTTGGGGATTATGTTTCACTGGACCTGCCAAATGGAAGTGCCTTGATGGCTGATATACTCCTCCATGAAAAATCCATTGAGATGGAGCTCAACTGTGGGGAATTTACCTATTCTTTTGTTTTAACCCCAGTCAGGGGAATGGGTTACATCAACCTTTACGGCAAGGATATCACCAAGCGAAAAGAGCTGGAGAATGAGTTGAGAAAAATGGCACTGATAGCCAAGGAGACCGGAAATGCAGTCGTCATAACAGACAAGCTAGGAAGGATCGAGTGGGTCAATGAAGCTTTTGTGCAGATGACAGGATACCGGCAGGAAGAGATAGAGGGTCTGATCCCTGGCAGATTTCTGCAAGGAGCTGATACGGATCTTCATACAGTAGAGCTGTTGAAGGATGCCATTAAACATCACAAAGAGATAGAGGTGGATATTGTCAACTATACAAAATCCAACCAACAGTACTGGGTGAACATACAGATTCAACCCGTATTCAATTCAGCCGGGCAGGTTGAAAATTTCATCTCCATTCAAAAAGAGATTACCAAGGAGAAAGAGATCGAGCAAGAGCTGATCAGTACGACGGCTTTTCAAAAAGCGATCCTCAACAGCGCCGATATAGCCATCATTTCGACGGATCTGACGGGGACTATACAGTCCTTTAATCCGGCTGCCTGCAAGATGCTGGGGTATGAATCGAATGAAATTGTTGGAAGGCAAACCCCGATAATGTTTCACATCGAATCAGAGGTCCGTTCAATTTTGCAAAACCAGCCTGAATTTAAGGCTTGTTATTTTGGCATTTGTGAAGACCGGCGTAATGTTGAAATGTATCAGGTACATTCTGAAAAAAATGAATACACTTTTGTCCGAAAGAATGGAAGCAAATTTCCGGTTTCCCTGACCACCTCCACCTTGCGGAATGAAAATGGAGAAGTATCCGGTTTCCTTGGAATGGCCGAAGATATTACCCAACGCAAGGATCAGTACGAAGCCTTGCAGCTGGCCAATCTAAAATTCAGGTCCCTGATCTCCAGCATGCAGGCCGGAATCATGGTGGAAGATGAGCATAGAAAAGTAGTTTTGGTCAATCAATATTTTTGTGATCTCTTTTCCATTCCTGCAACACCAGAACAATTGATTGGTGCAGACTGTGTCAGTGCAGCAGAAGTTTCAAAGGAGCTTTTCAGGAATCCCGAATCCTTCATACAGGATATTGAAAGCACCCTGGCTATGGGACAACCGGTTACCAGCTTCGAACTGCAGTTCAAAAATGGTACAACGGTTGAGCGCGACTTCATCCCCATTGAAGATGCAGAGCGTGTAAACCATGGAATTCTCTGGATCTACCGGGACATCACCCACCGCAAGAAAAACGAAAGGGACTTGCAGCGACAAAGCAAGATCCTGAGTGGAACGGCACAGGCAACCAATCACCTGCTGACGCTGACCGACCACAACGAGGCAATTCAAAAGGCACTCGAAACCATTGGCCTTGCCACCAACATCGACAGGGTATACATCTTCGAGAATGAGGTGGATGAGATTACCGGCAACTCCTTCTTCAGTCAAAGGTTTGAGTGGGTTGCAGAGGGGATTACTCCCCAGATTGACAATCCGGAGCTTCAGTACATGCCTTACAGTACAAGCTTCCCCCGGTGGTACAACCTGTTGTCGGCGGGAAAAACAGTCTCCGGACTGACCAAAGATTTCCCCGATCTTGAACGCAAAATACTGGAAAGTGAAGACATCATCTCCATCATTGTGGCCCCCATATTTGTAAGGGAACAACTTTGGGGAATGGTTGGATTTGATGATTGTACAGTTGGAATCAACTGGTCGCTGAACGAAATTTCCATTCTGACGGCCCTTGCCGGAAGTATCGGCGGAAGTATCGCCCGGCGATTGATGGAGAAAGAGTTGATCACTGCCCGCCATTTAGCGGAGTATGCGACCAAAACCAAATCGGACTTTCTGGCTACCATGAGCCATGAGATCAGAACCCCCATGAACGGGGTCATAGGGATGACAAGTCTTTTGATGCAAACTCAATTGACGGCCGACCAGCGGGACTATGCCGAGACCATCAAGGTAAGCGGAGAATTGCTGCTCAGTGTCATCAACGATATTCTTGACTTCTCCAAGGTAGAATCGGGTAAACTGGTTTTGGAGGAGTATCAGTTCGACCTGCGTTTGGCGATTGAAGATGTCATCGATCTCATGGCAGTTTCAGCCCTTGAAAAAAACCTGGGATTGTATTTTCACATCGATCCTTCGATTCCGGAAAAGGTGACGGCCGATCTTACCCGTTTGCGCCAAATATTGGTGAATCTTACCGGTAATGCCATAAAATTCACCAAACAGGGAGAGATTGTCATCAGGGTGAAGCAGATAGAACAGAATGGATCTGAGGCTGTTCTTGAGTTCTCGGTCAAAGATTCAGGCGTTGGTATCCCAAAAGAGAAGATTGACTTGCTGTTCAAACCTTTCAGCCAGGTAGACGCCTCAACGACGCGGAAATTTGGGGGAACCGGTCTGGGGTTGGCGATCTGCGCCAAATTTGTAGAACTGATGCATGGCGATATCTGGGTAAAAAGCGAGGAGAACCATGGATCCCAATTCTTCTTTACCATCAAAACCCTTTACGAACCACATGAATCAAGCCAGGATAAATCAAACTCAGGAAAGGATTTGGTCAAGGGAAAACGGATACTGGTAGTAGATGCCAATCCCGTAAGCAGGTATATTTTGTGTTCCATTTTCGACAATATCCAGGTAAAGACCCATTGTACTGATTCAATCAGTGAGTCAGTCCTAATTTTGGAAAAATCTAAAGAAATTGATCTTTTACTGCTTGAGTATGATTTTCCGGAGAAAATTGAAGAAGTATCAGAGATGGAGATCCTTAAATTGAAGAAATATGCAAATATTCCGGTGCTTCTGATTACCAATCCATCTTCTTCGTCACAATTGCCAATCATTCAGAACTATTTTCCGCACCGTATCAACAAACCTCTCAAACATTCACAATTGATTGCCTATGTCACGACCATCCTCACCGATCAGAAAAGCAACAAAATGCCTGTAATCAATCCACCCAAACAGTATCAGAAAATCAATGATTTGTTTCCATTGAATATTTTGGTTGCTGAAGACAATGCGATCAATCAGAAATTAATTACCCTGTTGTTTCAGATGCTTGGTTATCAGATTCACATTGCAGCCAACGGTTACGAAGTACTGGAGGCACTCAACCGGCTGAAAATTGACATCGTATTTATGGACATTCAAATGCCCGAAATGGATGGATTTGAAGCTACCCGGCAGATCATCGCCAACTGGGGAAGCCAGCGACCATTGATCATCGCCATGACAGCCAATGCACTCCGAAGCGATGAGGAACAATGCCTTGCCGCAGGGATGGATGATTACATCAGTAAACCACTGACAATTAATCAGGTAAAAGAGGGCATTGAGAAATGGGCACTCTTGTGCAACAAATAAAGATTGCTTTTGCAACAGCTTTAATGAATTTTTTACCAGTAAAAGACCGCTAAAATTTATCCATGTTAAATACAATAAAGAAGATAGTTAGGGAAGACAATTTTCTGTCGCTGGCAGGTAACCTGATTATCTCCTTCATGGGGATTGCCGGTTTTGCTTTGCTGGCGCGAACTTTCGAGATGGAAGTTTTTGGAGAGTGGGTAATCTTCATTTCGGCTGCGGCGCTTATTGAGATGTTTCGTTACGGAATCATCAATACCGCCATCGTCCGCTATCTCTCAGGTGCAGAACACGAAGAACGGTTAAAGTACATCGGGTCAAACGGTTTGATAGGCATAATTGCTACCATTCTGATTTGCATGTTATTGCTTGTTTGCCTGTTTGTATTTTCTAAACCAATTCACAACACAGGTTACGAAATTTTCTTTGAATGGTATCCCTTGCTGGCATTGATCAACTTTCCTATGAACATGGCGTTAGTCATCATGCAGGCGGATCTTCAATTTGGAAAAATCTTATTTATCCGGTCTGTCGAAAGCGTCGGTTTCTTTCTGGTAGTGGCCGCAAATTTTTTCTTCTTTCATATGACCCTGGTACAACTGGTCTGGGCATTTTTGATCATTGATGCTGTAGCTTCCGGAATCTGTATTTTGATGGGCTGGGACGGATTAAAATACATCAGAAAAGCCACCTGGGAAAACAGCAAGACTCTTTTGCATTTCAGCAAGTATACCACCTTTACCCTGATAGGCACCAACCTGCTTCGCAGTGCAGACACCTTTATCATCAGTTTTAGTCCGCTGGGCACAGCTGCCGTTGCCCTCTACAGTATTCCGATGAAACTGACCGAATTGCAACAGATTCCCCTGAGAAGTTTTGCCGCCACTGCCTTTCCAAAATTGTCAAAAGCCAGCATGCACAACAAAATTGAGGAGGTGAAGGAGGTTTTCTACACCTACTCCGGCGCAATGACCTACCTTTTCATGGCCATTAGCTTGTTCACATTTGTTTTTGCCGATTTTCTGATCCTAATTCTGGGTGGCAGCCAATACCTTGGAACCGACCCTGTGACAGGCTTTAATGCAGCCACCATCATGCGGATCTTTTCCATCTATGGCCTTTTGCTGCCCATCGACAGGATGACGGGAATCGGTCTCGACAGTATCAACAAACCGAACATCAACTTCATGAAAGTATTGTACATGGTGATCGCCAATGTGGTAGGCGACATCATTGCCATCTTCATTTTTAAGTCATTGTCACTGGTAGCCGTTGCCTCCATCTTCTTTACAACGATCGGAATATGGGTTGGTTACTACTACATGGACAGGGAATTGTCGCTGAACTATCGATTAATCTTCAGCAGAGGAATCGATTTTTACAAAACAATTTATGGGAAATTAAGGAATAAAACATCCGGGAACCATTGAGTTCCTGCAATGAAACAATGAAATCTTCCCCATGGTAAGGAACAACCCTTTTGATCTATTAACCGGTTCGGATCGCCTAAAGTCTCCTGTCAACCTTCTGTTGATGGCGATTTTGGTGGTATTGTCATCCTGGTTAATCGGCAAAATGGGCATTACCATTGGTATGGGACTGCTGATCCTGCCATTTGTTTTTGCCTTTTTCTACCTCTTGTTTGTCTATCCGGTCGTTGGATTGTATGCAACAGTGATGTTGGGATTCTTCTCCCTTGGACTGGGTCGTTACATTGATTTTCAAGTTGGGCTATTGATGGATGGCATCCTCTTCCTGACTTTTTTGGCCATGATTTTCAACAAATTCTACGATAAAATTGATTGGACCCTTGCGGCAAAGGATGTTACCTTACTGGCCTTTATCTGGTTTGGATACTGTTTTTTGGAGGTAATCAACCCAGAGGCCAGGAGTTTTGCCGCCTGGCTTAATGGCATGCGAGGAATCGGCATGTACATGTTTCTCCTGATCGTTTTGACACTTTTGCTACTGAATACCAACCGTAAGATAGAATATTTCCTGTTGCTTTGGGGAGGTTTATCACTGCTGGCCTCGTTAAAAGGCATTGCACAAAACTTATTTGGGGTGGATAGTTATGAACAGGCCTGGCTGAATGCCGGCGCTGCACAGACCCACGTCTTGTTCGGCAAGCTCCGTATTTTCTCGTTCCTGAGCGATGCCGGCCAATTTGGGGCCAACCAGGCCTACTCCGGAGTGGTCGCCCTGATTCTAGCCCTAGAAGAGAAGGTCTGGTGGAAAAAATCCTTCTTCCTGACAGTTGCCTTTTTAGGTTTTTACGGAATGCTGTTGTCGGGGACCAGAGGTGCCATCAGCATTCCATTGGCCGGTATGGGTACCTATTTTGTGCTCAAAAAGAACAAGGCAGTCATGCTGGCTGGATTCATCTCCCTGGTAATGGTTTTCATTTTCTTCAAATACACCACCATCGGACAGGGCAACCAGCAAATCCGAAGAATGCGGACAGCCTTTGATCCAAAGGATGCCTCTTTTCAGGTGAGGCTCGAGAACCAGCGGATCCTGAAGAGCTACCTTGCTTCAAGACCCATTGGCGGAGGGCTTGGCCATGCAGGGGTAAAGGCCAAGAAATTTCTGCCCAATGCCTTTCTGTCCAACATCGCGACCGATAGCTGGTATGTTATGATTTGGGCCGAACTGGGGGTGATCGGGTTGTTGCTGCACTTGTTCATCCTTTTTTACATTGTCATCAAATCATCTTACCGGATCATGAACAGAATCCGTGATCCGATATTAAAAGTCAGGATGTCGGCCCTGTTGGCCGGTATGGTAGGTGTCATGGTCGCCTCCTATGGGAATGCGGTATTGGGAACTGTCCCAACAGCGGTTACGATCTACATCTCCATGGCATTGTTGTTGAATACCAAAAAACTCGATACGCAAGAGGAGGATAAAGATTTAAAAATCCTGAATGAACAGAAAATGTTGTCTGCATAGATCTTAATCAGGTGCCGCTTGCAGTTTATGTTTTTCGTGAAAGTTGCTTTTATTAACCAATTACAACAGACCTATGGAATATCCTTTGGTGTCAATAGTCACTGTAAATTATGATCATCCGGAAGTTACGCTTGACTTGCTGGCCTCACTTCGATTGGTTACCTATCCAAACGTCGAAGTCATTGTAGTGGACAACGCTTCTCCAAAAGATGACCTGGCAATTCTTAAACAGTCGTTTCCTGAAATTATTTTCATTCAAAGCACAGAAAATCTGGGCTTTGCTGGAGGAAATAACCTGGGTATCCGTCAGGCGAAAGGGAAATACCTGCTGTTCATCAACAATGATACGGAGGTTGAACCTGGTTTTTTGGAACCGCTGGTCGCGAAATGTGAATTAAATCCCGAAATTGGGGCAGTCAGTCCCAAGATCAAATATTTCGACCACCAAGATACCATCCAGTTTTGCGGTCAGACTCCCATGAATCCCTACACCATGCGTAGCCATGGCATTGGACATGGCAAGGTAGACACCGGCCAGTTTGAAACCGACACGCCTACCCATTTCGTACATGGTGCTGCCATGATGATGCCACTGTCGGTGATTCAAAAAACAGGACTGATGCCGGAATGCTATTTCCTTTACTATGAGGAACTGGACTGGGGTGCCAGTATCAAAAGGGCCGGTTACCAATTGTGGTATGTTCACGACTCCACGATCCTGCACAAAGAGTCCATCTCTACCGGAAAGCTCAGTCCCTTCAAGACCTACTACATGAACCGGGCCCGCCTGCTCTACCTGCGGCGCAATGTGACCGGCTTTACCTTTTTCGTAGCCATCCTGTTCCAGCTATTCGTGGCCATACCCAAAAATATGGTGGTCTTCCTGCTGAAGCGCGACAAAGGACACTTCAAATCCTATGCCAGGGCCATTGGATGGCACATCAGTCATCTTTTTTCCAGCGAGATACACACCAATCCAAAACTTTAAATTGTGAAGAGCAGAGAACAAAAGAGTACAATTAGGATAACAACCTGAAGAAACCAGCGGTTTCTATCAGGAATCCAGAAATATCCAGTCGATTTCAGATCCAACGATAAAATTATTAAATATGATAATATTCAACTACTTACAGGTAATCCTATTGATTCTGCTGGGGCTTTCCACCCTCTACATCTTTATCTTTGCCTTTGCAGGACTTTTCTACAGGGAGGCTCCCGCAAAAAAACCGCTGAAACAGCGCAAAATGGCTGTGTTTATTCCAGGTTACAAAGAGGATGAAGTCATTGTAAGTGTAGCACAGGAAGCTTTGAAGCAGGATTATCCCGCCGATTGTTACGATGCCATCATCATTGCCGACTCTTTTCAACCGGAGACCATTGCCAAATTGAGGGAATTACCCTTGAAAGTCATCGAGGTATCCTTTGAAAAAAGCACCAAATCCAAGGCACTCAATAAAGCCATGGAACTGCTGTCTGAGCCCTACGAAATCGCAGTTATTCTGGATGCTGACAATGTAATGGCCCCCGATTTTCTGGTAAGGATCAATGGGGCTTTCGAAGCGCGTTGCATGGCTGTACAGGGTCACCGGACCGCCAAAAACATGAATACCTCGCTGGCCATCCTGGATGCCATCAGCGAGGAGATCAACAACCATATCTTCCGGAAGGGGCACCGTGTATTGGGACTCTCCTCTGCCATTATTGGCTCCGGCATGGCTTTCGACTATGCCTATTTCAAAGGGTTGATGTCGACGGTAACCGCAGTCGGTGGTTTCGACAAGGAGATTGAACTGAAGATGCTGAAGGCCGGTCACAAAATCCTCTACCTGGATCAGGCCTTTGTGTACGATGAAAAAGTTCAGAAAGCCGAGGTATTCAGCAACCAGCGTCGCAGATGGCTCTCTGCCCAGCTGCACTATTTCAGGCTCTATTTCTTCGATGCTGCAAAAAATCTTTTCGCAAAAGGCAACCTCGACTATTTTGACAAAGCCATCCAGTTCATACAACCGCCGAGAATTCTGCTCCTGGGCGCCGTGGTGATCATGGGCTTCCTCTTTATACTCGCAAACCTCCTGCTGGAAAATGACCTGCTCTATACCAAAACATGGGGATTTGTTGCCTCACTTTGCTTGCTTGCTTTTCTGTTTTCTGTACCTGGCTCCTTTTACAATTTCAAGACGGTGAAAGCCCTAATGAGTCTGCCCAAAGGAATGTTGCTGATGGTGGGTTCCCTACTAAAGATTAAAGGGGCCAACAAACAGTTTATTCACACAAAACATACCTCAACGTAAAAAAACCAACTATTGGGATTTTTACGTTGCGTTAAACACTTTTCATACAAATTTCTATCTCAATCAGAAAACAATTGGTTGGTATATATTGTTAATTTGATAATCCAGTCGTTAATTAATCAAGAGGGAGGTTATAAATGATCATTGGTATCGAGGCACAACGCATTTTTCGCAAGAAAAAGCATGGCATGGACATGGTTGCACTGGAACTGATCCGCAATCTGCAAACCATTGACCAGGAAAATGAATACATCCTTTTCATCAAACCGGATGTGGATGATGCAGTAATTCAGGAATCTTCTAATTTCAAGGTGGTAAGGCTCAAAGGAGGTTTTTATCCCTTGTGGGAACAATTCGCGTTGCCCCGGGCAGCAAGGAAAGCCGGTTGTCAGTTACTTCACTGTACCAGCAATACTGCCCCGGTTCTTACCAGGATCCCGCTGGTGGTTACGCTGCACGATATTATTTACATGGAGAGCAGCTATTTGAAAATTTTAAGGGGAAGCGGATCCCTTTACCAGAAGTTCGGGAACCTTTACCGAAAATTCTTTGTCCCCTGGATTGTGAAGAAAAGTGACAAAATTATCACCGTCTCTCATTTTGAGAAGAAGAGGATCGGACAGTTCTTTGGGATGGGCAATGATCCCCGGCTGGAGGCAGTCTACAACGGTGTGAGCGAACACTTTAAGCCAGTTACCGATCCACTGGAGCTGAAGCGGGTCAGGGAAAAATACCGGCTGCCCGACCGCTACTTTTTCTTTCTCGGCAACACTGATCCAAAGAAAAATACCAAAGGGACCCTGAAGGCATTCTCTGACTATCTCAAACAGACAGGTTCGGACATGAAACTTGTCATGCTGGATTATGATAGGGTAGAACTCGAAAAAATCCTTACCGACATCGGGGATACCGAATTGATAAACAAGATCATCCTTACTGGCTATGTGGTGAATACAGATCTTCCTGCCATTTACGGCCAGTGCGATATTTTCCTCTACCCCTCGTTGCGTGAAAGCTTCGGAATCCCTATGCTGGAAGCGATGGCCTGCGGTGCACCGGTCATCACCTCCAATACCTCCTCCATGCCGGAAGTTGCGGGAGAAGCAGCCTGCATTGTGAACCCGTATAAACCCGAAGAGATCACAGCTGCCATGATTCAAATCCTCGCTGACGAGGAGTTGAAGGCGTCGTTGATCAGCAAGGGATTTGTTCAGGCTGCAAAATTTTCGTGGAAAGCCATGGCCGAGCATGTGCTTAGGATCTACCAGGATCTTTTGAAATAAGGAACCAATAATTAAGTGATTATGTTGGTAAACAGAGACATCATCGTAGTTGGCATTCAGGCATGGGACATCCCCATCGGTAGCAATTGTAAGAATATTGCAGCTGAGCTGGCGAAGAACAACCGGGTTCTGTATGTCAATTCCCCCCTGGACCGCATCACCAGGTTCAGGGAGCGAAAAAACCCCAATACCAAGAAACGGATTCAAATATTGAAAAGCGGAAAACCCGGTATAGAGGAGATATCCACCAATCTTTGGAATTTGTATCCGGCTACCCTGCTTGAATCCATCAATTGGATCTCCTCTCCCACCCTTTTTGACTGGCTGAACCGGATCAACAACAAAAGGTTTGCCAAGCAAATCCAGCACGCAATAAACTTGCTTGGCTTTAAAAACATTGTGATTTTTAACGACAGTGATATGTTCAGGAGTTTCTACCTAAAGGAGTACCTGACACCTGAAACCTACATTTACTATACGAGAGACAACCTGATAGCCGTCGATTACTGGAAGAAGCAGGGCGTCAGAATCGAGGCACTTCACATGAAAAAGGCAGATCTGGTAGTGGCCAATTCTACTTACCTTGCCTCTTTGGCACGAGCCTTCAACAAAAATTCATTTTATGTTGGTCAGGGTTGTGATGTATCGCTTTTCGACCCAAACCTTGTTTCTACCATTCCTGCTGACATCGCATCGGTGCCAAAACCTGTCATAGGATACATCGGAGCACTGCTCTCCCTGCGGCTCGACCTGCAGGTCCTTGAGTTTATCGCGGAAAGCCGACCCGAATGGAGTATTGTCCTGGTAGGGCCAGAAGATGAGACCTTCAAAAGCAGCCGGCTGCACCAGTTGAAAAACGTCTATTTTCTCGGCAATAAAACGGGGAACGAGCTCCCCTCCTACCTCAACTGCTTCGATGTGGCTCTCAATCCGCAAGTGCTTAGTCCGGTAACCATCGGTAATTACCCCCGTAAAATCGATGAATACCTGGCCATGGGGAAACCGACTGTGGCCACCAAAACGGAAGCGATGAGTGTCTTTGCAGATTACACCTACCTGGCCGAAAACAAGGAGCAATACATCACATGTATCGAAAAAGCCCTGCAGGAAGATTCGCCCGAATTGCATCAAACTCGGGCGGAATTTGCCCGTCAGCACACCTGGGAAAACAATGTAAAAGAGATTTCCAATGTTCTTCAACTTACAAAAACTAAAAAATGAGTCTGGTCGATAAAATCAAAGCAAATCCGAGGTTGAAGCAGCTGGCATTGAATGCCATGATGCCCAGGAACCAGGCACGTCCGCGCCTCTGGGTCCAATGGTTCCTCAACCCGTTTTTCCACAAAAAAGGAAAAAATGCCAGAATCAACCGGAGTACACGAATGGATGTGATGCCGTTTAACAATTTTGCACTGGGGGATGACTCTACCATCGAAGATTTCTGCACGGTCAACAATGGGGTTGGCGACGTTCTGATCGGTAATCGTTGCAGGATCGGCATGAGTAATGTTCTGATCGGTCCCGTGACCATCGGCAACGATGTAATCATGGCACAGAACATTGTGATGTCTGGTCTGAACCATGGTTACGAGGATATTCTTCTTCCTCCCCACAACCAGCCCGTTACCAAAAAGAAAATTACCATTGAGGATGAAGTTTGGATTGGCGCCAATGCGGTTGTGGTTGCCGGGGTAACCATTGGCAAGCATGCCATAATTGCCGCCGGCTCAGTAGTCACCAAGGATGTTCCTGCCTATTCCGTTGCAGCCGGCAATCCGGCCAAAATAATCAAACAATACAATCCACAAACCCTGAAATGGGAGCGTATCACCTCCTGATTATTCCTGTATTTACTTGCCTCTGAACCAACTTATTTGACCATGCTACACAAAATCAACACCTATTTCTGGTATTTCTATGAATACATCAAGCACGGAGACCTGCATTCCGTTGTGGCATCGGCCAGGTACCTGATCTACAAGAAATCACATTCGAACGACCGCATTGTCACAAGTTCATTGGGAAAATTCTTCTGCCGAAAAAACACCAACGACTTTCAATTTGCCAATTTTCGTTACGAGTGGGGGGTGAAACGATTCATACTCTCCCGTATCCACGAATATTCGGTCTTTGTGGATGCCGGATCCTGTATTGGTGCCTATGCCATCCTATCGGCCAAAAAAAATTTACGAACCATCGCATTTGAACCGGTTGAGAGCAACTATCAGGTTCTGGTCAAAAATCTAAACTTGAACAATCTTGCAAATGAAGTAAAGGCCTTCAAGTTGGGACTTGGGGATCAGCACAAGCTGGTTCATTTCAATTTCAACCAGGTGAATACCGGAGCATCCCATGTTGGTACAGCCGGGCAACAGCATGGTTGCGAGGTAGAATTGTGCACGTTTGATTCTTTACTTCCTGAATTGAACCTGGATCCCAAACAGAACATCCTGTTCAAACTGGATGTCGAGGGGATGGAAATTGAAGCACTTCAGGGAGCCACCAACTTCCTCCGCCAGTATCCGAACATTACCCTGGTGGTCGAAGAAAAAATTACAGGTCAGGCTAGAATCAAGAATTTCCTGGACGGACTGGGAACTTTTGAATATGGAGTGATCGATCGTTACAACATGTTTGCCAGAAAAGCAGCCATGAAAAACTGATTATAGTTCAAATGAAGACCGTCAAAGAAGACAAACACAGATAATATTCATACAACCTTTTAGCTAAAATATTATGGCAATCAAGAAAACATCCGCCGAGCTGAAACCTGCAGATTATTGGAGAGAAGTGTTGAAAGACGCCCCAACATTGGTACAGTTGCCAACTGATTTCAACAGGGTACAGGGTCAAACCTTCAAGAGCGGAGCATGCTCTTTCGTGCTGGATCGTTCGCTTCTGTCTAAATTCAAATCTGCAGGAAGTAATAATCAGCCAGAGATCTGCGAAAAATTGCTGACGCTCTTCGGCGTCCTGCTTTACCGGTATGCTGCCCAGGATGATTTCCTGGTAGCATTCAGCTGCGGTGACAATGGTCCTGAAACAGCCTCTCCGGAAGAGCATTATACCAACATTCTGCCAGTTAGATTCCTGGTAAAGGAGGAGGCAACATTCAATGAACTCGTGACCTTCGTCCAGCACCATGTTTCGGTTGCACTGGAGAACAGGGAGATCTTTTTCAATGAGCTGTTTTATCCTGCAAATACAGCAGATCGAACAGCCATACAGGCGTTACCAAATGTCTATTACGAATACCGCTCGGCAAAAGAGGCTGCCGGTAACCAGGCAAGCGGTTTAGCTGTCAACAGCGGATTCGACCTTGCCCTGCAGATTGAAGAGGGCATCGACAGTTTTGCCTGTAAACTGACCTACAACCAGGAACTCTACGAAGAGGCTACCATCCTGAAGGTAGGTGGTCATCTCCAAACAATGCTTATTGCACTGGCGGCAGACAACAATTCTTCATTGCTGAAACTCCCACTCCTTACGAAACAGGAGGCACAGCAAATTCTGGCAGATTGGAATGACACCAGGGTCGAATATCCCAAAGATCAATGCATCCATCAATTGTTTGAGGCGCAGGTGCTTAAAACACCGGATGAAGTAGCTGTAATTTATGAAGACCAACAACTGACCTATACCGAACTGAATCTGGCGGCCAACCGGCTGGCCCATTTCCTGGCCTCCCAGGGTGCCCGCGAAGACCAAATAGTTGCACTATTTGTAGAACGGGGACTGAACATGATCATTGGCTTGCTGGCTATTTCCAAAACCGGGGCCACCTATCTTCCACTGGATCCCATCTATCCCAAGGCTCGGCTTTCACTGATTGTGGACGATGCAGCACCCGTCATCTTTTTGACCCAGCAATCATTGACAGAATTTGCTCCCGAAACTCCGGCAAAGATGATCTTTGTTGATGATCCTGAAGTTTACAGCAAGGCATCCACAGAAAATCTCACTTTTGGCCATTCTGCAAAGGCGGCTTACATACTTTACACCTCCGGTTCTACCGGAAAGCCCAAAGGAGTGCCAATTTCACAGCTGGCCGTCGTAAATCTGGTGAATTCGATGCGCAAATTATTGGAATTCAACTCAAAAGACATCCTGTTGGCTGTTACCACCATCTCCTTCGACATTGCCGAACTGGAGATGTACCTGCCACTTTTCAACGGTGCGAAACTTGTAATAGCACCACAGGAGGCCACCACCGACATGGAGTTGCTGGCCAAAAAAATTGAGGCGTGTGGTGCCACTGTTTTCCAGGCGACCCCTGTTACTTTTAAGATGCTGATGATCAGCGCCTGGAAAGGAAAAAAAGATCTTAAACTGATCATTGGTGGCGAAGCCCTGTCGAAAGAGCTCGTCAGGCAATTGCTGCCTATCACCGCCGGTGTTTGGAACTCTTACGGTCCAACCGAAACAGCCATCTATTCGGTTGTCAGGAATCTGACCATGGAAGAGACCGAAGGTGAGGGATATGTTCCGATTGGCCGGCCACTCGACAATACGACCTTGTATGTATTGAACAAACAGCTGGTTCCGGTACCTGTCGGGATACCCGGGGAGCTCTACATTGGCGGAGATGGGCTTTCTACGGGTTACCTCAATCTGCCAGCCATGACCGATGAGCGATTCCTACCCAACCCCTTCGGCAAGGAACCCAATGAGAAAATGTACAAGACCGGCGACCTGGTTCAATATTTCAAGGATGGAAACCTGGTCTTTCTCAACAGGGTCGACTCACAGGTAAAGATCAGGGGCTTCAGGATCGAACTTGGCGAGATAGAATCGGCCATTGCCCAATACAACGGGATCAAGGACAAAGTGGTGATTGTGCGGGAAGACACAGCAGGGGATAAGCGACTGGTGGGATACATCATTCCGGAGGATCATGCAGTTCCGGACCTGACAGAACTCCGAAATTTTCTGAAAAGTAAACTTCCGGATTACATGGTGCCTGCCAGCTTCATGGTAATGGAGCAGTTTCCGGTTACGTTGAATGGGAAAGTTGACCGGAAATTACTTCCGCCTCCGGTTGATACCATGTCTCAATCTGCCACAAATTTTGTTGGGCCAGAGGGAGATACAGAAATAAGATTGGCGGATGCATTCGCCGATATATTTAAGATAAAGCCCATCGGAAGAAACGACAATTTCTTTGATCTGGGAGGAAATTCCCTGATGGCGGCCTTGCTTATCTCCAAAATAAACAAGGATTTAAATGTCCGGATCTCTTTGCGAACCATCTTTGAAAAACAGTTGGTCTGCCAAATTGCGGAGGAAATTGATCAAATGCTGAGCGTTCAAACTGCATCGGTTCATACCCAAACAATTCTTCCGGCAGAGGGCTATACCGACACCTATCCCGCCTCTCCCGGCCAGAAAAGGTTGTGGTTCCTCGAGAATTTTGAACCGGGCAACCTTGCCTACAACATGCCGTTTGACTACCGGATCACGGGAAAGCTGGATGTCCCAATTTTGGAAAAGAGCATACAGGAGTTGATTCAAAGGCATGCAACCCTGCGAACAGTCATTCGCACCGCCAATGGGGAGGCAATCCAGACGGTATTTGAATCACTTGACTTTCACCTGGCGATTGAAAACCTCGAACATCTCTCCGGAGAAGCGCAGCAACAGGAAGCAGAAAAACATTCCAGGGAGAACGAACTGTACCAATTCGATCTCGAAGCCGGACCATTGTTCATCTGTAAACTACTTAAATTCAGCGACCATGATTGGTTGCTGCTGTTCAACATGCACCACGCCATCACGGATGGCTGGTCTGTCAAGCTAATGCTGGATGAACTTGGCCTAATTTATACAGCACTACACCAGCAAAAGATGCCGGCCTTACCTGCTTTACCCATAACCTATGCGGATTTTTCTGTTTGGCACAACCATTGGCTAAAAGGAGAGGAGTGTCAGAAGGAGTTGAACTTCTGGAAACAGGAACTGAAAGGAGCGCCGGACCTTCTCCAGCTTCCAATGGACTTCCATCGTCCAAAGAAGCAGACCTACCATGGGGATGAGGTGCAGTTTACCCTGGGAAAGCAACAGACTGAACAATTGCAACTATTTGGACAGCAAAACAATGGATCGATGTTTGTGACATTATTGTCCATCTTTAATACATTGCTGTCAAGATACGCTTCCCAGGAGGAATTCCTGGTCGGCATACCGGTATCAGGAAGAGTCTATGAGGAGCAGGAATCATTGGTAGGCATGTTGATCAACAACTTTCCCCTTCGGGTAACACCCCTTGACAACATGACCTTTTTGGAGTTGTTCGAGCAGAGCAAGCAGAAATTCTTTCTTGCCTTCGAGCACCAGAATTTGCCCATCGACCTGATTGTCGAAGAGTTAAAAGTAGCCAGATCCACCAATACTTCCCCCCTCTTCCAGGTGATGTTCAACTACCTCAATATGTTTGATGAGGTTATCTCACTCGACGGTACGACGATGGAGATGGTAGACAGACGCCGAAAAGTGGCACAATTCGACCTCTCCCTGCATATTTATGAATCGAAGAAGACATTGAATTGTGTACTGGAGTACAATACCAGCCTCTTCAAAAGGAGCCGGATGGAGCGGATGGCGGGCCACTTCATGCAGCTGGTGAACAGCCTCCTGGAAAATCCGCAGCAAAAACTCAAGACCATCCCGCTGCTCACCGAACCCGAAAAACAGTTGATACTCGGGGAGTGGAACCAGACCATTGTGGATTTCCCGGAGGAGAAGTGCATTTTCCAATTGTTCGAAGAGCAGGTGCTACGGACACCTGATTCCATCGTACTGTTCGATGACCAAAAAGTGTTAACGTATACCGAACTCAATGACAAGGCCAACCGTCTCGCACGCCACCTGCACAAGTCAGGGGCAGTGGAAGGCTCACTGGTGGCACTCTGCATTGAACGTAGTACCGATTTGCTGGTGGCCTTGCTTGCCATACAAAAAGCAGGGTGTACCTATATCCCGCTGGATCCGATCTATCCCAAAGACCGTTTGGCGCTTATCCTGGAAGATGGAAATCCGGTTGTATTAATCACGGAACGCAAGCTACTGGAGAATTTACCCGAAACATCGGCCAAAAATATCTTCATCGAAGAGACATCAGCTTACCAGGATGAATCGCCCGACAACCCAGCCTTTGCAGTGAATCCTGACATGGTGGCCTACCTCATTTACACCTCAGGGTCGACCGGCAAACCCAAGGGAGTGCAGATCCAGCACCGGGCATTGGTCAACTTCATCCACTCCATGGCCAGGCAACCAGGTATTACAGCGAAGGATGTCTGGCTGGCTGTTACCACGATCTCGTTTGACATTGCCGGACTGGAGATGTATCTTCCAATTATTTCCGGTGCAAAAATTTTTGTGGCGAGTCAGGAGACCTCCATGAACCCCGATCTCCTCATTCAAAAGATCGAAGAGCATGGTGCAACCATTCTGCAAGCCACTCCGGTAACCTTCCGTATGCTGAACTCCGCGGAGTGGAAGGGTGCCAAAGACCTGAAGATCCTGTGCGGCGGAGAGGCGATGCCCAAGGAGCTTGCCTACGACCTGGTGGGCAAATGCGGCGAGTTGTGGAACATGTATGGCCCCACCGAAACAACGGTCTGGTCGACCGTAGAAAAAGTTGCTGTTGATGAAAACGACCGGACCGGATACATCAACCTGGGAAAGCCCATCGACAACACCTTCATCTATGTTTTAAATACCGAATTCCAACCTGTCCCGATTGGGTATCCGGGGGAACTGTTCATTGGCGGAGATGGCCTGGCCAAAGGCTATTTCAACCTGCCGGAGATGACGAGGGATAAATTCCTTCCCGATCCGTTTTCCAATCGTCCCGGTGCACGCATGTACCGGACCGGCGACCTGGTGCAACAGACGGAAGAGGGCAAGCTCGAATTTCTCAACCGGGTGGATTCGCAGGTAAAGATCCGCGGATTCAGGATTGAACTTGGGGAGATCGAATCAGCCCTGACGCTCTTTCCTACCATCCAGGACAATGTAGTACTGGTAAGGGAAGATACTCCGGGAGACAAGAGGCTGGTAGCTTACCTCATCAAAAAAGAGAACCAGGAGACCGATCTGGCTGAACTCCGTCAGTTTCTCAAAACAAAAATCCCGGATTACATGGTTCCAGTAGCCTATGTATTCATTGACCAGTTTCCTTTGACCCCCAATGGGAAGATTGACCGGAAGGCACTTCCCTCCCCCATGGAAACGGCACAACAGGAAGAAAAGGCCTACGTGGCACCAACGACAGAAACAGAAGCAAAACTGGCCGATATATGGGCCGAAGTTCTCAAAATAAACCGGGTAGGCATCGATGAAAACTTCTTTGAAATCGGAGGGCACTCGATGCTGGCGGTCACCCTGATGGTGAAAATTGAAAAACAGTTGGGAGTCAGGTTGCCACTCGCAGTCCTGTTCGATCACAGCACCATTCAGGATATGGCGAAGTTGCTGGAAAAGAAGGAAGAAACGGTAAGCTGGGGGTCCCTGGTCCCCATCCGCTCGAAGGGGAGCAAAAAACCACTCTACCTGGTACATGGAGCTGGATTGAATCTCCTGCTTTACACCACCATCGTGTCCCATCTGGATCCCGATCAGCCGGTCTTCGGACTGCAGGCCAAAGGGTTGGACGGGGTGGATGAACCACTCTATACCATCGAGGAGATCGCCGCATACTACAATGAGGAGATACTGAAAGTAGACAAGAGTGGCTCCTACGCTTTGGCCGGCTTCTCCATGGGAGGCCAGCTGGCCTATGAAATGGCCAGGCAACTGTTGCTGGAAGGTAAAAAGGTGAGCTTCCTGGGTGTATTCGATACTGTTTCAGAGAATGCATCGGACATGCATATTCCTTTTGTAAAGCGCTATTTGCTGCGAACAGACCGTTTGTTCCACCAAGTTTCCTGGATTGTAGGAACATTTCTTAAAATGCCCGGAGCAAAGAAGTCTGAATTTGCTGCCGCCAAATGGAAGTCGATGATGCAAAAGATAACCAAGGATGATTACAAAATCAAGCCTGAAGGGGTCTCTGTTGGGAAGCAGAGTGAATTGCCCAAGTACTTACACAAGGTGCACAGAGCCAACCATATAGCACTTGAGAAATACATATTGCCACCTTATCCGGGGAAATTGACACTTTTCAGGGCCATGGACCAAAAATTTTACATCAAGGAACCAATTTGCTATGGATGGGATGAATTTGTGAAAGAGGTTGTTATCCTACATATTCCGGGAGAACACTCTACCATTTTTGCTCCGCCAAATGACAAGCTCTTTGCCGAGGCACTGCAGAAATGCCTGGACGAGCGGGAAGAGATATGAGTTATGGGTTATGAGTTATGAGTTATGAGTTATGGGTTATGGGTTATGAGTTATGGGTTATGAAACAGGAGTAGTGCATTTTTTAAGTACTTAGCGGGAACTGCTAATGAGCTGCCCTGTTATGAATAAATTTGGTAAAAACTATTAGAATGTAATATTATGACTACATTGAAAATCACTTTTTGGATACTGCTTTTTATCGTATTCTATGCCTACATCGGATATGGCATTCTGCTCTTTTCCATAGTCAAGTTCAGGAGATTGACCGGCATCTCAAAAAAGAGACCAGACCACACCGGCTACGAGCCGGAGGTAACGCTGTTCATAGCAGCCTACAATGAAAAAGATTTTGTGGCCGAAAAAATCAAAAACTCCCGGGAGCTGGATTACCCGAAAGAGAAATTGCGTTTCGTCTGGGTCACAGATGGATCCAATGATGGCACACCGGATGAATTGAAGAAATATGGGGATGTAGAGGTTCATCATTTGCCGGAGCGAAGTGGCAAGATCGGCGCAATGAACAGGGGGATGAAATTTGTCACCTCTCCCATTGTCGTATTCTGTGATGCCAATACATTGTTGGGAAAAGAGTCTATCCGCCGGATCGTCAACCTCTTCAGTGATCCTCAAGTTGGATGTGTCTCGGGCGAAAAACGAATTTTCAGCAAAGAGAAGGATGCAGCGGCCGGTGCCGGGGAGGGTTTGTACTGGAAATACGAGTCAGCACTGAAAAAATGGGATGCTGAACTCTACTCCGTCGTTGGAGCGGCGGGAGAGTTATTCTCCATTCGTACGGAACTTTACCAGGAGGTTGAAAGGGATACCCTGCTGGATGATTTCATCATTTCGTTGCGTGTCGCCCAGAAAGGGTATACCATCCAGTACGATCCGGATGCCTATGCCATCGAGACAGCTTCGGCCAATGTAAAAGAGGAGCTCAAACGAAAGATCAGGATCTCTGCAGGCGGAATTCAATCGGTGGTCAGATTGCGCTCCCTGCTGAATTTCTTCAAATATGGAACCCTCTCCTTTCAATACATCTCACACAGGGTATTGCGTTGGACGCTTGCACCGCTCTCCCTGCTGCTGATGTTGCCCGTTGGTTTTATCCTGGCATGGGAAGCAGGAATTTTTACACCTGAATTCTATCCAATTTTGTTTTGGTTACAAATTTTGTTTTACCTTTCGGCATTGTTGGGTTGGTATCTGGAAAACAGGTCAATCAGACTCAAGATTCTTTTTATACCCTACTATTTTTTCATCATGAACCTCTCGGTATTTCTTGGATTCAAGCGCTACCTGAAAGGTTCTCAAACTGTAAACTGGGAGCGGGCAAAGCGTGGAAATTAGGATTAAAATTCTTCTTATACTCTTACTCATCAATTGTATGTCAGCATTGGGACAAAACAAAGGGCATGTCATCGCTCTTGACCAATTGTATGTGGATGCCCATGCTCCGGCTTACAAACAGGTTAAGCCCGGGGATACGCTCTATTTTGTGGCAGGGAGCAGAAAATTCATCCATGTGGTCAACTTTGAAGGAACCTCTGCTCAACCCATTGTCATGATCAATTTGGGCGGTGAAGTCATCATTGACACGGATCACTATTTCGGAATTGCCATACACCACTGCCGCTACATCAAACTGACAGGTTCAGGGTATCCTGGTCAATATTACGGATTTAAGATCAAAAGAGTCGCCCAGGGAGCGGGTATCGGCATTGGCAATTTAAGTTCTGATGTGGAGGTAGATCATATTTCCATCGAAAACACCAAAATAGGCGGGATCTATGCAAAAACTGACCCTGATTGTACCGCCAATACCGTTAGAGGGGCCTTCACCCAATACAACACTGTGATTCACCACAATTACATTGCACATACCGGAGATGAAGGAGTTTATGTTGGCAGTACAAAATATACAGGTCAAATTGTGAATTGTAATGGGAAGGATACCTTGATTATGCCCATACTTCTGGATGGTGTGAAGATTTACAGCAATATCTTTAAATACACTGGGTGGGATGGAATTCAGGTAAGTTCAGCCTCTAAAAATTGTCAGATATTTGACAATACCGTTTTGTATGATAGTCAATTGGGAGTAGACACACAAATGTCGGGAATAATGCTTGGAGGTGGTTCGAAATGTGATTGTTACAACAACTTCATCAGCCAGGGTAAAGGAGTAGGGATCGAAAGTCATGGATTGGGTGGCTACCGCATTTTTAACAACATCATCCTGGATGCGGGTCGTTCCTATCTGCCGAACGATATCTCCAAAATGAAATTTGGCATTTTTGTTTCAGATATTTCCACGCAAAAAGATTCCTCCTATTACATTCAGCACAACAACATTATCAATCCCAAATCGGAAGGCATCAGGTTTTCCAGTATTTTAAGTAAAAACAACCTGATTGCTGCCAATATTATCATCAACCCCGGGAATTTCGATTACTATGAATCTGGAAATACCCGCTTCAAAGGGAAGGACGCTTACATCATGTTTCAATCGGAGACATCAACAGCTACCCTGGCTGGCAATTATCTGGCCAGAGATGCAACCAATGCTGGTTTTACTTCCCTGAAAATGGAGGAACCGAATGATTTCAAATTGGTCAAAGGATCAAAAATGATAGATGCCATTTCCATTTCTCCCAAAACAGCCATTTTGTTCGATTTCATTCGATTGGCTCGTCCATCCGGTTTAAAATCGGACATTGGTGCATTTGAGTATGATACCGCCACCTCAATCGGGGAATTAAACAACGAGAAATATGGTGAAGTCAAATTGCTCCAAAACCCGGCGATCAATCTTTTGATTTTTAGATTGCCTGAAAAAAGCTATTCCGAAATTTTTCTTAAAATATACAACATCAACGGAGAGATGGTTTTGCAACGCAGAGCGTTTGAGATTTATCATGATTTACCTGTCATTCAGGCGGATACATCAGGAATTGCATCTGGTGTATATTTGTATACCATTCGTACGGATAACCATACCTATTCAGGAAAATTTTTAAAGTGGTAATTTTTTGTTGAACTTCAAATGTGAAAAAACCATGACTGAACCTAACAAAATCACCTGCATCGTTGTCGGAGAAGGCAACCTCCCCCTGAAATGCATGGGGATATTGAAAGAGTATGGTATAGCAATCATGGCATTGGTATCCAATGATGAATGGTTGCTGCTGGAGAATAAGTCAGAGCCATTTCCCAGATTTGGCCATTTGAAGGATTTAACACTCTTCCCAACAGTAGATTACATCTTTAGCATCAACAACAGTCTGATCCTCAAAAAGCCATTTACGTCACTGGCCAGGACGATGGCCATCAATTACCATGATGCACCCCTGCCAAGGTATGCCGGCATGTATGCCACCAACTGGGCACTGCTCAACCACGAAACGGAGCATGGAATTTCATGGCACGAGGTGGTCGACCAAATTGATGCAGGGGATATAGTTGCCAGTCAAGCCGTCACTGTTTTACCCGGGGATACAGCCCTCTCGCTGAATACGCGGTGTTTTGAAGCAGCTTTGGCAAGCTTTGCTACGCTGATCCAATCAATTGTAGAGAATCGTTTGACACCAGTCCCGCAGGATCTTTCCAAAAGGAGCTATTTCCCCTATGCTGCCCGTCCCGACCAGCTGGGTCTCATCACCCACGAGATGAGTGCCCAATCAATAGATACCCTGCTCAGGGCCACCAATTTCAGCCGTCATTATGCCAATGAATTCATCCTTCCGCTGTTGTATATTCAAAATGAATACTATACTGTTGCCGAAGCATCGGTCGATTTCAACCAATCAGGCCGCCCCGGTGAGGTTGCTTTATTGGGTGACAAAAAAGGCTTTTACTGTGTGGACGGCCTGGTCACTCCTACCCTGCTCTTCGACAAAAATGGCAGGGAGGCAAATGTTGCAGAGATCCTGACAGCTGGAACACAGCTGATCCTACCAAATCCCGAAACCACACAAAAGGCCGCCACGCTCTTTGGATCATTGGCCAGATATGAACCTTTCTGGCGGAAAAAACTGGCCATGGCAGACTATTTACCCTGGCCTTTCCTGAACCGGGAAAATAGTGCAGAAACTATTCAAACCTCCATGCAGGATCGGACGATCAGTCTTCTGGCGGAGCTTTTCCCCAATCAAAAAACCGCCGATATCCTGACAGCAGTTTACGCCATATTCCTCCTGCGGTTAACCGGTCAAACAAGCGGCACATTGGGATTCAATTCAGTTGAATTGTCCCAAAAGATCACCGGACTCGAAGATATTTACTCCCCCTGGCTGCCATTGACGGTTTCGTTGGATCCAACAGGCACTGCCCTTTCGGAAGTTCTCAAATCATTGACGCTTCTCCGGCAAATTGAATCCTCCGGTACTTTTTTGAGATCCATCCGCCTGCGTTATCCTGAACTGAGAAGCAATGCCGCTGAATCACCTGCCATCATCCTTTCAACCAACGGATCCGAAACCAGGTTTACAGAAGCAGCCTGCATGGTGGTCAATATCCGTGAGACAGAAATAGGTTATTCGATACCGGATGGGAAAAAATTTCTGGGGGCCGGACTCCTGGCCGAAAGCTTCGAAATGTTTCTCCAAAACCTGGTGAACGAACCCAATCTTCCCATCCAGCAAGTAGAACTGATCTCCCACCCAAAAGCCCTGCACATATGCGAATCCATAAACCAGGCGGTATGCAAACCAATCCTGGTAGACGATGTAACCGATCAGTTTCATCGAATGGCTGATCTGTTTCCGGATCAGACAGCCGTTTTCGACCAGGGGGTGGATTATACCTACAGCCGATTTAAAACAGATGTAGCGCATCTTGCCGGGAACCTGATTCATTCCGGCATTTTGCCCGAACAGGTGGTTGCAGTGGCCATCGATCGCAACTACCACTATTTCGTTGCCATCATGGCCATCCTGAAGTGTGGAGCCTGCTTTCTCCCGCTTGACCCCATCTTACCCCTGGAAAGGAAGCAGTTCTTTTGCAAGGATTCTGATGTAAAACTACTTTTGACCGATCAATCGGATGGTGCGCTGGGGATAGAGCTCCCTGTTCTAAATGTGGAAGAAATGGAAACCACAGCGCCCCTGGACCAACAAACTGGGAGTTACCAACCTGATAGTCCGGCCTATATCATTTATACGAGTGGATCAACCGGCGTACCCAAGGGGGTGAAGTTATCCAGAAAAGCATTGGCAAATTTTGTATCCGGGGCCTTGGGGTTGTACCAAACAACCAACCAGGATCATGTCCTGCAATTCTCAAGCCTTGCTTTTGATGCCAGCATTGAAGAGATATTTATGGCTTTCTGCTCGGGCGCCTCCCTCTTCCTGCGTACGGCAGAGATGTTGCAAGCCGGCGAATTGCTGGAGTTCACGGCCAAACACAAAATATCGGTATGGGATCTGCCTACCGCATTTTGGCGTCAGCTCCTGCAATCTGCCAGCTACCATGATCAGCCCCTTCCTGAGCGTTTAAGGTTGGTCATCATTGGAGGAGAAGCGGTAACCAACAATGATATTGATCTTTGGAATGGTGGCAAATCAAGCTACCGGCTGATAAACACCTATGGACCGACTGAAACAACTGTCATTGCGCTAGCCTTTGAAATTCATCCGGGATACCGTCCTGAACATTCCGTGCCCATAGGTCAGCCCTTGCCGGGATACCATATTTACATTGCCAATCAAAATCGCCAGTTGGTTCCGGAAGGAATTCAAGGAGAGTTGTTGATTTCAGGCGACAGTCTGGCAACCGGGTACATCAACAGGGAGCCCGAGCAAAGCAAGGCGTTTATCTGGTTGGAAACACCCGACCATGGATTGCAAAGTTGCTACTGTACCGGCGATTTGGTATCTGCTGGTCAGGATGGAATGATCCTTTACCAGGGCCGTATCGATGCCCAGGTTAAGATTCGTGGTTACCGGGTTGAACCTGGTGAAATAGAACAGCAAATCAGCTCCATGGATGGAATTGAATCGGCTGTAGTCGCCGTTCACACCAGCGAAACCGGAGAAAAATCACTCTATGCCTTCTTTACTTCCATCCAGGAGGAAACCGAAGCTTCCACCATCAAAACGTTGCTGAAACAAAGGCTGCCGGCATTCATGGTTCCTGAATTGATCCTTGAGGTGACTGAGATCCCGCTAACCGGAAATGGAAAGGTTGATAAAAAAAGACTTCTTCTTCTGGCAAAGGACCACAAGGTCGTTTCAACCAATGAAAGTGCCGTACCAACCAATGAGACAGAGGAGTACCTGCTCAATCTATGGAAAAGAGTGCTCCAGGTTGAATCGATGGGAATTGACGATGATTTTTTCGACCTGGGTGGCCACTCCCTGAAAGCAGTTCAAATGATCTCAGAAATTAAGGAGGAAAAGGAGATCAATATTCCGCTGGCCTCCTTGATACAAAATTCTACCGTGAGATCGTTTGCTTCCCTGATGTCCTCCAATCAAAAAGACAATTTCTGGTCCTGTCTCGTGCCCATTCGTCCCGCCGGCACCAAAACCCCGCTGTTTCTGATCCATGGTGCCGGCTTAAACATCCTTCTTTATCAGTCACTTACCCATCACCTAAAGGCAGACCGACCGATCTATGCCTTCCAGGCCAAGGGGTTGGATGGCAGTCAGGAATTCAGCAACAACATCGAAGAGATGGCAGACGATTACCTGGAGGAGATCAAGAAGATCCAACCCAATGGGCCCTACATGCTGCTGGGTTTCTCCTTGGGTGGTTTTATCGCATACGATATGGCCAAAAAAATGAGTGCTGAGGGATTGGAGGTTCATTTTACCGGAATGATCGATTCGGTTTCCTCCATGGCCAAACACATCCAGTCGCCCGTTAAACTGCTTCTATTCAAGACAAGAATGGCACTGATCAAGCCATTTTATGTTGCCTGGTTAATCATAAAGGAACCAATGGTTACCAAAAAGAAGCTTTTGCTGAACAAACTCAGGAGTCTCAGGTTCTCACTCTTGTACCTGCTGACCAAATCAGGCATCCTGAAGGAGAAAGAGCGAAAAATCACCATGGAAAAGGGGAAACCCATGTTCCTGGCCGACAATGTTGAATTGGCCATGACGGAAGCCTTGATAAAATATGAACTCCGTGCAGCGCCTGTTCGCATCGATCTGTTCAAAGCCGGCATTCCAACATTCTTTATCCCAAACAGAAAAGACTACGGGTGGAGCAGATTTGCGAAGAAAGGAGTCGTGGTACATACCATTCCAAGCGAACATTCCAGAATCTTTGCACCGCCAAACGACAAGCTTTTTGCTGAAAAATTGGATCGGAGGCTTGAGCAACTTGAATCTACAAAATAATTACAAACGTGGGTTGGAACAAAACAGCTTATTTTGAGGTTGCTGCTACAGGAGTGGAGGCTGTACAAATTTTCTATGGAACAGATAGTTTTGCTGATCCCCAAATGGTCAATGAGCTAATTACGCCAGAGGAGCTGGCTTTTGCCAAAAAATTCAGGAATGAACTGCAGTCCAGGACATGGCTCTCCTGCCGTACTGCCTTGCGGCTGATACTGGCAACCAACCTAGGTGAAATCCCCAAAGCAATAGAACTGAAAAAGAATCATTTTGGCAAACTGTTTGTTTCAAACTCCAACCTAAGTTTCAACGTAAGTCATACAGACAGATCCTTCCTGCTTGGATTCAACGTTGACGGAAGAATAGGGGTGGATCTTGAATACCTGACCGGCAGGGAAGATATACCCCTGCTCATCGGATACGCCTTCTCCCCACAGGAGACCGATTTCTGCAACCAGGGCAACACCCCCGAAAATTTCCTGAAAATCTGGACGCTGAAGGAGGCCTACCTGAAAGCAACAGGGGTTGGATTGGTGGATTACCTGAAATCGGTCAATGTATATGGCGCAGAAGAAAACGAGATCACCAACAAACTACTGTATCAAAATAACTTCAACTGCCCAAATGGTGAAACAGCAAGTGTTGTTTGCCGGAATGAGAAACCAATTGACTATATTTGGTTGAAATAATTTTCACCGCTTTCTGAACATAAAATCAAAATAATTGTTAAACTCATAGTTGAAATTCAGGTTGATTGATGAAGAAGGCATTACAATAAAATCTGACCACTATTAAAAACCCGAAATAAGCACTAAAAATTTATTAAACAATTAATTACTAAATCTTTACAACATGAAAGTCGCCATTGTAGGAAGCGGATACGTAGGATTGGTTACAGGAACCTGTTTTTCTGAAGTAGGGATCGAAGTCACCTGTGTTGACATCGACCAGAAGAAAATAGACAATTTGAACAATGGAATCATCCCAATTTATGAACCTGGACTCGAGGAGATGTTGCTCCGCAATATGAAAAAAGGGAGGTTGAAATTTACAACATCCCTTGCTGAAGCACTGGAAGATTGTGAAGTTCTGTTTACAGCTGTCGGCACACCACCCGACAAGGACGGGAGTGCTGACTTGCAGTACGTCCTCAGTGTTGCCAGAGAATGTGGGAGAAACATGACCGACTATCTGCTGATTGTTACCAAAAGTACGGTACCGGTTGGCACTGCGACAAAAGTAAGGAAAGTACTCCAGGAGGAGCTGAACAAAAGAGATGTGGCCATACCTTTTGATGTGGCTTCCAATCCTGAGTTCCTCAAGGAGGGTGCCGCCATCGATGATTTCCTCAAACCAGACAGGATCGTTGTAGGATTGGATTCCCCCAGGGCTGAGGAGCTGATGAAGAGCCTTTACAAACCATTTACGCTGAATGGACATCCAATTATTTTCATGGATATTACCTCTGCCGAGATGACCAAATATGCCGCCAACGCCATGCTGGCCACCAAGATCAGTTTCATGAACGACATTGCCAACCTCTGCGAGATCGTTGGGGCTGACATTAATATGGTACGCAGGGGAATCGGTTCAGATTCCCGTATCGGAAACAAATTCATCTATCCGGGCATAGGGTATGGCGGTTCCTGCTTCCCAAAAGATGTGAAGGCACTGATTCACACAGGGGAAGACTTCCATTACGATTTGCGTGTTTTGAAGGCGGTGGAGGCTGTCAACCAGGATCAAAAATCGGTATTGTTCCAAAAGGTATACAACCATTACAAGGGTGACTTGAAGGGCAAAACAATAGCTGTTTGGGGATTGTCATTTAAACCACAGACAGACGACATGAGGGAAGCGCCCTCGGTGGTCATTATCAAAAAATTACTGGATGCAGGGGTCACTGTAAAGGCTTATGATCCGGTGGCCATGAAGGAGGCGACCCATCAACTGGCCAATTCAATTACCTATTCCGAAGATCAGTACGAAGCATTGATAGATGCCGACTGCTTGTTGCTGGTTACTGAGTGGCCGGAGTTCAAATTTCCAAATTTCAAGATTGTGAAGAAGCTTCTGAACAAACCCGTCGTCTTTGATGGCCGGAACATCTATGATATGAAAGAGATGAAGAGCCAGGGTTTCGAGTACTTCTGCATTGGTATTGACACAACAAAATAACCCATAACCGATACAAACAGCTGATTTTCAAATATAAATTCAGCTGTTTGTATCCATTAGCCCAACAATATGATCAAGAAAAAGGTATTAGTAACCGGAGGTGCAGGATTCGTTGGATCTCATCTTTGCGAAAGATTGCTCAACGACGGACATGAAGTAGTTTGCCTCGACAACTACTTTACCGGACAGAAGCAGAACATTGTCCACCTGCTATCGAATCCGTTTTTTGAGTTGATCCGTCACGATGTCACCAATCCATTCTTTATCGAGGTGGATGAGATCTACAACCTTGCTTGTCCGGCTTCGCCTGTCCACTACCAGTACAATGCCATCAAAACGATGAAAACCTCCGTCATGGGGGCCATCAACATGCTGGGACTGGCCAAGCGCATCCGGGCAAAAATCCTTCAGGCATCTACCAGCGAAGTATACGGAGATCCGCAGATTCATCCCCAGCCAGAGAGCTACTGGGGGCATGTCAATCCAATCGGTGAACGTTCCTGCTACGATGAAGGCAAAAGGTCGGCAGAGACCCTGTTTGTCAATTACCACAAGCAGAACAATGTCAGGATAAAAATCATACGCATCTTCAATACTTATGGACCGCGTATGCATCCGAACGATGGCCGGGTGGTATCCAATTTTATTGTTCAGGCACTGCAAAACAAGGACATCACCATTTACGGTGACGGGATGCAGACCAGGAGTTTCCAGTATGTCGACGACCTGATCGAAGGAATGATAAAGATGATGGCATCTCCGGAGAGTTTCACAGGTCCGGTGAACATCGGCAATCCAAATGAATTTACCATTCTGCAGCTGGCTGAACAGGTGATAGCACTGACCAATTCCAAATCCAAAATCATCCGGATGCCTTTGCCTTCAGACGATCCGATGCAGCGTCAGCCAAACATCGAACTGGCCAAAAAAATGCTGGATTGGGAACCAAAAATCCAACTGAAAGAGGGACTTATCAAAACAATTGATTATTTTGCCGCCACAATTTAATCCGAACCTATGGCAACAATCGATTGGGAGCAGTTCAACGAGAATTTTCAGTACTATGACGCGGAAACGGTCAGTGAAGTGATCGAAAACTTCTTTGAAGAGTTGGATGAAAGGATGAGTATCCTGGAAAAAAACATAGGGGACAATGACATGGGTTCACTCTCCTTCAACGCCCATAGTTTAAAAAGTGTCATTGGAAATTTCATGGCTCCGCGCCCCTACGAACTCAGCAGGAGAATTGAAGAGCTGGCCAAGCAGAATTCAGCAGAATCCATTCCAGGGCTTTTCGCTGAATTAAAGGAATTGTGCTATGAATTAAAAGGTGAACTCAAAACCTACCTTGAAAAGAAGTAGCTGACGTCCACCGAGTTCCGGCCAGGATTAGATGATTCAGAGTTTCTTCATGCCAACCCTGGCGAGATAACTCTCCTTTGCCAGTTTGGGATCAGCATCCAGGGCGATGTAGAGTATGGTCTTGATGTCAATCACTACTGCCTGCAATTTGGAAAGATCAGGAGAGACAAAGGAAGCAGGTTTCTTGTCGTACATGTTATTTGAGGCCATTGTGCTATATTTAAAGATGAGATTTCCGGGTTTACCTGCCATCCCAAAGAAGGCAGTGGATAGTCCTGAGAAATACTGGCATCAGACTATCTTCCCTAAATTGTAAAACTTTTGCAAGATAGTGATAATTAACGGAAAAGTAGCTAAATGTCTGAAAGGATATTTAATACAAATTTTCCGGAAAGAATGGTCCTGAATTCGATTTATTTCCTCCCAAATAGAAGAGGCTGACTCAAAAGACAAGTGTCTATTTCTTTTGAGTCAGCCTCTTCTATTTCACCCTGAAAGGTTCAAATTTTAGCACTTTTTAACATATAATGCTTATCGGTTTTTAACATATGTCTCAACTATGAAACATCTCTCATAGTTTGGCACATAATTGATACAATTTGAAACATAGTTGATTGTTGAAGGCTTTGGTTTTCCATATGTTTGAAATTGAAAGGATCATATCCGTTCAAGCTACAAACAGACCAAAGAAAAAAATGAGAAAAGATAGTAGAGCAATTACTGTTGTTGCAGCAGTCTTGATGCCATTTTATGCAGCTGCTCAAACATTAGCCAACAACAGTGGCATTGCTGATAAACCATTTGCAAGTCAGCTTACATCACAACCAAATAACCACCTGGTAAACATTGACACATCACCCTGAATTCGTATTAAAACAGCATCCGTCTGCTATTTTATTTAGTCTGGAGCTTTGTTTTTAACCTACACGAGTTACTGTTATTGTGAATCTTGTATTAAAATTTTCTGGGATGGTTTTGCATTTACTGATACCAGGGGAAAGCAGTAATTAGTTACAGCATCATTGTAACACAAACTCGAAACAATCAAACTTGATAATACTTATTAATAAACCTAAAAATTTCATGCATGGGAGAATAGGAAATTAATCTCAGACTGTGCAATCGATTGTTCCAACTGGTTGCATTTCACCATTAACAATCTAATAGACAACACAATCAAACTAAATAATAAATTTCAAAACAGAACAGACTATGAAAAAAAATCGAAGGTTTGACTGCTACACTTTGGGATGTTGTACACCAATTCTTTTGAAGATTAAATTGCTTTCTGTTGTTTTGCTGATCTCCATGGCTTCCATGGCAGCAGGAGAGCGTTTGGAGACAACAAAACCGGGGCCGGCAAATATTCCTGCCGAGCAGCAGAAGAAGATCACGGGTAAAGTAAGCGATGTGGCCGGGGTTCCTAT
>CAMCBW010000007.1 GCA_945873105.1 Tangfeifania diversioriginum
ATACTGGATTGGTTCTTTCGAACACCAGGTACATTGTTGGAGCAGATGCAAATATTGATTCGGTAAAAATTGCGTCTACTATTAACTGGACCTCCAACTCCGATCAACCTTGGCTAACCTTGAGCAATGAAAAAGGTACATCCGGTACATCAACCCTAAGAATGACCTTCGCTGAGAATAATACACCAAATTTTCGATCTGCAAATGTCACCATATCTGCAACTGGCTTTGCCAGTCAACAAATTAAGGTAACTCAACTCTCTAAGGTAGAAGTAACTGCGGGTAAATTGAACGAAGTTTATGCAGAAGTATTGTCCACCATTACCAAACTTTCAATTACAGGCACGATTGATTCCCGCGATTTTAAAACCATGCGGGATCTGATGCCGCAGCTCTCAGTAATTGACTTGAGCAAAGCAACAATTGTGGCCTATACAGGTACAGATGGGACAGATTGGTTCGAAGGTTCTCATAATTATGGTTCAAATACAATCCCAAAATCAGCATTTTTTAAAAATGACTGGACTGGAAAAAAGAGCTTGACTTCTGTTGAATTGCCGGCTTCTACCAGTTCGATCGATTGGTCGGCTTTTCGGGACTGTGATGGATTAACCGACTTTTCAATTCCTGCTTATGTAGTAAATTTAAATGGATATTTGTTCATGAATTGTGATGGTTTGACATCCATTGAAATCCCAAGTTCGGTCTCATCAATTGGCAGTGGAGTATTTTGGCAATGTCCTAACCTTTCTTCAATAAAAGTATTCCGATCGACACCAATAGATCTCACCAAATCACAAAGTACAGATGTATTTACAGAGGTGAATAAGAAAACCTGTGTATTGTACGTTCCCAAGGGTTCCAGGTCAGCTTATATGATTGCCGACCAATGGAAAGATTTTGCCAATATTGTTGAAATGCCAAATCAGGTACCTGTTGCCAATGCCTGTAAAGACCAGTCGGTTGGAGAAGGCACCACTGTAACTTTGGATGGTTCAGGCTCCTATGATCCAGAGGGGAATTCGTTTACCTACAAATGGACGGCTCCAAACGGGATAGCGCTCAGTTCAAATTCTGCAGCCAAACCAGCCTTCATTGCGCCACATGTCACTCAAGTAACAACCTTTTCCTTCAAACTGGTAGTCAATGATGGCACCACCGATTCTCCTGCCGACGAGGTAGTTATAATTGTTAATCCTATACCGGCCGAAGCTGGCTCTGTTTCAGGGATCTCAACTGTATGTCGGGGGCAAAGCTCAATCATCTACACAGTACCAATTGTAGCGAATGCAACTACTTACCTTTGGACTTTACCCAATGAGGCAACCGGAACAAGCTCAACCAACAGTATATCTGTCAGTTATGGATCATCGGCTACTTCTGGAAATATCACTGTGAAAGGACACAACAATTTTGGAGATGGGGTTTCTTCGTCATTCCCCGTTACGGTGAATTCCATTCCTGCCGGTGCAGATGCAATTGCAGGACCGTCGATGGTTTGTCAGGGTCAGAATTCAATTTTATATTTTGTCCCTTCCATTAACAATGCGACAACATACGTTTGGACATTGCCTTCAGGTGCAACAGGAACCAGCAATACAAACACCATTTCTGTCAGTTTCGGATCTGACGCTGTTTCTGGCAGCATCACGGTTAAAGGACACAATGACTGTGGAGAAGGGTCGACATCAACTTTCAACCTGACAGTCAATCCCCTTCCTGCTAATGCCGGGAATATCACCGGAGTTTCAACCCTGTGCCAGGGTACCAATTCAGTAAAGTACATGGTTTCCGCCATTGCCAATGCCACTTCTTATATCTGGACATTGCCTTCGGGGGCAACGGGAACAAGTGCGGCAAACAATATTACCGTGAGTTTCGGGGCATTGGCTGTATCAGGAAATATCACCGTAAAAGGGCACAATGATTGTGGAGACGGTGTTGCTGCAAGCTTCCCTGTTACGGTCAATCCGATACCTAAAACACCTGTTGTTACTCAGAACGGGCAAGCCCTTCATTCGGATTTTTCAGGCCAAAACCAATGGTACAATCAAAATGTAATGATCCCGGGAGCTACGGCACAGGATTACAACATTACAACTATTGGTGAATATACAGTGATAGCCACTCAAAACGGATGTTCATCCAAAGCATCGAATATGATAAAAGATGTTATGACCAGTATTTCATCCATTGTAAAGAATGAGAAAATCAATGTTTATCCCAATCCGGTTACAGATGATCTGACCCTTGAGGCAAATGAAAATGTAAATGAGATTGGATTCAAGATATTCAACCAGGCAGGTCAGGAAATTTTCACCGGCAATTTCTTCGGGAAAACCATCGTTCACACCTCTTCATTTTCTTCCGGCATTTATCTTATCAGATTCGATACCGGCAAGGCCTATGAATTCAAAAAGATTGTCAAGAGCAGGTAAAACCAGAACTCACAGAAGCAAAAACTCCTAAGAAACAACTAACAATAGATCTTCATCTTGATCATGGCATTTGAAATCAGGTTCCTCAAAATGTTACCCATCATATATTTATCGGCCAAGACAAACAATTTTGGAGGAGTGGCGTTGATAGTTTTAATATTCTTCTGAACAGCCATGTCCTCCAATAATTCGGTAACCTCCCTGATCACCTGACCAAGTTCAAAATACTCTGGGGTAAACTCGATCCTCCCGGTTTGTGAACGCGACCACTGCAACAGGTTCTCCAGCAAATCCATGACTCTTCTCGAAGAGAGCAGGATGATGCGTGCATACTCTTCAATACCCTCACAATCTTTCAGTTGAACCTGTTCCAGTAGCAAGTTGGAAAATCCCAAAAGACTATTGAACGGACTCTTCAGATCGTGAGAGATGATTGAAAAGAATTTGTCCTTGGTGGCATTGAGTTCGATAAGTCTGGCTTCGCTATTTTGGAGTGCATTTTTCGCCACTTTCCGATCTGTAAGGTCGATGGTGTACCCTGAAAGAAAGCGGTGTTCCCCATCCACCTGTATGGGGAATTTTAATGGTCGTGTAATAACGGTCGTTCAACACTTCGTCCACCTGAACCTTTTCCCCACTTTCGAGTATCTGCTTATCGTGCAGCACCATCTCCCTGGCCAATTCACCTGAAAAAAGCTCAAACATGTTCTTGCCGAGCAGATCTTCCAATTTTCTTCCAAGCATCTGTTCGTAATTCCGGCTGAATCTAAGTGCAGTCGGAAGTGGAGTTTATATGTGGAAAAAAATGGGGAACAGTTCAAATAATTTACCAATCAGCATATTGGTTGTCGGACTTTTACTTGGTTCCATCGGGTTTTTCTTAGGATTTATTGGTCCGATTATTTTTGCACCTAAGTACAATCTGGGAACTTTTCTTGGCAAATCAATAACTGGCCCATATGGCCTCATTTTTGGTTCAATAGCTGGTGGTGTTTACTAGTGGTAGATGAAGGAAAAGAAAGATGGGATTGAATGATTGATTATTTACTTGTAAGGATCTTCAAAATACTTCTCAACCATTGCCACTATTTCCTCTTTTTTAATGGGTTTCGAGAGATAATCAGTACATCCTGCTTCCAGGGATTTGCTCCTGTCGCCTGAAAGGCCCAAAGCGGTTTGGGCAATAATTGTCACCTCCTTGTTGAACTTTCTAATTTGGCGGGTTGCTTCGTAGCCATTCATGCCTGGCATCTTTATGTCAATCAGGATCGAATCCTGGTCGGGCAACTAGCAACTTGCAGCCTTTAAGTACCTGGATTCTCCCATTTCGGTCACGCTTATTGAACCATTGGATTTGTCAGCAGCAAGAGTCCCTCCACTTTTTCAACTTCAGCCTTTGTAATCTTTCGCAGATTCTCATCCTTGAATTGCCACGCTGCGATCCCTATGGTTCGCATGAGTGAAGGAACTGAATCCTCTATTTTGGTAATTTGCTCGTATTTCCAGCTTTGAGGATCCAAGGCAAAAGGGATCATGTAGTTGATCGCCTTCCTGATACTCCTGCCATCTTTGGTTTCGAAATTCCACAAATCAACTCCGCATTGGCTACCCAGCCTGGCCAGTTGAATAAATCCACCCAGGTTCATGGAGGAATAGGAGAATGATTTGGTTCTGGCGAGCTCTTCCGGCTGACTTCCATCGGGCTCAATCTGGCTCGCAATGCGCTTCAATTTGACACTTTCCAGAATTTGCCTGGCCTTCTCCTCCTCACCCAGGAAAAGGAGAATCTCTGTTAACTGCACATCGTAATGGGTTCCATGGTTGTTCTTGGTGGCCCGCTCTGCCATGCCGATCGTACTGGTTTCCAACCAATTTGCATACTCCTTCAGCCAATTTCTAATCGAAGTCTCCAGATCAGCAGACAATGCTTTTTTGTATTTCAGTATTTCAAGTGTGGTCAATACGTCTTTGATTCCACCGAATTCAATGATGCCAAAAGGTCGGCCGGTAACGGATCCCGGCACACCCTGACCGAAATTAAGGTTCGGATTCATCCTGGTATCCGGATCCACAAACCAGGTTTGCATCAATTGTATGGCCTTCTCTGCATAACGTTTGTCTTCAGAAAAGAAAAAGGCATAACCCAGCATGTTCACGTTGTCGAAAAAATGGTCCTTCCGGGTATAATCCACGAAATCGCCCCGGGTTTCGGGGTTCACCTGCCCATCCTTGCGGAGGTAGGGTTTTCCGTCAGGCTTGGATGGATCCGGCCAGAAATAGGGAGCCAGGCTCAGGTAATCGTGCTTGTCACCACTGGGAGGTACCAGCTTCTTGTCCATCACCGAAAATGGACCTTCTTTCAATGCTTTGTCAGCCTCCTTTACCAATTTTTGATAGGCTGCCAGGTATCTTGGATGTTTAGCCCCGATTTGCTGCTTCGACCGGTTCAGGCTTTCCAACTGTGATCCTGAAAACCGATTCTCCATGGCAAAAGGGTTCTGGCTTATAAAAAGCAGTGCTGCAACACTCAAAACAATTCTCCTTATCCTGTTCATCCTGTTTCTGATTAATTAGGGACTGTTTTTGAATACAACTCTTTGGCCACCTCAATATCCTTTTTCACCTCTCCGGTAAGTTCTACCCAATCAACATATCCTACCCGGTTGGTCCACAATGGATTTTTGTATTGCTTCATGGCGTTCCGGTGGTATTTCACCCAAAAATCCAGCGCTTTTGTTAGCTGATCCACAGCTTCCGCCTGGTATTTCTTATCCCCTGTCTCACGGTAAAGTGCCAATGCTGTTGCCCCATGTATTTTGCAGGCATAGTATTTTCCCAGCCATGCCATCGATCGGATATCCTCCAGCGTATTTGACAACTCCCTGTTTTTACCGGCCTTCAGTTGATCTGCCAGTTGCAGTGCGCCATCCGAATGTTTGTGTATCTGAAGCGAAATGTCCAAGGGAGAGACCTTGGCTGATTTTTCCTTTGAAATCACCATTTTGACATACTCAGGAATCGATTGGTACCCCGTACCCGGATGAGGCGGCAAAGAGATAAAGCGGTTCACATCGTGGAATCCGGATTTGGTATTTGAATAGACCGGAGCACTTTTGCAGGCTTCGATGTACCATTGAAAATCCAGAGCTCCCCAATGGAATCCCGTGGTTTTTGGATAAATCATGGATGCCTCCTGCCATGCCTCAAAGAGCACCTTTCCATCAACACCCGGAAAGTGATGCTCAATCAGCCGGACCAGGCGGTCATTGCCAAGCGAAGGATCGAAACCCAGCCTACCCCATAGCATCCAATGGTACCAATGCTTTTCGTTCTCGATCTGGCGCGGATTCCCGGGTTCCAAAGCCAGAAAATCACGACCCCAAACGTATTGATCCGATCCGTAATAGAATCCTTTGGTTACCTCCATCGGAATGTTCTGAATAAACTCCCTTACAAAATCGGGGGCTCCCCACCGGAAATAATAGTTATCATCGTTGCGGAGGGTCCACAACGTCTTCATCCCTTTGATATCTCCCACATATTTTTGGTGCAAAACCTGGCGTGTACTGCTCAGCGTATGAGCCTGGGAATATTTAAAACTAAAGAGGAACTCCACATTTTTATTTTCAGTCACAGGTGCAAATGTTTTGGCAATCTCCTGCGCCCCAGACTGATGCTGCCGATGGACCAGGGTAAACTGGCGGTCCGGATATTCCCTGGCAGCATCCAGAATCCCCAGACCGAAGGTTTTAAAGGCCCAATCTTCCTTTTGGGCGGAAGTCAAATTTGGCATATTCTCTCCAGTCGTCAGGCCGATCCCGGCCAAATCCGGATAGGTTAAAAACATCTGCTTTACCGTCTTTCGCATGTAATCCTGGGTTACCGGATTGTCAATTTTATCTGTAATCCCATATTTCCCGTCGGTGCCATTGACAAAGATATTCCATGTTACGATGTAGAACCTGACATTCCGGTCTTTGGCATATTTCATCACCTTTTGCCAGAAAACAATTTTTTCATCGATGGTAATTTTTTTAACAACCTCCGTATTTGATACGATCTCCGGGTTGTCAAAACCCCAGCCATTCCGGTCGTAATACTCTTTCCACTTACCTGTTGAGCGCTGAACATCGTTGAGTGCCACCTCGGGATATTCGGGCACCCTGACCATCGAAGGGAATGGATGAAGGCTCCATAAGCTGATCAGGTTGTACCTGTTTCGGGCCAGATTGTCAATGTAATCTTTCCAAAAATCGAACTCCCAAACTACAGGAATATTGAACTGCGCAACCGCACTGCAATCTGTATAACTTGGCGTGCGGACATCGAGCGGAATATTGAACTTGGTGCCCCGGACCTCCATGTATGGATTCTGTTGTGTGTTCTCAACTCCCTTTATTCCAGACAATTTGATTTGTTCCGCCAATTCCAGTGCACCATACATCACACCAGCCTCATCGGCACCGATTACCCCAATTTTGCCGTTGCGCTCTTTCTGAATGTAAAATCCTTCAGGCTTTAGCTGAAATCCCGGATTTGAAAACAGCCTCCCCTTTTCTCCTGTTTTTCCAAGATTTGAACTGGTCAAAAAAACGATGTCGGCTTGCTGTAAATCAGCCAACTGTACCTCGCATTTTATCGTTGCGAGCACACTTTTCAACTCATCCGCGGCAAACTGAACTTTTGGATCGTTGCTTCCAAAATAAATGGAAACGGATTTTTGCCCACAGAGCATGTTGGAGCCAACCAACAGGAATAGGATGAATGGGATCATCTTTTTTAATAATATCCTATCAAAGAGCGGATTAAAATTCCTCATGATTATAGATTAATTTGCGATAGTTGATGATGCTTTGGCCTTCGCCTCCTCAAAAGAGAACCTATTCACATCGAAAAGCACCATGTAATCGATACTGAATCGTTGGGAACGTCCTGCAATGGTGAGGATGTATCTTTCCCCTTTCTTTAGTTTGTATACCAGATTGTAAAAGACATGCTTCCCCTTTTCCGCCCGCCAGGCCCAATGCCAGCTCTTTTCGGGAGTCTTCACGCTGCCCTCCTGAAAATATTTCAAAAAATCTTTCAGGATAGTGGTTTCAAGATTGGTCGCCGACTGAAAATCGCCTGACATTTTCACCCAAACATCGTTGCACAGGTCGCCACGGGCGCCTTCCAGTCGTTTGCTGGTTTGCATGATGAGTCCATAATTGCCATTTTCCGGTACTTTGAAGGCATATTCGAGCGGAGAAACCGGGTCGCTTCCCGCCGGGGTACCCCCTAAAAATTCGAGATGCGCCTTTCCTGAAGCATTTTCAATATAGTTACTTTCTCCTGCTCCAATCTTTTTCCATTCACCCAAATCCGATTTAGTTGATTCTGCTTCGATTACCATCATTCCCTTTCCTGATGGCTTTTTCTCCCCTGCATATACAAACTTACCCACAGGCAAAACTATTCGCCCGGCAGTTCGATTCAAATCAGGATATTGAGCGACCAATTCAATTGCCAAAATCATGAAAAAAAACGTAAAACAAAACGAATATAGAATCTTCATATTTAAGGTCCCTTTTGTTGCGTCTTTACCCAATGTGTTTCTATTTTGAAATCCAAAAAGTAGATTGAACACCCTTCAACCTTAATTTACACCGGGTATAGGATTGCCCATTCCTCGTGGTGTAGGAACACTTCTCCAACCGGGAAACAGTTCCAGTGTGAGGGTTCCAATTTTCGAGATTTAGCTTTCCCCGGAGTAAAACTTCGGTGTCGATTTCGTTGTCGCTTGAGTTGGCAAAAAAGAAAATATCTTTTCCGTCGTGCATCTTGTGCAGATAGGAAAACAGTCCCAATTTGCTATTTACTACCAGGCTCCCTTCAAACAATAGATCAGCATCAGGAGTAAATTGAGCGAGAGCTTCTGATAAAAGCTGCGTGGTTGGATTTGGGATAAACAGCGCTTTCCCACCCTGGTAGTTGGTTTGCACCTTTGGGTTCTTCGATGCATCTGTACCAAATAATGCTGCCACCAGCTTGACGATCTCCTGATCCTGTCCCTTTTCAGCGGACAATGAAGGCAAAAGCGTGGTGGCAATTACCTTTCCGCCTGCATCGTAAAACAGTTTGATTTTCCGAAGCGCGGCGACTGAAATCACCTTTCCGCCAGGAACTATCACTGCTTTGTAATCCTGAAAATTTTCCTTGTTGTTGAGATGCATCTGACCCTTTAGAATTGAATATTTATCAGTCGCAAGATATTCAGGATGTACGAAGGTAAAATCGCGTCGTATTTCATTGGTCAGCATATCACTGATTTTGAGGTAATCGGCTTCAGGATAAGCCCAAGTTCCCGCCCTTTTGTTGTCTGGTGAATCGAAATAAAAGCCGCCCTGCAAACTGGCAATCGGGTAAAGGAGGGCGATGTCGGCAACCCTGCGACCTCCCTGCAGCAGGTAACAGGTACGCCCAACATAATCACTGTAGGTTGAAAGCCCGGGAGCCAGCTTTTTGCTCAAGGGAGAAATCAGTGGTGGAATAGAAACTTTAGATGGATCGTACCACATGCCGTGCGGAATAACAAAATTAATACCCCGTGCCTGAATCTCCATCAAAGCCCGGTAAAGCATCAATGAGTCAACAATTTCTTCCTTCAATGCTCCATAAATTTCGGTCGCAGTAATGGGTCGTTCGTACAAATCGGAGGCTGAACTGATCAGCTTAAATCCATCCCGGCCGCGACCATACTCAATAATCAGATCCGCAAGGGGCAGATCCGTATAACGGTAAAACTTAAAGATATCGCCAGACATGTCAACCGGCTGAATACCATAGTTGCCGGGTGGATGACCCGTATTCTTCAATCCATGTTTCTTTGTCCACCTGGTCACCATTTTAGGATAACCTTCGGCCATCAGTTCAGAGCGGGTATTGAAAAAAGCGACGCGGGCAGCCTCTGTTTCTGGGCCAAGGTTGTACCACAAAGCGGGATAATACAAGGCAGGGTCAAATCCGTTAATTTCCCTGAATTTTTCATTGAAACCATTGGTCCAGGTCCGTTCGGTACGCAGAAAACCTACATCATCAAAAAATGTCAACTGAATGGTATTGCCAAAATAGGAGGCAAATTGTTCGGCATATTTGTCATAGGTAAGACTCATAAAATGGTTGATGGCAGTAGTATCCAGATAATCAACCAGGAAGTATTTCTTGTAGTAGGCACCAGTGTTGGAGCAGAAGAACATGATGCGCCAATCGCCTTTTGGCACATTCCAGGTAAGGATATTCGATTCAATATACTTTGACAAGTCAATCCTTTCCAGCGTAGACACATTCATGGCCACAGCGGCCATTAATCTTCCTCCCGGCACCGGTGCCTTCCATACGCCTGGACCGGTTCGAATCACCTCACTTTTTTCGAGTGTTTTACGCACATCCTGGGGAAAAAGCTTTTCGAGCTGTCCCCCGGCGCTGCCACTGGGAAAACCAGTGTCATCGTACAAAATTACATTCTCCTTGAGCTTCCTGGCCGTTTCGAGAATGACTCCGAATTTTTCGAAATAGGCTTCACCCAGAAAATCCGGCAAAGTATTTCCAACCGGAAGTACTGCCACACCATTGAAGTTGGCCTTCAATCTGGCATCGGTCATCTGTTGAACTATCCCTTCCTGGGTCATCTCCCCATTGATGTGCCAGAATGGGGTGGGATAATATTGCCGCGGAGGATTAAGGAATAAGGCCTTTTTACCGGATGGCTGACCTTTGACTGTAAAGGTCAGGAAACCTGTCACCAGCAGGATTGTCAAAAAAAGAGATCTTTCCTTCATAAATATTATCTAATCAAACAGCAAGTAATAGTAAGCAAGATGTACCTAAATAGGCAGGCGGAATTTTAATCCGCATTGGCAGCACACCTGAATCCGGTATTGAAAAGGGATGTCTCTTTAGTATTGGATGCCCTCCCGGTTACGGAAAAACTATTTTCTCCGTTCTGGTCGAAGAAGAAGGAGCCACCACGAATGGACCTCGCATCGGGATTGTACTGAAAAGGCATGGTACTGCCCGGATAGGGTTGGTATACATCTGCACACCAGTTCCATACATTTCCTCCCATGTCGGTCAAGCCACAAGCCGTTTCACCAAAGGCTCCTACCGGAGAGACAAAGTTAAACCCATCGGCTCCCTGTTGTGCGGTCAGGTCACTCCCCTGCCAGACATTGGCCATGTATTTACCATTGACGACCAGGGTATTTCCCCAGCTAAATTTAGTGTTGCTGTTTCCTCCACATCTGGCGGCATATTCCCACTCAGCCTCGGTCGGTAGCCTTTTCCCTGCCCAGGTTGCAAAGGCTTCTGCATCACTCCAGCTTACCTGTGTGACAGGATCGTTGATCCCTGCAGGAGGCGCGGTTTTCCCCATTGGATATTGCCAGTTTGCACCTGGAACCAAAGCCCAGCTGTTGGTCTTAAAATCGAAAACACCGGAATCCCCAAATTTCTCCGCATCGGTTTTGTGGCGGGTAGCCTCGATGAAACGACGGAAATCTCCCACCGTAACCGGATGCTTGTCCAGTTTGAAAGCGTGGACTGCAACCTCATGGACAGGCTGTTCCTGGGGTGTGCCGACGGCAGAACCCATCTGAAATTTACCTCCCTTGAAGTAGACCATCTCACTCTGGACAACCGGTTGTGGTGTCTCCGCGGTAACAGTTTCTTTGTTATTTTCACTACCGGCTTTTGGTTTGTTTCCGGGATTGGAGGAACAGGCACATGCCAGAATGGCTATGGCAATGAGACAAGTTTTGGTACCCATTTGGTCTAATTTTAGCGTTTCTATGACAAAACTAATCTTTTGCAGGTCAGTGCATCAACCACGATGCAAAATAACGGTCATTTTCAAGGAATATTTGCCAATTCTGCCACATCTTTCCCCTCTTTGTAAACCTTGTACAGATCAATGTAGGGAACTCGTCGCAACTCAGTGGCTGGATCGTATCCGGGATTACTGGTTGGCCAGTATTTCTTCTCCACATTTTGCTCCAGGTAATTCATCAGCACGGCAAACAATTCCCGGGTTTTCTCGGGTAACTGTTTGGCAAGGTTTTCTTTCTCGGAAATATCTTTCCGGATATTGAACAGGCTGAGTCGTCCATACCAGTCGAAGATCAGCTTGAAATCGCCCTTTCGAACGGCTGATTGAGGAGTAAAAGGCAGGTTGTCAGCAGGATTTTTATAGACCACACTTAGCGGATAGTGCCAGAAATAAGTATCGCGTGTATAGCTTCCCTTCTTGTTGGCAGGATCCTTTAGCAAACCAGCAATACTTTGTCCATCAATAAGATGACTTGGCTTTGGTTCACCCGCAAGTTCCAGCAAAGTTGGGAACAGGTCGTTGCAATCGACTGGGATATCACACCATTTGCCCCCCTTCACTTTCCCCCGGTAACTAATGATGAGTGGCACCCGGATCCCCCCTTCGTACACATTGGCCTTCTGTCCTGTCAAAGGGGAATTGTCTGTGATTAGTTCACCATTGCCGGAGCCTACAGTAATTCCTCCATTATCAGACATAAAGACTACAATTGTTTCGTCGGCAATGCCAACCTCCGCAAGCTTATTCATGATCTGTCCAACCGAAATATCCAGGTGTTTTACCATTGCCGCGTAGGTTGCATTCGATTGACCCTTCCATCCCTTGGTGGCCTTTTGGCTGAAATATTTGATGGTAGAATCGGGCGCCTGGTTGGGGCCATGAACCGAAAACTGGCAAAAATAGAGAAAGAAAGGCTTGTCGGTATTGTTTTTGTTTTTGGCATGAATATCGATGTAATCGAGCGCACGTTGGGTCAGGTCTGCCGTCAGAAAATCGATGCCTTTGTCTGCTCCTGCCCTGCCCTGCTTCAACTCCGGTTGTCGCATCAGGGGAAAATGCTTCGCTTTCCGGTCCCATCCATTTCTCCAACTGTAATAAGGCGAGCTGCCTGCATCGAAATAGGCCAGCTCTTCAAACCCCTGGTCATGGGGTTGGTAACCTTCTGATCCATGACCTCCCAAATGCCATTTGCCAAGAAAGGCAGAATGGTATCCCTTCAGCGCCTCGGCCAGGGTGATTTCATCCCTGCCATGGTCCTGGGGCTGACCGGCAGGCAAGGCAATGAGGGTATTCCCGTTCAGCATAGCCTGTGGATCAATACTTTTGTCCGACCAGTAACAATCCTGCTCGTGAAAACCGGCAGGAGGCTGAAGACCCTGGACATACCAGGTATTTGCACTTCCGGCTGTAGCGGTCATGAATCCCAATCGAGAAGCATATTTGCCCGTCAGGATGCTGGATCGTGTGGGTGCACACAAGGGGCAGCTGTATGCCTGCGAAAAGGCGATACCCTGTTCTGCCAGCCTGTTCAGGTTGGGAGTTTCGTAAAATTGCTTTTCAGCAGGTGCTTTGGTCGACCGGGTGGCAAAACAGTTGACATCGGTATAGCCAAGATCGTCCGCCAGAATAAAGACAATATTTGGTCTGGAAGATCTACTTTGGGCAAAAGCCAGATTTCCCGAAAGCATTAAGGTACCCAAAGAAATTAGCGTAGTGGTTTTTATACTTGTCATTTTGTGATTAATGAACAATCAAAGATTGTCTTTTGTCTGGTTTATATTCAATTAATTGTATCATTCTTTATCGAATCGGATAGCGTTCTTTCAACATGACAGGCATGGCACTGGGCAGGTAGGGCTTTCCGGATCCCCTGTCACCTTGCGGATCATAATGTTCGCCGGTTTTGGTGGATTTTGGAACATAGGTACTTTCCCCGCTCTCCGTTTGCCACCAATTTAACCATTGCGCCTCGAGTGTAGCCACAATTATTGGATTCGAGCCTGCCACATTCTTGCATTCCAAAGGATCTTTGTCTGCCTGAAAAAGTTCCCAGCCAGACCCATCTACTTCAGCCATGGTCCACTGCGGGGTACGAATGGCACGGTTGTCCATGAATTGGAAGTAGAGCGGATTTTGACGCTGCCAGTTTTCGTCCTTCAACAAGGGCAAAAAAGACTCTCCAGCAATCTGAACCTTTTGCGTTGAAATATTTATTGCATCCATCACGGTAGGCAAAATGTCTATCATGTGAACCGGACTGTGTGTGATTCTTCCCGGCTTTCCTGTGTGTCCAGGCCACCAGGCAATTGCTCCTGTGGTTACACCCCCTGCATGCTGGCTGATCTTGTACAAACGCCATGGCGTAACGGTTGCGTAGGCCCAACCAGTTCCCGGTTGCCAGTTGGAATTCGGGTCCCCGGGCAATTTTTCGAGCCTCAGCATATTTTTGTCGGCTTTCGAAAAAGTATCCGTTCCATTGTCACTCATGAAAAGAAGGAGTGTATTGTCCAGTTGGCCACTTTCGGCAAGTGCCTTTAGAAGCCGTCCGATCCCGTTATCCATCCGCTCCACCATGGCTGCATAGACCGCCATTCTCAAATCCTCCAGATCGCGTTGTTCAGGGGTGAGCGTTTCCCATTGGGGGAGATTTTGGGGATAATCGGGCAGTTTGGCATTGGCCTGAACAATTCCCATCGCCTTTTGCCGCTTAAAACGAGCCTCCCTGACTGCCTGCCAGCCATCCGCATACTTTCCCCTGTGTCTCAAAATATCTGCTTTCGGCGCTTGCAAAGGATTGTGAGGCGCCTGGTAACTGAGGTAAAGAAAAAATGGCTGATCGGCCTTCCCAGTTTGGTGTGACCGGACAAACTGAATGGCCCTGTCGGTAAAGGCATCGCTACTGTAATAGTCCGGACCAAAATCGGTGAACGGCTCGCGGTCGAGCCGGTAATTTTTGGATCCTGCAAAATGGTCTGAAAACCCGTCCAGAAAGCCGAAAAAATGATCAAATCCCCGGTCCATCGGATGACCGCGCAAATGCCATTTCCCGATGAGGGCAGTCCGATAGCCAGCATCGTGGAGCTTTTCCGGCAAAAGAGGGGTAGCTGCAAACGCAGGTAAGGCCTTCGGCCAGTAATTGCCGGTCAGGAGTGAAGCACGTGAACAGACACACATGGCACTGTTTTGCATTTGTGTCAGCCTGAGCCCCTCGTTGGCCAATCTGTCAAGTGCAGGAGTAAACAGTTCTCCGCCGTAGCAACCGGGATCGCTGTAACCCATGTCATCCGCCAAAATCAGGATGATATTGGGCTTCCTGGCCTGATTTTGAGCAAGGGCAGGAATTGTCAAAAGCAACAAACAAGCTGCTCGAAATAATCCTGATTTTTTAAAATAGATCATCTTGTTATTCAATTGGCAATCCCTGGTAATTGATTTTGATGTAGGGAACTGTGCCAGTGTTGTCCAGCACATAGCCCCATTTTTTAATGTACTCCTTACCAGGAAGAAACTGATCGTTGTTTTTCTCCAACAATTGGGAAAGCTGTCCATCCAGCTGCTCGCGAATCTTTCCCGATGCTGGTTCGCTAACAAGGTTTTTCAATTGAAAGGGATCCTGCAAGTTGTCAAACAGCAACCAGGGGCCTGACAAATCCCTTACATAGGTGTATCTTTTGGTTCTTACCCCACGGTACTCCTTGCCTCCCTGGCTTTGCGGCCATTGGCCGAAGGGATGGTAGGAGGCAATCAAAACCGCATCAGTTTTATCCTTTGCTTTTCCCTTCATGATGGCCGATTTGTCTTCCCCCTCCACGGTAGCCGGAATTTTTAAACCACACAATCCGAGTAGTGTTGGCATCAAGTCCGGTGTATTGATCAGCATCTCATTTTTCTTCCCCTTGTTGCCAAAGGCTTTGGGATACCGAATGAGCATCGGTACATGAATCGATTCTTCGTAAGGCCGTTGTTTGTTCATGTAGCCATGGGACTGAACCATGGCGCCATGATCGGAGGTGAAGACAAAAATGGTATTTTCGTCCAATCCTGTATCCTTCAAGGTCTGCTGTAAAAGACCGATACAGCTGTCCAAAGCCGTAATATGAGCATAATATCCAACCAGTTCAGTGTTGGCTTTTTCTCGCAGTTCATCCGGAACATTTCCGCGCAATTTCAAACTTTTTTCACGGTAGATTTTCTTATAATTTTCCGGTGCAGTTTGAAACGGGGTGTGCGGTGGTCCCCAGGAGAGGATCATGAAGAATGGTTGATCCGATTGTTTCCGCATCTTGACATAATCCACCGCGTCGGCCGACTGTGCATAGGCATCGTAGCCATCCCATTTGGCTTTTTTGTCATCATTGCCCCAGTAGAAGGAGTTGTTGTAGTCGTGGGTACACTCCAGTACTTTCCAGTAATCGAAGCCCTGCCGGCGTTCAGCAGGAATGAAGGTATTCCTGCCATGGCCGTCCAGGTGCCATTTCCCGATGTAGGCTGTCTGGTAACCTGCCTCCCTGAAGAGTTTTCCCAATGTCGGAGCTTCAGGGTTTAGCTGTACATCATTCACAAATACACCCGTCGTCAGCGGATACTGACCGGTGAGCAGGCTTCCCCGGTAGGGACAGCATACGGGACAGGAGGAGATGGTATTGGTGAAATTGGTAGCCTGTCCGGCCAACTTATCCAGGTTAGGGGTTAAAACATCCTTGTTCCCGTTAAAGCCTGCATCCTGCGCACGCCATTCGTCGGCCAGCACAAATACTACATTTGGCATTTTTTGTGCCAGGCTATCCGAAATCGGGAGGAGATTCCCAATTAACACCAGATTCAATGAATTAAGCAGTAATGACTTCATAAACAAATTTCAAGTTAATGTTTTTCAGTATCCCCTGTAGGGATTCCATTTGTTGTTCCACTATCATTGTAACTATCTACCCGGAAAGAGTAGGGTTGATTTTTGATCAGAATATGTATGCCAAGCGATGTTTTTTCGTTTCCGGTTACCTGTATACATTGATTCAGGAAGCCTGGATCCACCCCGAAACGGACCATGTAACCATCGGCACCCGGGATTTGTTCCCAGGAGAGAGAGACATTGCGTTGATCTGTCGCGTCGCGGTCAACTTTTCGAATCTTTACCTGTTCAGGAGCTTTGCCCAAACCATCGCCAAAAATCCGTAGATCGCGCAAGGCAAATTTTCCTGACAAGGCTGCATGGTAGTTTTCAATTTTCAGGTACCTGGCGGATTGAGGTTTGGTAAATTCCACATAATCATTGGGAATGCAGGTCTGGTTATTACTTTTGTCAAGAAGAAGGGTCCAACTTTCACCATCCTGTGAAATATAGGCTTTGTAGGCGTGAAAATCAGTTCTCCTGGTTGAATCTGGCCTGGCATCCTGCTCCGCAAAATTTACCTGTAAGGCATTGATGCGGCATGGCTTTCCCAGGTCAAGCGAATACCACTCCCCGGGCTTGCCTGTTTGAGCCGACCACCAGGTACGGATATTTTCATCGGTGGCATTTCCGATCCGGAAGGAGTCGAGCGTCGAAGAGGCCGTTGCCTTTTTGCCGGCTGAAAGCAGGTTCCATCCGGGTGAAACCGGCTGGTTATTTCCAGCATTGTATTTCCTGAACAAAGGATAATCCCCGAAAGAAGTATAGGTGACCATCCTACCGCTTTTATCAAAAGTAACCGGGAATAGACCCAGCCGTCGTTCAAAAAGATCCTTTTCCCCGACCCACATGGTGGTAATCCTCCACCATCTTCCAGATTTATCGGTGAATACGCAACTGTGGCCTGCACTGCCAACGAAGCCGCCAATTTTAAGTGAGACAGGATTATAGGCTGCCTCCTTAAATGGGCCAACCGGACTGTTTCCTTCCATGACAATGTCACAATACCATTGAGACACCGTACCCGGTGTGGCATACTGCAGGTAGTACTTGCCATTGTATTTTGTCATCCAGGCTGCTTCCGGACATGGTTCATTCTTAAATTTCCCGAACCATTCGGCTGCATCCGTCTGGTCAAAAAGCTCTCTCCGCCCCCGGTGATAACCACCCTCGTAATCAACTATTCCTGTTAAGGCCGGACGGAGAATCCTGTTGCTTCCGGGAATCTCTGTGAACGTTGCGGGATCAAGTTCGAAACACTGCGTTGGCTGACTGGCGCCCAGTCCATAGTACACGTAGAAGCGTCCCTGGTCGATGAAGAGACAGGGATCTGAAACCGTCCGCATGCTGCCACAAACTTCCCAAACTCCCGACTCTGGTTCAGCGCTTTTAAAGATCTGCACAGGTTCAGTTCTGTTGCCTGCGTTGTAATTGATAAAATAGAGGGTTTTCCCATCCGAAGCGACGGCAGGTGCGGTAATGGAACCCTTGCAATTCACCTTTTGCCAGGTAGACTCACTGAACAATATATCCCTCCAGGAAAAAAGATCATCCGAAACCCTGTATCCCTTGATATCCCAGGTGGTAAAAAGGTAATATTTATCCTTAAAAAGTACGATCACCGGATCGGCAGCGTGGCGGCCACGTTGCGAGAATCCGTAATTGATGTTCAATGGATTGCAAAAGGTCCTGACAGGATCATCGGCCCTGACTCCCAATGAGAACAATACTGTGATCAAACTAATGAACAACCTCTTCATGTGTGGAATTTTAGGGTGATAAAGCGATTACTCTTCAACTTTTTCCTTGGTCCTGATGGGCTCGCTCGTCTCCGTGGCTTTTTCCCACGCATTCAGGGCGGATTTGAAATCATTCAGTTTCTTGTCGTATCTGGCGTCTTTCGCAAGGTTGGTGGTTTCCCATGGATCCGTTTTTAAATCAAAAAACTGTTCATACTCCACCTGCCCTCCCCTGCGAAAAAGGACATATTTGGCCGCATTTCCCCTGACGGTAATCACTGAGGTCTGGGTGGAACTGCCCAACTCAGAGAAGGCATAGTCGCGCCAGGTTGCAGTGCCCGGCTTCAGCTTCAACATACTTTTGCCCTCGATATTGGCAGGAATCTCGATCCCTGAGAGATCCAGTAGGGTTGGCAGCAGGTCGATGGAGCAGACCAGCTCTTCAATTTTCCTGTCACCCGAGAATTGTTTGCCGTAACTGATGATCATTGGCACCCTGACTGTTGCTTCGTATCCTGTCATACCTTTCGTCCAGGCTCTGTGCTCCGACATCATCTCTCCATGGTCGGCCGTATAGACCACAATGGTATTTTCCCGTAAGCCAAGTCTGTCGAGCTCGTTCAGGATCATTCCTATGTTGTAGTCAATCTGGGATACCAAACCATAATAATAGGCCAGGGTCTGGTTGTGGGAGAAATCGTTGGCAAATTTCCCTGATTTGGTGAGCAGACCTCTGTTGCCAGGGATCAAAGTATCGATGGAAAGATGGTTTGGTGGCAGGGTCAGCTTTTTCGGGTCGTACTGTCTGGACCAGGGAGCCGAAGGGGTAATGGGGGTATGCGGGCCGGGGAAGGAGCACCACAGCACAAAAGGCTTGTCCTTGTTTGCCGCAATGAATTTTATGGATTCCTGCGTAATCAACCCACAGGTATGCTGGTCGTTGGGAAGCGGACTCTCGCCCACCTCCGACCGGCCTGGATGTACTTCGTCGTAAGGAAGTGGGTTCACCGGTTTTGCCCGGTCGTTCGGAACCAGCACTACATCAAAACCATGATTCTGGTTCGTAGCATTCATGATCATGTGGTGTTTGCCGATGGTACCGGTATAGTAGCCAGCTTTTTTGAAAAGATCGGCTACCGTGTTTTCAGCGGGATTTTGGCCATTTCCGTTTCCATAGGTTCCTGTACTACGGGCATGCCTGCCAGTCCAGATGGAATAGCGGGAGGGAACGCATTGGGCCGTCTGGCAAAAGGCGTTTTGGAAGCGTACCCCCTTGGCGGCAAGCTTGTCCAGATTGGGAGTACTTACTTCCTGATTTCCATAGCAACCCAAGGCATTGGCGTTGTGCTGATCCGACATGATAAAGAGTACGTTGGGTTTTTGGACACTTCCCTTGGATTCAGCCTGCGAGTGAACTGCGAGTGAACAACCAAAAGCGAGGAGCAGAGATTTGTTGAGGATCATTGGATATGAGTTTACAATTTTACAATCAATATTTTTCTATTTGGTAGTTCTGCGGGGGTGGCTTCGCGGATCTCCGTCATCATTGGTCTGCTTCATCCAGTCGTCCAGCACCTTGCTGAGATGAAGTTTTTTGGATTTGTAGTCCGGATTCTCTGCCAGGTTGTTCATTTCGAAAGGATCCTTCTCCAGATCGTACAACTCTTCTTTGGGCCTGAAAAAGGTTGACCTCAGTAATTCGTATGGAACAGGAAACTTCTCCCTGTTGTTTACAATGTCAGCAAAGGCACGGTTTCCCCAGTTCCCGCCTGGGGTGGCATCCAGGCAGGTCCAGGCCAGCCCCTTGTTTTTGTTGGCAAAGGCCACATCTGTCACAAAACGTTCGATTGGATAAGCCGGCACTATTTGGTTGCGCAAATTTCGGATGTAACGGTATCTTCCGTCTGTTAAAGCACGGGTAGGATAATACTCCTCTTCGGAGGGTCCGTGGGCATTGTGTTCTGAAAAAGCATAGCCTTCGCCTCTAGTTTTGGTTTCGCCTACCAGAAATCCCTTCAATGATTTCCCCTGTACCGTAGCCGGAATACTGATCCCTGCAAAGTCAAGCACCGTTGGGGTCAGATCGGTATGGCTGGCCAGCGAGGATGTTTGGATACCAGCCCTGATTCCCGGCCCCGTGAAAGAGAGGGGAACATGCACCCCCCATTCGTAGGTGGTTGCCTTTGCCCGGTGGTAGCAAAATCCCTGGTCACTGGTGTAGATGATGATGGTATTTTGGGCCTTGCCTGATTCATTCAGCGCTTTGATAACTTCACCGATAACAGCGTCTGCTTGTTCCACGGTAGTCAAGTATTCCGCATAATCTTCCCGGGTGATTGGGGTGTCGGGCCAGTTGGGAGGTACGACTACCTTATCGGGGGATACCGGAGTAAGATTGGCCTGCTTCCTGGGTGACTTGTATGGTCTGTGGGTGTTTCCTATATTGACTTCCAGGAAGAAAGGGGTATCTTTTGCCTTTTCGAGGAAGTCTATTGTAGCCTGGTATTGAGCGGCTGGGGTATTGCCGGCTGCAAAATGATCATTAAAAGGATATTTCCAGGGAGGACTGAGGTGAAATTTCTCGGTGATGCCGGTTCTATAACCATTGGCACCCAGCAATTCGATCAAAGTAGGCAGATCCTCATGAACACCTACCTGGTCTGCCTTTGTGGATTGCCTGCCGAACTGACTGTCGGGATCACTCATCAGGGGGGTGATGGTGTTGCGCCAATGTCCGTTGGAATGGGGATACATTCCGGTAAGTATTGCACTGCGACAGGGAGAACAGGAGGCCGCAGCAGCATAGGCTTTGGTGAAAAATACTCCCCTATGGGCCAATTCATCCATATTTGGCGTCTGAATGGCAGGAGTTCCGACCAACGACAAATGGTAGGACTGGTCATCGGTCAGGAGTAACAAAAAGTTCGGACGATTCTTAGCCTTCTCTGGCTTCCCGGCTGCCAAAGACGCTGTACATCCGAAATATTGTGAGATAAGTGCAAAGCCAAAGAACAGGATTCCTCTATTCATTTTACCGGATCTTTTTAATGTATTTAATATAAGAAACTGTTTAAATTTTACATTTAGCAATATGCCGGAGGCATAAAATGTGGGTAGAGTGCGAATCTTGATGGACCATTTCGTCCCGTACGGGACGAGATAATCACTATTTTACTACTTTCTACCCACATTAAATCCCTACCGGGATTAAAAAACTAAATTTAATCAGTCACTAATTATAAGAGCTGAAATTTAAAAAGAAAAAATCATCCATACTTTTAAAATCATTCCGATAATTTTTGAATATGTCTCACAGAAAAAACACAACCGTTGCTGAAGCGTAAATAGCCATGATTGAGAAAATACCATTTTAAAATGATTAAAAAATTATTTGTCCTGCCGAAACCAATCCATCCATGCTACAAATTGAAGAGACATAAAATTTATTATCCGCCAAATAATAATATTTTATTGCACATTTGGCGATATATAAATATTTATATCTCGCCAATATAAATGTTATAATCTAGTTTTGGCGAATTATAATATTTCATATCTTGCCATAACAATATTTTTTTTGTAAATTTGGCAAAATATAAATCACTTAAATCATGGATAATATCGTTGGAAGAGTAGAGGAAATCAAACTATTGTCAAAAATATTAACCTCTGAACAGGCTGAATTATTAGCTGTTTATGGTCGTCGCAGGGTTGGCAAAACTTTTCTGATCCGCAATGCCTATCGAAAACAAATGGCATTTGAATTCTCCGGTATTCATGATGCAACGCTCAATCAGCAAATGGAAAATTTTTGTGAGGCACTTACAAGAGCATCAGGTAGTTTGCCTCTGGCAAAGCCAGCAACCTGGATACAGGCTTTTGGCTTACTTACCAGTTATCTCACGCCGCTCCTTAAAAAACAAAAAAAAGTGGTGTTCTTTGATGAGTTTCCATGGATCAATACCCCGCGCTCCGGCTTTCTGCCTGCATTTGAAAATTTCTGGAATAGTTGGGCCTCCCTGCAGAAAAATCTTGTCGTTGTCATATGCGGCTCTGCGGCTTCCTGGATGATACAAAAAGTAATCAACAACAGGGGTGGATTACACAACAGGGTTACCAGAAAAATCAGACTCTTGCCCTTTACTGTTGGTGAAGCAGAACTATTCCTTAAATATAGGAAAATCAAGCTTGACAGGTATCAGATACTACAAATATACATGGCCATGGGTGGAATTCCCCACTATCTGAAAGAGATCGAAAAGGGAGAAAGTGCAACCCAGGCGATTGACAGAATTTGCTTTACAAAAGATGGCCTATTGTACAATGAATTCAATAATTTGTACAATTCTCTATTCGACAAGGCCCAATCCCACAAAGATGTCATCAGGGCACTCAGCAGAAAAATAGGTGGATTGACAAGGGGTGAAATTATTGAGAGTTGTAAGCTCACTTCAGGCGGAGGGATCACACAATTATTGGAGGAACTCACTGAGTCAGGTTTTGTAACCCCCTATATCCCTTTCGACAAAACGGTCAAAGAGCGTATTTACAAATTGACTGACGAGTACTCTCATTTCTACCTTAAATTTATAGAAAACAGCCGTTCGACAGGCACCGGAGCTTGGATCACATTTGCTGCGGGAGCATCCTGGAGAAGCTGGAGTGGATATGCATTTGAGAGCATATGTATGAAGCACACCCCACTCATAAAGAGGGCATTGGGTATTGAAAATGTCTATTCAGAAACCTCTGTTTGGCGAAGTCAACCAAAACCCGGGGAACAAGGGGTGCAGATCGATTTGCTCATCGACAGACAGGATCGATGCATCAATGTATGTGAAATAAAATACGCAGCCAATGATTTTGAGCTAACCAAAAGTTATGCCCACGAACTTGAGCGTAAATTAAGTCTCTTTCGGGAACGGACCAAGACCCGAAAAACACTTCTCCTGACGATGGTTACAACGCATGGGGTAAAGAACACAGAGGGTTTCACCGGACTCGTTCAGAATGAGGTAACGGTGGATGCCCTATTTTCGGTTTAGCCTGGTATAGGTAGTCAAACCTTCGGTCAGGCGCTGAATCCCCATGGACAAAGAACTCATGAATATCCAGTAAAACCTGGCTGTTGTCGGCCCAATGGAAAGAAAATACCAGCTCATCCTTCTTGTTATTGAACCATGAAACGGGCAAAGCCAATTCGAGTTCATTGCCGGTACATGCATACTTTATGGTTTGATTTCCAGTCCAATTTCCATTTTGAAACGCTTTGATGGCTGTTTCAGTTTGGTTTATAATTGCGGAGTTCACCAGTAGGTCATACCCTTCCCATCCTGTCGTCTTGGAGGTATCCGTATTGATGTACAAGAGCATCCAGTTCTTATCTGTGGAAGGAGTTAGCGGTTTGGCCGTTTTCACATAAAAATAAACGAACTTTTTATCGTGTGCTACCCTGCTTTCGACCAGATCGTTTCTACCTGTTGCATTCGTGTAGGTGGTGAATTTATTGGCTCCCTGTGAGTTCCTGTGAAAGGTATCTCCCTCGTAATCAAAATATACTGACTCAACAGCCTTCCAATCTTCAAAGGAACCATCGACCCTGATCTTATGGGAAGTTGTCGCACTTGCAGGAGGTTCCATCCCCTTGAACAGCCTGATATAGTTAACCATTTGATAGTACATGTTATCGGTATGACCTCCTTTCATGGGTTCAATATCCCGGTTGTACTCCTGGTTGTAGGCATCCACAAAATAGGTACTTCCCTTTACCGGGGGATTTCCCAGAAAACCCGGACTTGCCTTGTCGCCGGTGATAAATCGCTGCGCCATCCATTCGTTGAATTGTGTAATCATCACCACTTTGGGCTGAAGGACAAAAACCTGTTTCCATTGCTCTGCAAAATGGCGACCCTGACCGGTAACTGGGGTCAATTTGTATTCGTTGTAAGCTGGTTCTTTTCCATCTGAGAAGCTGTTGCCAATATTTGAAACTGGGTGAGAAGCCACTGAAACGGGCACCTGGTCTACGATGCCTTTGGTGCTCCATCCAAAATCCTGCGGATACTTGTCGATCCACTGCCAGTGGTTGGGCTGGTTTTGTGCATCGGTCCAGGCCCAGCTGTATTTCAAGGTAAAAAAGCTTTTCACCTCCGGTCTTAAAACCTTGTCGTCGGGATTGCCAAAGATCAGGGGTTTGCCTTCCCAAATAAACCACAAATCCCTGAATTTCTGTTTGGCATAAAACTCATCGTACAAAGTATTCATCGTTTTCCCTTCCGCCGAGTGGGTCATGAAAGAGATGTAGGGAGCACGAATTCCCTTTTTTCGCATGTCCAGTGAAATTTCACAGTAGGTGGCGACAACAGGCAGGTAGGTAAATGCATTCGTCACATCAAAATAGATAAAATCGACTCCTGCAGCAGCCATCATGGCAATGTTCCGGCGGATCACCCACGGGTCATCGGCCCTGTAGTAGCCGGCCTCCGGTTCTCCCCAATAATGGAACTGTCCTTTTGGGCCATATTCCGGATCAATGGGATTCTTTTTCAATATCCTGGTAATATCGTAAATCGTATCCGTAGGCGCATGTCCGGCATGCCAGATGTAATAAAACAAGCCAACCCATTTATCCATTTTGACGGGCCCTGTTTTGGCATAGTCGGGTAATTGGCGCCCCAATGCATCTGTAGCAATCCAATATGAGTTTGAAATGGGAAAAGGGGGAGTATTCTGGGAAACACCATTTATTCCCAACAGTAAACAAGTGACCAATAAGAAGTTCTTCATGCGCATATTTTTTTTGTGCTTGTTTACCTGGGCCAGTCTGCGGGTCTTGGCTCTCCCGGTTTTCCTTTTAATCCACTGATGGACCGCTTGAATTCATCCAGCTTTGCGGCCAACTCCTTTACCTTACCAGGATTCCCCTGGGCCAGGTTCGCTGTTTCTCCGATATCTTTTCGGAGATTAAAAAGCAAGGTGTCATGGGCTGCCACATCTGCCACAAATCTGTTCCCTTTTCTCAGGGCATGCGGCAGCATCAGTTTATAATCACCCGAACGAAAAGCAGAAATTTTTGCCCCTTCGAAGAAAAAATAGTCTTCAGCCTTTCTTTGTCTGCTCTTCAACAAAATATCCGTCAAATCACGGCCATCCACGGCCGGTGTAGCTGATTCTTTCGATTGGACCAGGTTAGCAAAGGTGGAAAACCAATCCATCAATGTAGCCAGTCCTGAATACTCCCCAGCCTTGATCCTTCCTTGCCACCAGGCAATCAAAGGAACCCGGTGACCACCCTCCCATGAGGTTGTTTTACCCTGAAACAGCGGTAATGCACTGCCGCCGTTGGGTCCCTGGGTCAACCATGGACCATTGTCACTCGAAAAAACCACCAACGTATTCTTATCCAACTTCAGTTCCCGAAGTTTATTCAAGATCTCACCCATACTCCAGTCCAGCTCCTCGATGACATCTCCGTACAATCCGTTGTTTGATTTGCCCTTGAATTGTTCCGACGCAAAAATAGGGACATGGGGCATATTGTGGGCCAGGTAGAGGAAAAACGGGCGATTCCTGTTTTCGGTAAGAAACCGGATTGCCTCTTTCGTGTAGGTTTTGGTAAGTTGTGTTTGGTCTACCTCTTTGACTTCAACCTCGTTGCCCCGCAGGTAAATGCAGGGTTTCATGTCGTTGGAATAGGGTATCCCGAAATATTCCTGAAATCCGTGTTGCAAAGGCAGGAATTGCTTGAGATGCCCAAGGTGCCATTTCCCGATCATTCCGGTATAATAACCGTTGGCTGTCAACATTTCAGGCAGGGTCACTTCACTGCTGTCAATCCCGGTAGTTTGCCAGGGGTGCAGCACATTGACCAGTCCGGACCTTATGGGATACCTGCCAGTCATCAAGGCCACCCGGCTGGGTGTACAGACATTGGCTGCTGCATAACAGTCGGTAAACCGGATACCCTCCTTTGCCAACCGGTCTATATTTGGGGTACGGTTCAGTTTGGAGCCGTAACATCCCAAGTCATTGTAGCCCAAGTCATCACAAAGGACAAGAATAATGTTCGGCCTACCAGGCTGAACAGCTTGCACCAAGTTGTTTGCAATGATAAGAAAGAAGGTAAAAAGAAATGTTATTTTCATGGTAAGAGCTCTTTTACAATTATTATTTCCAAACAATCTGAATTGGCCCCATTAATCCGGAAGGGGGCAGATCAGTTTGCGACATGTCTTTTTGGGCGATGACACTTTGCTTGTAAATCTTAGCATCGGCTTTGCCAAGTCGTGGCTGCAATTCCGCCGGAACATCAGGTGCTTCAGTCAATCCGGATACGTAGTTGACCAGTTGGTTGGTCACCTTGACAACCAGTTTATTTTTACCTGCAATGGCTGCATTTGAAATATTGAGCCTGTAGGGCATCATCCAGGCAACACCTATTGCTTTGCCATTTAGTTCCACTTCAGCTACATCGCCTACCTTGCCCAAATCCAGTATCATTTGCCCATCGCTGTTTACCTGGTCATTCGATAGGATAAACTCCGTCTCGTAGCTGCCTGTACCTGAAAAATGCCTTGTACGCGGTGCATCCGTCCAGGAGGACAATGTATCTGTTTTAGTCTCAAACGTCTCAAAACCATACCCTTCTAGTTTCATTTCCCATACACCGGCGATAGGAAACGGTAAAGGCAGTTTAGAATTGACCTTCACGGCTTCAGCGGCCGTAAGACCAGGGGTGAAGAGAATGAAAGCTGATTCCCATGGTTCCATCTCCAATGGGAGAATAGTGCCATTCATATCGGTTCTGAAACCAGGGATCGTTTGTCCTGTTTTACCTGAAAGGGCATCCCAACGCTGTGGTGTTTTGCCAGTTACCCGAAATGAAACATCTGTAACTATCCGATTGGGTTGCAGATTGGTGACAAAATATATGTCCAGGTCGTTAATTTGCTTGTGAATAAATGTAAGTCCATCACTCTGTACCCGTCCGGCCAGAGCGAAGTCGGGAGGAGTAACTTTCTCCAGTGAGGCTAGCAAATCATGTTGCTGTTTGTTGAGCGGTGTGGTGGGTTTGAAAGGTACTTGTTGTGTAGGCACAAAAGGAGGAGTAACAATCTTATATTCAGGCAGAAATACGGCCTTGCTTTTCCCTTCAAATATACCGGAAATGATTTTTTTCAACTCAAGATCGTTGGTTTCAGCATTGTTCAGACCAGCAGCGGCTGACGGCAATTCACCGAGCGCAATAACAGTTCCCCCGGAGTTGGCAAAATTGCGGATAGCACGGGCTGTCTCTATCGGCAGGACCTTGGCAGCCGGGAGCAGCAGAATCCGGTAGGAATAGCCGTTAATGGTGACATTCCCGTTCTGAAACTTTGCCTGATGCTGGAGCAAGTCATCATTCACTATATCGAAGTCGTAGCCATTGGCCACAAGGGTTTTGGCCAAATCTCCGTAAGGCATAATTCTTCTTTCTGTACCATACAATGCTTTTTCACTCCAGATGGTGGCCTGGGGTGAATAGATGAGCACATCTGCTACCAACTTACCCTGCCGAAGGAGATAAGCGGAGCGCGAGACATAATCAGTAAGGCAGTGGTAATATTTCCACCAGGTGTTCCAGTGGCTGATACGACTGGCCCAGGGCATGTCGCGGCTCGGCGCCACATGCAATTCAGGTGAGGCAAAATAGCCATGGTTGTAAAACTGTGTCACCCCATCGCGCAAAAATGCATCGGTAGCAATCTTCATCTCTTGCAAGGAGGTGCGGTAACGATCGGGATGAATGAAGGTATAGGCCTCAGCGGATACAATTTCGCGGCCATAAAATCTAGCACCTGAAGCAGTCGCCTTGTGCGGATCGGCAGTAGGTTCGAAGCGTGTGGTGGTAACCTCTGTTTCAGGCCGGGCAATGGCACCTGCACCCTGAACAAGCTCTTCCGTAAAGCGATAGTGTGGCTGGATTCGAGCCTGTACATTATTTGCAGCGCAATAATCATCAAATATTTTAAACATGGTCTTCAACCCCTGATCATTCAGAAACCGGCCAAGGTCATATCTTACACGGGTCGTTTGCGGACCAATGTTGAACCATATTGCAGGCAGGTATTGGGTGAAGTCGTAACCGATATCCTTTTTGAAAGAAGCAAGCAGCTCATTACTCCAAAGAAGGGAATTGGGCAAAGGCATGATTTCAAAACTGTCACAGAAAAAAGAGTCCACCGTGCGTCCGAATTCGCTTCCAATCGCTTGTGTCAAAATACCACCCAGGTAATTGCAGTAGTTCTGCATTGCCAACTGGCTGAAATGATCAATGACCATGCTCGGTTTCGGACCACTGTAGGCCTGATTTTGCTGTCCTGTACGTTTGAGCCAGAATGCCATCAGCCGCCATTTGCCTGGAGGCACCTGCCACTCCAGGGAGTTTGTTCCCGGTTTGATTTTCCCGGAGAGCACTGTGAGGGAATTGCCATCCAACTGATCTTTGTCCACTATTCGGGCAGCAACAACAGCAACAACCATTCCGTCATTTTCCATGCCGGATTCACCTTTCGCCTTTGCAGCAGGCAACAATTCATTGAAAGTAATGCCGCCGGTCAAGTCCACCATGCCGATACAAAGGGCCTTGCTCTGCTCTTCCGGCTTTACCCATGGACCGCCAAAGCTCCACCCCGGTCCGAAGGTAATGGCCACCTCCATATCGAGCCGCCTGGCTTCCGCAATGGCGAATTTCATCAATTCAAGATGTGCAGGGGACAGATACTCTGCATTGCCTTTTTCATACATCTGAAAAGCTGTCATTATCTCGACGCCACCCATTCCTTGCCCGGCCATCTGTTCCAGCTGAAAGGTTATATCAGCCTTCGTTAATGCGTTGCCAGGCCACCACCAACGGGTATGCGGCCGGTAGGTTCGGGCAGGATGCTGCCATCCGGCTTGCAAGGATTGTATGGTCTTACTGGCAGTCACTTTAGATTTTACCGGCTCCAAGGCATTCAACAGACCCGATGCGGTCAATAGGATGGCCATTGCGAAAAAGGTACGCTTCATACTTTGTTTTCTTTTATTTATTTACGGGGTTTACCCGGCTCTTTTCCGTCGCTGTCACCAGCTCCCTTTCCCCAAAGTGGTTTAACCAGCGTGCCATTCCAACCATCCCATTGTACCTGCATCTCCTTTACTTTATCGGGCATAGTAGCGGCAAGGTCTTTAGTTTCGCCAATATCCTCCCTTAGGTTGTATAATTTTGCTGCAGTCACAGGTTGAGGTTTGCCCGTATTTGTATCATAATTGCTATCGTAACGAACCAACTTAAAATCGCCCGTACGGATGGCCATCTGCTCTCCGAAACGCCAATACAGCTTTTCATGTGGAGCACCTGATTTTTCACCTGACAGAAAAGGGAGAAGATTGACCCCATCCAATTGCATTTTCTTATTGACTTTGACTCCCGCCACGGCAAGTGCTGTAGCGGTAAGGTCCAGTTGAATGGCAGGAGAATGGAACATTCCGGGTTTAAGCAGCCCGGGCCAGGATATGACAAATGGCACCCGAATTCCCCCTTCGAGTGTAGTGCGTTTACTGCCCCGAAGCGGAAGATTGGATGATCCGTTAATCGTAACACCCTTCATGGTTGGACCACCGTTGTCGCTGATAAAGACTACCAGCGTATTATTTTCCAAATCGCAATCAGTCAGCTTTTTAAGTACCTTTCCTATGGCTTCGTCCATAGCCAGCATCATCGCATCATAGGTGCGTCTTTGTTTGTCCTGAATATTTGGGAACTTGGCCAAACGATCGTCCGTGGCATCCATCGGCGTATGTACCGCATTGAAGGCCAGGTAAAGGAACCATGGATGTGACTGGTGCCGATCAATGAAACTGACCGCCTCCCGCCCGAATGCATCGGTGGTGTAATCAAGTTCGGTCACCTGTTCCGTACCACGCAAGATTCCCTCTAAATTTACATAGCTATGGGCTCCTCCCAGAAATCCAAAAAATTCGTCAAAACCTCGTTGCTGGGGATGCATGGAGGGTTGTGCCCCCAGATGCCATTTGCCCACAAGACCCGTCACATAGCCTGCAGTTTTGAGGCGATCGGCGATGGTTGTTTCGGTGAGGGGCATTCCATTATTCCCCGTCGGATTGAACTCATGACCGAAACGTTGCTGGTAACGACCAGTCAGCAAACCGGCACGTGTCGGGGAGCAATAGGGTCCGCTGACATAACCGTTGGAGAATTGTACCCCTGAAGCGGCCAGGGCATCCAGACTGGGTGTTGGGATATCTTTGCATTGGTGAAAACCAACATCCCCATAACCCATGTCATCGCCCACAATGAAAAGGATATTTGGCCTGGCTGGCTTCGCTGCAGCAGCCACCTCTGCAAATGTCACTCCAAATAGGATACCGGCAAATAATGAGAAATAGGATTGTTTCATGTTCAAGGGTTTATTCGTTTGATAGGATTCTGGTTATGGTTGATCTGTAAATGGCGACTGCTCGAAGCGAGGTGGTTTTTCTACCACTCGGGGATCCCCGGCGCGGCGGAGTTCCTTCATCAGCCTATCCGAAAGTTTCTTCTTCTCTGTCGCAAACTTGTTGTCCCCTGCAAGGTTGTGAAGCATATCCGGATCCTTTTTAACATCATACAACTCCTCCGCTGGACGCTTGCCGAAAGCAATTTCATAATACCACTGCCATTTTGGTTCGAGGCGGTGCTGAACCAGCCAGGCTTTGGTTGGACTGGCATCCATATCGGCAAAGGCAATCCGGGTGTTTTTCTCCAACTCACTCATTTCCGGCATATGGTCCTGTGTCACCGCACCTGGCGAACCCATTGGCCAGCGATCTGGTTCGAAGTTTCGGATGTAGACAAAGTCAGGCGTGTGCAGGGAACGCATGGGGTAAGGAAGATTGCCTTCGCGGGCGGTGGCTACATGGCGTTCACGACCAGTGATGACCCAGTCTCTGGCTGGATCAATGAACCCACTTTTGTTAGACACCAACAAAGGCAGGAGTGACTTACCATACAGGTTATCAGGAGGTTTCACACCTCCTATTTCCATGAAAGTCGGTGCCAGATCCGGAAGCCGTACAAAATCATCGACGATTCGTCCCCCCTTTGTTCCAGGCATTTTGATAATTAACGGAATGCTGACTCCCATATCGTAGAGATTGCATTTGCCTGAGGTTACGCCGGGCATGCCATGGTCGCCACTCAATACGATCAATGTATTCCCTGCCTCCCCCGTTTTTTCCAAACATTCCAGCAGAACACCCACATAGGCATCTACAGCCTGGCATTCGCCAAGATAGTCGGCTACATCCTCGCGTACTTCAGGAACATCGGGGAGAAATTTCGGCAGTTTCCCTTTCAGTGATTCCGGTTCGATACCCCATAGCTTCTTGCCGCTCCCTTTGATCCAGGTGCGGTGAGTGGTGGTCGGACCGAAGTAAAAATGCCAGGGTTGACCGATGGTGCGTGCCGCAAGAAATTCTTCGAAATTTGCCTTTACCTGACCCAGCACTATTCCCCTGGCTTCTGTAAGCGTCATTCCTTTGTCCAGCATAGCGGTGACCTCCTCCGAAAAGTTATTCGGCGCTCTTCCTGCCTTTTCGAAGGCATATTTCTGACCCCCAAAAGGGGCATCAGCCGGTGTTCCCGGGCTCCAGACCTTGTAACTTTTACCAATACTGTATCCGGCCTCCTTTAGCATCAGCGGATAAACAGGGATAGATTCATCCCAAACAGCACCATTCAGGATGGCACCCTGGTTGCAGTTGAAAAAATAGCGTCCGGAGAAGAGCGAACTTCGGCAGGGGGTGCAGCTGGGTGCATTGACAAAAGCATTTCGAAATAGCACACCATCCTTTGCAACACGATCAACATTAGGCGTTTGCACTACATCATTCAGCGTTGGCCTGCCATCGAGGCCCTTGTAACAGCTGGCATAACGTCCCCAGTCGTCGGAGAAGAGGAAAAGGATATTGTTTCTCTTGTCCTTCTGGCCGAAAGCGGAGGGAAGAACCAGAACCATGAGTGCCAACAGGGGTAAATTTGTATTTTTCATTGCTATTCCATTTTTTGTAACCTTACATAATAAGCCCCTTTCAGGTCATTTCCATTGCTATCCCTGAACCATGACTGAATTGTATTTTTCCCTTTCCCCAGTTTTACTTCAAAATTTATTTTGGTAGCTTCAGGGGTGCAATTGGCGATCATGGGCGCTGAACCATTTAAAGAGCAGCAGCCAGAGGCTATTGGAAGGGCCTTCCCTGTGACAAGCAGAGTTTCTGCAAAGGTCTTCTCCGGACCGCTTATGGTTAGCTTTCGGTCCAGGTGAAAAGGCCAGCGGCTCAATTCAACCAGGTAGTCACCACCTTCCTGCACCTCTATATTCATCTCTCCGCCCCTCGGAGTACCGGCGGCATTGGCCACAACAGTCCGGTTGTCGACATCGACCCCCATCCAGTTGTTGGAGGTAAGCATGATAGGATTCTCCTTTTCTGAGCCAACCCACAATGGAATGAGTTTTTCAACTTCCGGTTCCACACCCTTCCACCAAGTTTCGTAGAAGTCCCTCATCCTGGCCAAAACTTCCGGATGCTTGTCTGCCAGATCTACTTTCTGTCCCGGGTCGGTACTTAAATCAAACAGTCCTTTGTTTTCTACGAGTCGCCAAGAATTCCACACCACACAGCAATAATATTTTTCAGGCTTAATGCGACCACCATATTGAACCACAAACATCCTGTCTCCAAATTTTTTGTTCTCCTGGGTGAGCATTGGTTTCAGGCTCTGACCATCAAATTTTGCCTTGGTCTTCAATCCAAACAGATCAACAAAAGTTGGAAGCAGATCCTGAATTTCAGCCGGGTAATCCACGGTACGTGGCTTCCCAAAGTTACCATCCGGATACCTTACAAAGCATGCTGCACGATGTCCTCCTTCATCATTTTGCCCCTTCATTCCCTTCATCCCAGCATTGAATGTCTTTACCCCGGCTGTCCCTCCATTGTCATTCATAAAAACGATCAGGGTATTCTCCCTGATATTTTTCTTTTCGAGCCACTGGTCCAGTTGCGCCAAATTTTGATCAATGTTCCGGATCATCCCAAAAAAGGAGGCAACATTTTTGTCAACACCCTGCTTCAGATAGAATTCGCGGTCTTCAGCAGGTGAATCCAGCGGACCATGGGGGGCATTGAGTGCCAAATAGGTGAAAAATGGTTTCTTTTCATTGGCCATTTGGTCCATCCATTTGATTGCCTCACTGAACCAGAAGTCGGTACAGTACCTGCCCGAATAGCTTACTTTAAGGCTATCCAGGTAACGAACCGCATAATAATCGTTGTCGTATTCGATCTCTGAGGCCAGTCCCCAACCTTTGAACCACACACATTTCTGGAACCCGCGGTCCATCGGGCGGTCAGGATAGTGGTCGCCCAAATGCCATTTACCGAAGATCCCGGTCTGATAGCCGTTCTTTGCAAATATCTCGGGCATCGTTTGAATATCCCTGCGCATGATATTTCTGCCGGATGGGACCATGCAGGCTTTGTTGTGCATGGCATCCAAACCGGTCATCAGTTGTCCCCTGGTGGGCGTGCAGACAGGGGCCACATGGAAATTGCCAAACCTGACACTCTCCCCATACAATTTATCCAAAAAGGGTGTTTTCAAAACAGGATTGCCATGACACGAGAAATCGGCATAACCCTGATCGTCTGACAATACGACGATGACATTGGGGTGAACTGTTTTGGCACCGGCATAAAAACTAAATCCCAGCAGGATGGCGGCACCAATGCCACTTGCGCTGACCAAGCTGTTTAACCTATCTCTCATCATTTTGTATTTTGTTTTGTATTGTTCAGATGGAATCGAAGATCAGCAAAGCCAATACCCACCACTTTATTGTCGGTCGGTTTGAAAATTTTCTCATGGAAACAAAATTTCTAGCTTGCCAATTCAATGACCATTGTTTGGAAAATTCTATCATTAATATTACAACTAATTTCAAGATGATCCAACCAAACTTTAAATTGTCAAATTACTGAAAATTAAACCAGTCTAACCGCAACAGCTCCCCATCTCCTCCTTTGAACACCAAATACAAATTGGCCGATCCCGGTTTGTTTTTCAACTTGCAACCAATGGTTTTATAAGTTGACAAGGATGCCGTATCCGGGATTTTGCATTTCCCCAGAATTGGGCCGGCTTCGCTATCCTGGTGGAATTCTATGGTCCCACCTTTGGGATGGACCGAGGAAACACAGAGATTGATCGTGCTGTTGGCTGTCAGGTTTCTGATATTCGGAAAAGCCAGGTAGTCCCCATTGTGAATGTTCTGTATTTCAAATCCTCCGGCAGGAGATTCCTTTTTAACCAAAGTCCCATCCTTCTTGAAAAACCATTCTGCCTCTATCTTTTCCCAGGAGGCATCGTAATTTCCAACTCCGGTCTTAAAGTATTTCCCCTCTTTGGCAACGGCAGTAGCCTGCAGGAAATTGAGGTCATCCACCATGTCTCCATTCTCCTTGTAATGCAGGTAGGTCATGGAAACCTGGCGGTAGGAGCGGTTGCCAAAGGGTTCGCAGGTCCATTCGTACATGTGGTACCACTGTCCATTGTATTCGCAAAAACTGGAGTGACCGTTTTGCCCGGTATGGCGTTCATTTTTAAAGGGTCCGTAGATGTTGGCTGAAGTCATGTAGGCACCGGCGCAGCTGAGGTAATAGGTACCATTGTACTTGTGGAAATACTGGTGATCGCGGGCCCTGTTCTTTTCTCCGAAGCCGAACTCCTTGTCTGTCAGCAGATCACAGGGTGCCTCAAATGAAACCATATCCTTGTTCAATTTGGCGATCTGGTAATGGATCAGGTTTTTGCCATCAAAGCCATCCCTACCAAAGATGAGGTATTGCGAACCATCCTCCTCCACGAAGATGGTTGGATCATATTCATGGTTGACGGAATAGGCCTCCGGAATCAAAGGTCTCTTTATAACATCCCGGTAGGGGCCATCGGGCTGGTCGGCTGCCAGCACGCCGGTTTCAGCACCACCATGGGAAAAGTAGAAGTAATATTTTCCGTTTAGGGTAGTTATATCGGAGGCCCAGCATTTCAGAGATCCTTTGCCGATAAATGTCTCTTCCGGCAGGATGTTGCATTCCAACTTCCAGTTTACCAGATCCGAGGAGGAGTAAATGCTCCAGTTTGGCATTGCAAAGCCTTTGATATCAGGACTCTTATCCTTCCCTGCCGAGACATACATCCTGCCATTCCAGATTTTCATGTGGGCATCGGCATAGCCTTTCAGAATTGGATTTTGGGCCATGGCCAATGGGGAGAAGAGCAGGAGAAAGAAGCCGATCAGTGAGAAATTAATTTTCAGCATATAGATTATTTATCATCTAGTTTGGTTGGACTCTTTTTTCGGAATTTGTTTGGTTGCGCCGGAATTGCTCTAGAGGCACTATCTATTTTGTCGGGCCGGCGCTAAAATTATTCGTCATCTCGTGAACCCCGGCTTGAAAGCCGGGGCTACCAATATGTCGTCCCTACGGGACTGGAAATATTTTCCGTTGCCTACCAATACCCCGGCTTGAAAGCCGGGGCTACCAATATGCCGTCCCTACGGGACGATAAATATTTTCCGTTTCCGACCTGTTTCTCGGTTTGAAAGCCGGGGCTACCAATACGCCGTCCCTAAGGGACGATAAATATTTTCCGTTTCCGACCTGTTTCCCGGTTTGAAAGCCGGGGCTAGTGATATGCCGTCCCTGCGGGACTTATACTATTTGCCATTGCCTACCTGGACACCAATAAGTTCCGGATGATATTTGGTTGGATCAAAGGCCGGATTGGGGATTGGAAGGACAGCCTGGGCGCTCTTGAGGTATGCTTCGATCAGCTGGTCCATCTGTTTCACCCTGTCGGGAAACCTGGTTGCAAGATTGTTCGTTTCGCTCAGATCATCCTTCAGGTTGTAGAGCATGTAACTGTGGGCACCTTCTTCACCCTGGGAAAAGAGCCGGATCAGCTTCCAGTCACCATCGTGCACTGCTACTGCCGCGGGCAACCAATCCGGCACCTTTGGGGCATGCGGGAAATAGGTAAACATGGGTTTCCGGTTGTATTTTTTACCTGCCAGGGCCGCCGTCATGTCTGCCCCATCCACTGCATGGTTCGCCGGAAGCGCTATCCCAAGCTGATTAAGAATGGTGGGATAGAAGTCGGTGGTCTGTATCCTGGCCTCGCTCTTCGTTCCGGCTTTGGTAATTCCAGGCCAGACTACCACGCAGGGAACATGGATTCCCCCTTCGAACATGGTGGCCTTCCCACCCCGGAGCGGAGCATTGCTGGTGGCTGTGGATGTATACTTCTTCCCATCCTTGGTGGTCTCGGGAAGGTAGTTGTACATGTTGCCGCCATTGTCAGAGACAAAGATGATGGCCGTATTGTCTGCAACTCCCATCCTGTCGATTTCGTCAAGCAATTTTCCGATCGCGTCGTCCATCGAATGAACCATGGCAGCGTAGGTAGATGACCGCTGCGCCTGGGTGGTATCGATCTTTCCACGGTAGTATTCCACCAGCTCTTCCTTGGCATTGAAAGGTGCATGCACGGAAAACATCCAGTAGTTCATGTAAAAAAATTGGGTTTTGTCCAGCGATCGCAACCATTTTGTGGCTTCCAACGCCATTCTGTCTTCGATGTGTTCTTTCGGAGCGAGTTCCTTAAAAGCAGGGAATCTCCAGGGTGCCACAAAACTTCCTGCCGGTCCCGGACCCGGCCAATGCGGCATATCCACATCAAATCCCTGCTGCAATGGAGAATAGGGTTCACTCCCGAGATGCCATTTTCCGAAATGTGCCGTAGCATACCCCTGTGCTTTGATCAGTTTACTCAGCGTTGGAAGGTCAGTGCTTAGCCGAGTAGCCGACTGGCACTGAATGGACTTTTCTCCTGCTGCGGCCTTTTTGGCAACCGAAGGTTTCATCTCCACTTCAGGCTGGTGACAGACCGGTGCAGTTATTCCGGTCCGGGCCGGTGTTTGCCCCGTTAAAATGCTCGCACGTGTCGGAGAGCAGAGCGGACTAGCCGAATAGGCATTGCTGAAAGTGACTCCCCGCTTGGCCAGCCGGTCGAGGTTGGGGGTCTGGTACAACCGGGATTTTACATTCAAATTACAATCGGTCCATCCCAGGTCATCTGCCAGGATGAAAACGATGTTCATTTTTTTCGGAGCAGCGGCTTCGGCACCCATTTGTGTGGTTGCCAAAAGCAATGCACACGAACCTATTTGTTTCAGGAGTTGTTTGGTTGTCATGGTCACTATTGGTTAAATATATAGGATTGCAATTTAAAGGAAATGTATGGTAACTAATTTAGATAATATCCCGGAAAGTTTTGAAAATGTCCCGATGAATCATGGAAAAACTTCAAAAAATATAGATCTTATAAAGAGTTACCGATCAAAACTGGAGGAGTAAAAACACAATTGGCCCTAATACTCATAGAACTCGCAATTGCATTTACATAGCCTTATTTGGGATTACCCCATGCTCGATCCGTTTTATAATTTGTTTTCCATTCGTGTTTAAAGTTGGACTGGCAGTCGTAAAATCGATGTATCCGCCAATAGCCTGTTTACTGATCGATGACAATTCTGCCTTTTTGTAAGCCAATTTCATTCCACTTCCGAGGTACATATTCTGCAATTCGCTTTTCCCCTTTATAGTTATTAGTCCATATTCGCCGTGAAAATCGATGCCCAAATTATCAACAGCATAGGTTTCAATCAGCACATATTGAGTAATTGTCTGTTCTTTAACTTTACTGACGATCTTCAGCCCCTTAAAAACCCCGTTTTGTTCGAGTTTAATCACCGACTGAATGCTGCCATTCGGTTTAATTCCATCAAAAGGTTCATAAACAACCACAAATGGGCTTGTCCATGCTTCACCTTTTTTGCGGATCACCAAAGTTGGCGTTGGCAAGTTGTCGTAGGGTGTTGGTGCTTCAAAGGTGCGCGGTGCCATTACTTTGGTGTATTCGCGTTGTTCGCCACCGGGAATAAAAAGCTTCATAGAAATGGGACCTGCCTTTAATTTTCCGGTAATGAACTGAGCCTGAACATCGCCTGAATAGACTGCAGAAGTTTCTACCTTTTCGAAAAAGTGCCAGCCCGGAATACGGTACTGCCTGTTCTGTAACCATGTAGCTTTGGCATTGGCCATATAGCGGTCTGGCGTTGCATTAAGGTTTAAATCCTTGTTCTGGAATTTTACCTCATCGCCAATGTTGTGGTAGAGATAGTCGTGGTATTCATTCGGCAATGTAGATTTTGACCGAAACACATCGACATAATAACCGCTTGCTTCTGATGTTCGGACAAGTGCTAATGTGCGTTCCTGGGTTGATTCAGCTTTGTCGCCTTTATCATCCAAAAAGGTGGTTTTTGAAAAGGAGTAATTAGGAGATACAGCCTCTTGCCCAGGCAAAGGCTCCATGGTTTTTAGCTGAACAGTATTGATTCCCTGATTCGACCAATCTCCATCACCCTGCGAGCTGCCATTGACAATAACCGTATTGTGAGCCGCATAAATGCGTGAATAATTTTCGTGTATATCCTGCTGGTAACTTCCCCTTCCATTATCGACACCCAGAACCTGTCCGCGCCCGTACAATTCAATGTTCATCCCCTCGGTGTGGCCATGCACCATAGACGCACCACCAACGAAACACATTAATCCGTCGACCGGATTGCTGGTTGGACTTAAATTGCGCTGAAGGAATATTCCCGCATGTGGAATCTGATCGGTTCGGGGAAGTACAAACGGTTTGATGTCCCCTTTCATTTCATCCTTATACCACAATAAGGCATTCATGCCTTTTCTTTGATATTTTCCTTCTTCGATTGCACTTTTAAGTAAGGCTCCAAACTTTTTGGTGATTTTTCCAACGCCATCCATTTTACCAAGCAGGTAAGCTTCTTCATAACTTCCATAGGATGGGCTTCCGTGCCGTTTACCATCACCCCAACGAACAATTTCCTTATTCGGATAAACCGCGTAATCTAAAGCAGGTAAGGAAAATAGTATGTTTGGATACTTCGCGCCCAACTGTAATGAAGGATCGTATTTGTTAACGATGAGCATTAACCTGGTTAAGATGGAACTAACTCCATTGAGGTATTGTGAAGTTTCAGGCCAAATGTCACCTTCGCTTTTATAAAAATCAGCCATGACATTCAGCGCGTCCTGGTTTTTGGTATTTTCAGTCAGGAAATAGGAAAGCAGTTTGTTTCGCTCATTTAAATCTTCCATGGCTAGCGCATTATGGACCAAACTGGGAGCTTCAAGAACCGGATGGTTCGAACCGGTATGGCCATAATTGACTGAAATATCGGCATAAGTACGAAAGACCTGTTGAGACTCAGCTTGAGGGAATTCTGTTTTCGCATTTTTTCCAAGATCAAAAGGCTTTCCTCCTTTTTTGATAAAACTTGCTGTGAAGTCATAAATAATCGGGACTTTGTCGCCTATTTCCCTGACTTCCCTAAAACCGTCATCGGGGAAAAGCCAACCTCCTCTTTCGTGCCAATCCGAAAGTTTTGCCTGCAAAACTCCTTTCACAAATGAGTTTAGGATATCGATAGCACACTGCGCATATCTCTGATCTTCTGTCAAATAATAGACTATTCCGCAATCAACGCCGATCCAGAGGTACCTGATCAGTTCCCTGGCATTCGCCATTTCCTCTTTGGTCGCATTATCCAGATTCTTATGGATCCCATTTTCAATGTGATAAGTGAGGTAGAAAGGCGGCATTTGGCCTGGCTTGCTCTTTCCCCAATCGAATGGCATCCCTTTTAGAAACTCAGCGGGATTTGACTGATGTAATTTAATATCCTGATTAAGCTGATTAATAAAATCAGTATAACTGGTTTTTGCCCATTCCTCCTTTTGAATTTTATTGAGTATTTGAACCCTGTCGCTCTGTTTTACCCAGATAAACGGTCGTTCCTGGGCAAAAACATTCGATGAAATCAGGACGAGTATAAAAAGGAAAAGTATATAATTGTGTAAATATCCAATGGAGGATTTTCCCGGCTTGTTCATCGATGTAAAAATTTTAAAATGAATTTATTGCGATTTCAACCCTGTTCATACCGGGTTCCAACCTTATCGATTGAAATGCCGGGTTAACTTTTTGGCCATTGACCGTTACCACAGCTTCGCCAACATCCTGCACAATAAGTTCCCCTCCTACATTGGCCGGCAATTCAATTTCATAGTTTTGCTGACGGGTGCCGATCCGCTTGTAGCTTGCTTTAACTGCACCCTTGATGGTTGGAACGGTAATGCTGCAATGCTTCAAATCGCCAAGCTGCGGTTTAATTTGAATCAGCTCAAATGCCAGTACTTTAGGGGTGATCCCCCACATTTGACGTGAAATAATATTTCCCGGAGCGGCTCCCCAGGCATGGTTCCAGTCCGAATTGGGCTTGTACTTCATGTCCCAGGCTTCCATGGCAATGGTCGAGCCCACTTTGATCATGTTCCACCAGCTTCGATCATCTGTAGCTCGCATAAGGTCGAGTGCATATTGCCCTTCACCGGCTTCGTACAGCCCCTCAAGTAAATACTGGGCTCCATAAACGCTGCAGGCCATTTTTCTCGATTTGACAAAATCAACTACCGTTTTCAGATGGATCTCAGGTACGATGCCAAAAGCCAGAGGCATCATGTTGGCATGTAAAGCTGAGTGTGATGAGCCTTCCCCATCCATATAGATCCCTTTTTTGTGATCGAACAGCTTTTCGTTGATCGCCTTTTTAACCTTTGCAGCCATGAGTTGAAATTCCGCATGATCTGCTGATTTCTTCAGTATCCCTGCAAATTCAGCCATAATCTGCATATTTTTATAAAAGAAACAGTTGACCACCGTATTGACTGCAACCATGTCATAACCATCACGTTCACCTTTTTGGGCAAATGTCTGACCTCCCGATTCGATTTTGCCGGCAGGCCAGTCGACAATATCCCGCATGCGTTGGGTGGTGTCAGCAAAACCTATCTCCATCATCAAACGACCATTGTGCTTTGGTGATTTTGTACTGATCAAACCATCTTCACGGCTCAACTCTATCAAAGTTTTTTTCTTCAGCAAATCGTAGTATTTTTTAAGCAGTTCGGTATCACCCGTATAGAGGTAATCCTGTTGTGCCATCATGGCTGTGTGAAGCAACCACTCAGTCGGCCAGGTCGGCATTTTCATAAACCACTCAATGGTTTGTTTGGTGATCGCATATTCGCTATCGACCCCGTAGTGGCTCAGCTGATTGATGTAGGCATCGGCCTCATAAGGAATCCGCTCGCGATCACCATCGATGTAGAGTCCGGTGGAAGTGGTGGCTTTCATGCTGTATTTGCACAAATCCCATATTTGGTTCAAAGTGGTATCCGAACTGCTGAAACTACTTTCATCTTCATCGAAATAACTGAAGTAAGCCTTCTGGAGAATGTTATTTGGAAGTAACTCCGACTTGTAATTGTCAATTTCGACATAGCGAAACGGGGTAATTACATCAAACGAGTCGGGCAAGAGAACAGCCTTTTTGGGAAGTGTGTTCCGAACATCCGGTTTTAGTTTCAAGGTATAGGATTTCTTACCTGGTGTGACAGCCAGTTTCACCTCCGCAAAACGAATGGTGCCACCCGGATTCCTGTCAATCGTTTTCCCGTTCAGTTTCTCTCCCAATCGAATGATTAAAGTATCGGCTTTTGATGGTGAATAATTCAGTTCAAGCGTTCCAAAAGCATCTTTCCCAAAATCGGCAAAATAGCTGTTGTAGGCTGTTTTAACAATTGATTTGGGACTAATCCGCTCAATCTGAAAAATGTTCCCTGTCGAAATGTTCCCGGTGAAAGATCCGGTTTTAAATTCCTGGGCAGCAGAATATTCCGTTAACCTGTTGTCCTGGTCCCAGATGCGGACTTTCCAGAAGTATCCTGATTTCGGATTCAATGGTTTTCCCTTGTGCTCAACATTGGCTGATGTTTTGCTTCTGACCTGTCCGCTGTTCCAGACATCACCCAAATTATTGTCGATATTCGCTTTGGACGATGCGACCAGAACTTGGTAACCATTCTGAAAAACAGCCTCTTTCGGGACAATCCAGCTATATTCGGGAAGTTTGTCGTTGATGGCCACATACCTTGGTTCGCGAATGTATTCAACTGTCAATCCTGAAGGAATCCCGGAGTATGGATCTGCATATTTCAGGGCTAAAACATCCAGCTTGTTTCGCAATTCTTTCAATGTCTTCTGGGATTCCGGTTTTTTGGCCAGGTTATCTATTTCCCGTGGATCTTTTTTCAGGTTGTAAAGCTCTTCCCACGATTTGTCGTTCACGTAACGAAAGTATTTCCAATCGTTGGTTCGGACGCCCTCGCTTGGCGGAATGCTGGCAAATTCCCACAAATGCTCGATCAAAACGGTATCCCGCTGGACGTTATCGCTTTTGCCTGAAACGATCGGCACTAGGCTTTTCCCATGCCAGCTTTTGGGTTGGGAGACTCCGGCCAGATCGGCAATGGTAGCAGGAACATCGATGTTGAGTGCCATCGCATCAATGTCCTGATGTTTTGAAATCCGTGGATCGTAAATGATCAACGGAACCTTGATCGAAAGATCGTACATCATCCATTTGTCGGCAATTTGCCGTTCACCCAAAAAATAGCCATTGTCGCCCATCAGGATAATGACCGTGTTTTTATCCATCCCTTTGGCTTTAAGCTGCTGCCGGATTTTGGCGATCTCCAGGTCAACACCGGTGATCATGCGGTAGTACCCTTTCACCATCTCCTGGTATTTTTCGGGCGTATCGAAGCGCCAGCCCCAGCGCAACCGGCTGAAACCATCGCGAACTTCTTTGGGCAAGGCATTGAAATACTTATCTTCCTTTAAATCCGGATCGGGAATAGTAACATCCTTATACAAATTGGCTGTTTGCTCATCCCAGAAATACTGCCCGGGCGCTCCATCGTGCGCATGAGGCGCGCTGAAACTGATGGAGAGGCAGAATGGCTTATCCTCCGGTGCGTTTTGGATAAACTGGATGGCCTTTTCTCCGGTATAGCGGGTCAGGTGGACGGTATCTTTTCCAAGAGTTTTATAGAAATAGCCTCGGCGGTCGTTGAACCTGTTTTCGCGGTCGTAATCTTCACTTCTATCGAACAAGCGGTCGAGGTGCTCATATTTCACCCCGAACTTCCCGTAAAATCCGGTATAATATCCTGATTCCCGAAGTACCTTAGGATAGGATTCTTGCATGTACTCTTCGCGGATCGGACCGGTTTGAAAAGTATATTTATGGGTCCGCTCCTGGAGTCCGCTCAGGATGCTGGCCCGGCTTGCTGCGCAAATCGGGGTGGTGGCAAAGCTGTTTTTGAAATAGGTTCCCTCCCTGGCCAGCCGGTCCATTTCAGGGGTTTGAACAATACTATTCCCCGCATAGCCGATAGCACCGGTACGGTGATCATCCGTAAGTATAAAAATGATGTTGGGTCTTGATTTAAGAGAGGATTGATTGCCGGCAACTTCAGCATGAGCCGAGAGGGAAGACAAAATCAGTCCTCCCAGTGGAATAATCATCCCTATGTTCTTAATATTCAATTCCATATTTGTTTGGTTCTTTTGGGTATAGTTATTGTCTTCTTCCATCTTCAGTGATCAAAAACCTCCATCTTCGCCACTGGTATGAAGTTCGACCTATTTCAGTCTGGTTGCACTAATCACCTCTATGGGATCAAATTTATCAGCTTTTCCCTTTGTACTTTTACTAATCCCAAATTTAGAAGGATTTTAAATCACCTATTTGCAATTGAATCCCAACTACTTTTGAAAACGTCCCTAAGAAACTGCCTTCATCTTTTGCCTGATTGGGAGAACATATTTTCCAAAATGACTTGTCAATCAATTCTGAAGGGGTATAATCCAGCGTTGGTCATCCGTGAGAATAAAAATGATATTGGGTCTTTGCTTCCATTTTTCTGAATCCTTCGTTACACAATGTCCTGAAGTAATCATTGATTGATACTTATTGCTTACAGACTGTTTAAATTTATAACACAGAGAATAACTGTCTATTAATCGAAAATAGAAGGTTTATAGTAATTTCTGCAATTAGGTATATTCATGAGAGAAACCCCGGAGTTACACAGAGTTGGAAAATCGCAAGCGATTTTCTCTCTGTGTAACTCATTCTTTCCTCTAGTAATATTGCTGCAAGCGTCAATTATTATAGCTATTTTAAATTTCATTTTGGAGTTATAAATTCTCTGTGTAAGAATTTTAGACAGCTTCTTAAAATCATCAAAATAATTTAGCACCAAATATTTCCCTGATGGCATGAAGATAGGCAAAATCATTTGCTTTGTCGGGTTCAAGATAGCTTCCTTCTGTCCATTCGTTCCAGCAATTAATGTTGAGGATTCGGGGACCTTTTGGATCGGCTAGAAGTTTTTCTTTGGTCAGCTGTAAGGCTTTTTTAAAATTTTCGGGTGTATTGTTACTTATCGTATTCATAAACGGGTAACCCACATTGGCCCATTCAGATTTCAGGTCACAACGTGGAGTTGGATCCCAGCCCATCGTCACATTGGGGAAATAGGGGACTCCATATTCCGCTCTTGCTTTGTCCCAGTGTGCAAAATAGGCATCGCGGACAAAATTGTAATCGGTTTGAGTTTTGGGTAAATTAACGTGGTGAATCCAAACATAAGAGGTACTTGAATCAAATCCAAGTATTTTGATCAACTCAGGGGTATTGGAGGGCGCTTTTTCAACCGGAAGTATTGGCTTTCCCCATGCAACAAGGTTCCAGTGAACACCTTTCAGTCCGGCAGCAATGGCTTTTTCGCGCATCCGGTCCATCGCTGCTTTGGTGGCTTCCATACTTCCGAATCCTTCCACAAATTTCTTTACATCATACACCGAAAAGTAGGCCTTCCCGTCTATTTTCCAATAGTTTGGCTTAGTGAAGTATTCTTTGATCACGAAATCGCAGATCTCTTCAAATCGCTGGGCAGAAACCTTGCCAGGGTAAAGCAATTTTTGTTCTGCCCCACGTGTGTAAGGGTGAATTTCTACCCAATCGTGGTTGGCCCACATCAACCCGAAATTAATCTGCCCGCAGTTTTTCGCTTTCAGGAAGCCCTCATCCATGCAGCGGTTGAGAAATGGACCATCCTCATACATGTACCAGTCGAAAATAAAGCAGTCGATCCCATTTTTTGCAGCGGCATCTATTTTCATTTCCATCACTTTTGGATCTTTTTCATCAACATAACCCCACAAAGGGACATTGGGTTGATAATGCCCCGGAAAGCGGGGCTTGGCATCCTTTACCAATTCCCATTCCGACCATCCAACCCCCTTGTTTTTGTTATTCCTTGGATCGTCTGTATGATAGTTGGGAAAATAATAGGCTGCAACAGTGATGTCACTTGATTTGTTTTTGCTAATTTTTCCACTGTTGCAAGCAACAAAAATGGAAAATACAACCAGCATTATTTGTTTCATATTTATCCTGATTAAATTACCTAATCAACTATATTTTAATATAATAAATCAAATTCAAGGCCATTCTTCTGCAGCCTGACAGGCAATCTTTTATTGCTGCTGCAGCGTGAAAATCGCAACTAAAACCCAAGAACAGCTACTGCAAGAGGAATTAATATCCAACCCAAAAGTCTATGGAACGATGCCCCCATGATCAGCAATCATTGATTTAATCTGACCAATTGGGATGTTCAGAGGTGTTGTTTTTGTATTGCAAGCCAATGCAGCTGCTGCTCCTGCTGCTTGACCCATTCCCATGCACGATGCCTGTACCCTGAGTGCCGAGTTCGCCAGACGGTCACTACTAACACAACGGCCTGCTACTAAAAAATTCTGACTTTTCTTTGGAATCAATGCCCTCAGTGGTATTGTCGGCACAATTCCTTCTGACAAATGCTTCGGTACCACCCCATGCTTGTCATGCACATCAATCGGATAGAACGAATAGGAGACAGCATCATCAAATACCTTCCCCGTGACATAATCGTCATAAGAAATTTGATACTCTCCGTCTATCCGGTAAGTTTCTCTTACCCCGGTTTCGGGTTGCATGGATATAAGTCTGGTCTTTTCACAACCTGGCAGTTCCCTCAGGAAGCGCAAAGTATTTAGCAAGGAGCTCCTTCCATTGATGTTGGTGATCGTGCCCGATTCGGAAGTGGTGGAATCGGCACCGGCTACATGCGAAATATTGTCACCGGCAGATCTTAATAAGCCTTCAATGTTGTTCCTGAACTCTTCCTTGACCAGCCTGCCTTTGTTCACGGCTTCATTGTAACGCTCCCTAATCATTTTAAAATCCAGCGAATCCAAGTCATATCCACCAATTTTGAACATCAGTGAACCAGGTTGCGTCTCCTTCTCACGCAGAACATCAAATCCAGCCAATGCGGCAACCCAGGCATTCCCGGTACAATCGATTAACTGATTACATACAATCCGGGTATGGGTCCCTTTCCCCATGGTTGCGACCTGCCATTTGTTACCGTCAAACCTGGCATCAACGGGGGTTTCATAATAACGGATATTTACGCCGGCTTCCAGCGATTTTGCTTCAGCCAAAAGGGCATACAGGTAGCCATTTAACCGCACTTGATGCTTGTAATGCTGGCGCCCGGTTGGTATGGAGAAATCAGGAAGTTCAGCATCGTCCATTTTTACGGTTTCAGTAACCAGTTCCCAACCAATACCCCTGATGATCTGCTTTCCCCAGGCATGAAACAAGCCGGGGAAAGAGACTCCTCCAGTGGTAGTAGTGCCTCCCAATTGGCTCCCGTTTTCAACCAGTATTGTTGAACATCCGGCACGTGCAGCCTGAATAGCAGCAATTACACCTGCTGTTCCACCACCAACAACCAAAATATCGGTATTTATTGTTTTTATCTTATTGGCTGACTGCTTATTTGTACTGACTGCATTTCCTGTCAAGGGGATTATACCGCCCAAAGTAAAACCTCCCAGTGTTTTAAGCAACGTCCTTCTTTCAATTTTTGTCATGACTTCACTCTACGAATGATATATAGAATTCCGTATTATCAATTGTATCAAATAGGAGTTCAGAAGCTTGACACCGGACATGTCAGCCCTTCTATCTCCTATTTTCAGGAATACCTCCTGGACAATCTTTTCAGCATCTTCGGCCGACTTCAGGTATCCCTGGGAAAAATCATTGCCAGATCAATTCATTGGCTTCCAAACCGGCAATTCATGCTCAATTTGCCGGATCAACTCCTCCACTCCGCCTTTTCGAAGGTAGACATTTCCTTCCATCACCTTTCGCCTGCCTTCGGGACAGTTTTGCGGTAAAAGATTCACCCCAAAACTGCTCCTTTTGATGAAAACAGAAGAACCACTTTTGAAGGCTAAAGCCAGACAGTAATTCAATGCAGGATGGTGCAGTACCACGATGGCAGGTTTCTCCCCCTTCACTGTTTCACCGATGTCGAAGGTCGTCTCCTTTTTCATCTTGCCACTCTCCAACAATTTACCATTCTTGTAGATATAGGCTTTGAACTTGCCGTCAAACAGATTGGCTCCAGTCTCCAGTTCGAAGCGGGGTGACCTTACCATGGTCTCCTTTTGTCCATTTTGCCACCAGTACTGGATGGCCACCTTGTCTTCAAAACCGGTAATCCTTGCCCCCGAAAGGGTATCCTTTGACACACTGTTGTACCAAAACGACTTTCCGATGCTCTCCTCCCACAACAGATTGGCATAAAATTGCTGGTTGTCAATTTTCAGTGCCAATGGTAGCTTTTCGAAAGGATTGCTGATGGTAACGACTGCCTTGTTGGATGGTTTGGGCTGAACGACGATCCTGGGTTTTTCCTGGTAAGGCTTACCTGCCCTGATGCTGAATTCGCGGGGTTCTCCGTTGGTCCTTACCAGGAAGACGGTTCCAAATTTCCCCTCGCTGTCGCAAAAAGTTTGCATCCCATCCATGGTACTGTTGTGGTGCTGGGGAACATACTCCCAACTCTCCCCAATTTTCTCGTACAATGCCGGATACCTGCAAGTTTTAAAACCTTTGGCTACGATCGGAATGACATTCAGTCCCCCTTTGAGGGTAAACTGCGCTTCATCGTTTTCAACTCGAATGGTGGTGGGCAGATTACCCAGCACCAATCCCTTCTTCACTGTTACTACCCTTGGTTCATCTTTGCCAAAGGCCAATATCTCCTTGACGGGCGTCTTCGCACCATCAACTTCCCCGTAGGGCAACCAGAAACCTGAGAGCGTTATCTCATCTCCCGGTTGGAGGACCAGTTTATCCGCCGAAGGAACCAAGCTAAAACGCACATCGCCCTCTTTCATCTCAGGGGTATAAGCCTTGTGCTCATTGACCGTGGTATCTTTCGGTTCAGGAATATGCGCCTTCTGTTGAATAGAAAAAGCAGGTTTCACGCCGCTGTTCGATTCAAAGCTCCGGATCATGACCCCATTGGAGCCTTTTCCCTCCCCAAATATGGCGGCAAAAGAATTTTTGACAGGTAATTCCAATCCTTTTACACCGAAGGGGCTCAGGTTGAAGTCGATGGTTTTTGAAACCACATTGCCGTTTGCATCCGTGAAGGCATAATTCTTGTACCGCAACCTTTGCTGGGTTGAACTGATATCCAGAAAGCGGAAATTGGCCCTGGCATCTTCAACGGTAAGTGGTTTAAGCACTTTGTACCTGGCTGTAAAAAAACTCCTTAATTCATCATCCTGAGGAACTTCCCATATATCCAGCAGCAATTGGATGCAACTATCCGAGGTAAGGTACTCCATCTCTACGTTGCACCAGTTGTTGCCGGTACTTCTGTAGATGGTACCCCTGTATTCGGAGTAGTTCCACTTTTTGCCATCGTAATAGGTGAGGAAGTTGTGACCGGCCACATTGTCGTGCTGCGGCTGACCACTCCAAAAGGTCTCCTGGCTCATGGCACGGAAATCACCGATGGCAATTCCTGTTTTGTGCCCGAATTTGAAGGGGATGTAACAGGTGGTTTCTGTTACCCCGGTAGAGGAGTGAAAATAATCCATAAAGAAGCCGAGCGACGACCAGTGTTTGGTCATGTGCCTGCCCCAGTTCTGGTATAGGTGCAGCGAGCTGATTTCCAACTCTTCGTAGGGTTCAAGGTAGAGCGGGAAAAATGTCTCGCTGAAGGCAGTATCGCGCGGATTGTAGAAACGCTCCTCTTTTTCGCCGGCAAAATTCTTGCTCACCTGCACCAGAATGGGCAGCGGATGACCTTTCGCATCGAGTACTGCTCCCCCCTCTACGATCCCCTCGCCTACCAGCGTTCGCTGGCAGATGTAGATTTTTCGCGGGGTGGCGTCGTTCTTCACACTGAAGGTGACCTCTTCGTAACCATTGGGGTTGTCGAAATACTGGCGCTGAAACCCGTCGACCGTCTCGCTGCCAATGGTATATTGTCCTTTTCGGACATCGTACGATACAGGCGTTACCCCTTTGATCCTGGTAAATGCTTTGTCGGGTAGTGGCTGCTTCTCACCAAAGAGCTCAAAATTGAAGAACTGGGTCTGATCTTTCTCAAGTTTTCCGGCAGCCAACTTTGTTTCAGTTTTCCCCCTTACCAGGAAGGTCATGTCCTCCACATTCCCGGAGGAGAAGAGCTTGAGCGAACCCTTGATCTTTTCGGGATAACAGTAGAGCACCACCTCCGCTTTCAATGGCAGTGATTCTCCGCCTTGCCCGGCAAAGGTCAGATCCACCCAGTGGATTTCGCAATAATAGGGCCCCCTGCGGTAGAGGTTGATCCTGGATTTGGTTTGACTGTTTTGGGTGGAATAGATTTTCCCCTGCGGACCAGTCACCTCAAAATAGAGCCATGGGTTGGCGGTATTGCTGTCATACAGCAAGTTGGGTGGGAGGAGGTCGCCGGTCAACTGGTAATCTGCCGCAATGATCTCGAAAGCATCGCGGTTCGTGTCGACATACCGCACCTCCAGCGCCGGCCAGTTTTTCAGTTCCTGAAATTTATAATCGGTCCGCCAGTCGGACTGGGAAGAAGCCAACCGTGGCATGGCCAGAAGTAACATGCAGATCAAAAGAGATCCCCAACTTTGTTTGCTCATTGTGCTTATTTTATTTTAAAATTTGGATTCGGTTTGGGTATAACTGCTTCACTCTCGCGGAGGTAGCTATCCATTTTGCTGGCCATATTTTTCACCACTTCAGGGTTGGCTTCAGCAAGATCCTGCTCTTCTCCGGTGTCAGTGGCAAGATTGTAGAGTTCATGGCGATCGGTCTGGTCGTTGTTGTCGCACCACCAGCGGATCAGCTTCCAATTACCCTGCCGCAAAGAGGTAGCAGGCTTTCCGCTTGGAAAATGGCAAAAAATCTCGTTCCTGACACTTTTGTTCCTCAGAAGCGCGGGTTTCAGGCTGACACCATCCATCTGAAGTCCCCTGGGAAGCTTCCATCCAAACATGTCGGCGAAAGTTGGAAAGAAGTCGGTACTCTGCTCCAGTGCATCGCTTTTCGTCCCGGCTTTTACCTTGCCGGGCCAGACCACGATCAGCGGCACGCGGGTACCCCCTTCGTAAATGGTGCCTTTCCCTTCCCTGAAGGGCCAGGAACTGCTCACCGGCACTTCCCAGAACTCCTCCGGCATATGCTCCTTGTTTTTGTTGATATAGGTTCCGTTGTCGCCGGTAAAAATGATCACCGTATTTTCCAGAATTCCCGCTTTGTCCAGGGCTGCGACCAGTCTGCCTACCGCTTCATCCAGTGTCTCGAGCATACCGGCAAATACAGGGTTTCGCTGTCTCGATACCGGATCCATCTTTGCGCGAAACTTGTCTATTTGGCTCTCCTTCGCCTGCCAGGGAGAGTGGACCTCGAACGACCAGTAGTTCAGGAAAAACGGCTCTTTCTTGTGCTGGTCAATGTATTTTACCGCTTCATCGCACAACAGATCTTCCAGGTTATCTCCGGGTTTGCCATGGTCCTTCCAGACCGGGAAGGGATAAAAGAACCCTTTTGGCAGCGGACTGGGAGCCGAAGTGTGCGGAATATCCAGGTCGAACCCCTGTTCCAGCGGACTGTAGGGTTCAGGACCGAGGTGCCATTTGCCAAAATGGGCCGTAGCGTAACCATTGGCCTTGAAGGCTTCGGCCAGCGTATAATACGCAGTTTTGAGGCGGGTAAGGCTCTCGGCTCCCAATGCCTTCTGGTTGGGACCTGCCTTGCTGACCAATTGTTTTTCAAGCACTTCAGCAGGCAAATGGCAGGCAGGAGCGGTAATCCCGATGCGCGAGGGATACAATCCGGTCATGATGCTGGAACGGGTTGGAGAGCAGAGCGGATTGGCCGAATAGGCCTGGGTAAATACCATCCCTCTTTTGGCCAGTGCGTCGATATTGGGCGTCTCATGAAATTTGCTACCATAGAGGGACAGATCGTTGACGCCGAGGTCGTCGGCGAGGATAAAAACGACATTGGGCTTTTCGATGGCCACCGCATTGAATGCCAACGCTCCAAAGAAAATGGCCCACCCCATATTCCTAAAGAACTGACTATCATTATTTTTAAAACAAAATTTTCGTTTTGTACTGTTTGTTTCCATTTATTTTCAATTTAGTAACTGTTTAAATTTCATATTTTCCCCTATTTGCTTAAATCTCATATAAAAAAGAACGTGCCGTAGGCATGAAATGTGGGTAGAAAATAAATGTAAAGAAGGATATCTCGTCCCGTCCGGGACGAAATCCGTGATTTCAATTGTATTCTACCCATATAAAATCCCTCACGGGATTTAGTAGCTAAAATTAAATAGTCTTAATATTTCAATTTATTTCTCCACCACAAACACCGATTTTACCGCCGGCAAGTCCAGTGAAAATTTTGTATATTCCTGATCGCCATGTTTTACCGTAACCGGATTACCAACCGGCAGGATTTTTCCGCTTTCGGGATACCAGAGTTCAAGATTTAGTTTTCCGCGCAGTTCAACATTGGTTTTGATAGGGGTATCTGAGGAGTTGGCGATGTACCACAAATTCCTTTTCTCCCTGACCTTGTGGATATAGGAAATTTCAGTTTTGTCATCGGAAAGTACAGGCAAAGACTCAAAAATCAAATCTGCAACCAAACCCATCTGCTCCATCGCTGCCGAAAGATTGGCCGCATCAGGCTGAGGGACAAAACAGCACTTTCCTCCGTTGCTGTTTTCCCTGATTTCTTCCCGATCAATTGGCATGGCGACGGTCGGATCGATGCCAAAAAGCGATTGAACGAGGGCCACTACCTCCTGGTCTTTCCCAAATTCGGCCGACCGGGAGGGCAACATGGTGGTGGCAATCACCTTTCCACCCTGCTCCACCCATTTCTTTACTTTTTGAAGTACTGCTACCGAAATAACTTTCCCTCCGGGGATAATCAGCAAATTATAAGACTGCCGGTTCACTTTGTTGCCCAGTTCAATCCTTCCTTTCTCAAGTTCGCATTGAGCACTCAGCCAGGTTTCGGGATGGAGGAAGGTAAAGTCGCGGTGCAACTTCCTGGTAAGCAAATCCCCCACAGCCAGGTAGTCTGTTTCCGGCGGGGCGTAGGAACCCCAGGGCTTTTTGCCGGAATTGAATTTGAAGAAGGCCTGCAGGGAGGTGATGGGGTTCAGGACGGCAATATCTGCTACCCGCCGGCCACCCTGCAACAAGTAACAACTTCTGGCTACAAAATCGCTGTAGGAAGGAAGAGTCGGACCCGTTTTGGGACTGTAGGAGGAGAGCAATGGCGGGATCCGAACTGCTTCGGGCCTGTAATCGTACCACATTCCGTGGGGTATCAGGAAGTTCACGCCCCGGGTGAACACATCCATGGCAGTCCGGAAGAGCATGTCAGGCTTGAACTGCTCCTCCAGGAAAGCGCCATTCATCTCAGCCGCCACCACCGGCCGGTCGTAAACATCTGCGGCGGAACTGATCAGCTTGAATCCGTCTCTTCCATGGGTATGGTAAAAGATGTAATCCAGCAACGGAACCTGCGCATGGCGGTAAAACTTGAAGGCATCCAGGTTGGTGTCTGTCGGTTGCAGCTTGTAATTGCCGGGCGGATGACCCGAGGAGTGCAACCCATTCTTTTTGGCCCATTCATTGACCAGGCGGGGATAGCCTTCGGCCAGCAGCTCCGCCCTGGTATCAAACATGGCCACCCTGGCAGCGGCTGTTTCAGGACCAATATCTTCGAAGAGGGCCGGATAATAAAGATCCGGATCCTTGCCATACCGCGCTTTAAACTTCCGGTTAAATTCAGGTGTCCATCCCCTCTCTTTGGCTACATAACCCACATCATCGTAAAAAATCTGCCGGATGGTGGTACCAAAATAGTCCTTAAAATGCTTTTCATACACACCATAAGTGAGTGGAAGGTATTTCGCGACAGCGGCAGGGCTCATGAAATCCACCAGTTTGTGGTTGGTTTTAGCACAATAAAAGACCATCACCCGCCAATCGCCGGCCGGAGCCTGCCACTGCAGTCTCTTTTGGGAGACGAAGCCCGACAAATTCAACCGGTCGAAAGTCTTCACATTCATCGCCACCACCGCCATAAGCGGATCATCCAGCAGTTTCAAATCGAGGAGAGCCGATCCGGTTACCAGCGTATCAACTTTATCGAGGTATTTGAGCAAATCGTCGGGATACTTCTCTTTCATCAGTTTCCCGGCCGAACCGCTGGGGAAATCGATGTCGTCGTAAAGGATCACCTGCATTCCCCTCTTTTTGGCAGCTTCCAAAATATCCAGATATCGGGCGAAGTAGTCATCGCTTAGGAAAGCGGGCTCCATGCCCGGCGTAGGTTTCCCGGTAGGGTGCTGTTTGCCTGCTGATACCGGCAATACCGTGACGCCGCCATACCCGCTTTCGGCTTTGGCTGCTTCCAGTTGCTTTTCAATTTCGGCGGTGGTCAGCTTGCCGTTGATGTGCCAAAATGGGACAGGACGGAACTGATCCGGCGGATTCAAAAATGAGGATTTCCAGTCAGCTCCTGATTTTTGGGCAGAAACCGTTGAAGTACTGAATGCCAGCAGGATAAATATAAATTTTAACAGATACGAATTTTTCATAGCCTTTTTAAGTTAAACACCACTTATCTGTTCATGTTTTACGCTCAGCGGATTTTAACGCTGCACTCTTCTGTAATGTTCAATGATTTCGGATTTCCCTGAACTTCGGGACAGCAATTCATTGAGCTCATTTTCTGTGTAGGGCTTGAAATTGTGGAACACGGAGAGATTCTCATCCAAAATCTTCAGCGAATCAATCCCTGAAGCTACCGTGGATACCGGCAGGCTCATGGTATACCGGAGACCCTCCAGCGGCGTAGCGATTGCAGATTTACCGAGCCTTCCCATGCCATTGGATTTCATGCCGATGACCCCAATATTTTTTTCAACCGCTAAGGGCAAAACATGCTTTTCAAAACTAAGTGTCCGGTGATAATCTCCGATATTCAAAGGCATCTGCACCGTGTCCCATTCATACCCTCTTTTGATCATGTCGATATGTGCCGCAGGATCCGAGTGTCCGGTAAAACCAATGTACCTGATCACTTTCTGGGCTCTCATTTCCATTGCCCAATCAATCATTCCACTGTTGTAAATGGCATCCACATCGCCGTCCTTGTACCCAATGGCATGAAATTGCATCAAATCAACCTTGTCCAGGTCAAATCTTTTCAGGCTTGTTTCAAGCTGGCTCTTGGCCTCCTCCACCGTTCGTGCCATCAACTTGGTCATCAGCAGCACCTTTTTGCGGTAACCTCCTTTCAATGCCTGCCCCATGATGGTTTCACTCCTTCCTTTCTGGTACGACCAGGCATTGTCCATAAAATTGACACCCTGGTCAATGGCTTTCCGGATAATCGCGATGGCATCCTCTTCCGTCACCTCCGGCGCCCCGACATGAAAACCGCCGATGGTGAGGATAGAAACCATTTCGCCTGTGCGACCAAGCACTCTTTTGGGGATCACTTTTTTGTCCACCCCCTTTGAGGTGAAAGACAACAAAGGCAAAGAAATTGCCAGTGCAGAAATTTGCCTGATAAATTCACGCCTTTTGCTTTTCTCATCGTTGTTTTCAGAAAATATGTAGCTCATTTTGTTTGTTTAAATAAGAGACTGTTTAAATTTTATTACACAGAGAATAACTTACCAATTTTCGAAAACATATGGTCTATAGAAATTTCTGCCATAATCAGTTTTCATGTGAGAAACCCCGGAGTTACACAGAGTTGGAAAATCGCAAGCGATTTTCTCTCTGTGTAACTCGTTTTTCCTCAAGTAATTTTATTGCAAGCGACAACTTCAAAGCTATATTAAATCTCATTGTGGAGTTATAATTTCTCTGTGTAAGAATTTTAAACAGCTTCTTACTATGCAATTGTTTTGTATCAAATTATTTTAGTCCGTAGGCTCTTTTCGCATTTTCAAAAAAGAACTTTTCAGGATGAATATTTTCTCTTTTACTGCAGTAACCATCCACCATTCGGATTAAATTACCATAGGTTCCAAACATATCCGAAAGGGTCCAGTTGCTCCCAAACATGACCCTTTCCGGTCCGAAAGCATTGACCACCGGGTCAATCAGGAGGTCGTAGAAATCCGGATTTAACGGTGCAGGATTCTGTCCGGAAACGTCGAACAGCGCCGACACTTTGCAATATACATTGGGTTCAGCGGCAAACTGTGTGAGGCGGGCTTTCCACGCTTCCTGCCTGACTGGATCGTTGAAAATCCTTCCGCCGGCAAGATGGTTGAGGATGATGTTCAACCTGGGATAACTGCGGGCGATTGCACCTACCACCTCTGGTTCCAGATTGTTTACACCAAGCTCCAGCACCAGGTTTCGGAGCTCCAGTGCCGAAAATTTCGCAACAATTTTCGGATCCGCCAGATCAATCGGTTTGACCGTACGGATGCGAATGCCCCTGAACTTTTGGCTTTTCGATAGCAGATCAATATCTTTTTCATACCAGGAATCCCGCGGATCCAGGTTTGCAATAAAAGCCAGCATCGCATCAGATGAATCGACCTGGTTCATCAGCCAGAAATTGTCTTCCCGACGCTGACTTGCCTCAACAACAATGGCAAAGTCAACACCGGCAGGTTTTGCTACCTCAACAAATTCCCTGGCAAAATGAGGGAAATATATTTTACTGTGCTTAACCGGATCAAGAAAAACAGCACTTCCCTCCCGCCTGGTATCGTACAGATGAATATGCGTGTCGATCCTTTGATGCTTTTTATTCCCAGCTTCATCCGGTTTGGCCAACCCAATTGCGGGTACCATACGGACAATATTGGGTAGCTTGGGCAGTTCAGATATGCGCTCAACCGGTATCATCGCCATGGAATTGAAACCAATGGAGGAGGAAAGTCCCAAACACAGCCAAAAATTATGGATCAAAGTATTCATTTTCAATTTTATGCAAATTATTTGGCTAATTCTCCCGATCCGCCAGTCAAAATATCCTTTACCACATTGTAGTAACAATAAGGTTGATCGTCGGGATATTTTTTGTGCGGAACACTGCAATTTTTGGTATCGGCTATTCCCCAGTGGATGGCATCACACACATCATCGTAGGAGCCATAAATGCTGTACTCTTCGGCTTCACCGGCCCATTTGACGCGTTTCATCCACTCTTCCCTGCCAATTCTGCCCCAGTCGGCAGGCGGAACCCCCTTGTTGGGAGAGGCAAAGCGCACCTTACCGTCAACACTCTGTGAGTAATTTCGGTATCCCCATCCATCCGATTTTCCGGAAAGGATTGGAGAATTTACCTGGGTGGTACCAATGTGAAATCTGGAGAGGTAGGTTTTCTCGCTGTCAGGGGCGGCTTTGTAACGCTCCCAGTACATATCAGCCGGCTGAAAGACGATCAGGATCGGACGGTCATCGCCATAGCCATACCTTTTGTAGGCCGGATCCTGCGCCCACATCTCCCATACATTTTTGGCCATCGCGTTCCAGAAGGCAAACTGCGACATGGTGAGTGTTTTCTTATTGGCCTCTGTAAATGCCGCACCAATAAAAACAAAGAACTTCATCTTCTTTTCCTGACAGACTTTCTGCACATTGTTGACCATGGGTTGATAGATGGGCCACAAATTGGTCCACTGGGAGGCATTGGTCATGTCGATGATGACGTTGTTTATACCGGCATCCTTGATTTTCTGGAGGATATCAGCTACCTGGCTGATATCCCTGTAATCGTGAGCCGGGTTCCATTTCCCGTCTACCAGGAAGGTCATGCCGTCGTTGTTGCCCCGGCAACAGATCAGGATATGGCAACAGGCTTCGCCGGCTTTTACAGTTGGCGCACAAAACAGTAATAACAGAAATCCTAGTAAAATTTTAGAAAAATAATGCGTCCTCATAAATAAATTGTTTTCTAATGGTTCATGCACAAATAATTATAAAAGCCATCAACTATTTGTTTACTGGTTTACCCATAAAATAGTCACGAATTTCATCCATGGTCGCATCGGTTTTTCCACCGGGAAGCTGGCTAAACACCATTCCCGCATCGGAGGCATCTCCTTCGGCATTTCCATTATGACCTAAATCCGGCGCTCCGGCTGCTTTTAAACGGGTTAACAACCATTCACCTTTCGTTCCTGAAAAACCAAATCCTTCCACATGCGCTCCATAACCAGCCAGCCATTGCCAGGCGGCAACTCCCGGGCGTTTTGATCTTGGACTTTGTTCCCAGGCAGTAGAATTCTGCGATAGGTTCACTCCACCATCCCTGCGGCCATTGACCAAAGGGGAGGTATAATCTATAAAATGCACATCGGATGAAAGCAGTTTAAGGTCGTCCCAGTTTTTTTGATAATCAGGATTGGGACTATTCTTTCGGGCAGTTTGTTCATTGGCTTTGGCATGTGAAACGAAGACGACAGACTGAAGGGCATTTATGGTTGCTCCATCATCCATCGCTTTTTTAAGTGCTGCATAGGGAACCTGAACCCCACCGGCAGCAAAAATCATCAGCGGTTTTCGTTTGCTTGCTTTCTTAATCTGTTTGGCTAAATGTTCAATTGCGTCCTTCTTTTCTTCATCCGACCGGGAAACATCAAAATAGGCATCATCCCCATCAACTTCTTTTATAAATCCAAAAAGTACCGCAGTTTCCAACACACTTTTTCGATGCTCCTCCGAATGCTTGGGTGCTCCCCCAAAATTGGTATTAAAGTGAAAATGAACGATCCGGTCAGCCAATCCTGCACGATCAAACAGGGCCAAAGTCATTGCTGATCCGGCCACATCATCACGGTCCTGATTGTATCCATCGCAGGAATAGGCGTAACGATAATTAACTGTTTCCTTTTTTTGCGCCTCAACATTTGCTAATACTCCTACGAAGACAAATACCATCAATACAACTTTCAAATTCTTCATATCAGTTTGCCTTTTAGAAACTGTTGAAATTTAATTTTTTAATCCCGGCAGGGATTTTATGTGGGTAGAAAATCGAAATGGAGAGATAATCTCGTCCCGTACGGGACGAAACCGATCATCTATCATTTGCTTTCTACCCACATCTTATGCCTCCGGCATAAATATTTTCAAAATTTAAACAGCTTCTTAATTAATACAATAAATTATATCAAGAAATGGTCGGTGAAAAATCATCCTATTCGAAAGAAGCAGTCACTATTTTTAGTGGCATTCTACTTTCCATTTTCCATCTCCTGAATCAGCCATTTGGCAAATCCGAGGTATGAATGAGGGTCTGATTCCGGGCCAACCGGCCTGGTATTGCCACAGGCATGCGGAAACGCATTCAGGTAGTAATACATATTCTTGTGGTGTTTGGGCAAGCCCCTCTCCCAGAAAGCTTTCAGCCAGTCTCTTTCAAGAAAATCGGTATATGTGTCACAATCCTTGTATTGGTAAGGCCCATAATAGAAGATATAATCCATTCCTTGCTCCAGTACCCATTTGGCTCCCCTGGCAATTTCTTCAGGATTTGAGATGGCATTTCCCAAAGGCCAGTAGCGGTTAAACTGATGAGACTCAATGCAAATGCCATCCATCGTCCGAATTATCGCTCTGGCTTCCAGGTCATCAAGAAAAACGGCCGGATGAACGACCATCTGAATCAACTTGTAATTGTCGTGTTTGATCAACCCAAGGGCATGTGCATCCCTGAAAACTTTTCGTGTTTCATCAACATCTCTTTGATGGAGTATCCGGGGATCACCTGCAATTGGTCCTGTATCGCCATTGACTTTATCATACAACCATCCTTCCCGGGAAATTACAATGTGCATTACGATAGTACCTTTTTGTTCGTAATCACGAATAGTTTTCACCAGTTTATTTGTTTCAGGATTGGTATCGACCCATTTCCCTCCCTGCTGATGGATGTAATGCTCAAAAAACCGTTGTTTGGTCTGAAAAACACCGTTATAACCTTTTACCACATCCATGTGCAAAGCAGTATAATCGTCGGCTTTCAGCATGGCATCATAATTCCCGATGCCTGGTTTCCAATTGGCAACCCTATCACCTCCTGTCATTTCATGAGCACTGTCGCGGGGGTATGGCCTGATGCCAACTTTTGACCTGTTCTCCTGTGCAAAAGATATCATGCATGTTAACATGAGGATTAGAAATAACGATTTGTAATGTATCAGCTGGTTCATATTCGTGCTATTTAGTTTGTTTTTCCTGATCAAGAATGAAATAAATGTTTTCTGCAATCGGCGCCGGAATGATCATCATGCCCCCATAATTGCCGGTTACACTGTTATGGGTATCAGGATAGGCATAGTCGTAATCGCCGCGTTGGTATGCTTCATAACTTTCGGGAAGGTTGTGCGGAAACCAGTTCTGATCGGTATGGATGTTCATCCATTGAATGGCCGCATTGGTGATCCCCTTTTGGTATTTCAACCAGTCAATTTCCGGATCAATAGCTGTCCAGCTAATGTTTCGTTTCGACAGGGTACTGAAAACAGAAAGCACTTCCCACTGCACATGGTCGCGCACCCAGTTGGCAAAGTACCAGTCGCTAGAACTCAAAACAGGTTTGGTAAAGTAAAGGTTGTTCACCTTTTCGGGTTCCCAAAAATGGGTGAACACCAGGAGGGTGCGCATCCAGTAAATGGCTTTTTGCTTGTATTTCTGATCGCCCGATTCCTGAAAAGCCAGGTAATTGGCCAGCGACGCATGCCCGGCAGCCAACAGATTGGCGGCATGCAAAGGGGTTTCCCAATAATCGCCGGCTTCAGGCCGCTGCATGTTCAGGCAAAAATCCACGGCTCTTCTTGCCGCTTCGGCATATTTTTTATCCCCTGTTTTGTAGCCGATATCAAACAACTTGATGGCAGGATTGATGGTGATATCGAGCGCCGTCTCGCCTGTTAAACCCATGGGTTCGATAAATGAGGTAGCCACCATGAAATCATCCTTCCCAACCATGTCGGGATTGAAAGGAAAAGAACCATCGGCTTGTTGTTTGGCTATGATTCTATCACCTTCTTTCTTCATTCCGTCCAAATCGCTGCCAGTCTGCCTTCTTTTGTTATCCATCTGTGTTAAAGACCATTCAATTTTCTTTTTCAATTCTTTGGCCAAGGGGGTATTCTTATTTTCCGCAACATATCGCTGAAGGAATTCGGGGGCGTTTGGTCTGGCTTTGTCGCTGGGGCGCTGCAATAACCCAAACCCTTCACCTTCGTGCCAGAAGTTGGTGTTGTAGGCATTGGCGATGAGGCGCAGTGTTTCCTGGTAACTCCATCTTGGCCCGGTTGGTTCAGGCAACCCGTGACGTTTCACCCAATCGGTCAGGGCAGAAACGCTGTTGCCTTCGGTTAGCCACAAATCAGCGTCAAAATTGATCATTTGACCGATCTTCAATTCCAAAGGTATTTGTGCCACCACTTCGTTTTCGTGACCTTCGATGGTGGCGTCCGGTACCATCAGGCCCATCAGCTGGTTGTTTTTTCTGTCTACAAAATTAGGCGATGAAAATACAGGTTGCTGCAGATGCTCACGGTAGTTGAACCACCGGGTGGCCAGCTGGTTTGGATCCCACGATAGGGCAATGGCGGTTCCTTCGATGCTGATGGCCATTACCGGAGCGGTCACCTTGAAGGGATGGGGAGCCATCCGCAAAGCCCACGGATCTTTAAAAAAGTCGGTGCCACTTGTCCACTCATCTGCAATTGCCCAATCGACACCTGGCAAAATAGCATCCTCTTTTTTTGTCCCGAAAGATGATTCACCCACTTTTAGCCAGGGGCCGCGAATGTAACAGGCATTGTAATTCCCGGTCGATTTCAGCCGGTATTTAAGTTTCAGCAAAGCGGTGTTTGGAACCAGCGTAATCGAAACCTTTCCTACCAGTGCCGGCTCGGTGAAAGGATAAACCATCCAGTTGTCGAAAGAGGTCTTCCGAAGCACATCGCGCACCACCACCGATTTAACCTCAAACTCAAGCGTTTCTCCTCCCTCCTCCTGTTTTTTTGAGACGGTCTGTGCCACCAGCTGCATGGGTATATCCTGATCACGCAGCATGATTTCGCCCAAATGTTCCAGAACGGCCATGAATCTCCCTGAGCCTGTCGAAATTTCACCCCAGCCCCAGCCATTCAAGCGTTTGAAAAGCTGCACCTGAATTTTGTCGTTTTTTAGTTCCACCGATTCGTTGGCATAACTGGTTCGTACATACCGATGCTTAACACCGGATTTGATGTCAGCAAGGTTGGAAGTTTGTGCACCAGCACTGATGCAAACAAGCACCAGGCATTGCCATCCAATTAGTCGGCTCAGTATTGGTTTCATGATGAATATTTTTCTATGTTATGGATATGATTCGATCTGGTAATTACCCGAAGAAATGAGCAGTCTATTTTTCGGTGTTTGGTCGTAGTGGCTGTTCGTTGGGTTCAGGTCAAATTTTTGCTGGACGCCATTTACCAATACCTTCACCCTACTTCCAGGCAAAATTACATTGGCCTTGCAGTTAACCGGAACCTTTATCGTGAGGGTAAATTTTCCTTTTACATCCTTCACCCAGGCAACTTCTATCAACCCATGAACAGAATGGTAACTGGCTTCCGCATGATTGATCCCATCCACGAATTTGGGTTCCACATCAATTACCCCAAATCCCGGATGGTCTGCATTCGAATTGATCCCGGCAACATGCCGGATCAGAAAATTATCGACAAATCCCATAAAATAGTGAATATGCGATGCTCCATCGGGCCAGTGTTCCCAAAGGGTTGTTGCCCCATTTTTAAGCATAAAACCATAACCTGGATAGGTGTCGTTGATGGCTACTTTATAGGCTAAATCGGCATATCCCTTTTGTGGCAACAATTCCCATAGCACAAGCCCGGTAAAGATTCCCCCATAGATGTGCATCTCGCGGTTCACAGTAATGTCATGAATCAAATCGTTTAATACTTTTTCCTGATGTTCTGGTTTAACCAATCCATAATACAATGCTAAGGCATTTGGCCCCTGCCGGTAATCAGTGGAGTCAATACCTTCAAACCGTTGTAAATCTTTGTTAAAGAAATAAGTATAGGCAGCTTCTTTAACCACATCAGCTTTTTTCTGCAAGGTTTTGAGGTCTGAAGTTTTGCCAATCACTTTTGCCATTTCCATCATCCGTGTAAGTACCTGATAGTAGTTCATGGTTACATAAACTTCCTCTCCTTCATTGGGGTGATTGCCATAAGGCGACGACCAATCGGATAAGACATCGGTGAATAAACCGGGCTTTTCTTTAACCTGATTAAGGCTCCAGACACTTTCGACAAAGTGCATCATTTTATCCCAGTATTGTTCAATAATTCGCGTATCGCCGTAGTAATTGTACATGTAATATGGAAGTTGAACACCGGCGGAACCCCATAGCGGCGATTTCCCAGAAACATACCTGCTGTCAGGAGCAATGACAGAAAGTGCGCCTGTTTCTTTGTTTTGCCCATCGAAGATGTCCCGAATAAACTTGGTCATTGATGCAGCCAAATCGTAATTACCCATGCCCATTTCTATTCCGGTAACCGCATCACCCATCCAGCCATTTTTTTCGCGGTGCGGACAATCAGTTGGAATACTATGCAGGTTTGAAATCATGGCTTTATCGCACAGTTGATGAATGGCATTAATTGTTGGGTCAGAACATTCAAACTTTCCAACCTGTGTAACGTCAGAGTTCACCAGGCAAACATCAATTTCATCTTTGGTTAACTGATTCTCATGGCCCTTAATTAGAAAATACCTAAATCCCTTGTAAGAAAAATGACAGGTGGCTATTTCGCCCGGAACACCTTTGGCTATATATGCCGATTGTTGCAACCCTCCGGGTTGGTCCAGATCCATTACATTTTCTTTTTCGCCATAGTACACGCTGATTCGGGTACCTTTTGGTGCATTAACCCTGATACTGATCCAGCCTGCCATGTTGGTTCCTGCATCACCCCAAACCTCTTTTCTCCAACCCCTGGTTTCTACCTGAACTGGTTTTGTTTTTTTAACTATGCGGATAGGTTCGTTTAACTGTGCTTTCAATTTACCTCCGGGCGAAGGTGCTGTATTTACTTTGTCCCATGAATTTGTATCGATTCCCGGCTCATTCCAGCCCGCAACTTCTTTGGTGGCATCGTAAATCTCGCCCATGTGCGGGTCGTCGTAAACCACTGGCCCTCCGGCAACTTTCCAGCTCAGGTCGCTAATAATGTCTTCTTCTGAACCATCGGTGTAAGTAATTCTGAACCGGCATTTTAATTTGGGTTGACCAATATAACCTCCCTTTTTCCAAAAACTCCAGTGGTCGTTGGCAAGTAAACCGTAATTGCCTCGTCCCAGCATTACACCAATCGCATTTTGGCCTTTCCTGAAATATTCGCTTACATCGTGTGCCACATAAAGTACGGTCTGTGGGTAGTTTGTCCACCCCGGGTCAAGCACATGGTCGCCAACTTTTTTACCGTTGATGTACAATTCGTGGTAACCAATTCCGGCAATAAATGCTTTTGCAGATTTTATTTCCTTTTCGGCCTTAAACTCCTTTCGCATTAGAGGAGAAGGGTCATAAGGATTCTCGTGATGAAACAGATAACGTTCCCACATTGACATGCGCGCCCCGAAATAGGATGGTAAACTTACCTCGTGGCATTGCTCTTCAATTGCTTTTCGTTTCCACCAGGCCAGTTCCCATTCTTCCTGTGTTTTCCATGCAATCCATTGGGCAGTCGCCCAATCAGCTTCTGTAAATAAACCGGTTGAAAAAGATGCAGTTTCGCTCCACTTGGAAGCTTTGCTATTTTTATCCCAAACTTTTACTTTCCAAAAATAGTCCATAGCCGGATTAAGCTTTTTCCCGCGGTAAACGACCTGGGTACTTTGAGTGCTCCTTACTTTCCCCGAATCGAAAGCATCCCCTATGTTTTTGTCAGCCTTTTCCTGCGAAGTTGCGACCAAAATCTGCCACGCTGTCTGCACCTGACCATTCTCCTCCGAAACCAGCTGCCAATAAAAACGCGGATCAGGCATGTCGATGCCTTCCGGATTGCGAAGATATTCGCACTTCAGATTGACCGGTCTTATTTGGGTAAAAGCAGTGAAAGCGGAGACAAGAAATACCACAAAAAATATTATTATTTTCATAATGAGCTTGTTGCGTTAGCACTTTGATCTTACTGCGTCACCACATCCCATACCTTGGAGCGAACAGATTTTCCTGCCGGACCTTCCACCGTTAGGATAACTACCCACTCTTTGCCTTGTTTGTACTGGTGGACCGGATTTTGCTCTTCCGAAGATTCGCCATCGCCAAAATCCCAGTGCCATTTGGTGATCTCACCCACCGAATGGTCGTAGAAGCGGATGATCCGCTTCTCCCGGTTTTCTGTAACAAACTTCCAGTTGGCATCAAGGGCTTTTGCAAACTCCTTTTCCAGTGGCATCAGCCGGAAGGCACAGAGGTAAGAGGCATTGTTGATCATCTTCAGGTCGTGCGAAAGGTTCATAAACGACTCACATTTTTGGCCATCGAAATCAAGCATCGACCAGGAGAGACCTATCAGTTCATTCTCTTTCAGATTGGACACGATGGAACGATCGGGGCCTTCGAAAGCCGCAAAATCATAGGGGGTGATGTAAAACTCCATTTGCATGCGTCCGCTCTCCCCAGACTTGAAATTGTATTTGCAGGCCGCATTGGCATGCGGAAACTCCTTGATCCAGGGGGTATTTCCCCATGGCATCGCCCAATCCTTGTCTTTTGCGGGCGTGAATACATGGTAGTTCTGGGCATGGGCACCGTGTCCCTTAAAGTAAAGCTGACTCAGCGGAACGATCTCCTTGTTGCTGTTTTCCTTGTAGATAAAGGGACCACCGGAAAGATCGGCATCCACCACCAGTTCAAAGATATCCTGCCGCATCACCGGATCGCTGAAATCCCAGTAATTGTCGTAGGCATCGATGAAGAAGTAGAGCCGGTTCAAATCCTTTACCCATCCTACCTTCACCTTCAGGTCAAAATCCTTTGGATCCTGGGCGACCCCCTCCCCAAATTTGGTGTTTTTGAGCTCCTCAATGCCAATGGTATAGGTTTCGGGAACCATTTTCCAATCTGAAAATTCCCCATCGATCCTCGGGATTTGGTTTTGGGGAAACTGAAAGATTTTGAACTCTTTCTCCGGACGGGCAAACGAGAGCAAAACAAAGGCAATTACAGAGACCATCGCAGCTTTGTACTTCATTGGAATCCTCTATTTAAAAATTAGCAATACAATAAATTCCTTATAGCCACCAAGGCACAAAGACACGAAGGATTCATAAAGGTTAAAATATCGACACCGAAAATTTGATGACACCTTCGTGCCTTGGTGTCTTGGTGGCATTTTTTGTCGCTACATTGTGGTTTCATTGCTGAAACCTGTAATTGGCCCGCCGCTCCGGGGCATTGTCACCGTTCAGGAAAAATTCGGTGATGTCACCGATCTTCTGAATGTTGTCGGCCCAATGATAATCGAAAGCCAACTTCCCGGCTGGGCCAACATCCAGACGCTTTACACTGACCATCAACTTATTCCCACTTACCTGATAGGGAATATGGACGGATTTGCCCGTTGAACCATCCTTGTTTAGCCATTTCACGGTAGTGGTTTTTTGGTTGATCACTTCACTGTTGATGATCAGGTCGTAACCCTCCCAACCTGTAGCTTTGTCTTGATCGGTATCGATGAAAAGCAACATCCAGTTTGGATCTTTGGAGGAGGTCAAGGGTTTGGCTGTCTCCGCGTAAAACCAGACAGTGGCGGCATCGTAGGATACTTTCATTTGGACCAGATCATTTCTGCCGGTCGTATTGACATAGGGACCCGCCTTGCCCTGACCGGGAGCGTTGCGGTGTTCGGTATCCCCGATGTGATCGTAACAGGCATTTTCAATCTTTTCCCATTGTTTAAAACTACCGTGAAGGTTGATGGCCTGGGGTGGCGGCACCGGCAACGGTTTTTCCATCCCTTTGTATTTGCGGACATTGGCCATCAGCTGGTAATAATAGTTGTCGGTGTGACCGCCCGTCATGGGCTCGATGTCGCGGCTGAACTCCTGGTTGTACTGGTCGATAAAATAGTGGTCGCCGGGTTGCAATACTTTTCCGGCTTTGCCCAGATGCGCACCCGGGTAAAAATCCCATTTCAGCAAGGCTTTGTTGACATCGGCACCCATGATTTGTGCACCCGCACTCCACTCGTTCCAACCTGTAACGAAAACGAATTCAGGATCGACCTCCAGTGCCCGGCTCCATTGCTCTTCGAAACACAAACCCTGATCGGTAAAGGGTGTCAGGTCATATTTGTCGGCTGGTGGCTGCTCGTAATGGTGGAAACTCCTGCCAATGTTGGACAATGGATGTTGCGCTACAGCCACCGGCACCATCTCGGCCTTGTCAGGAGATTCGTGCCAATTGACAGCTTGCGGGTAATGATCGACCCAGGGCCACTTGTCCTTGCCATACGGGCAACTCTGGTACCAGGGCAGGGAGGTCCAGGCCCAACTCTGCCGGATGGAAAAGAAATTCCGAATGGCCTCCGAAAAAACCACATCGTTGTTCTTTTTCCTGGTCGGGATCTCATGCTGGCCAAACAGCAAGAGGGGCTTTCCTTTCCACTGAAACCAGAGATCCTTGTAGAGGTTTTTCGTGTAGAATTCGTCCCACAGCATATGGACCGATTTTTCACTTCCCAGGAAGGAGATTTGGGGGGTCTTTTCACCAGATTTACGCATTTCGCTGAAGACTTCGCAAACCGGGATGTAGACATCAGGATAGGTTCGGTCGTTGGTTACATCGAAGATGATGACATCCACCCCGGCATCCGCCAATAGCTGGGCATGCCTCCGGATCATCCATTTCTCGTAGGAGAGGTAGTATCCGGTTTCGGGTTCGCCCCAGAAATGGCCCCCTTCTCCCCATTGCGGGTTTTCGGGATTGGCCTTCATGATCCTGGTAACGTCAAATGGTCCCTTTCCCCCCGGACTGTTATGGGTCATAAAATAGAACATCCCCACAAAACGATCCTTCTTTTCCGGACCGCAATCCTCAAAAGTCGGAAGTTTTCGGCCAAGGGCATCGGTAGCTACCCAGCTGTCGGGGTGCAGGTTACGCAAATTGGATGGTTGCTGCTGTGCCGGTTTGATTTGTCCCATGGCGCCGGAAACACAAAAAACGGGCAGTATTCCAAGCAGGAACAGCACAGTCTGGCAGCGTCTAAGTCTAAAGTTAAAGTTGGGCATGGAATGGTTTTAGGTCTGCAATTTAGCCGAAATCAATTCAATATACTTTCAATAATGAACCAATGACTTTCAAAATTGTACCAAAAGAGATGGTACGACAGCAACCCTACATCCTGTCCGTCTTCTAATACCTTATCAGCTTTTCTCTGAAAATCCCTTTCGAATATTTCACCCAGACAAGATAGACACCCTTGGACAAATCACCTACGGACATCACTTTGTCATTCCCCGCTGAAAATTGGTATGACTTAACAAGCTTGCCATTTAAAGCATAGATTTTCACAGACATTCTTTCATCCGAAGGTACCCTGATCGTCACTTCGTCGTGTGCAGGATTTGGATAAAGCAGATTTCCCCCTAAAACTTTCAATATTTGGTTTACGGTAGCAATACCTTCACTGAATTCGATGTAATCCACATTCACCTCTCCCTTGTCGATGAACAGGCTGAACTTCTGAACGCCCGCATGCAGGTATACATCCTTGAAAGATAACACCTTAAAGGACTGATCGCCCCCCGTATTTTCAACAACCTGGTGATTGGTGAACAACTTGTTGTTGAAACCCAAGTGGATTTCCCCGCCTCCTGACTTGCAGGATATTAGAAGATTTACATTCATTTTTGCCGCCTTTTTCACCTCAATGGTATAACTTAACCATTCGCCGGCAACGGCCCAACCGACAAAATACCCATGCGAATTGTCCGCCTTCTTCAGTAAATCTACCGGATCAGAGCGGTAAGCACCTCCCTTGTTGGGTACATCTGTATCGCGGAAGGAGATGTTTTCACCCCCGGTATCATAATCTTCCGCCTCAAGGATTCCCGGAACAACCGGAACAGATCCTGAATAGGGCTTTGGTTCGACAGCTCTGAGATTTTTTACCACGCTGCGGGTACTCTCGCCACTATTGTCAAAGGCTTCTGCAAAAATCTGGAAGTTCCCTTCATCCTTAGGTACAAAATCACAAAGGTAGGGCGGAGCCGCAATTTTTTGTATCAAGCCATTGTTTGACAAATAGTTGACACAACTCACTCTCCCATCAGTATCCCTGGCTTCAGCCAACAACCGGATCGTGGATCCAACTGCGACTACGGTGTCTTTTACCGGCATAAGTATGGCTACGAGTGGTTTTTGGTTGGTCGAAGAGGTCTTTACGGTGGCGGAGGCACTGAACTTGTTCAGGGTAACACGCACCGAATAATTTCCGGGATTTGAGGTCGGACTGGTCACCAGCATCGCCTCATTGCCCTTCACCAAAAGGTCTGCCTCCAGGTTGGTGGATATTGGCTGCGAACTGACCGCAAACCAATCGATCCTAATTTTTATGGAAGCGGTATTGCCCGGATCCAGTCGAACTGATTGAATGGCACTCTGGGAAATCCAATCCGGCAAATTGCTGAAGGCGTAAGTGTTCCAGCCCTTTTCGATGGCAAAGGTAACTGATTTGTTTCCACCGCTTATGAACCAGAAAAGCTGGCCGGTGGATGGTAAATCAGCATAGAGCCTGAAAGCGATAAAGGGCAGTTGGGTACCGTTCAGACTGCTTCCCGACAGAGAGAAATAGGGATCAATGGGCGTCAGGGGGGATACGGTAGCACTGAATACACCCCCACTGCTTTGGGCATTGTCCAGCCTGTATATTCCTGTCAGTTCCGTCAGGGAATTCATGCCCCAAAACTTTTCAATTTTAGTAGCGTTTTCAGGTACTGTATTCAAAATTCTTCCCTCACCGGATATGGAGACCTTCAGAGAGGCGGGATCCAGCAGACGCGATGGATCACCGACAGTGAGTTTAACATTGTTGTTCATATCAGGATCGGCATACATTGTGTCAAATTCGGGGGTAACCAGCAATGGTGCCCCATCCGGTTGTGATCCTGCATCAAACACCAAACTCCACTCCCCTGCCAGCCCTTTTTTGGAGACGGCGCGTACCCTTACCTTGCTGGTCGTCGTTGTCAGACTCTTCGTGAAACTTGCCAGGGAAGTTTTCTCAGCGGCAGACCAGTTTATCCCGTCTGCACTCAGCTGTATCTCAAAATTGGCAAAAGCTTTCCAATCTCCCCATTTCTGGACCAAATCCGGCCAAATCCGATCATTCCACTTGACGGACAACAACATCTCCTCACTGATTGAAGCGCTGATTCCGTTGATTCGCGGAGGGGAATAGTCTGTTACAGTACCCTGAAGGTGGTAGGGTACTTCCTCCCGCACCTGCATAAAATCCCTGATCGCTTCGGCAAATTTTGAATCATTCAGCGGAAAAATGGAACTGTTGTCGGGGATTGTCTTCGACCACCACCCGGGGAATAGATAGTGGACCTTGTGCTGGTAATAGTTGTTGAGGGCAGCAGCACTGGTATTGTAAAGTGCTGTAGTATTGGGATCCGCATTGGGCAGGGTATGCCACTCAAAAATCCCCCAATCTCCGGCATATTGTGTCATCAGAGCCGGATTAATATCTCCAAACCTGGTAATGCCAACAGTTTTTGATTTTTCGAGATAGCCCGACCAGATGGTTGATGCGGAGCTCCGGTTACGGGGTGCTGCCCCGGTGAAATTTGCAAGGGCTTCGCCAGGTATCTGGTGGCCATACATGATACCCTTGGGAAATCCTGCAGAGGAAACGACCTCGAAAAGATCCCTGACCAAATTTCGCGTCAGATTCTGGCGAAACCCAAAGGCAGGTGAGCCGGGATTCCCCGCGGGGTAATTACCTCCCTGGTCCGGAATGTCGTAACTCCAGGCCTTCCAAAATTTGGCATTGGCATCCATGATCCTCGGGGCATCGAATCCACCCGGCCAAAAACCCGGTCCAGATTCAGGCGAACAATCAAAATTCTGATCCGTGATCGCCTCCGGGTAGATATCCAGATCCCAGTAACGCAGGCTCCAGGTCGAAAAATTGGTACCAAAATACTGGTTGAAACTGGTACCGGTACCATTGTTGTCGGCCGGGGTTGGATCATCGTAAAACTGGCTTCTGAAGGTTCCATTCATCTCGATCAGCTCTCCGATGATAAGCCTGGAAGCACCTTCCCCGGCATATTTCCCGGAAGAAGCATCGTAAAGTCCTGCATGCCTCAGCCAGTCGCGAAATTCTGTGATGGCGAAAGGGCTGTAATCGCCAAGTTTATCCGGATTGTTCATTCCGCCAATGGCCAGTTCCTCTTCAATGGGTCCATTGATACAGGTCACCACACCGGGGTAATCAGCCATCAGCTTCTTTACAGCTTCAGCCCACGCAACAGCCTGAATGGCATTGTATTCCCGCAGTGGAGTTGCATAGCGTGAGGGAGAGGGAATCTTGTAATCCCGCTGATCCTCCGGAACCTCCACCGTTCCGGAACTGGTGAAGGAACCCTTCCAGTCTGTGCCATCCTTCCGCCATTGAAAGAGTCGCAGATCCCTGGCAGCTATTGCCCTGAAATCTTCCCGCGTATGGGACTGCAGCGCGAAAATCAGTCCGAGGTGCACCCCGTTCTCCTGTGCCAGTGCACAAACCTGCCGTACCTCTGCATCCACGCTCGGTCCGTAAATAAATGAAAACCCCAGCCTGTGGTACAAATTACCGTTGCCAAGCTGCTGCTTCATTTTGACAAATTGTGCACTTTTTTCCTGGTAAGTCAAAGAGCCAGGCACACGCATTTGCTCATACAAGGGAAGGATGTACAGGCAATTTTCAGTCGAGCCCCGTGGCAACTCTTCTGCCTTGGAATGAACAGACAGCAATAAGCCTCCAATTAAAAAGAACAAAAACCATCCTGCTTTTACCATGTTGAAAGATCTGCCCGGATTGATTGATTGCCGCGCTGTCTGGATTATTTTTACCATTGAATTGTCATCCACTTACCGGCAGCTAGCTGATCTGCATCGAATTGGATGGAGTTGTTTGTGATTTTAAAATGGATGGATTTGCCCTGGTTGCCGACCATCCTGAGCTTTTGCGGATTCATTTTTTCAGTCAGGGGAATGGATACCGTTCCCTTGCCGCGCACCAAAACCTTCAGCTCCTTTTTGCTTTCATCCAGTGATGGGGCAAAGGCAATTTTCTGCAAGGGGGAATCGGCAAACTGATATTTGCGACCATCGATGGTAACCTCTTTGCAATTCTCTCCTTCAAAGGCAATCAATTCCTTCCGGTCATTCATTCTAAAGGCCATCGTAAGCCTTCCGTTGTAGCTCACCTCGTGACCATTCACCCGAAAACCTGCCAATTCAATCGTATCTACCGGCAAGGGATTTTCAGCCAGAACTATGTCATCTTCAGCAGCATTGCGGGAAAATCCACCTGCCCAATTCTCCTTGTGTGTACGGTAATGACGCACCACCACCGTTGCATTGTTGGGAAATCGGGTTGCAAGATAATCCGTGGTCCTGGAGAGGTGTTCCGTATTGTCATTGATTCCGCTGAAAGTGCCGGTTGCGGGGTAGGCTCCGATTTTATCCAGTATTTCGAAGAGTGTCCGCGTCTCGTATCCCAAACTGGCCGACTGGTCATCGCGCGGGCGGAAACCAAAGTACCAGGCATTACCCTTGCCTGCGCCAACCAAAAGATCATTGGCACAATAAGCCAACTCTGAGGTTCCTGCGGCAGCCTTTACCGGATAGACATGATCCGGCATAAAATCGGTCAGAATGTATTGTGAAGGAATGCTTTGCAGCTGGTTTTTAAAATCAATTCTTTTACCCGGCGCAAGCTGTCCCTGGAGATTTGCGCCATCATAGGTCACGCCAAAGAGATCCTGCCACTGACCGAGGCATTTTTCCCCATTGCCGTTGATGATCGGCGGCGGGCCGAACCATATCGCCTTACCACCTCTTTTTGCCAGGTTATCCATCATTTCGAGCAAACCTTTTTGGGGAACCGGCTCGAAAAGTGCTACCAGCGTGGTGTATTTTTTCCCCTTGATGAAGATCTCACCTTTCTCATTCATTTTCGCCAGTTCCAGCAATTTTTCGGAGGTGATGTAATTGGCATATCCGTATTGTGTCACCCAGCTGCCAAAGCGTTCCTCCGCTGCGACCAGGTTCATCGGATATAAAAACAGCACCTCCACATCGCGGTGCACATGACCGGTTATCAAATCGATGGATTCGGAACGGGGCTTGCCACCAAACGCATCGTTGATGGCCGCCTTCCTCTCCCTTACCTGTTCGGGCATTCCCCAAAAAGCAGGGTAAGCATTTGGAATCCGGTTCAGGACGCCCAAGGAGGTGGCCATTGCCGCGCCATAGTAATTGCGGTCGTTCCACCCCAATTCGGCAAAATCGTTTCGGGTAGGTTCCAGGTATTCTCCCCATTTGAAATAGTCGTAACAGGCCGCAGCTGCCTGCTGAACCGTATTTCCCCAAATAAAATTTGGGGTGTACTCGTATTTGTAGGCATGACGCTCCAAGGCACCAATGTCCCACAAGTCGACCGTCGGACTTTCTGCCCAGGATGAATGTCCGCTGGTACCAAAATCCTCCACTTTGAACAACTGACTAGCGTAGGATTTTGCATCCTTGAAGAGATCAACCACATGGTTGTTGAGCAATTTGTAGTACCGGTCGCGAAATAGAAATGTCCGCCGGATATCCTCACCGGTCCTTCCCATGACATACTGTATGTTTCTGGTGGCATCCGCATTGTTGCTGTCAATGTCGGGACCATAGACAAAATAGAGGATATCCTTCTCTTCGAACTTAACTCCAAATTTGCTTTTGTACAGATTGCCAAGAGCTTCCGTGTAATAACGTACGGCCAATTGCCCGTTGTCGTGGTGGCTGAAATAGATCCAGTCCTGCTGAATGTGCATCTCATCGGAATAAAAATGCTGAATTTTAATTCCCTTGTCGTAATATTTTTTCAGAAGGTTTTTAAGAAATGGAGCTGCCTCCGGACTGAAATACTCCATCTCAGGCACATCGTATTCCAGCAGGACCATCACCCTGTCGTACCCTTTCAATTCATTGGTCCCGTCTGAATAGACACTCACTCTTTTGGCCCTTCCATCGTCATTTGCAGCAGAGGTGGAATTCCATTGATCGGTATCCAGTCCGGCTTTTTTGCTCTTGTCGACGGATACAATGCCCCACTCGTCCAACTTAACATCCTTTAATTCAATAATTTCATCCCGGTTTACATATTTAAACGGGCTGTTGGGCAATTTTTGCTCCTTGAATGCATAGGCCTTGGCACCCTTCAAACTGATCGGGAATTTTCCCTTGTTGTTGGTCCAGAACAGCTGCTGCCACAACTGTACATTGAATTTGCCCGTTTGCCCATCCCTTAATCCCACCTTGTAGTGTAGCCACCTCCCTGTTTTGCCGGTTTGCTTTTTGAACGCCGGACCCAATTCGAGTGGACTCAACAAACTCAGGCCCATCCCCATTCCGTATTTCGCGGCAAAATCTCCAATAATTTTGATCTTATCGACATACTCATCCATATCGGGTGTCAGCAACCGCACCGTTTCCGTCTGGTTTCTGTACTGCCTGAAAAATTCATCAAAGGCAATGGTCAGTGTTTTATCGCCGCGTTTTTGGGCATCGGCGCAGATCTCGCGCAAACTGGCAAACCGTTTGTTGAGGCCGGTCGAAATGTCTATTTTCTTATCAGGATCCAGCAGGTCGTTCAGCTGCTGGTCGCTGGTAAGGATAATGGTGGCCGATTGCACATTTGCAAACAGAGAAAACAGCAATACAAACAGAAACAGTTTTTTTAATAGCGTAACCATGGTATGATTTTTTTAAAAGATCCGGTTCATTTTTTGATCTCACCAGTGTATTGCGTTTCATTCCACTCCTTGATGCCAATCACAGCCTTGTAAGGATCAAAAACGGCATTTTCATCCGGCGTATCTGCGGCCTTGAAAACATACCAAACAGGCTTTGCACCGCCCGGATCCTGCTCATCGTCCGGGAAGCGGCGGAGTCCAATCCGCAAACCACCCTCTCGCCGGTTGTCCATCCAGTTGTGCCACTGGAAACCGTCGATGCCATCCAGTACCTTCATCTTTTTCCAGGTGTAGGCAAATCCTGCCGCCTGTTCCTTTAGATCCTGCTCTGAATAGGTCCTGGAGTTGGTGCCATTCTCCGAAAGCCACAAGGTGCGCTTGGTTTTGCCCCTGTAAAGCACCTCCGGCAATTTGATCCAGGCATTGATGACTTCGAGGTTGGCGAAGGTGATCAGCGGAGAATTGAAGGTAAAATCCACCTGTTTGTCCAGCCAGGTTTTTGGTTCCATCAATGACTGCGGGTAGGGATGGTGTGCCATCGCCCACTCAAAATCTCCTTCGGCTTTGGTTGTTTGAATCAAAATTTCCATCAGCTCTTTGGAGGGATAAAATCTTGGATGTGAGGTCCAGGCCCAGTAGTGGGTCAGTGTCACAAACACTTCGCTGTTAGGATTGTAGCTACGGGCGATGGCATAGCACATGCGCATCGACTTGATGTAGGTATCCATGAAGATCAGGGCTGTCTTCTCCCCCATGTTGGTCCACTCCCAGCCGGCATCCACCTCGTTGTGCATGATCCAGTGGTTGCAGCGACCGTACATTTTATCGGCACGGCTGTAGCGGCTGGCCAGAAAGTCGAGGGCAGCGGCATAACACTCCACACTTGCCGGATTGGTCATGTTGGGCATGCTGTAGATTCCGGCAGGGTCCATGTCGGGATGTTGCAACATCCTGCCGATCTCCGGATCAGGGCACGATTCAGCCTTGTCGACCAGCAGAATCGCGGCGGTAACGATGCCTTTCCGGGCGGTGGTGCGGAAGGTTGAATCAAACATCGCCACCTCCTTGGACTTGAAATACCAGGATTTTCCGTTGTAAATGTGCTCAATTCTGTCTGAAGCCGGTTTGGTAAACATGAACTTCGAAAACCAGATGTTGACAGTAGCGCTGGTGGCACTCAGTTCATCCAAATCTTCCAGGTGACCGCGGTTCACACTGAAACCGCCTATTCCTTTGCGTCCATTTGCCACCTCTTTGGGATAGCTGTATTTTGACTTGATTTGATCGGGGAAACGGGCATGGGAGATCAGCTGATACCCTTTCCCATTTTTCTCAGCCAGTACCCATTTGGAGAGCAGCCGGTCGTATTTGATCCCATTCCTTTCGACATATCGCTCCAGTTCTTGCTCAAACTTTCTATTTTTCAACAATATAGCGGTTTCAAAACCGATTTCTTCCGTAACATCCTGGTAAGGAGCAATCTCACAAAGATATACCTGGCTGGATGAAGCCGTTTTCCCCTCTACCGAGATTTTGGACTCCTCCACCTCAACCTCTGTGATGGCTGAAGTGTAGCTTTTGGCAAGATAGGTTTTCAACCTTGCTTCCATTTCGGCTTCCCTTTTGACTTTGGCCTCCCTGTTGGCGGCCAGATCTTTTTCTCTGTCTGTCATCGGACGAAGCATCAATTTCCGTATCTGAATGTTAACCTCCGGCCGGTTGCCAAAGTCGAGCCTTAGCAAATCACCGGCCTTACCCCAGCTTTTCATCTCCTTGCCCAGGTCGATGGTATAGCCGACCCAACCTTCTGACAAGCCGATCCGGCGAACCAGTTTGGAGTTTTCCGGCTTTATTTCAGGACCAAAATAGATCTGCAAGTGATCCAGCCCCTTCGGACAGAAATATTCGAACGAAAGAATCTTCGCCTCCGCGCTGAGGAGTTGTTTCAGCGGCAATGTTTGTATCCAGGGATCCTTCCCGGTAGTTTCCAATTGCCAAATACCCTCTTGCTGGCGTTCGGCTTTGAGTTGGTTGGTGCTGGTTGGATCGAGCACCAGCTCAGTGCTTTGTGACTGAGCCTTTGATGCCATTGTCAACATCATCAATCCAGCAAGGGCCATCAAGGAACTAAACTGAAATACTTCTCTTAATCGTCTCATTTGTAATAGTCTAATTATTTTTTATTGGTAATGCCTTTGGGTCCATCGTATTCGTATTTGAACCAATCCACATCCATCCATCCTTTTTCCGCAATGTCATTCCAGCAGAAGAATCCCAGCCGGTCGCCGGTCCATTTTCCAAACTGGAGGGTGAATTCGGGACCAAACCGCTGATAGCTTTTGTTGTTGGTACTGTATTCAAACCAAGCCTGATTTCCATTGTTTGTGGTCCGGATAAAGAGCTGACTTCCCGAAATTTCAGGCCCAACAGTCTCTTTCCCATCTTTGTCCATGAAGAAAAGAGTGGATTTACCAGCCTCATCGGCCCTGACTCCCAATAGATGATAAACTCCCCCGTAGCGCACGAATCCAGCCCTTTGTCCGGGTGCCAGGTTGGAAAGATCCAACTTCGCGGTAGCCGTTCCGGTGGTTGTACCCATGATCCGCTGGCTGACGGTATTGCAGGCACGCCAGAAGGCGGTACCCACTCCATCCTGGTTGGTCCACTGGTTGTTGTCGGGTCCGGCTCTTCTTTCGCGGGAGACCGGCAATGATGCCTTTAGCCGCAGCCAGCCCGGCCGCTCGGTCAACGACCAGTGGCTGTTTCGCGGATTGTGGTTCCATTCCCACTGCACGCCCAGTTTTGCCTGGGAGAAATCGTCGTCGGTTTGGGGTGCCGTAACCGGAAAGCCCTCGATGGGTTTTTTGTGCTGTATGACAGGCTCCCCGATGCCATCGTTGTCGATATCTTCGCCGATCATTGGCCATCCATCCATCCAGGTTACCGGTTCCAGGCATTGGGGCCTTCCCTGGAAAGGAGATTCGTTGTTTTGGATCAGCTGGTGGGTGTACCACCAGGAGCCATCTGGTGCCTTCAATAAACCACCCTGACTGCAGCTTCGGTCGAAGCCATTTCCCTTTTCCAGGACTATCTTCTTCTCGTAGGGTCCATAAATACTTTTGGAGGATCGCAACACAATTTGCTTGCGGTCGTTCTTGGGATTGGGCACACCGGGCTTTGTCGTGGTGTCGGTGATGTACCACTCCCCGAAGAAAATATACCAGATGCCCTTGATTTTGTAAATTTTTGCTGCTTCAGTGCCGATCCCGGTGTAGACTGCAACCCCTTGGTCGAGTAGCTCTTTCCCGTCCCAACTCATCCGGTAAATCCTGTTTTCCCCGCCGGGAACCTTGTTCTCCGGAGATTTCTGTTTGTTGCCTGTATTGCAGATAAGGTATGCTTCATGGGTATCATCGTCCCAAAATACCGCTGGATCATCGATTACCTTTTCGACTGGAAGCATCTGGTGAGGTGCAGACCAGGGTCCACGGATATTGGGCGCACTGCTTACGTACAATCCATGCTTGTTATCGATCTGGTAACAGAACCAGGTTCCGTCGTGGTAGGCAAGATCTCCCGCCCAAACGCCAAAGGCATAACCGTTCATCCGTTCCCAGCTGTATTCGGGAGCCCAGGAGAGGCTGTCCCATACGTGGCCAATGATGGACCAGTTCACCATGTCTTTCGATTCCAGGATAACCATGCCCGGCGACATGTGTTGCTTGGAGGAGATCATGTAATAGGTGTCGCCCAGCTGTTCGACATCCACATCGGGATAGTCTGCATTGAGGATTGGATTTTTGTAGGTTCCGTCTCCCTGATCACCCCAGCTGGTTGTCTTTAATTGCCTTTGGCCGAAGGCCATTGATCCACACAGCAGCAGCATCGTTTGCAAGAGCAAACAGAAGCCTGCAAGAAAACGGGGACTCATGCTATCCATAAATCAATGGTCGGGAATGGTAAGTAAACTCAATTCAATTAGCTTCTGCAATTTGGCAGAAAACCGATGAACTTAGTTTTAAAAATTGACCATTTTTATCCAAAAACATCCCAAAAAAAGACCCGCAATTCAGATAATAAGTATGGAGAACGATACAATATCATTGTTTTTCAATCGTTCTTTTGAGCATTACCAGGTAGTTTTCGCGCAAAGCACGCCAAGAACGCAAAGAATAAGTACAGCACTTAAAATTGAACATTATTCATCAGGTGGATCGGGCTCCTTAAGAGATACATATTCAATAATGTCGCATTTTTCCTTTGCGTTCCCTGCGTGCTTTGCGCGACACAAAGGATGATTTGCAAAAACTTAAGCGTATGACACTATTTTGTTCTATTTACTTAAAAACGGCTACTTGCTCAAAAACTTCTTCCGCAGATCCTCTACCTGGTCATCGTTGATGGGCATCAGTTTCCCCAGGGAGGCTCCGAGTGTCAGTGATTTGGCACTGAATTCGGCCACCTCCAGCCGGTCGAAGGTTCCCAGCAGTTTGTCGCCTGTCACCAAAACCGAATCGTTGTTGATGATGATGGCCGGGGTGTTCTCCGACAACAAATTGAGGATGACTGTTGACCCGGCAAAATGGGAGCCAAACGGAACGTTGGGAATATCCTGCAGGAAGATCCAGCTTTCGGGAATGGTCCTTACATCAATTTTTTTGCCCGTCACACTGTATCCCATCAGGTAGGGAGTCTGTGTCAGAATGATGGAGTTTATCTTCGGATTGAGCCGGTAGATCTCCTGGTGCAGCCAGGTGGCGCGGCTGGGCAGTTTGCCGGGTTCACGCTTTCCTCCCTTGATCTGCACAATGTCCTTGTTTTGAATATCCCAGCGCGCCACATTGGTAGGAGTTATCAGAAAATCATTCTCCTTCCATCTGACTGAGACAGTCCCATAGGAGCTGATCATCAATCCCTGGTCGCACGCCCTGTGAACGATCCTTTTGATCAGTTCGCGGATCTCCCTTTCGTCAGAGCTGTAAACTACCTCCTCCATTTCAGGCAGCAAGCCTGGAATTTGGTTTTCAAACTCTGCTATCTGATCGTCTTCCAGGTAGTTTGGCTTTCCAATGGTATTTCCGAAGATGATCGTACGGGCACAAAACTCCAGGGTCTCAAAACGTTGGAAGGCGTCGCTCAGGTCGGATCCGCCAACAACGGTCCCATGGTTTTCCATGATTACCGCATTAAATCCCTTGTCAAACTCTTTGGCAATTACCTCCCCCAGCAAATCGCTACCCGGTATTTTATAAGGGGCATACCCAATGGGCCCGCAAACATGCTTCGCTTGCGGAATTACATTGGTATTGGGAATCTGCCTGACGATACTGAAGGAGACCAGTGCCGGCGGGTGTGCATGAATGACAGCTTTTATATCGGGCCGGCACTTGTAAATGGCAATGTGAAATGGGTACTCTGAAGAGGGTTTGTGCCTCCCTTCGATGGTACCATTTTTGCGAACACAGATGATATCGGAAGGCCGCAGGGTTCCCTTGTCGATGGCGGAAGGGGTGACCCAAACATCGCCGCTTTCGTCGATGATCGAGATATTTCCACCGGAGGTGGTGGTCATTCCGCTGCGGTAAATCTTGTCGATGATCATCGTAATCTGATCACGGGGATGCATCAATTTGGTGTTCAACTTTCTCATAAAATACTTATTAAACTTATTCAATAATTCCCAGATCGGGTTTCAAAAGATCCTCCTCTTCAAATGCGCCTGAAATAACCAATGCAGCGCCCAGGGCACTTGAATTGTCAATCTCTGAGACCAATACAGTTTTTGAAGGGAAGTGACTCTTCAGCAATTCAATAAAGATATTGTTTCTGGCAAATCCACCTGAAACATACATTAGGCGGGTGTCATCATTTTCAGGAATCACAAGATGAATCGCCTCAGCGCACAGCACGGTCAAATCAATGACCAGTTTGGTGTAGGCTTCGGTATAGTTTTCAAAAACAGCCAGATCCAAGGTCTGCAAGCCATCCTCAAAGCTCTCCTTGCCCTGTGGAAAATAGAGTGGATTCTCATATTTCAGCCTAATTTTTGCCACCAGGGCATCCTCCCATTTTACCCCTTTGTAGCTGTCTGCCTCCACATGGTAAAATCTCGCCAACTTTTCAGTCCAGACTTCATGGAAATGGCCCATAAACAACCTGGAGGATTTTACCTGGGCCTTGTTGGGACTCAGGTAGCACAAACAATCCTTTTCCAGCTGCGCAGCGGTAAGCGGCTCTTTGTTAAAGGGATTCATGTTGATGCACCAGGTCCCGGTCGATACCAGAATGAATTTTTCTGAACTCCCTTTCAAATAGGGTGCAAGTGATGCAGAACTATCGTGGATTCCGGCACCAACCTTGACGGGATGGCCCATAATCTCCACCGAAAAAACTACATCGTTGGGAATGGGCTCGGGAAGGGAGAAACCCTTGTCCGAAATCCAGGCATGGTAATCCATCTTGTCAAAATCCCACATAAAGGTATGACAACCAATGGAGGTCGGCTCTGAAACAATTTGCCCTGTTAATTTGTAGGCTAGGTACTGTGGAAAATGCAGAATGGATCTCACCCTGCTGAACACCTCAGGCCTCTTTTGCTGGAGCCACAGAAGCTGAATACCAGAATTCAGCAGCAAACCCAGAGCCGGGCTGGCTGTACTCCTGCAAAATTCCTCCTTTCCCCCATAGGTCGCAAATAAGTTGGCTGCAATAGCCGGAGAGACCTCCTTAAGATAGTTGTAAACCGGTGTCATTCGGTTGCCGGCCGTATCCAAAAACATCAATGAGGCTCCATAGGTTGAAAAATTCACTGCCACAAGATCAAATTCACCCTTGATGATCAATTCCTCCAGCCTCCCTGCGATCCAATTGGTAATCAGATCAATGTCATCACATTCAAAGCCATCTTCATCAACGATTACCTTAAACTTTTGTTCTTCCTGATGGACAACCTTGAAACGATTATCAAACAACAAGAGTTTTTTATTTGTTTTTCCAATGTCAAAAACAGCAATTAATTGTCTCATTGTCAATAATTTATATTGCTAAAATAGGCAGACCGGCTGGTACAGCTACCTCATCGCACCAACCGGTCTGCCCTGAACAAATTCTCAATTCATGGTATATCCAAAGGTGTAATTTCCTGAACCAATTTGGAATGAAACCCCCTTCTCCGTCGTTTTTACGGTCTCCTTCATCGCTACCGGCATCGCCAGCCCATTGACCAAGAGCTGGTCTGCTTTGGCTGAAGGCAGGGTCACTGTTGCTTTCGTATTGGCCGGAACTGTCACTTCGTACACAATGGCCTTTCCGTTTAGTTTCCAGGCGGAACGAATTTTACCATAAATGGAGGTGTAAGTAGCATCAGCACTGGTCAAACCGCCACCCGGATGAGGTGCAAGGAGAATGTGCTTGTACCCCGGATTTTCAGGATCGATATCCATCCCAGCTACATGGTGGTACAACCACTCTCCAATGGCTCCATAGGCATAGTGGTTGAAGCTGTTCATCCCTACACTCTGAAAGGTGCCGTCGGGCTTCTGACCATCCCAGCGTTCCCAGATGGTGGTCGCACCCTGGGTAACGGGGTAGAGCCACGAGGGGTATTTTTTGTTGTTCAGCAGCATAAATGCCAAATCCTCATACCCATGCGCCGACAAGGTCTTGCAAAGCAAAGGTGTACCAACAAATCCTGTGGTAAGATGGCCCATTTTCTTTACATCCTCGGCCAGAAAAGCTGCTGCCTTTGGAACCAGATCGGCTGGCAGAAGTTCGAATGCCAGTGCGAGGGAATAGGCAGTTTGGGTATGCGAAACCATTCTTCCGGAAGGAGTTACAAAGGCCTGAACAAATGCCTTTTTGATGTTCCCTGAAAGTGCCTGATAAGATTTGGCATCCGCTTCGTTACCGATAATCGCCGCGATTTTGGCCAACAATCCGGAAGAATAGGAGTAATAAGCCGTAGCAATCAGGTCCTTTTCTGTCGTGGCTCCCGGATAGTCTGACCTGTTGGTGGCAAAAGCCAACCAATCTCCAAAATGGGTGTCACCCGTCCACAAAAGGTCTTCACCTGCACGCTCCTTCATGTAATCAACCCATGCCTTCATACTCGGATACTGGACTTCCAGAATCCTTTTGTCACCATAAACCAGATAGTTGGTCCATGGAACGATCAGGGCGGCATCGGCCCAGGCTGTGGAGCCACCACCTCCCTTCAATGCATCCGGAATTACATGCGGCACCTTGCCATTCGGCAGTTGATCCGCAGCAACATCGCGCATCCATTTGGTATAGAAGGGTGCAACGTCAAAATTAAAAGCGGCTGTGGGTGCGAAAACCTGGGCATCGCCAGTCCAGCCCATGCGCTCGTCACGTTGCGGGCAATCGGTCGGAATATCCAGGAAGTTGCCTTTTTGACCCCATTGAATGTTCTTTTGCAACTGGTTGATCATCGGTTCAGAACAGGTAAAGATACCGCTTGGCTTCATATCTGAATGAATCACAATGCCGGTGATCTGCTCTTTGGTCGGCTCTGTTTTCAATCCTTCGATCTTTACATAGCGAAAACCATGAAAGGTGAAATGTGGTTCGAAGATCTCTTCACCCTCCCCTTTCAGAATATAAATATCCGTAACCTTGGCACCCCGCAGGTTTTCGGTATAGAAATTACCCTCCTTGGTGAGTACCTCGGCAAACTTAAGCGTCACCTGGTCGCCTTTGTTTCCTTTTACGCGTAGTCTTACCCAACCTACCATATTCTGGCCCAGATCAAAGACTTTTTCACCTGCCGGTGTGGTAAACAGTTTGACCACCTGGATCTCTTCGATGGCTTTCACTACATCTCCCTGCGGGGCAACGAGGATCTTCTTTGACTGATCCGTGACCAGTGCCTTTCCCCAATTGCTTTCATCGTAACCGGTACTAGCCCAGCCAATCAACTCCTTGCGGGCATCATAGGTCTCGCCATTGTAGAGGTCTGATTCAATGATCGGACCTACGGAAGCTTTCCAGCCCTGATCGGTTCCAATGGATTCTGAAGTTCCGTCGGTGTAATTGATTTGAAGCTGCAGCAAAAGTGACAATTTGGTACCATAATAGCAGCCATCTTTTGACCCCATCAGGACACCCCTGTACCATCCATCTCCAACAATTGCACCAATGGTATTTTTTGACTGCAATAGGGAAGTAACATCATAGGTTTGGTATTGGAGTCTCTTGTTGTAGCTGGTCCAACCGGGAGTAAATAGATCACTGCTAACCTTTTTCCCATTCAGCATCAATTGATAGAGCCCGTGTGCCGTTACGTACACCCTGGCCGATTTTACAGCTTTCCCAGCAGGGAAATCCTTTCGGTAGTAGTGACAAGGTTTTGAACCTTTCAGCTCGCTTTCTCCCTCCATGGTAATCCAGGATGCCTTCCAGGATTCGGTTTCCAAAAGTCCCATCTCCCACCAGGCTGGGGCACTCCACGCGGTCGCCTTGCCCTTGTTGTCCCAAATGCGCACCTGCCAGTAGGCGCGTTGCATGGATTTCAGGGCAGGACCTTCGTATACGACGTTCACCGACTGGTCAGAGCCGACTTTTCCTGAATTCCAAAGCAATTTGCCATTGGGGGATTGGTCGGTTACCTTGATTTCATAAGCCGACTGAACCAAATTTTCAGCGTTGGAAATAATTTTCCAGCTCAAACGAGGTTTCTGAACATCAATACCCAGGGGATTGGTCCGGTATTCGCTCACCAGCTCTTTGACTTCCGTCTTTGTTGCGGCAAGGAGCGTGGTGCCCAAAAGGAGCATGAGCGCGAGAAGGAGACTCGTCAATTGACTTTTTTTGTTCATAATGAGTTAGTTAATATTGTTCTTATTCCATGTAAAATAGTTCTTCCATAGGGACAGTAACCGGAGAGTGATCCGGATTGCTTTTCATGATATCGGACATAAAGGCCCACCATCTCCGGACAATCTCAGTCTGGCCTAGATCCTGTGAACCACCTTCCCCGCTCACCTTCTGAAAGGCAAACAGGATATTGGTCTCTTCGTCGAGAAAAATGGAGTATTCACTCACACCGGCACCTTTGAGGAGTTGGTGCAATTCAGGCCACAAGGCATCGTGCCTTTTTTTATACTCCTCCTTCTGACCTTCGTTGAGGTACATTTTAAAAGCCAATCGTTCCATTATCCGAGTGCATTTAATTCAGGGTACAACCATTTTGCCACTCCGATGATAATCACCGACAAAAGAATGGCGGAAATACCAAGAATAATCATGTTGTAGGTCTTCTTTGAAACACCTTTCCATTCCTTGCGGTAGAACCCCCAAAGGTTGGCGGTCAGAATGATGGTGGCCATGTGTAGGGTCCACGAACTGGCACCATTGCCAATTTTGGTCTCTCCCATGCCATAGAAAAAGAATTGCAAAAACCAGGTGGTACCTGCCAGTGCACAGAAGAGGTAGTTACTCAGCAGCGGGGTTTTCTTGTCGACGAAATCACCGCCGGTTTTGTTTTTGAAAATCAATGCGGTGGTCCAGATCAGGTTGGTGGTCAGGCCGCCCCAGAGAATGACAAAAAAGATGATGTTGTTTTCGAAGAGGTATTTGAAGCTTCCTCCAGCTTCAGTTACAAACGGATAGCCCTGTTCTACTGCCATTGATCTGGCAATGGTAGACATCTCTTTCCCTGCATCAATCCCAAAACTGAAAAATGCGCTTAAAACACCTGAAACAATGGCAATCATCAATCCTTTGGACAGCTTGAATTCGCTGTTAACTCCCTCTTTATTTTTGCCCAGGTCATGATCCTTCCGAATGCCGGCTCGTCCGCTGAGGATAATTCCGACCAATAAAATCAGTATACCGAGTAGGACAATTCGTCCACCTGTCGTACTAAACAAATCGGTGAAAGATAGTCCGTCAGGGATTATTTCAGCCATTCCCGGGACATTCCTCAATATTGGCAATCCCAGGGAACCTACGATAGAAGTAATACCGAGCAGTACTGAATTACCCAACGACATTCCCAGGTAACGTATAGCCAGGCCGTATGTCAGACCTCCAACTCCCCAAAGCAAACCCATGATATAGGTATTGCGAATAATGCTTCCCGGAGTGGCCTGTAAGATCCCCTGCCAGCCAGGAATTGTCAAGAGGACAGCAAGCAATGGCATAAGAAACCACGAGAAGATTCCACCGGTAATCCAATAGACTTCCCAACGCCATTTTTGCACCCAATTGTATGGCATGTACCAGCTTCCCGAAGCGCCTCCGCCAAGGGTGTGAAAAATAATCCCTAATAATGCATTCATAGTTTTGCTTGATTATGGTGATTAGTTATGTATTATGAGTTATGAGTTATGAGTTATGAGTTACAGGATGGGAGTATGAATGATAAGGTAACGCATCATTCTTCATTACAACTCATAACTTATAACTCATAACTATGTTTAACGCTTTCCAGTTACCTCTTTCTCATATTGCTGAATTTCGGCAATATAGGACTCCCCAGCCAACACACCTTTTTTCATACAATAGTAATCGAATACTGCAGCCCAAGGTAGTGATTTAGCTTCCTCCAGCAATGCCATCCTTTCAAAATTCTGCCCATTGGCTTCATAGCCGCGCAATTGGGCAATCGGTTCCAGCAAAGCCTGCAGCAAAGCCTTTTGGGTAGCCCTGACTCCCACTACATAGGCGCCAATCCGGTTGATGGAGGCATCGAAATAGTCGAGTCCGACATGCACCCGGTCAAGGGCATTGGCACGAATGATCTCTTGTGTCAGTGCCAGCAATTCATCGTTCAATACGACGACATGGTCGCTGTCCCACCTTACACCCCGGCTGACGTGAAGCATGATCTCCGGGGCAAAAAGCAACAGGGAAGAGATCTTGTCGGAGATCACCTCTGTAGGATGAAAGTGACCCGAGTCGAGTGTAATCATTTTGTTGTTGGCTACGCCATAGCCCATGTAAAATTCATGTGAACCAACCACATAGCTTTCACTTCCGATCCCGAACAATTTACATTCGATGCTGTCGAGCATGTAGGCATCGTTGGTTTTGTATTCGAAGATTTTATCCAGTGATTCTTTCAGGTTTTTGCGGTAGAGCAACCGGTCCACGGTCAGATCTTTCGATCCATCCGGAATCCAGATGTTGTGGATACATTTCGAACCCAGCTGTCGGCCCATCTCTTCGGCAATTTTCCTGGATCGGATGACGTGTTCAATCCAAAACTTTCTGATTTCTGGATCGCGGTGCGACAAGGTAAAACCATCGGCAGATTTCGCATGGGAGAAGCAGGTGCAGTTGAAATCAAGCTTGTATCCCTTCTCCTTGGCCCAGTTGATCCAGCTTTGGAAATGCTTGGGTTCAATTTCATTGCGATCGACTGTTTCTCCGCCAAAATCACCATAGAAGGCGTGAATATTTACCCGGTGAGAACCGGGAATCAGCGACATGGCCTTGTCTATGTCTGCACGAAGTTCTGCCATCGACCTGGCCTTGCCAGGATAATTTCCCGTTGCCTGGATACCACCTGTCAGCTCCCCGTCCCCATTCTCGAACCCTGTAACATCATCTGCCTGCCAGCAATGCAGGGAGATGGAGAGCTTGTCCAGCTGTTCAATGGCTTTTTCAACATCTATGCCTAATTCTGCATAGCGTACTTTGGCAAATTCAAATGCCTGACTGATTTGTAACTCTTTCATACTTGATATGATTTTATTTGTTGGTTTGATCTCTATTTCTGCATTCAAAAAGCGGTTCTGCATTGTGACTGACTCCGCTATTTCAATACTTCCTGTCCATTGGTGAAGTGCTCCAAAAGTGCAGCTTTATCTGCATTTCAGCAAAACTTATCCACTATGACATTTTTTTCTAATTTTATAAGTGTAAAATTACTATGTAATTGGTGCCCCTCAATGTATAAAATGATTCTTAATTTGCACAAAATGACACTCTGCACATGTTACACGACACATTTGTAAAATATATCAATGCCAGTCCAATTGACAAGGAGTGGGGATTGTACCTCACCGTTGCCGGATTTGCGCAGATCCGACCATCCCTGATCTATCCGCCCACCGATCATCCAAGTGGATACTACTTCACCTGGGAGCGCGGAAGGATCCTTCAGGAGTACCAGATCAACTACATTACAGAGGGATCAGGACTTTTTGAAACCAGCACAGATCAGTTCAAAGTGGTCCCGGGATCCATCCTGGTACTGCAACCCGGAGCCTGGCACCGCTACAAGCCCGATTCCAACACCGGGTGGAATGAACATTACATTGGTTTTAACGGCGATTTCTGCTCCCACTTTTTCCAGGAGGTCTTCTTCCAATCCGCCAAACCAGTCATTTATATTGGTTTCCAGGAGAGTATGCTCAAGTTGTTCTTCGAGATCATTCAAAATGTGAAAGAGGAAAAAACCGGACACCAGCAGGTTTCAGCAGCCAATACGATCCTGATGCTGAGCAAGATTCTTTCCGTGGTGCGCAACCAGGAATTTGCCGGAAAAACCATCGAGCGCACGATTCAAAAAGCCTGTCTTCATTTCAGGGAAAATCTCCACTCCAACATCAACATCGAGGAGCTTGCCAAAGAGCTGAATGTGGGTTATTCCTATTTCAGACAGATGTTCAGAAAATACACCGGCATTTCACCTACCCAATATCATTTGTCCCTCCGGATCCAGCGGGCCAAGGATTTACTGACCTCAACCGATCAAAGTTTCAAAGAAATTGCCATCGATCTTGGCTTTGAATCCTATTTCTACTTCTCCAGGATTTTTAAAGACAAGACAGGGAGAAGTCCCATGGAGTTTAAAAAGGAGGTGCTTCGGTCAGAGATTTAAGGTTTAAGCAATTTTGGAGGCGGATCCTGCTTCGACAATCCTTCCAGCTCTTTCGCATGGCTGATCCAGATCTCCTCCAATTCTTTGACCTTACCAGGAAGTTGGCCTGCCAGGTTTTTGGTCTCGGACCTGTCATCTTTTAAATTGTAGAGCTCCCAGGGCAATTTGTGATCGGCCGCCAGTTTCCAGTCACCGACCCGAATGGCCCGGTTGCCGTCGTGGTTCCACCAGAGGTATTCATGTTTCAACTTTGCGTTCTTCCGAAACTCAGCCACCAGGCTTTTCCCGTGCAGTGCAGGCACCGCGAATCCTTCCACGGTTTCCGGCATTTTGGCACCCGTAATTTCCAATATTGTTGGCACAATATCGATCAGATGTCCAGGATCTGTGCGGAGTTCATTCCTGCTTTTAATACCAATTGGCCAGGAGACGATCAGCGGCGTGGATATTCCCCCCTCATGGTTCCACGATTTATGCAGCCGGAATGGGGTATTGGCAGCGCTCGACCAGCCAGGCCCTATTCCCAGGTAAGATTGAGGGGATCCTACTACCGACATTGGATCATGACCACCCTCCCGGATAATCTGCTCAGCTGATGCCCCGTTGTCGGACACAAAAAGGACCAGCGTGTTTTCCAGCGCGCCCATCTCCTTTATCTGATCAATGACCCGTCCAATTTCGATATCCATCCGATGTACCATTGCCGCATGAACAGCCATCTTGTCCGACTGAAACTCCTTCTGCTCACTGGTCAGGCTATTCCATGCTACGGCGTGTCCAACTTCTCCGGGACCAATTCTCTTTTGGAGCTCCTTTTCAGAAAGATTCCAGCTGGGGATGATGTCGGGGTCAAGCGGAGAGAGATCACAATTGATGAGGCCAAGTTTCTTCATACTTTCCAGGCGTTCCGTCCGGATGGCATCCCAACCTGATTTGTACCGATCCTTGTACAACGCAATATCCTCCGGCATTGCCTGAATCGGGAAGTGGGGACTGTGGAAGGCCAGGTATTCAAAAAACGGCTGATCACTGTACTTTGCAGCATGTTCTTTCAAAAACTTGATGGCATAATCAGCAATTCGCACCGTTGAATAGGAGGAGCCATCCGGCAAAACAGGCGGCAGTTTTGCATCATCCTCTGTGTGGTTGACAGCTCCGAAATAACCTTCCGTATTCATGTAGAGATAGGAGTGGTCAAAGCCATTCTTCTCCGGCTTCCCATCCACATGCCATTTACCTGCGACATACGAACGATAGCCAAGCGGTTTCAGGTAGGCAGGCAATAGTTGAGCCCAGCGTGGCCGAACACCACCAGCCCCACCAGTAGGAGGTTTTGGGTTTTCTCCTGTCGGCTTGGTCAGATTATCGCGGCGGACCGACTGCGGGTAATAACCAGTAAGCAGAGAGGATCTGGATGGCCAGCAACGACCGGTATTGTAGAATTGGGTAAAACGCAATCCATTGGAGGATAGTTTGTCAAGATTTGGGGTCTGTATCTCGCTCCCATAACATCCTGCATCGGAGTAACCCATGTCGTCGGCCAAAATGATCAGGATATTGGGTTTCTTTGCCTGGAGCTCCCGGGCCGGCATCATTCCCAATAGGAGCATTGCAAGCAGGGTAATCAATAATTTTTTCATTGGTTGATATTTACTTGATTGGTTGATCTGCCTTTTTCATGTCGTGTGAGGTAGCAAGTGCGATAACACGGCCTTCGTCTCCTACCGCACAGTAAAAATGGTAGACTACTCCTTTGTGCTTGATGAGCCAGGGTTTGTGGGCATACTGCTTGTCCCATGTTTCGGAAGGTTCGATCAGGTGCTTTCCTTCCCACTTTGTCCAGTTAACCATGTCGTAGGAGCAGGCGAAGGTATCAAAGGCACCCGGTTGCCAAAAGGCCCCGAAGTAGAACATTACCCACAGATCGCCCATCCTGACGATTTGAGGATCCCCACTGATGCCTCTTTGCTTTTCTTCACCGTTGGCCACAACTGGCCCTTTGCCATAACGTTGCCAATGGATCATATCATTGGAAACTGCCATCCCGATACGCTCGTAACCATTTTTGAACTTTCCATTGTAATACATCACAAAGGGATAGCCCAGTGTTTTGTGCCTGTCAAGGATGATCTGGCTCTTGTAAAGTGTCATTTTTTCAAATTCCCTGACATCCGGCTGGTCAATGGCCAACACCGGATTTTCAGCAATGGGGGTCCATTCTTTTACCTCCGTAGGGTTCATTGTCCAGGCTATGCCGATCGCCAATGGATCTGTTTCATATCCCTGAAGGGCCCCCCCGATGTAGGACATCCAATATTTGCCCTCGAATTTTTGCAGTTTGCTGCTACCTCCCCATTTGGTTTCGCAAAGTGCAATGCCTCCATCCACCTGCCAGCGATCCCAGCCACCCGGCTTGAAGCTCATGATTTTTCCCAACTTCTCCCAGTGCAGCAGGTCGCTGCTTTGGGCGAGAAAAGTCTCGTAGCCAATTTTATTGGTGGCACCGACATACACCATGTACCATTTGTTACTTTTTCGAAAGATGCTCGCACAATCGACCACCTCTCCCACCTCCCCACGGATGACAATGCCATATTTGAAGGGGGTTTTGACCTCCTCGTAAACTTGTTGCATTCGTTCGGGAGGAACAATTTTTGCAGCGGACAAAGTATTGGTTTGGCATTGGCTTGGTCTGACAGACACGATTAAAATGACACCTATCAATGACATCATAATAACTAATCGGGAAAACAAAAAAATAATCTTCATATCTGTCTTGCTAAGTGTTTGTTAATCTGAGGTTCTTCGTGCCTTCTTTGCTTCTTTGTATCTTCTGTGGTAAAAGAAATTTCATATTCAATCATTGGTGGCAGGTTAAAATCATTCTTTATCCGCTACGCGGAAAATATTCAAAATCATCCTATTTTTCTACAATACTGTATCCGCTACGCGGAAAGCTATCTGTCATTTAACAACTTATGGCAATAAAAAGTAGTTTACTGCTAAACAGAGGCAATAATTATCTCTTCCGCGTAGCGGATACAGTATTGTAGAAAAACAAGCACAAAAGACCACTTTACCTCGTAGAGGTTAAAGAAATTGAGCTTTTCGTTGAATTTGCAATATTACACCACACACCATTGATATTCAATTCAAAACATATGCCTCCATCCCGGAGATCACAAAAATTGTTCGGTGCTGATCATCTACCCAATATACAGTGGGGATCACACCATCACCTGTCAGTTCAAAAACCTTACAATCAATCAGACCTCCTTCGCCGCAATCAAGTTTGACATTTTTCCTGAAGGAGAGCTTCTGATTTTGGTAGATGGCATCAAATTCGTCGAGCAACGCAAACTGCAACTCAACTTTCGAGGCCTCTGCCATCTGCTGAACCACGGCGGGCAAGCCCCATTTCCAACCCAGCAGGGTCTGACCGAAGGCTTTCCGGATCGGTTGGCCATTTGTTTGGATGGTCACCATACCATTTTGTGCTTTGCCGCTGTTGAACCATCCTGTTCCGCCATAAGGAGCTCCCTCTTCTGAAAGTGAGATACGCGAAGTGACCTTCCACTCCCTGGGTGTTAAGGCATCATTTGCCTCGCTCCATACGCTCCCGGAAACGAGGTATTTGAATTTTTTCAACCTGCTTTTACTTCCATTGTCCGCCCACCGCCAATGCGTAAAATCGAACTGCCTGATGTTTCCCTGCGCTGAGGAATGGAGCAGAAATTCTCCGGCATACAGGGCAGTATCGCCGTAAAGATTGTACATTTTATAGCCAAGGTTGAAGGTGGAGGTCGAAAACCGGTCGATGGCAGGGATTTGATATCCGGCCAGGAGTTTCTCCAGCTTCAGCAAGGAGAATTCGCTGCCTGGGTTTACGCCGGACTCCAGCAAGGCAGAAAAACCTTTGCCCCAGCCTGACAGCGGCAATTGGGACAGGCCGGCGGCAAGGAAGATATTCTTCAGAAAGTCTCTCTTTTCCATTTAATATTGCTTCTTAATTTCTGTCAAAATGGGTTCCGGGAACAATTTTCTTCTCCCATTCTTCGGCCAGCAGCTCATCCATTTCTTTCAATTTCTCCGCGTACTGCACCTCGCCCGACAGATCTTTTTGTTCCCACGGATCCTGATGGATGTTGAAAAGTAGCCGATCGGGCAGGCTCTCATACCGACTACTGCCGGCACATGGCTGGAATTTTTCGGGCTTGCCATCCGAAAGCCGAACGAATGGCTGATCCTGGACTCCCGAGAATTTGTAGATCTTGACATATTTGAAATCTCCCTTGCGTACTACCCTACCGGTATGCTGAAACTCTGCCACGGCAAAATCCATGGGATCATCGGTTTCTCCGCTTTCCAACAGTTTTTTGAGTCGTTTCCCCCTGCAGTTGGGTGGGGCAGGTATACCAGCATATTCGCAAACCGTCGTCATGATATCAATGCCCGAGACAATGTGCTTCCGGTCAATGACATTGCTTTTGATTTGGCCCGGCATCCATGCAATGAACGGCACCTTCACCGACTGTTCGAATGGGTGCCATTTCTGTACCCGCTTGTGGCGGGCAGATCCCTCACCATGGTCGGAAGTGAAAAGTACCAGGGTGTCATCGTTCCTCGATGCTACTGCATCCAGCAAACGTCCCAGGTCGGCATCCAGTTTTTCGATCATCCGGCAGTAGTCGTACAAGTAATTTTGCCACTCCCCCTCACTGAACTTCACCTGTTGCTTCGGAGAAGGGTCTTTGAAGTTGAAATTGAAATTTGGCGGAAGGGGTGGAAGTGATTTTCCGGCCCCAAAAAGATCTGATTTCGGAACCAGCTTATTGCCATGAAGTTGTGGCGTCCAGTAGCAGATGTCGTGGGGGTTCATCAATCCGGCTACGGCCAAAAAGGGTCTCTCCTCCCGGTAATTCATGATGAAACCCTTCAAGGCGCCAGCTACCTGGAAATCGTTAAAGTCGCCGGTACCGCTCACCCCTACCGGGATGGTTTCAAAACCGGGTATTTTCCTGTCACCCTCCACATCGGGATAGTTCCATTGTCCGCCGGCATGCCATTTGCCGCAATAGACCCGGTTGTAATTGCTGTTTTGCTCAAACCATTCGCCCATGTTGGGAACCTGCTGGTCGATCCCTATATTGTTGTAGGTGACTCCTGTTTCGCTGCTGTACCTACCTGTGAACAAGGAAGATCGGGCCGGACAACAGACCGGATTGGTACTGTGCGATTCCAGAAAGGAGTAGCCTCCGGCCATCATCCGGTCGAAATTCGGAGTCTTCAACCAGTGACCCAGGTAGGCTTCGTGTTTGAAATGTTCCTTGTAGGCAGCAATGGTATCAATTCCCTGCTGGTCGGAAATAATGATTAAAATATTGGGCTTTCGTTTCTTCATTGCTTATAATCCGGATTTTTGACTGGCATTTGGGCATTGACTTTTGTTCTCCAATCCTTCAGCATTTGATGCATTGCCGCAGTTTTCTCCTTCATTTTTCCCGAAAGGTCATTCGATTCGGCGATATCCTCTTTCAGGTTGTACAATTCTAGGGTTCCAGATTCATAAAGTTCTACCAATTTAAAATCCCCGACCCGCACCGATCCGGCAGGCCGACCCAGCTGGTTGGAGAAGTGCGGATAGTGCCAGAAGAGCGCCCTGTTCTGCTCTTTTGCCACTTCAGGGTGGAGGAGAAATGGAAGAATACTCTGTCCGTCTACATTTTTGGGGAGCATTGTAATCCCGGCCAGGTCGCAGAAAGTAGGCAAATAGTCGATGCTGCTGTAGTAGGTTTCAGAGACGGTTCCGGGTGCGATTTTACCCGCCCAGCTGACCAATGCCGGTACGCGGGTACCACCTTCGTAGATGTGTCCTTTCCATTTGCGCAATGGTGCCAGGTTGGTGGGAATCGGCCCCAGCTCATCCAAACCGAGGCCGCCATTGTCGGAAGTAAAGACGATCAGCGTATTTTCGAGCAATCCCTGCTCCTTCAGTGTTTTAACCAGCACCCCAACCCCATCATCCAGACTCTCCACCATAGCCGCGTAATTGGGATTGTATTTGCCTTCATATTTCCCGTACTTCAGAAAATATTTTTTCAATTTATCCGCTCTCGGAACGATAAAGACATGGGGTGCAGAATAGGCCATGTAGAGAAAGAATGGCTTTTTCGCACGCTGTTTGATAAATTCCACGCCATATTCCGTCAGCTTATCGGTAAGGTATTCGGTTCCATGATCGGTAAACTCCTTCGCATAGGAGTCCAGGCAGATCGAATAATTGTAATAATCCAATCCGTTTTTGGCAATCATCCGCGAATAATCAAACCCCTGGTTCCATGGCGCAATCGAATCGTGGTTGCCAAGGTGCCATTTTCCTACCATGCCGGTGGCGTAGCCTTTTTGCTTCAGCAATTCGGGCAGCGTGGTTTCCCGTGCCTCCAGGTATTGGTTCCATTTGGCAGGTAGCACCGGAGATTGCGGATCGGTTCGTACGCCCCCGATAAAGTTGGTCAGCTTCAACCGGGCGGGATACTTTCCTGTCATGATGGAGGCACGGGTCGGCGAGCAGACCGGACAGGCCGCGTAGGCCTGGGTAAAACGGATCCCACCTTTGGCGAGGAGATCCAGGTTGGGCGTTTCGTTGTAGGGGTTACCGTAGCAGCCCAGGTCTTTCCAGCCCATGTCATCCGCCAGAATAAAGAGAATGTTGGGGAGTGCCGGACCACTTTTTTCCTGGGCCAAAAGAGGTAGACCATTTATTGCCAGCAAAGTACCAGCTACGATAAGCTTGCTGTTGAGGAGTGTATTTGTCATTTTTGATTCTTATGGATTATCAAAACGGTATTTTGATCAAGACGCAATGGTGCTTACTTTTCGAAATAGACATTCCCCTTTTCCAGGGCATTGCGCAAGGTTTGGTAGGGCAATTCACGGGAGCTAATGTTGCCAAGTGCGCAAAGTGCCGCTGCCGTACCGCTTGCCTGTCCCTGACCCATGCAGCTGACGGTGTTGCGGGTCGACATGTGCGCGTTGTGGTCAGAGGTGATCATCATACCTGAAACATACAGGTTGTCAATTCCTTTCACGCACAAGGCACGGTAGGGAATTCCGTAACTTCCGCCATTTTTGACCTTAAATCTCGGGGCATTGTCGTGAAATCCGTAAACGAAGACGTCATCCGGGAAATGGTCTCCATTCAGCACATTGTCGTGGGTGATGTCGTAATCGCAGGCAATTAACCGGCCTCTGCGGATGCAAAGGGATGGACTGGTACGGGTGATGAAAGCCTTCTGGAAACCTGGAATATGTTTCTTGAAAAGTTCCACCCCCTTTTGCATCCTTTTCCGCAGTTCAAGCTCTGCCTTTGAAACCGTATCCCGGTCGGTCGGGCTTACCGGCAATTTCAGGTTCATCTTGATAAACATCAGGTAATTGTCGTGCACGGTGGTTGAAATGGCCGACATGCCAATTTCCTTTGCCCCGGCGGAAAAGGCCTCCGGATATCCTTTGGAACCTTCCGAACCAAGCCGGATAATTCTGCCCGGTTCGCCACTTCTGGTGCCATAAGCCAATTGCCCTACGGCATCCTGCGACCGTAGAAAATCGTAATAGCGCTCTATATCCACATTGCCCAGTCCCATGCTGTTGACCACTGCATAGTCGTTGGGTTCGGTGTATGCGGCACCGGCATGCGCAGCCATATCTGCATAACCCGTACAGTCGACAAATGATTTGGCATAGATGACCTCGCGCCCCGAGCGGCTTTCCAAAATGACTCCATCTATTCGGTTGTTCTTCTTGATTACGCCGGCAAGAAGGGTATTCACGCAAACATATACTCCTGCTTCATCCAGCATTTCAAAGGCATTTAGCTTGTACATTTCCGTATCGATGGCTGTACAGACCGAATCATAATCGTAGTGGATCTCCATCTCGGCATACCCTGTTGCACCTCCTTTGGCTGTAAGCCTGTCAACCATCTCCGCCGGTATTCCCTTTACCAGCTGCCTTTTCTCCACGCCGGGAAAAGCCTTCCACAGATTATAGAAACTATGCAGGGCAGTGCCACCTTCCACGGCAATTCCTCCCGGATAACCTTTGGCTTCCACCAGTATGGTACGGGCACCTTGTCTGGCTGAGGCAATGGCTGCAATGACCCCTGCTGTCCCGGCCCCTGCAATTACCACATCAAAGTGACGTGCTGGCAATTTCTTTGCCTTTTCTTCAAAATAGTCCTTGCCGGCAGGTGCAGCCATCCCAGCCGCGCCAAGATTGGAGGATGCGATCACTCCCAGACCCAGGAGTCCACTGTTTTTGTAGAAATCACGTCTGTTCATCGTCTTAAATTTTGAAAGATTGGTATTATTTTAGGATCAATAGTTCCAAAGTTACATTATCTGTATCATTAATATCAGAAGCTTTTTAAAATTCTTACACAGAGAAATTATAACTCCATAATGAGATTTAGTATAGCTTTGAAGTTGTCGCTTGCAGTAAAATTACTTGAGGAAAAACGAGTTACACAACTTGTCCCGATTCATCGGGAGAGAGAAAATCGCTTGCGATTTTCCAACTCTGTGTAACTCCGGGGTTTCTCCCATGAAAACTGATAATGGCAGAAATTTCTATAGACCATTTGTTTTCGAAAATTGGCAAGTTATTCTCTGTGTAATAAAATTTAAACAGTCTCTCAGTATTGCTTCAAACGAAAATTGCGGTACTCTATCTTCATCGGCGGACCCACATGTACCTGTACCCCAAGCAATCCATTCATCTTTCGATTCACTGGATCGTTGTCTGTGACCTCACTCATCAAGACGCCGTTGACGTAATGTTGCATCAGATTTCCTTTTACTACCAGGTGAACTTCGTTCCATTCCTCCTTCTTGATCAGCTCTTTGAGCGTATCCGAATTGGCAATTTGAGCAGTTACCACCGGTTTTTTGCCGGGTTCGAGTACTACCCGCTGTCCACGCAGGGCCAAAAAAGTTCTTCCCCTTTCTTCGTAGTTTTGGCCGGTATATCTGTTGGCCCCGTCAATATCGGCCTGGTAGCCTTTCATGGCAAATGGCAGGTCCGGAATTTCCTCGCTCCGGTAGTTGATGCCACTGTTGCCGCCGGCAGTTACCCGGTATTCCACCTTCAGCTCAAAATCAGCAGTTAAGCCACCCCGCCAGATGATAAATGTATTGCGTTTCAGGATGGTTTCCGGCGTAACCGTTCCAACCAGGCTTCCGTTTTCAACTTTCCAGTAGACAGGGTCTCCCTCCCAATTCTGAAGGGTTTTACCATCAAAGATTGAAACAAAACCATCCTTGTTTGCCGAATTGGTTTTGCTTGTCTTGCAACCTGCTAGCAGCAGGATCAACGCCACTCCCGCAACGGCTAAAACACCAATAGTAATTTTATGCATATTCATTTCACCCCTATTTAAATTGTAAAGTCCCTGCTTTCCCCCCTTTAACCTTTATCCTTAAACCTTTATCCTTTATCCTTTATCCTTTAACCTTTATCCTTTAACCTTTATCCTTCACCCCTTTCCTACCGGGAAACCCGTAAACGACCTCGCTACATGTTCCAGCAACTCTGTTTTCAACTGCTCCCTGATTTCTTGGTATTTTTTGCTGTAATAGAGATTTTTCCATTCATGGGGATCATTTTCGAGGTCATACAACTCTCCCTTGAAGGGAATAGCCGAAGATTTTGCAGCCTCAAGCGTTTGGGTCGAATAGAGGATAAGCTTCCATTTGTTGGTTCGCCACATCCAGGCTGGAGCGCCGGAGTCGTGGTACTCACAAAAGGATCCCTTGCGCTTGCGTTCACTCAACAAATCCAAACCTGGCGAAGCAAGCTGCTGGCTGGTGCCGGCGGCTTTGACGATGGTTGGATAGAGGTCTACCAGTTCTGCCGGCCGCTGGTCGGTGGTTCCGCGCAATGCTTCGGGTATTAGCGTCCCTGAAAGCAGGATGGGCACCCGCACGCTGCTCTCGTACAGACAGTATTTGGTGAAGCGGTAATTTCTTTCACCCAGCATCTCCCCGTGGTCGGCAGTATAAACAATTAGGGCATTCTTTAAACGACCCGCTTTCTCCAATTTTACCAACACCTGACCGAAATAGTCATCCAGCCACGAACAGTTGGCATAGTAGTAAAGGGTGGTGCGCCGTCTTTCCAAAGGTGTCATTTTAAGCCAGGCGGTCTGCCACTCCTGGTGTCTGGCTGCCTGAAATTTGCTATTCTGGTCGCTGTACTCCAGATGGGTATCCGGCTCCTCTTTCCAGGGAGGTTGTTCCGTATCCGGGATGTCGTTGATGTTGTAAAGCTCCACAAAGCGTTTGGGGACATTTAATCCGGCATGGGGTTTCAGGAAGGAGAGGTAGAGAAACAACGGACGAGAGGGATCAATTCCCTGGTCCAGAAATTTCAGACATTTTTCGGCGACCCAGCCATCCCGGTGATTGCTGTCGGCCACTTCGGAGGTTTTGCCCAAATAACCCTCTACCCCCTCCTCTCCCGGACCGTAATTGGCGACCTCCTTCCGGTAGGCAGCCAGCCCGGTGGGATTTTCGTCATCCTGGTAGATGGCACCAGTTTCCTTCCCAACCTCTTTGGCACCAACATACCTCGTCTCGAAACCACGTGTACCAATGGGCTGGTCGGTCCTCCCCCAATGGGTCTTGCCGAATCCTGCTGTCTGGTAACCAGCTTTTCGAAGCCTTTCAGGCAGCGGATCGCAGGGCAAAAACTGATCGCCAAGGGCGTGGGAACCGTTCGACCGGATCCCCAATTGCGAGGGATACAAGCCAAACATCATGGAATTCCGGCTTGGCGTACACATCGGAGCCTGACAGGTAGCCTGGCTAAACAGTATTCCCTGTCGGGCCAGCCGATCGAGGTTGGGGGTTTTGATGTTCGGATTATTCACACCAATGGCATCCCAACGCTGCTGGTCGGTCATCAGGAAGATGATATTGGGTTTTGTTAGAGTTTGAGCCACTGAAATGAAAGGAAGGATGCCAGCCGCATAGGAGGCAAGTGTCACAATTCTTAGCAAACCATTTGAAATTATCATACAACAGCAATTTATTTGCATTATAACCCGGAATACATCCACCCTTCTTTTGCCCGTCAGGGCATCCATATCAATAGAAAAACGGTTGGAGAACAAGGCTTTTCCCCGTTAGGGGATCAACCCTTAATAATTTTCACTCCTTTGGGGGCATCAATCTTAGACTTGATCTTTCCATCCGGCATTTTGTCGTGCCTGATTTTTATTACGCCAAACGGTGTTGGGAAACTCCCCTCTACCCAGGTCAAATCGCCCAGGTGGGGTTCAATCTTTACGACCTTGCAGCCCGGCTCTACCACCTGTACCCCCAGCACATATTGGCTCAACCACGAAGTTGGTCCCGAAGCCCAGCCATGGCAAAAACTATGGCGCAGCTCTTTGTAGCAATAACCGCCGTAGGTACAGTGTACATCTGTTTTCCCTTCTGCCGGCATTTCGTCAATCCTGCCGGCATTTTTCAACCAGTCGATGTCAAAATCTTCCCAGAAGGTGGTCGCGCCAAGATCAATCATCCCACCCCAATATTCGCGGATATTGTCGATGGCCCCCTGGTAATCTCCTGCCCTGGCACGGGCACCCAGCATGTAATAACCGTAAAATGTCGACATCTTGTGAACCCCATCTTTGGCCAATATTTCCGTATTCGCCTTTTCAGGAGAAACCAAACCCGACAAGGCCATTAACGCAGCAGCTTGCTTGGAAGCGTTGAAACCGGGGACGTATTTTTTTAGTTTTGAAACAGTCTTTTGGCAAAGCTCCGCCATTCCCTGATCGCCAAGCGTTTTACTCATTTCGGCTCCTGCCTGAAAAGTCATCACCATCAAAGATTGCAATCCGGCATGAATGGCTGGCTTATTTTCGCTCGATGGCCAATCCAAAAACCGTCCGCCTTCCAGCATCTCTTTTCCTGAATCGTCGATTTTGGTTGATAACAGCTTGAGCAAGGAAAAAAGGTACGCTTTCTGCTCTTTCAGGTAATCCAGATTACCCTGGTATTTGTACCAATCGTAGTGGATGATGATCCACCACATGGAGTAGGAACTCAGCCCATTCATCCAGCCTGGTAGCGGGGTCAGTTCACGGATCAGGTCAAGACTTTTGGGGACCACCTCGTTGTACCCGAAAACAGTACTCACCGTCATCACCTCCGGGTGAAGGTCGCCTACCCACACCAGCCTGTCTCGTTTGATGCCATCCCACAGGTAATCCTGCATATTCAGGTGAACCGTGTAGGCGCCTGTCATCCATATTTTGTTCAACCTTTCATCGTTGCACCTGAAGGAACCGAGGTAAGGTACATCCCGGTAGGAAAAAACGGCACTTATTTCCTTGATCTCCAGTTTTACCTCAGGATCAACCAATTGAATGCTGGCGAAACGAAAACCTGAGTTGCCTGCTTCAACTTTGCCAAGCCACGGCAGTTGGATCGTAAAATCGCGTAGCGAGTGTTCATTGGTCGCTCCGTGTTCGCCCACATTGCTCATGGTTTCGCTGACCGATTCCCCGAACCGGATGCGAACCTTCCCCATCTTCTTGTCGTTGTTGATGGAGGTAACGATCTCCAATCCACCCTGCAGCTCTTTGCCAAAATCAAGAATGATCATCGGAAACTCTGTCGCACTGCTTTTCAGGATAAGGCCTTTGTCCTTGTTCAGCACCGCCTGACCGGTTCCTGGCTTTAACAACACTTCCGGATTCTGGATAGACTTTCCTGAATTATCAGAGGTCCATACAATTCGTTTCGGAGTCAGAAATTTACGGACCACATTGGAAGACCGATCAGATCCTGATACAACTTTTGTCTCGACAGGAGGATGTGCCACAGCCAGATTCAGTCCAAGCATCAGTACCCAGGCTAACGATCCGGCTATTTTAAAAATTTTACCCATTGAAGCTATTTTAGTTTTAAAGTTTGTATTCTTTAATTGGTATTTGCTCAAATCATTACTCAGTCCATTCCGAAAACGCTTACCATGCCACAAAGACACCAAGACACAACTGATTAGAGAGAATTATCTGATTGATAATTAGATATATGTGAAATCTTGGTGACTTTGTGACTTAGTGGCATTCTTATTTCCTAGCTTATCGGAGCAGACTTACTACTTGCTGAAAACAAAAGAATCGACATTGAACGATGCTCTGTCTTCTGCCACAAATGAGAGATGCAGCGCATGCACCCCTTTTATCTCCTTGATTTTGCCCGTAAGGGTGGTCCAGGTTTTGCCATCTCCGCCACCAGGCACCTCGAGTGTCCCGTAAGGCGCTCCCCAGGAATTGTCCAATTTGAATTGAATCTTTCCAGGCTTTGCACCCGGAGCGACCCGTACACTGACAGAAGTTGCACCTTCTCCAAAGTTGATGTATTTGTAGACCACACGATCCCTGTTTTCTAGCTGTCCCAGCTGGTCGTTGTTGGCAGGATTGACAGGATTCGCCTGGTCCCAGCTGAAGGATTCGATGCGCACCCTTCCGGCCAGCAGACAGGCACGTTCGGCTTCGATCTTCGCAAAGGCATTCAGTGGTTTTCCGGCTCCCTGGGAGGTCATCTCAACTTCGGTAATGCTGCCGTCCTGGTTGAAAAAGATGGGCTCCACACAGGCTTTGCGGGCATTCACGACGCCGTTGGTGGTGCGGTGGTAAAACACATACCACTGCCCCTTGAATTCAACGATCGAACCATGATTGTTCCAGCTGTATGGGTCGCAACCATCGTTGTCGACAATCACTCCGCCATACTTGAAGGGCCCCAGCGGGGATTTGGAAGTGGCATAACCGATGCAGGTAGGCATTCCTTTCCGGCTCATATCGGCATACACAAAATAGTAGATGCCCTTGCGTTTGACCATGTAACCACCTTCGTGGAAAAAATGCTCTTTCTCTGTGACCAGATTTTCCACGATGCTGGTGGTGTCAATTTCGGTCATGTTGGGTTTAAGCTTCGCAATTTTTGCCTGAAACTGTCCCCAGATGTAGTAGGCCTGACCATCCTCATCCACAAAAACAGCCGGATCGATCTGGTTTTTTTTCTTCAGATAAATCTCCTTTGCGTTGGTAAACGGTCCTTTGGGGGAGGAACTGGTGGCAACCCCTTCGATGCCTCCCGGCTGGCAATAGTAGAGGTAATAGGCGCCATTTTTGTACAGAATATCCGGGGCATACAACACCTGGTCGTTGAAGGGAACCTGGTCTTTAGGTCCCTTGGAGGCAAAAGCATCGGGCGTATATTCCCAGTTTACGAGATCTGAGGTCGACAAAACCCAATGATCGTAGGAGCAATAGTATTTTAGACTTTCATCCCGCGAACCGTAAATATACAATTTACCATCGTTCCACACCCGTGAAGTCGGGTCGGCAATGTTGAGTCCGGGAGGGCAAATAGGATTCTGCGCCAACAAAAATTGACAAGTAAAAAGAAAATAAATGAACAACTTAAATCTCTTCATTTGACTTACAATAAGTTAAGCAATATAGTGTAAACAAAGTCTTTTTTTGCGCTCTTTGCGTTCATTGCGCGACATTATAATTCGACCCAATACGGGGAATCATGCAACCAGGACATTCATCTATTCTGACCGCTCAATTGAATTGCAAAATCTTCACCGGCCCAAACAATCCCGAAGCCTGCAGCGGACTATCCGCCTTGTAGGGGATGATCGGACTCCAGGTGGGCCGCTGAGCTTCCGGTATCTTCTGATCTCCAATTAACCGGTTCATCCAGTTGTTGACCACCGAAATTTCCACCTCATTGTTGCCGGGTTTTACGGCTGAAGTAATATCAACCTGCCATGGAGCCGTCCAGACGCCTCCAACCGCTTTGCCGTTCACCTTCACTTTGGCCATGGCGGTGAGAACCCCGAGGTCAAGCATAATTTTCTTGCTGGAAGGAATCTCCGCCAACTTCGCATTGGTCTTGTAAACTGCTGTACCTGAATAATATTTGATGCTTTCATCGGCCGAGACTGTCCAGTCGGTAAGGCTTTTGAACGCTACCGGATTGACAGGTCCGCGCCTGGCTGCATCAAACGTCACCATCCAGTTTGCACTTAAATCGGCCAGTTCTCTCCCTACCGGGAAATTGGCGGAGAGATCGGTTGCCCCGGATTTGGCAGTGCCCTTCCTGAAAACGATAAACTGGCTTTCGAAGGCTTCCAGTTTGAGCGGAACGACGGTGGTCTGAGCGCCTTGAGTGAAGGCAGGCAAATCACGGCGGGTGGCATAAACTGAACTCCAGAGTTCCGGACTTTTGCCCGACACCCTGAATTCGGGCTGTATGGTGATGGTTTTGTCGGTTTGATTCGAGATAAAATACATTTCACCATCGGCTATTCTTCGGTGAATGAACAATGCCGGATCCTCTTTGGCGAATTTGCAATCGGGTACAACGCCAATCAAATCAAGCGCTTCCTGCATCTCCATGCCGGAAAGGATCATCCCCTTCCCTACTTTGGCCGACTTTACCTTCACGCCGTCCACATTACCCCAAAGCTCTTTGGCCAATTTCTGCACCTGCTGATCGGCTGCAGGAAAGTTCTGCAAGCTGGGCGAATATTTTGGCGCAGGTCCCAACACGACGGCTCCCTGCAAAACAAGCTCCCTGATTTTTGTTAGCAACTCCGGCCGCATGGTTTCCAGCTTCGGAAGCACCAAAATACGGTAACTCATGCCATCCGGAAGAACCAGCCGTCCATCCTTCACAGTGACCCTGGTGTGGATCACCTCCGCATTGATGTAATCGAACGAATAGCCCTGTGGCAACGCAGGATCGCATACTCCCGTCATTTTCGGTGCGTCTTCGCCAATAAAATAGGCGGCATCTGCCACATAATTTCCCTGCTGGAGCAGGAAGTTGGTACGTTTCAAATATTGGGTAAACAGATCCATGTATTCGAACCAGGTATTGTGGCGGTTGAACTCATTGCTGAATGGAGCGTTGACCCCCGGTACCCGTTCATCGGGTTGCTGGATGAACAGATGGAGCAAAGTATTGTTGATCCCCTCGGTGAAGAAGCGGTCACCGCGCTGTTTCATGGTGGCAGGATAACGGGAATAGGCCTTTCCACCGCAGGTAAACGACTCGGCCGACACCTTTGATTTTCCATAAATATGTGCACAAGAGGAGGCTGCCCGATTTTCAATATCCCCCAGGGAACCTTCACTCCAAAATTCCCCGCCTATCTCGTCGGATTGTCCGCCGTACTGCAAAAATTCGCCCGGGAAACCCCAGTGGCCGTAGTTCTCCAACCAGGTGGTGAGTCCGTTTTTGTGGCAAACCTCCTTCAAGCCACCTACGTAATCATACGAGACCTTGTCGGCCACCATTCTCCGCAAGTCCCAGAGGAAACGGTCGGAAAGATCCCTGCTCCCCACTACATTCCCCTGCAAAACCGGAAGATAGGGAACCGGACTGTATCCATATTTCGCCGTAAATTCTTCCACCAATCCATCAGTCCAGTTCTGACCGCCTGTTTCGTAACTGTCCTGAACGGCTACTTTCCAGGTTTTGCGGTCGGCGGCCGGAACACGGCGCATGATCTCACCCAGAAAGGCATCAAAATGGGCGGCAATGTGCTTTTTGCTCATCTTGTCGGTTTCAAGGCCGGTGGCTTCGGGTGTCGCCGGACCGTTTTTTGCACCGGTGGTGGTCATCCCTGTCTGCATGATTTTCCATCTTCCTGCCGGCACATTCCAGGTGATGGTTCCATCTGCCGCCCTGCTACCGGTAATATCCACGACAGTTTTCGGATCTATTACCAGCGATTGGTCGGCTACCTCAGGTTGTGCCACCCACAAATAATCTTTCCAGTATGGCAGCGGGGTCTGGAACATCTTGGCCAGCGACTTCTCCGGATATCGCTCGGGTTTTGGCGTGGCAGACAAATCCATTTCAGCGATTCCCCCAGCCATGGTAACTTCGTTGACGATCAGGCGAAAAGCACTGGATCTGGTTTCCGGAATGGAAAGTACGATGGGCGCAAAAGGGTTGAAACCCACATTGATGCTTGGATTGCTGCGGTTAATTTCGAACTTCCGGAGGGAGCGGTAACCATTGCCCTCTTTTACCAGAAGCTCTCCCATTGCCTTGGTTCTTTTCTCGGAAGCATTGATGATCAGACTTCTGACTATTACCGATTCAGTGGTTTCAAAATCAAGGGTCAATGTTTTATTGAGTTGGACAGGAATTTCTGTTTTTAAATCACCATCACATACCGCACCTATATTCTCCAACTGAGGCATCGAAGAAACTTTTGGATGGAACGACTGGTAGGCTTTCCCTCCCTCCTTTGGCATTTGATAGGCAATGACTTTCACCGGTTGAAAATCGACATTCGGGACTGGGATTTTGGCGCTGAACCGCATCGGACCAGTTACCTCCACTTCCGAGGCGTTCAGGTAACGCATCGATTGTTCGTTTTTCACCCAGGGACCTCCCGATTGGCTCCAACCCGGACTGTTGAAGATGCCAATTTCAATATTCAGCCTTGTGGCTGTTTTTAAGGCAGTGTGAAGGATGTCCCACCATTCGTCGGTAAATATTTTGACTTTCCCGTATGGCACATTCTGGCCGCCGATGTTGCCGATAAAAGCCCGGTTGATACCCACCCTTTTCATTGCTTCCAGGTCTTTGATAACGCCCTCCCTGGAGATATTGTCCGACATCCAGTACCAGTATACGCTGGTTAAAACCGAATCCGGGATGGATTTGAAACCGGATTCAATTTGCTGAAAGGTTGGTTTCGTCTTGGGAGTAGCTGCATTGGCCAAACCTGTAATGGTCAGAACCAGAAAGGCAACGAGGGAGAAATGTTTAACATTGGGAAGCTTTGATCCACTCATATCGTCTAATCTTTGGTTTGTTTTCCTGGAAAATTAATCCTATTGTACTTTTTGCTTCAATTCGGCCATTCGCTTTTTCAATGCCTGAATGGCAGGCTGTTCTTTTGGCTCCTTGATTCGATTCCGTTCCTCAAAAGGATCCTTCTTCAAATCAAAATACTCCTCGGCCTGGTAATCGGGCCAATAAATATATTTGTTGTGGTGGGTAACCAAAGCTTCAGAGGAGGGAATAAAGGAGACCTTGTTTACCACCGGATGTTCGTAATAAAACTCCTGCCTCCATTTTGGGGCCTTCCTGGTAAGGTAAAGTGCTGAAAAATCACTCCCCTGAACGGCAGCTGGGATCTCCGCGCCGGTTGCAGCCATGATGGTTGGAGCGATATCAATGTTTAGTACGAATTCATCGTTCACTGAATTCCTCCTGGTAACCGGCAGTCGTGGATCGTGCACCACCAGTGGTACCCTGATCGACTCCTGGTAAGGATACCATTTATCGGCCAGTTGATGGTCAGACTGAAAATAACCGTTGTCGCCCATGAAAATGATCATTGTATTCTCATATACTCCTTGTGTTTTCAGCTCTTCAACAATCTTCCCAACGACAAGGTCCAATTCAGTCAGCATCCGGTAGTAGGCCTTCATGTACCTCTGGTATTTTTCGGGCGTATCGAAACGCCAGTGCCAGCGGTTGCGGCCTTCGTTCGCTTCATCGCTGATAAACGGTGGAAGTGCCTTCAATGCAGCGTCGGTGGCTGTTTTTGGCACAGGAATGACGGTATTTTGGTAATATTTCTCACTTTGGGGCTGGTAGCGGTACTGGTCGGGATGCTTGTCTTCGGCATGGGTGGCAAAGAAACTCACCGAGAGCAGGAATGGCTTCTCTTTTGGCCTGTTCTTCAGAAAAGACAAGGCATCCCGCTCATTCCTGGCGGTGACATGGATGGAGTCTCCCTGGCCATTGGGAAACCAGTGTTTCCCTTCGTACTCCTTGCTGAAATCATAATCTTTTTCCCTGATTTTTCCCACCCCGTATTTGCCGACAAATCCAGTCCAATATCCTGCCTTGCGCAGAACGGCAGGATAGCTGGTCTCTTCCAGCACCTTTTCGGGCAATTCAACCCCAAATTTGGTCACCCGGTGACTGCTCATGTACTGTCCCGACAAAATAGTAGCCCGGCTCACCATACAGATGGCAGTAGTTACGCAGGCATTGTTGAAGCGGATTCCTTCCTGCGAAAGCCGGTCAATGTTTGGCGTGATCACAATTGAATTGCCCATGCAGCCCAGCGAATTCCACCGGAGATCATCGGCAAGCAGGAAAACAACATTCATTTTATCAGGAGAAACAGCGACCGCTAAATTCGTAGAAACGACCAAAGTTACCGAGCACAAGCCGATTCCTTGCATCAATTGACGCTTGAATTTCTCCATGATCATTCAGGTTTAGTTAGATTCGTCATAACAACCGCAATTTAGGTGAATACCCAGCCAATTAGTTTTAAGAATATCCCGACAATTTTCAATTTTGTCCCAAAATAGGAACTTATAAGCGTAATGCAATGAATTTCATTTTTCGATGGGTTTATCTTCTCTCAAGCCAATTATTTCGAAATTGAACGGCATTGATATGATCCTGTATTCCAACACTTACCTCTTTTGCATTGAAATCCATTTCAAGCTTATGGTGAATCAGAATCCCATTTAACCAAATAGTAATCATTCCTTCACGATTATACCTCCCAACCTTTCCGTGGCGATGAATTGTTCATTAAAGCATTTGCTTGCGGATCATTGAGAATTCTTCGGGAAACCGGATCAATCGTCAAACTTCTATTGGTTTTGATCGCGATATTCCCAAGGAGCATTGTTTCTGTGAGCCTGCCGCCGTAGGCAAAATCAGCATTTGGTTTGCCAATTCCTTGGCAGGCATTGATCCAGTTATCGTAATGACCATTCCAATAAGTTTTAGGAGCATTTGGTACTTCTTTTATTGTAACGAGGTCAGCCATCTCCGAATGTTTTGATTGAGGGATAAAGCAGGGTGATGTGGCATGGGAATACATCATCACGGTTGACTTGGTTCCAACGATCAAAGTACCACCGCCTTCGTTTCCCATTTTCCTGCCTTCTTCCAATTGTGCCGGCCTTGGGGGTGTAAACTTTGGCCCCTGGTACCAGTTGAATTTAACCTGATTTCCGTAATTGCCAGACTTGAAAGTATAGGTAAGCTTCACACTTTCAGGAAAGCTGAGCAAACTCGGACCGGTACTCTCTATTTCCACCTTCCCCGGACAATCGAGACCCAGGGCAAAATAAGGCGCATCCATGTTGTGGCAGGCCCAATCGCCCAAAGCGCCTGAGCCAAATTCATTCCATCCTCTCCAAACAGCCGGATAATAAGCCTTGTTGTGGGCAACTTCCGCTGCGGCATTCAACCACAGGTCCCAATCGAGCGTTTCAGGAACAGGCTGAGCCATAGGCCTTGTTGCGTTGACATTATTCCAGCCGACATTTGTCCAAGCATGCACCTCGGAAACCTCCCCCAAATAACCTCTTTGAATCCATTCGTTTAACTGTTTTATCCCTGGTCCTGAATGGCCCTGGTTCCCCATCTGACAAACCAGTCCCGTCTCCTTTTCCATTTTCATAAGGTCGCGTACCTCGTGAATACTATGTGCCAGTGGCTTTTCCAGGTAAACATGTTTGCCCATCTTCATACACCATTTGGCAATGTAATGATGGGAATGATCTGGTGTAGAAATAATTACCCCATCGATTTGTTTGTTTAGCTGATCCAGCATTTTTCGAAAATCGCGAAAATGGGGAATATTGGGAAGAAGGTTGTAGGCATTGGCCGCACTTTGATCGTTTACATCGGCCAGGGCAACGACATTTATTTTTGGATGGTTAACCAACAGGTTAATGGCATGCATCCCCTTACCCCCGACTCCGATGAAGGCCACATTCAGTTTGTCGGAGGCTGAGACCCCCGCTGAATTAGCCGGCAGGATCGTAGGAGCCACCATCGCACCAACTGTCAAAAGTGCACTACTTTTTAAAAACGAACGTCTGTCAAAATTACCCATAACCTGCTTGTTCTTTAAATTTTACTTCTAACTGATTTCTCAGTATTTAACCCTGCATCTTATCGATTGGTAATACGAATGGCATATCTACCACTCCCTACTGGTTTGTATAGAAAAAACCCGGGAAATTCAATGTTTTCGATAAGTTCAGATTCCACTTTTGCCCCATTGACCGTGATCTGCTGTCTTCCAAAAAGTTTAGGGAAATAGAATTCTGCACCACTATTGGCTGGAACCTGAATCTCCCAATGAAAGGAGTTTCCCTCCCATTTCCAGTCGCTTAAAACCCTCCCGTAAGGAGATTCATAGGTTGCATGGGCATATTGAAGTTTCGAAGTATAATAAGGGCGAAAAATAATCCTTTTGAATCCTGGTGCCCGTTCATCCGGATGTATGCCGGCAATACCACGGAAGAACCACTCATCGTAACCTGCATTCATTGGGTGGCTGTGCGAACGTCCGTTCAGTGCCTCCGGACCCATAGAGTCATCGACAGGCAGGACCTCCCACAAAGTTGTTGCATGGTACTTTTCCCACATGTAGGCAAAACTGTGCTCTCCGGTTTTTGTCAACATACTATAAGCCAAATCATCGGCTCCATTTTCGGTCAGCGAGGGAAAGATCCGCCCAAGTCCAAATATGCCGGTTTGAATGAAATCAGAATTTTTGTCGTGTATATCCTTCCGAAGTGATTTCACCAGCTCGCCCAATTTTCCTTCAGGAACCAAACCCAGCTGTATGGCCAGCACATTGGCCGTCTGGCCACCATAGCTATTTCTCCCTGCATCGAAAAACTGTTGATTGAATCGCTCCTTGACCCTGGTCATCCGGTTGGCATAATACATTCCATCGTTGGTATAACCCAACAGTTGGGCCGTCCTGGTAAGAATCGTCAGATCCAGGTAGTGAAAGGCTGTGGAACTCAAGGCTACCGGACAGTCAATCTTTGCGTTCCCACCTGGCGGGCACCAGTCTCCAAGTCCATGGTTTACGATACCATCTTTAAATTTGTCGGCAATGTAATCGACCCATACTTTCATGTCGGGATAGAATTCCTGTAAAACACCCTGGTCTCCATACCGCTGGTAGAGGTGCCATGGAATTTGGGTCGCCGCAGTTCCCCAATCCGGAGAGGCAATTCCACTGGTTCGTTTGCCTGGAACGATCATCGTAGGAATACCAGCAGGCTTGGGAACCACACTCCGGTCGTGAAAACTGAGGCCGAAATAGAGCTCCTTTTTCGTGTTTCGGGCCGACGAGCGCATGTCGTGCAGGTATTTGGTCAGGAACAATCGGGCATCAAAATTTTGGGTAAGCGAAGCTGCCAGGGTATGGGCATCGCCCGTCCAGCCGCAACGTTCGCGGTGCGGACAGTCGGTGGGGATGCCATGAACATTGCTTTTAATGGTCCACAGTGCCAAATCATGCAACCTGTTAATCGTTGAATCAGAACAACTAAACTCGCCTGCCTTTTTCATCGAACTGTAAACAACTATTCCGGTGAGCAGCTCTTTCGCCGGTTTGGATTCCAGTCCGGTTACCTCTGCATACCTGAATCCATGGTAGGTAAATCGGGGTTCCCATATTTCAATGCCCCCGCCTTTGCAGGTGTACTGATCGGTTTGCACCACTTTGGTGGCGAAAACCCCGGTGGAAGTTGGATCAATGTTGTGGTTCTGATCCAGTTCTTCAGCGAATCGGAGGGTGATTTTCTGTCCCTTTACCCCTTTTACCCGAAGCCTGACCCAACCTGCGAAATTCTGTCCAAAATCGAATACCCAGGTCTTCGAAGAGGGTTCAAATATTTCAACAGGTTGAATTTCTCCCATGCGACGCATGGGTTCCATATTTTGCATGACCAGTTTTGGAGGAAAAATTACTGCCTTCTTTGCATTTCTCCAGTTCGTATCCTCCAATCCAGGCATAGACCAACCGGCAACTTCGAGGTTCGCATCAAACACCTCTCCTGCATAAATGTTGTTGGAAACAACCGGTCCGGGGTGCCATTTCCAACTTTCATCGGTGCATAGGATCTCTGAAGCACCATTTTTATATTTTACAACCAATTGCGCGATAACCAATGGAGGACCATAAGCCATTGCCGGGGTCCATACGCGGTTTTGGTTGTACCACCCGTTTCCGAGCATGACGCCCAGTACATTCTTTTTCGCGATCTCCTTACCAGGAAGGTCGTACACCGAATAGAGGGAATAATCCTCGTAGTTCGTCTGTGCCGGTTCAAGGACCCGCTCGCCAATTTTCCTGCCATTCAGGAAAGCCTCATAATACCCCAAACCACAGATAAAAAGCTGTGCAGACTCCAATTCATCCAGGTTCTGAATGGAAAATTCCTTCCTGAAAAGTGGGGCAGGCATCTCTGGCTGGTAATCGTAGGTAATCCAATTTGCCTTCCAATCCTCCGGTGTCTGGAGGGGTGTTACAAAACTCACTACCTTGCTCCAAGGGGAAGAGTTGCCACTCTTTTCCCAAACCCTAACCCTGCAATAATACTTCTCACCGCTTGCCAGTTTTTTACCTTCATATGGGACGAAAAGCTGTTGTTCGGAGATGATCTTTCCGCTATCCCATAGAAGGTTAGCGCGATCATCCGGAATTTTTTCAGAATCTGAAACAACCACCTGGTAGGCACCCTGCAACCAATTGCCCGATGCCTGGATTTTCCAGGAAAAAGAGGTACCGGTCTGATAACCTGAATCAAAAGCTTGGTAACAAACAAGATCAGCCACCTTACAATCAGCAGCTTGATTTTGGCATGCTCCCAACACCAGGGAGAGCACAATGAAACAATAGCGCAGGTTGAGGTGAAGCATGGCTTGAATTTATGTCTGCTACAGGCAGTATGAATTAGGTAGAATACAATGAGATCTGTGATTTGTTGACCGTAGATTCCTCCCAGGGAACAGTTCCAGAAATTAACCCGGGAGAACCCGGATTAATTCTGAAACACCTTCACTAAAACTACTACTAAGTTTTCTTCTATTTCCAGGCTGGAGGTTGACCCAGTCCGGGTAACTTTCTGGCTTCCTCCTCAGGTATCGGAAGAACCAGGTACTTATCGGAAACTGCATTTCTGACGGTCTCAATTCCGACACGCTCGTAGGAGAATGGACCGGTATCTTTTCCACTGGCACTGGTAATCTTCATACCGGTGATTGGTCCATTGGTAGAACTCAATATTTTCCAGCGGCGCTGATCGTAGAAACGATGCCCCTCGAAGCAGAGTTCAACACGGCGTTCGTTGCGAATTCGCTTCATCAGGAAATCCTTGGATTTGACGAATCCTGGTACCAGCGCGATGGCCGGTTGACCTGCACGCAGGCGAACTACATCCAGTGCCGTCATGGCAGCATCCAGATTATTCAGCTCACATTGGGCTTCCGCCAGGTTCAAATAGACTTCTGCCAACCTGAAAAGAACTTTTTGAGAGGTGGTACCTCCCGCAGTTGATCCCCAGTAGGAGGCAGAGTTGTATTTCTTGTTGTAATACCCGGTGCAGCTCAACCGCTTGTCTGTTTCCAGTTGCGACAAAGTATTGACATTGAAACCTGTTCCTGCTTTCCCCAAATAGGAGTAGATGACCAGTTCGGGAGAGGTAGCCACCTGACCCTTGTATCTTCCATAGGTGGTACTGTTGAAAACGATGGAGGACTTTAACCTTCTGTCGCGACCGGCATAAATATTCGTTCCGGATGCTTCGGAATACCCGGCATTCAGCGTAACTGAGGTATGGGTTTCATTGTTGTAACCGGCAATTGGCAGCGTTCCGTTGAGCAGTTCAAAGCAATCCACCAGCTCCTGGGTTGGGACCGCACCACAATTGTTGCTTTGGGTCGTTGAACCAAGTGCCTTCAAGTCTACCCCGTTGTTGTTGTTGCTGGTGGCAGCACTGTTTTCATTGGCCCTAAGGAAGATCTCCTTGTTCAAAACAGTTGGAGCTTCGTTGAACAGATTGTCGTAGGAAGCAATCGGGAGCAGGGAATATTCAGTCCCAATGGCCGTCAGACACTCCTGAGCCGCAGTGGCAGCCCTTTGCCACTTGGTCTGGTCGGCGGAAGGATTGTTCAGCAGGCTGGCATTGTAAAGCAATGCCTGCGACTTCAACGCATAGGCGACAGCCAGGTTAACCCGGATGTAATCACCTGACGTCTGCCATCTTAGAGGCAGCAGGCCACTTGCAATTACTTCATCACACTCTTTGACGATACGCGTGGTAATCTCCTCAAAGGTGGGCCTTTTCAAAGCATCCCAGCCAGTAAAATCGGGACTAAAGGGATAGTCGATAAAGGGTACCGGGCCGAAACTTCTGATCAGGGTGAAATGATACCATGCCCGCAAGATCTTGACCTCTGCCAGCCACGCATTGATTTGCTTGTCGCTCAGCAACTCTTTGGACACCGTTGATTGTGGCATGTACATAAATGCCAGATTGCATCTGCGGATACCCTCCCAGTTGGCATTCCATATGGAACTGGCCATAATGCCATTGGACGGGGAGAGCAAGCCTTTGTGCCAGTCGTAAAAGCTACCGGTTCCTGCCCTGAAGGCATCATCCGTGTAGACATCCAGCAGCTGTCCCGCACTTTGCGTAACCAGGGAGCCATTCACGTTATCGTAGCAATTGTTCCTGAATTCCTGTACACTCGTCTGCTTGGCCAACAAACGGCTGACATCGAGCCTGTCGGTTGGGACAACATCCAGAACCTTCTGGCAGGATACCATGGAGAGAAACAGCAGGATGACTCCGTATTTCAATTGGAAAATATTGTTGTACTTCATTTTCTAATGCTTAAGTTGTTGATTTTAATCTTCATAAAAAATTAATTCCCCTTATTAAAATTTCACACTTATGCCAAAGTTATAGGACTTGAGCAGTGGATAATTTGTCGTATTGGAATTGGCGGATTCCGGATCAAAATCTTTGTTGGGTAGTTTATCCCAGACCAACAGATTGAATCCATTGACATAAAAACGTACTGCCCCTGCATTGATTCTTTTTGAAATAGAGGATGGCAAGGTATAGCCGATCTCCACATTCCTCAACCTGAGGAAGGAACCATTTTCGATCCAATAATCACTCTTGATAAAATTGGTCGATTGACTTCCCAAACGGGGATAGGTCACATCTTGACCGGAAGTAGCCTTCTCTGCCGTCCAGCTGTTCTTTTGGTCTTCCGTGAAATTGTCCGTATTGGACCACCAGCCAAATTCGTTCAAATATACATTACGTCTGGCCGCTCCGTTTAAGAACACACTAAAATCGAACCATTTGTAGGCAACCCGGCCACTCAGGCCATAAACCAACTCTGGAGCCTGACCTATGCCAATCGGAGCCTGATCCCTGGGGTCAACGATACCGTCTCCGGTCAAATCAAGGTACTTGATATCTCCCGGGATCGGAACACCCCCAAGGGCAGTTTGGTTGGCCCAGGTACTGATCTCCTGCTGGTTGTTGAAGAGCCCGGCTGTTTTATAGCCCCAGTTCATGTTGATCGGATAACCCTCTTTCCGGTAAGGATAGGCATAAGTATCATCGTAGGCCAGTTCTGCCATGTATCCCTGTTCGTTCTTTGCCATGGCAAGGTTTCCGTTCAGATGAAAAGACAAATCATCGTTAATTTGCTTGTCGTATCCAAGAACCACTTCAAAACCCTTGTTGGTATTCTCGCCATAATTCATCGGAGGCAAAGTGGTAATGCCAAGTCCCATCATGCCCTGGGGAATGACTGCAATATTTGGAATAATGATCCCGCTGTTTTTGTTGTAGAAAATGTCGGCCTGAAAAGTGATGGCATCCAGGAGTTTTGATTCGATCCCAACATTGAATTTGGTGCTGGTTTCCCAGCTGATAGAAGGATTCCCCAATTGCGTCTGCTGGGAATCGGTGTTCCAGGTATCCAGGAACAGGTATTGGTTGCCGGCACCATAACCGTACACATTGTTTCCAACCCGACCTGCGGAGAGGCGCAACTTAAGGTAATTGACCAGTTCGACCTGTTTCAGAAAGTCTTCATTCGAGAGAATCCAGCTTGCAGATACGGAGGGGAAAAATCCATATCTCTGGCCATCCGGGAATTGTTCTGATCCCTGGCAGGAAAAATTGGCTTCGGCAAAATAACGGTTGTCAAATCCATAGGTAAACCGGCCGTTCAAACCAAGATAATTGGTGGCCACAAATGCCTGCGTTTGCTGCATGTGCCGTTCTGCCATCAACATACCCCCAACATGGTGTTTGCTGCCAAATACCCGGCTGTAATCAATGGATCCTCGCATGTTGTACATGTAATAGAAGGTAGTGGTATAACCATCCGAAAGTGTAGAATTGCTGGTTCCGCTCACTTTGGCATACCCCATGGAATCAACACCGCTTTTGGCGGTCAGTTTGACCACCTCCCAGGCTTCATAGCTCCTGCTTCGGGTTTGGTTCCCCATGGAATAGACATCAAAGGCCAATTGTGCCGTGGCAGACAATCCTTCGGTAATTTTATCCAGTTTCATCCGGCCACCGAAGGTATTGTTCAACCTGGTATTGGTTTGCAGTTGAGAACCTGTACGGTTGATGTCACCGAAGATGGATCGTGAGGTGGCATAAGTCAATTTGTCCCGCTTGACAATGACTTGGTCTGTTGGGGTAAGATCGTTGACAGCATTGTTTGGTGTGAGGTACAATTTTTGAATCAAATCGTTCCAGCCCAACCCACCGCTGATATATGGCAAGTTTACCTTCTCCATGTAACCACCAATGTTGAACCACAAATCAAGGTTTTTGTTAAGGGCAACATCCAGGTTTGTTCTGAAGTTAAACCGATTGGCTCTGGATGAATTGTCATAACTGTATTTGTCAAAAGGCTTTGTTTCGAAGAGCCCGCCCTGATGGGTAAAACCGACAGAGGTAAAATAGCGCAAGACCGATGATCCACCCAAAAAGTTTACATTGGCACGCGTCAAGGTGGAATAATCCTTCATAAAATCCTTTACCATGTTCCTCACAGGATAGAATTGGGTATTGTCTGCCAGTTTATAACGATCCAGTTCATTGGGGGTATAAAAAATCGTTGATCTGTGGTCGATCCCAGCTCCTCCGGTTGAAATAGATTGCATGTCGGAATAGGTGGTATCATTTGCCAATCGCTGGTTGTACATATTGGCATAATCATAGGCATTGACAAGCCCTGGAAGCCTTGTAGGAGACTGCATCGCATGATCAAATGAGACAGAGATTTTAGATTTCCCTTCCGTTCCCCTCTTGGTGTTAATCAACAATGCACCACTGGAGGCGCGCATTCCAAACATGCTGGTGGCTGCGGCATCCTTCAAAACCGTTACACTGGCTACTTCATATAGATCAATACTGGCCGGGTTACGTTCCACACCATCCACCACATACATGATTCCATTGGCATTGGGGGAGTTGTATCCCCTGATCTGACTGTCGAAGGACTCACGGCCGGGTTCACCATCCGTTTGGATAATCCGCAAACCAGGGAGTTTTCCCTGAAGGGCCATCATCAGATTGTTTGACCGGGTTGCCAAAAGTTCTTCTCCGGTGATGGTATAACTGGAACCTGTCACCTGGTTTTTCAACTGCTTGCCAAATGCCACATCAACGTATTCAGTTTTAACAAGAACAACTGTAATATTGGTCTGTACAACCGACACTGGGAATTTAGCTAAGTCGTAACCCGGCAAGTTAAATACCAGGTTAACAGGAAATTGAACTACCTTAAGGGTGAAACTTCCCTGGAGGTCTGTGATTGTCCTGGCTTCATTCCCTTCCTGAGAAACCATCACACCAGGCAATGCAATGCCTGCATTGTCAGTCACTTTTCCGGAGATTACAACCTCAGCATGGACATAAAATGAGGTGAGCAAAACACCGCAAATTATGAGAATATATTGTTTTACTATTTTTTGCATCTTCATCATTTTAACAATTTACAAAATTCACGGCTATTATTATTTCCAGGCATCAGGCTGTGTCAGTCCCGGCAACAATTTCCCATCCACCAGCGGGATCGGCAGCACTTTGTGTTTTTCGTTGTGGCAAGCCCACACAAAAGGTGTCTGGAAGCGCTTGTAGGTAAAGTTGTTGCCTACTTTGGTCGGAACAATAATACTTACCGTGTTGTGGTTCACATCGCTTATCAAATTCCAACGTCTGACATCGTAAAACCGGCTATCCTCGAGTAACAGTTCTACCCGCCTTTCATTCTGGATCCGCCGCATCAGCCATTGGAGGTTGCCAGCCTTGTAATCGGGGACTGTCCTGATAGGAGGTTGACCGGCACGGACCCGGGTCATATCCATTGCGTTGCAAGCTTCATCGAACCGACCGGCCCCGCAAAGCGCCTCAGCATAATTCAGATAAATTTCACCCAAGCGCATGTAGATGCTGTAAGCAGAACATCTGGCATTACCTTGTGCGGCAGCACCAGTACCATACCATAGCGGATCGCGGTCTTTGGCAAAAAAATAACCGGTATAGGTGGTGGTATTTTTGCCCGCTGATGTGTTTCCGTTGGTACCGGTTCCAGGGGCACCAAGGTAAGTCCACACGGTGATATTGCCCATTTGGTAGGATGCGCCAAAGGAGCTTCCATTGTATAGGATATCACGGTAAAAACGGGCATCCCTGTTGGCATAGGGATTGTTTACATCATCGTATTTGGCGGCAATGGCCTCGGGAGTGAAGGTTGGCTGACTGTGGGTGGCATCGTAATTCTGAATGACCATTGCACCATTCTTCAACTCATAGCAATCCACAATCTCCTGCGAGGGAGTCTCTCCTGATTTTTGAATGCCGTAAGCGCAAAATTTTGGTACTGCCAGCGAACCGTCCATACCTGCTATATGACTTAGATTGTTTAATTTATTACGACCTCTCCATACCACCTCCACAGCTTCCACATTTACGTTATAATTGGAAATATACATGTTCTTGGTATTGCTGAAGGGTTCAAGCGTATAGGCATTCAGATCCAGGAACTGCTTGGCGGCAGCGGCAGCGGCTTCATATTTGGTCTTGTCACCACTTGGATTGTTCAGCGGACTTGCATTGTAAAGAAGTACGCGTGATTTTAGTCCGTAGACAAAAGAGAGCGGCATCCTGTATTTATCGTTCACATTCAATGGATCACGTTTCAACGGAATCCTTTTCTTGTCGATCACCTTTTGCAATTCAGTCGCAATACGATTGGCCACCTCATGATAGGTAGGCCGCTTCATATCCGGCCATCCTGTATAATCAACGGTAAAAGGCTTGTCGATAAATGGAAGCGGACCATACATACTGATCAGTTTCAGGTGGAAGAAAGCCCTCAATGCGATGGCTTCGTCGAGCATCAGATCTCTTTCCGCTTGCGGCAGCAACTCCAGAGAAACAGTAATATTTGGGACGTTTTCAATAAACAAATTACAGTTGCGCACGCCTCCCCAATACCTGCCCCAAAATGAGGCTGCAGTATTATCGGAATATGTATTCCCTGGTGTAGCTCCGGCCCAAACGGCACAATTGGTTGGACTCAATGAACCTGAACGCCAATTCGCAATACCTTGCGTCCCTCCGTCAAAACAATTGTCACTAAGCTCTTCTTCAGAAGTCCAAAAATAGAGGTACATCCGGTTCGCAGGGATACCTTCATAGCAGGCATCAAACAAACCCCTTACCTTGTTGGCATCACTCAACATCCCTTCCAGCGTTTCCCGGGAATCAGCTACCCGATCCAATGCCTCCTCAAAAGCCTTCTCACAACTTGCTGTAGTGATCAGAAAAAGGAATGTGAAGGATATGATGTGTAAAATTCTATTATTTCGTTTCATAATATCATAATTTTCAATGATTAGCAATAAATTATCCCAAGTCGTCAGAAAGTAATATTGAGACCCATGTTGTAATTGATAAAGATCGGGTGACTCAGGGTATTTGCAACCTCAGGATCGAAGTACTTAAACGGCATGGCGTCCCAGGTTAGCAGGTTTAAGCCGTTGAAATAGAATCTTACTTTCTCGAGGCCAATAGAAGAGGTCATTTTCCTGGGAAGTGTATATCCCAGTTCCAAGTTCTTTACCCTAATGTACCAAAAATCCAATAACCAGTAGTCGCTCGGTTGCCTGTTGCCGGAAATTCCATCCACATGGAGTCTGGGGTACCTGATGTCGCCACCATTGGAGGCTTTGTCGGGAGTCCAGGCATACTGGTGGAGCTCAAAATAGTTCATCCACCCAAAACGTTGTGCATTTCCATTCCAATCATAAACGCCCCTGCCCGAAAAATTATAGGTCATATTGGTAACACCCTGCACCAGAATGCTAAAATCAAAATTCTTGTAGGTAATGTTCAGGGTATAATTGACGTTCACTTCCGGTGTTAGTGGGTGTGCCATCGGCATTATATCTTTTTCGCTGATTATTCCGTCGCCGTTTAGATCGGCATATTTCAAGTCTCCGGGGATGGCTTTCCCAACACCTGATTGATCGGGAGAAGCGGCAATATCCGCTGCACTGGTAAAATAGCCCAGATTTTTGTACCCCCACTGTGTTCCGATTGGATAGCCTTGAATCCGGTTTCGGTAGACATATGTTGAATCATAGGGCACTTCATTGTTGTTCACAATATTGTTGTGTGCATAGGCTGCGGCCAACCGGGTCATGATAAACAGATCTTTGTTGATTTTCTTCTTGTAAGTTAGGGTCGTTTCAAAACCACGGTTGGTCATTACGCCTTGGTTGACAGGAGGTAAAGCCACCATACCGAACATATATTTGGGTATCGGCAAAGCAGTAATAAGAATGGAATTTCTCTTTTCGTAGAATAGATCGAGGTCCCACTCAAAACCACCCTTCAACCGTGATTCGAAGCCAATATTGCTTTTGTTACTTACCTCCCAGGTCACATCCGCATTGGGTATGGTATTCTGGTAAACAGCAGCCGGGAGTCCGGGCATGGCTCCTGTACCCAAAAAGTACCCACCAGCGCCTTGGGTCCAGTCGTCCACATAGATAAACCGGCGGGAGGAGATCTGGTCATTACCAACCTGACCGAATGACCCTCTCAGTTTCAAAAATTGGATAACTCTTTGCGACTTCATGAAATTTTCTTCAGTGGCTACCCAACCCAGTGAAAGGGAGGGAAAGAATCCAAAACGGTTACCCGGAGCGAACTGCTCGGATCCGTTCATCCCGAAGTTCAACTCTGCCAGATACTTACTTGCGCGATCATAGGTAGCACGCCCGACAATACCGACATAGTTAAATGGCACCTGGTTGTTCACTATTCTTTGATTTTGCTTGTACAACAACAATCCGGTGACTGAATTCTTTCCAAATTTGTTGGCATAATTGACGGAAGCTTCCAGGTCAAAACGGGTAGTCAAACTTTGAGAAATCGCCTGGATAAGTTCAATTCCGTAAGAAAACGGAGTATAGAGTACCGTATCTTTCGCGGCAACTGTTTTGGAGATTGATGGTGTATAAATATTAGCCGTTTGCCTGAAACCACGAAGGTGAGTAGCAGCCGCATCATAGGTAACAATAGCCCGCGCCGAAAGGCCTTTGGTAACAAAATCCAACTTCTGTTCCAGACCCACTGTGCTATTAATCTGATTGTTGGTTGTAATCTTGTACCCTGACTGATTCAACCAGGCATACATGCCACCTCCGACTTCCTCTCCCCAGGGGGTAAAGTCTGAATAACCCAATGAAGGAAAATCGAGCATTTGGGCCATCAATCTGAAATATTCTGATTCTGAACCATTTCCTGCCTGTGGCAAATCACCACGGATCATCGGGTCATTTTTATCCTGCAGGTAGCCCGACAGATTGAGCCATCCTTTCAGCGTATTGGTAATCTGCATATCCACATTGGCCCGGTAGGTAAAACGGTTCAGGTGTTGTGAATTGTCATAATTGTAAGCTGGCCAACGGGTTGTCTTGAACGGACCACCCTGATTCATAAAACCCAAACTTGTGAAAAATTTTGTCTTCTCGGTTCCACCCTGCATGTTAACATTTCCTTTGACCATAGGCTCATACTGATGCATGAACTCCTTAAAATAGTCTCGATCCATGTAGTAGCCGGTCAAGTCATTTTTCTGCAGGTGTTCAATGACGGAGGCATCAAAAGCGGGGGGATTGTTGGGATTGTCCAATTTTACCACCTCATTGCGCAAATTGACATAATCAATGGCATTCAGCGGTTTTGGAAGACGGGTAGGCGTTTGAAGGGAATAGTTCACATTGGCGGTAACCTGTGATTTTCCCACAAATCCCTTTTTGGTATTGACGATAATGACCCCGTTTGCCCCGCGAACCCCGAAGACGGCAGTAGCTGAAGCATCTTTCAGGATCGAAATCGACTCGATATCGTAGGGATCAATGGCATTTATTTCCCGTTCCACACCATCCACCAGCACCAGCGGAGCCGATGAATTCATGGTAGCCTGTCCACGTATAAAAGTTTGAATGTTTTCTGCCCCCAACTCACCGTCTTTCAGCATAATGGTGAGGCCAGGCATCTTACCTGCCAATCCCGCACTCAGGTTGGAACTGGGAGATTGAACAATCTCGGCCGCACTGATGGTTGCAATGGCCGCCACCACGCTCTCCTTCTTTTGGACGCCATACCCGACTACCACCACATCTTCGATTCGGATGGTCGATTCGCCCAGGGTGACATTCAGCGTCGTTCTTCCGGAAACCGGAATTTCCTGCGTTTCCATACCGACAAATGAAAATACCAGGACCGCCGTTTGTGGATTGGCCACTTTGATCTGGTATTTCCCATCCATGTCGGTAATAATCCCATTGCTGGTCCCTTTCTCCAGAATGGTAGCACCGGGGATGGACATCCCGCTTGCATCTGACACCTTTCCTCTTACCTGTGCATACAACTGTTGACTGACAAAAAACAGCACAATTAATAGAAGGAATTTTTGCCAAAGCTTTACTGTAGATCCGTTCATAAGCAAGTTTGTTTGATTTTTGGTTTTACAATAGTTTGCGCATTTTTTGTTTTTTTAACAATCAAAGTTTTCACTTTTTAATGGATAATAACATTCGATTTTCGACCAGAATTTTTAAAATTCGTTCCGATTTTGAGAGACTGTTTAAATTTATAACACAACTTGTCCCGATTCATCGGGAGCCGCGCACGGTGAAGTAAAGTTTGTGATGTTTAAAAAGTTTGAAGGGTTTGAAGGGTTTAAAAAATGTTTAAAAGGTTAAATTTCAAACATTTCAAACATTTCAAACATTTCAAACATTTCAAACATTTCAAACATTTCAAACATTTCAAACATTTCAAACATTTCAAACATTTCAAACATTTCAAACATTTCAAACATTTCAAACATTTCAAACATTTCAAACAAAGTATAAATATTCTCCGGGAAATTTCAGGGCTCCGGAGCGGAGCACTCTTTCAGTTGGTTGAGAAATTCTCTCGGGCTCATCCCCTTCTCTTGCCGGAAGGCGGTACTGAAATAGGAGGAGGAACCAAACCCTGTCATCTCACTTATTTCAATCAGGGAGTATTTTCCCATCTGCATCAATTCGATGGATTTGTTGATCCGGTGCTTCTTGATATAGGTATTCGGCGAAAGCATGGTCAGTCCCATAAATTTTCTGTAAAAGACCGAGCGGCTCATGTTCAGATTCCTGGCCAATGACTGTATATCCAGCTCAGGGTTCGACAACTCTCTTTCCAACAAGGCATTCAGTTTTGAAAGAAACTGAATATCCAGTTGATTGATCTCAGATTTATCCAAAACAGGCATCTGCCCATTCAGGAAAATGTCATGCAGCCGTTTTCTGTTTTTCAACTGACTATCAATGGCCGCAAGCAAAAAGTCCACATTGAAAGGTTTAGGCACATACAAATCAGCACCCGACTGCATTCCTTCAATCTGACTGGAAATTTCACTCTTTGCGGTAAGGAGGATGATGGGAATATGGCAAAGCTCCTTGTTCCCTTTGATACGTCTGGTCAATTCAAAACCATCCATCCTGGGCATCGAAACATCAGATATGACAATGTCAGGCAGCTGTTGTTTGATGATCTTTAGCCCGGTTTCTCCATCATGGGCTGTGATGGTTTTGTAATAATCTTTTAAACAGCTTACCAGGAAATTATTCAATTGTGGATCATCTTCCACCACCACGATGGTCTTCTCATGATCACACTGAATATCCGCAATATTTGACAGCTCCTCTCCAAGACAAACGGCTCTTTCTGCACTATGATCCAAATGACTGCCTTTCATTTCGGATTCGGCAAAATCTTTTGGTTCAAAAACGGAACAATCCAATGGCAATATAAAAGCAAAGGTGGATCCCTCCTCTATCTTACTTTCCATTCTGATCAGCCCCTTGTGGCTCTCCACCAACAATTTTGTAAAATTTAGCCCTATGCCTGTTCCTGAATAGTCAGGTCGTCGTCTACCTTCTGAATCCACCTGTTTGTAACGGTCGAAAATGGTACTCCACTCTTTTTCATCGATCCCTGATCCTGTGTCAGTAATACTGATTTCAATGTTCTCGGCGGCTACCCCTCCTGATTTTACGCCATAGAGGGAGAAAACCTGGGGCATTGCGATCTTGCGGATGCCAACTTCAATCCTTCCCCCTTTTTCGGTATGCTTGATGGCATTGGAAAGCAGGTTGCTCAGGATCTTTTCCAATTTATCATGGTCGAAATGCATGGTAAAACAGTCATCTTCAAAAAAATCGATTCGAATCTCCTTCTCCCTGGCATACAAGCTGAAAAGTTCAAGTATTTTCCTGATCTCCTCATTGATTTTGCCATGCTCCAGCCATAATGTCAAGGTTTCACTCTCAATCGTTTTAAAGGTGAGCAACTGATTGATCAATTTCAGCAAACGACCCACATTGAGGTCGAGGCTCTGGGCATATTCCTTTACCTGAGGCGTCAGGTTTTCCTGTCTCGAAAGCTGGGATACCAATCCATATACCAGCGTTAAGGGGGTCCGCAGTTCATGGGAAATATTGGTAAAAAACTTTTGCTTCATTCCGTTGATCTCTCGTTCCCTGAGGTGCTCAGCGTATTCATTTTCCAGATTGTGCTTGTAAACCAATGTTTTAATCCTCAACCTGAAAATAAATAATGCGACGACAGCCACAATGAGGATGTAGAATGCCCAGGCAGAATAAGAGAGCCAGGGTGCCGGTTTGACTTTGATCATCAACTCTGCCTCGTTTTCAGAACTTACCCCGGCACCATTTACCGATCTCACCTTCAACAAATAATTGCCCCGGGGAAGGTTTGAATAGGAGACCCGACGTTGTGTCCCAACATTGTTCCACTCCCGGTCAAAGCCTTCCAAAAAATAGGAATACTTCATTTTCTCCGGAGAGAGGTAGTCAAAAGAGACAAAATCAATACTAAAAGGCTGATCCTGATGTGTTAAGATAACCTTTCGGGTATGCGACAAACTCTCATTCAAAATTCCTCCCTTCTCCCCTGGTGCAACCATTAAATTCTGAATATACAGATTCTCCAATACAACCCTGGGGGCTTCGCTGCGGTCCTGTAATATCTCAGCCGGATTAAAATAGGTCAAGCCTGAATTACCCCCGAAATAGACAATTCCTTCCCCATCCTTGTAGGCAGCCTTCCCATGAAACTGGTAATTATTAACCCCTTCATTGAAAAAATAGGTTTTAATGGTTTGGGTATCCTTGTTAAGTCTGGCCAGCCCAAATGAGGTACTTAACCACAAATTATTGGCATCATCTTCCTCAATCCCAATCACATCACTGCTGGGAAGCCCCTCTTTAATATTGTAATTCCGCACTGTCGACCGCTCAAAATCAAATTCAAACAACCCATAATTGTAGGTACCTATCCAAACCTTTCCGGTTTTGTCCTTGAACGCCGTTACAGCAAGTAACAATCCCGGATACTTTTGAACATCTGCCAGGTTGATGCGCCGGATCGACAAATCATGAATATTCATGGCAAACAAACCAACACCATAACTGATAAACAAAAGCTCATCATCATTGAATCTAATAATCTTTGGAATGTTGTTCCCCGGACCTGTATGCTGGCTCAAAAGATTTCCCTGCAGGTCAAATACCAGCAACCCCTTTACATCAGTCCCGACGTAAATCCTGCTATTAACTTCCAGAATGGTAACCGCACCGTTGTTTGGCTCCGGCAGGGATAGGGTCTTGAAAATTTTCTTTTGCGGGTCATATATCTGCATTCCATAATAGATCCCGATCCAATATTTGTTTTCACTGTCAACAAAAATTGTTCGCAGGTTTGAATGGCCCAATTTGCTGTTCGAAATATTGCAATACTCTGAGGATTTGGTTTCCGGATTGTAACAGTAAAAACCATTTTCGCGGGTAGTGACAACCAAATTCCTCTTTTGGTCCTTGGTGATGGAAGTGATGAATTTACCCTGTGTCAGTTTATTCAGTGATATGTCGAAGTTGAAATTCTTGGCCTGCTTAAAGGAGACTTCCAACCCGGCGTCAAAAGTTCCCATCCAGACATTGCCCGACCTGTCGGTATGACAACACATGTAATTATTTGAATGAATCTCTGAAAACCCATCGTTCTGGGTATGCCGACTCAATGTATTTCTGGATTTGTCAAAAATGAACAACCCTGCCTGCAGCGTACCAATCCAATAGATGGATGGCTCTTTTTCCAGAACAAAACGGATGTCGTAGCCTGAAAGCCCCGAAAGCAGCTTTGCATATTCGGCAGACTCAATGAATTTTCTGCTTTTTAAATCCAATAATGAGATACCTGATTTCGTTCCAAACAGAATGGCCTCCTTTCCCAACAAAAACATCGTTCTTCCCGAATTGTAATTCGATAAAGATTCCCCTTCGGTTTTCCGGTAAATTTCCATTTTGTCTGTTCTGTTATCATAGAATGCCAATCCATTCCCATTGTCCAGACCACACCACAAAGTACCCTCTTTGTCAAACAACAGGCTACTTACCACAGGCCGTATGGCAAGATTATTCCCCAAAGCTTCCAGTTTTTCATTCCCTGGTTGGAATCTGTAAAGACCATTGAAAGTGGCCACATAAACATAGCCATCCCGCTCGGCAAAAGCATAAACATTGGAGCTTATCTCCGGGAAAATAGAGGTTAATCTCCCGGTGTTACCATCATAGCAATTCACCCCCTTAACTGTTCCAATGTACATCATCCCCCAGGATGAGCAGAAAAGGGAGGTGACATGATTTGACATTAGGGAGGATGGATCACTGGAATCAAAATAGAACCGCTTGAACTCATACCCATTGTAACGACTGACGCCTCCCATCGTGGCCACCCAGATGTAACCCAATTGGTCCTGGGCAATGGAAGAGATATTCATATTGCTAAGTCCCTCCTTAAAGGCAATATTCCTCAATTGAAGCCGGGAACCTCCCATGGAAGGACTCCAGTACAAAAGAAGCAATGCCAGGAAAGGAAGTACCTTATTCATAATGGGAAAAAGCTCTTATTATTAAATCACTTTGGATATACTGGGCTTCTACCAGCGGGGAACACCGCAAAACTGGCTAACACCGGGTGGAAATTAACAAATTTGCCGGATAGGATGACAGTTCAAAAAGTTTGGTTTTGTGCTGGCTTTAGTGAAAAAGGAATACCCAAAGCAAGCGCAAAGATAAGTTTATTAACCTACGTTACAAGCACAAATGACTATTGGAAATATCAAAATAATTAAATATATTCGAAAGTTTTTTCTGGCATGACTCGCTTTATTGTACTTATTGGCAACAATTAATTATGAAACGAATCCCTGTTTAAATCGGGAGAGTTCCATACATCACTTAAAAAAACAATTATAATCGTATGAAACGAGCATTGACTAAGTCAACAAAAGGCGATGTAAATCAATTTGCGAGTTCCATACGTACGAACAGAATTTCAATAATTTAACAATGATATTTACGTATGAAAAGTATTTTGACCCTGCTCACTGTGCTTTTTGCCTTTAGCAGTTTATTTGCCCAATCTGACTGCACCGTTAAGATTGTATATTCAATCAACAAATCCAATCCGCCCAGCTATACCTTCAAAACAGATCCAAGGGCGGAAGGTGCAAAATACTATTGGAAATTCAGTGACAACACTGTTTCCGACTCTCCGAATCCCACCCACGTTTTCAGCAAGGGTGGCAGTTACTCGGTCATCGTAAAGGTAACCGGAACAGACAGCAAAATCTGTTACGGGGAGCTTAAGGCCGATTTCGATGGAGGAACTCCGGCTACCCAGGCTGTTATTCTATCAGGGAAAGGCAAGGTTAAGAAGACCGGAACGGATGCCTGCGGAGTTACCATTACCATGGAGAATGGCAAGGTGCTGGTCCCTGTGGCTGAATCCATGCAGTTCACCTACAAGGACGGGCAGTATGTTGAAGTGGCTTACCAGCTGCTTGACAAGGCCTCCGGTTGTGCCGCAGGGGTAGCCGCCAAAGTCACAAAAATTGCGGAGATAACAGTTGTGGTGCCGTGTACGGTAAAGATTGTCACAGTCAAAAACAACACCAATCCCATCACCTATACCTTCAAGACTGATCCTCAAACTACCGGGGCAAAATATTATTGGAAATTCGGGGACAATACCACAGGGGATGGTGCGACACCAACCCATACCTTCGCAAAAGCAGGTTCCTATCCAATCGTTGTTCAGGTTACCGGAGCGGATGGCAAGATCTGTACCGGTGAACTGAAAACTGAGTTTGCAGCTACTCCGGTTACCACTGTTACCACACTTTCCGGCAAGGGCAAGGTGAAGAAAACAGGAACAGATGCCTGTGGAGTCACCATTACCATGGACAATGGCAAGGTGCTTGTTCCTGTGGCTGAATCCGTGCAGTTCACCTACAAGGACGGGCAGTCTGTAGAAGTGGCTTACCAGCTGCTGGACAGGGCCTCTGGCTGTGCCTCCGGGGTGGCCGCAAAAATCACAAAGATTGCGGAGATAGCTGTTGTAGCGCCATGTACCGTAAAGATTGTCGCCGTCAAAAACAACACCAATCCCGTCACTTATACCTTCAAAACAGATCCTCAAACTACCGGTGCAAAATATTACTGGAAATTCGGGGACAATACCACAGGGGATGGTGCGACACCAACCCATACCTTCGCAAAAGCAGGTTCCTATCCAATCGTTGTGCAGGTTACCGGAGCGGATGGCAAGATCTGTACCGGTGAACTGAAAGGAGAATTCATTGGAACTGCAACAGCTGTGGTTACCCAATATGCCAAAGGTAAAGTAACAAAGAGTGGTACCGGTGAATGTGGCATCAACATTACGCTGGATGGTGGCAAAATCATTATCCCGGCTGCAGCTTCCATCCCGTTTGACTACAAACTGGATCAATATTATGAAATAGCCTATCAGCTCCCCGATGTGCCTTCGATGTGCAGTTCGGGATTGGCAGTCAAGATCCTCAAGATTTCGCCCATCAATGCTACCGTCATTACCCCTAGCAACTGCAATGTCAAGATTATCAGCACAAAGAATTCGGAGCCGGGTAGTTACACCTTCAAAGTGGATGGCACTCAAACCTATGCAAAATACAATTGGAAATTCAGCGACAACACAATTTCTGATGCAGTTTCACCCAAGCATACCTTTGCCAAGGGAGGCACCTACAAAGTTTACCTGCAGGTTACCGGTGCCGATGGAAAAATTTGCATTGGTGAGTTGAGTGCCCAATTCGACGGAGTTCCGGTGGCTGAACTTCCAAATTGCAAAGGTGCGTTCAGTCTTTTGCTGCTGGATCCCACCGAAAACCTCTGCAATGGAAGTGCAACGGTCAAACTGCTCGATGAAGCAAACCAGGAAATTCCCAATGTGAAGTACTTGTGGCCCGACGGAAGAACATCAAGCTCAGTGAAGGAACTTTGCCCCGGCAAGTTGTATACCGTAAAGGCTACGGTTGAAGGGGTCTGCAAAAAAATCACCTCTTTCACCCTGCTTGCCAAACCTGTCTGGCAGGCCTCAACACTCAATGGACAAAACAACTTTACCGTCATTGCGCCATTGGAAGGGGTACAATACGAGTGGGATTTTGGCAATGGAATCACCAAAACCGGAACCTCCGTGAATTACAATTTCCAACAGGACGGGGTCTACGATGTGGTCCTGAAGGCTGTCAGCACCAATGGGACATCTGAATCGCTGAAGCAGATCGTGGTAGCCAACAAGATGACCGATACCTCTGTCCTCCAGGAGATTGAATTGGGAGTCTATCCTAATCCGGCCAAAGAGATCCTCAGGGTAGACCTGAAAAATCCTGCAGAAGGAGTGATGACACTGGAGATCAAGGATATCTCCGGTCACTCCGTCTACCTGGAAAAGTTGGCCAACGATGGCTCCAGTCATACCGATATCAACATCCAAAACTTGAAAGCAGGGATCTATCTACTTAGGGTTGTCAACGAAAAAGGGGTCATTGGGGAACGAAAATTCATCAAGGCCAACTAGCTATATTGGTACAAGGACGACTTCCTGACCAATTCTGGCGGGTCTAGGCCTTCATTGTACACTTCGAAATTTGATTCTGAACTCCGCATCGCTTTGCATTTCATGGCATAGCGATGCGGAGTTTAATTTTGGGTTATCTATCTACCCCCATGGCTTGAATGTACCCTTTGTTCTCTGTACATTTTTGAAACCTGCAATTCTCCAGGAAATTGTTCATGATCTTTTGCACCAACTCCTGCCCGGGACGAGCCCTGCGAATTTCGTCAAAAGAATTCCTGGGGTTTTCGGTGAAGGCTACTATGATCTCCCAATTTTCGGGTTTGGGAATGGTCACCATGGCACTCTGTTTGCCCATTTTCTTGTAGGGCCAGTAATGGTAACCAATGTTGTTTTTTATCATCAAACGGGTCCAGGCTGCGATCCACTTGTCATTGTTCTCGCCAGTCTCTCCCATGTAAATCGGCAGGTTGACTGAATCGCGGAAATGGACAAAGTCTTGGATATTGGCCTGAAGGGTATCGCACCAGTAACGGTGGCAAGTATACATCAGCTTACTATCGAACTTCGAATCTTTGAATACCTTGAAATTTCCGTTCCATTGGGCACCTCCCAATAATACAATGTGATTCTTGTCGACTTCTCGGATGGCTTTGACGGCTCTTTTGTACAACGGTTCAAGCGCAGCATTCAGTTTGGGTAACTCACTCCCGAAATAGTGGGCAATGGGTTCGTTGAGAAGGTCATAGCCCAGAATGAGCGGTTCATCCTTGTAATAGGCTGCAATTTTCTTCCAGATAGCGACAAAGGTCTCCTGGCTTTTCGCGCTGGTCATCAACCAGGGATAGCCAAAGCTGTCGTCGATGTTGTCGCCGGTTTGACCTCCGGGGGCATCGTGCATGTCAAGGATGACATACAAATTGGACTCCCGGCACCAACTCAGCAGGCTGTCGATCCGCTGGAAACCATCCTGCCTGACTGTCAGACCCATGTAGTCCTCATCGGTAAAGAGTTTGTAATGAAATGGAATCCGGATGGAGTTTACCCCGGTGCTTTTGATGAAGCGGATGTCCTCGCGGGTAATGTAATTGTCCTTGAATTTCTTCCAGAACTCATCGGTAAAATCCGGTCCTGCCAGCTCTCTGAACGCCTTGTCGATTAACCTGGCTGAACTGGTATTCTTAAAGCCAAACATGTAACCTTCCGGATTCAGCCAGTTGCCCAGGTTGATGCCCTGGATGAAAAATTTCTTTCCATCGGGTGTAAGCAGATCAACTCCTGAAACAGTGATAAATTTTGGGTCGGAAACCTTTGGTCCCTTCTGCTGAAAAGCAGCCAGCAATAGGAGGCTTACTACGCAAAGGATGACAATTTTCAATCGATTTTTCATAGCAGATACAATTAAGGATAGCGTAGCAATATACTAATATTGGAGTAGACAGGAAGGTATTCATCATTAAGTTATGCACAAATAATAATACCGCATTTTATCTTTGCGAACCTGGCGTCCTTTGCGCGAAACGAAACGGAAATAACCCAAAACCAGAGAATTTGAAAATACACACTGATCCGTTCTCATAAGTAACTACAATATTTCACGCAAAGGGCGCCAAGTAAAATCGCAAAGTACCGCAAAGTTCATTTTGGAATTCTTTGCGTCTTTCTTTGCGTTTTTTGCGTGAAATAATTGTATTATTCATAAACGGACTTTGTTGATTCAATACTGAAGGGCTACTAACTTAAAAAATGGAATTCCTGAAATTTTTATCCCAAAATGTTTTGCCAATTAAATAAATTCAATTTCCTTTGTTCGTAATTTCACGAACTACGAATTATGCCCACAGAGATCATCTCCAAAGAACAGAAAAAAATGGCCCGCTATGCCAAGGCGATGGGTCACCCCATCCGGTTATACGTGCTGGAGCTCCTGTCTAAACAATCCTGCTGCTACAGTGGTGATTTATCAGAAGTCCTGCCCATCGTTAAATCAACTTTGTCACAGCATCTGAAAGAGTTGAAGGATGCCGGTTTGATCCAGGGAGAGATTGAAGCACCCCGTATCAAATACTGCCTGAACAAGGAGAACTGGAAAGAGGCGCAGGAATTGTTTACCCGTTTTTTCCAACAACCAATCAAAATAACAGATTGTAAAACAAACATATAATACAATTCAACATCATGGTAATAAAAATTTTAGGGACAGGTTGCCCCAAGTGCAAGACCCTGGAAAAAATGACCCGGGAGGTGGTGGAGCAAAATGGCATCGAGGCCACCATTGTCAAGGTAGAAAATATCATGGAGATCATGAAATATGGCATTATGAACACACCTGCCCTGGTGATAGATGAGAAAGTGGCCATCAAGGGACGTGTTCCATCCGCTGAGGAGATAAAAATTGTATTAACAAGATAATCTGTTTGCCATGAAAAAATTGATCCATTTTAGCGTTGCCCTAATCCTGGTAATAGGGAGTATGTCAGGCAATGCCCAGACAACCCCAAAGGCCACAAAAAGTACAGGTACTGTGGCCATCGAAGCCTACTATTTTCACAATGCCGCCCGTTGTGTAACTTGCAAAGCCGTTGAATCAGAGGCCAAAGCGGATTTGGAAAGCCTCTATGGCAAACAGGTTAGCTTCAAGTCACTGAACCTTGAAGATGAGGCGACCAAGACGCTGGCCGAGAAACTGGAAGTCTCGGGTCAGACCTTGCTCGTGGTGAAGGGGGATAGAAAGGTGAACCTGACCAACGAAGGTTTCATGTATGCCCGTACCAATCCGGCCAAGTTCAAGCAGATCATCAAGGAGAAGGTAGACAAACTTTAGCCTTCCCAAGCAATGGAATTTCTCACCAATCTATTGGAAAACAGCACCATGCCCTGGCTGTCCGCTTTGGTCCTGGGATTGATGACCGCCATCAGTCCCTGTCCGCTGGCCACCAACATCACGGCAGTGGGTTTCATCGGCAAGGAGCTGGAGAACCGCAACCGGGTTTTCATCAATGGATTGCTCTACACCTTGGGTCGTGCTATTTCCTATACCGCCATTGCCCTGGTAATCTATTTCGGAGCCGATCAGTTTAAATTTTCGGGATTCTTCCAGTTGTACGGCGAAAAAGTGCTGGGTCCATTGTTGATAGTGATCGGACTTTTTATGCTGGATCTGATCAAAATTAAATTCCCGGGTCTTAGCCGGCTGACTTCCCGAATGGAAAACAAATCCAGTTTTGGCTATTTCGACTCCATCTTGCTGGGGATGATTTTTGCCCTGGCCTTCTGTCCCTACAGCGGGGTGCTCTATTTTGGCATGCTGATCCCCATGACCATCACAAGCGCTTCCGGTCTCTGGCTGCCTTTTGTATTTGCCATTGCCACCGGGATTCCGGTAGTGATCTTCTCCTGGATCCTGGCCTTCTCGGTAGGTTCTATCGGAGGAATCTACAACAAGGTGAAGAATTTTGAAAGCTGGTTTAGAAAAGTGGTAGCCCTCCTCTTTGTTGCAGTAGGTATCTATTACATTTTCAGGGTTTACGGCTAATTTTTTTGTGCCCAATGTTCGGTATTTAACGAATTGATATGCTTCATAAAATGGATAAGAAATTGTGGATTCCGGTTCTCCTGCTACCCTTGTGGTACCTGGCTTACCACAACCTGCAACCAATGACAGACTGGTTCATTGACAATGTACTTGGATTGTCAAAGGGTGCCCATCTCACGGAGGCACTGCGTTTCTTCGTTTTCGAATTTCCAAAGGTGATGCTTTTGCTCACCCTGATCATCTTCCTGGTGGGAATTGTCCGATCCTACTTTACCCCTGAACGTACCCGGAAAGCCCTCGAAGGTAAAAAAACCTTTACCGGCAATGTGATGGCGGCAACCCTGGGGATCGTCACCCCATTTTGCTCCTGCTCTGCCATCCCCCTATTTCTGGGATTTGTAGAATCAGGAGTTCCGCTGGGCGTTACCTTCTCTTTCCTGATCGCCGCCCCAATGATCAACGAAGTGGCCATCGTACTCCTCTATGGGATGTTTGGCTGGAAAGTTGCCGCCATTTACGTGGGCACAGGACTTGCCATTGCCATCCTGGCCGGTTGGATCATTGGTTTGCTAAAGCTGGAAAAATGGGTTGAGCCCTGGGTTTATCAAGCCCAAATGGGCGACAATGGAATGGAAGAGGAGAAGCTGACCTTCGTCAGCCGGATTCAATCCGGGTATGCGGCGGTAAAAGAGATTGTCAGCAAGGTGTGGCTGTATGTGGCATTGGGAATCCTCGTTGGTGCAGGGGCCCATGGTTATGTACCGGAAGAGTTTATGGCCTCCCTGATGGGAAAAACGGCCTGGTATTCGATCCCGCTTTCGGTCCTGGTAGGAATTCCACTCTATTCCAATGCTGCCGGAATTGTGCCAATTGTTTCGGTCCTCATCGAAAAAGGGGCCTCCCTTGGAACAGCGCTGGCCTTTATGATGTCGGTGATCGGACTCTCACTTCCCGAAATGGTGATCCTGAGAAAAGTATTGAAACTGCCTTTGATCTTCACATTTGTAGGAATCGTAGGCTCCGGAATCATGATCGTTGGCTATTTGTTTAACTATATCTTCTAAAAATGCAAACTACAGAAACACCCACGCTGCAAGACTTTCACATCGAAGGGGTCAGGCATGTTGTTCCAAAAGAGGCTTTTGAGGCCCTTGAAAAAGGGAGGGCGGTATTGCTGGATGTCAGGGAATTGAACGAAGTAAAATTGGAAAGCATTCCCCTGGATCGGGTCATTAACCATCCTATGTCGGTGATAGTGGACCGATTACCCTACCTCTCGAAAGACCAAAACATAGTGGTAATCTGCCAGGCCGGTGTAAGAAGTGTTAAGGTGGCCAATTTTTTGAACAGGAACGGATACCCCCATGTAGCCAATCTGGAGGGTGGTTTAACCCTTTGGAAGGCACTTGGATTGCCCATTGAAAGCAAAATAGCGGCCGGAGGATGCGGTTGCAATACAGCTAAACCATCGTTTTCCGGATTCAAAATGGCAAAGCCATCAGGGAACCAGTAACAAGCAATTTTTATCTTAATGCGCTGATTACATAGAGTAAACCAATATTCAAAAACCTGCAAAATGAAAACAAAATCTTTGGGTTTTATCGGTGGCGGACGGATCACCAGAATCTTTCTCCAGGCATTGACCAATCAAAAAACGGAAGTTCAATCGGTAGTGGTATTTGATACCAACGCTGAGGTACTTCAACTCCTTAAGCAACAATTCCCCAATATTGTGGTGGCCGGAACTGCGGAGCAGGCAGCGATGCAACCAACCGTTTTTATTGCACTGCACCCGCCGGTGATCATGGAATCACTCGACAAGATCGCCGGTGTCATCACCCCCGACACCCTGGTTATTTCGCTGGCTCCAAAAATTACGATCGGGAAAATCCAGTCAAAGTTAAACACTTCACATATCGCCCGAATGATCCCCAATGCTACATCCTGCATCAACAAGGGATACAATCCGGTCACTTTTGCGAAAGATTTCGATCCGAAAGAAAAAGCACTCTTTTTGCGCCAAATGGAGGTCTTGGGAACCATTTTCGAAGTGGAGGAGGCCAAACTTGAAGCCTATGCAATGCTTTCAGCCATGTTGCCCACCTACTTCTGGTTCCAGTGGAAAGAGTTGGTCAATCTCGGACAACCAATGGGACTGTCGGAGGAAGAGAGCAAACAGACCGTTCAGCAAACCTTGCTGGCTGCCATGGATCTCTATTTTGAATCAGGCCTTTCACCCGAGCAGGTGATGGATTTAATACCGGTAAAAC